>NZ_JBEXYE010000002.1:0-594430 GCF_040630785.1 Nocardia sp. NPDC005746
AGAAGTATCTGGTCAATCCGAGCAACCCGGTCTACGTGGCGATCTACTTCGCCCTGATCGTGTTCTTCACCTACTTCTACGTCGCGATCACCTTCGACCCGGAGGAGCGCGCGGACGAGATGAAGAAGTTCGGCGGCTTCATCCCGGGCTACCGGCCGGGCAAGCCGACCGCCGATTACCTGAACTATGTCCTGAGCCGGATCACCCTCCCTGGCTCCCTCTACATCGGCGCCGTCGCGGTCCTGCCGAACGTGTTGCTGCGCTTCGGCTCCGGCAGCCCGGCCCAGAGCCTCGCGTTCGGCGGCACGTCGGTGCTGATCGTGGTGAGTGTCGCCCTCGATACGGTCAAGCAGCTCGAGAGCCAGCTGATGAACAGGAACTATGCGGGATTCCTCCGCTGAAGCAGACTGTGCAGATGCCCACGACAACACCGATGTCCCCGCTGCTGCTGCGGCTGGTGTCCACGCTCGTGCTCGCGATCAGCGCCACCGTGCTGGCGGCGCCCAGCGCGCAGGCCGCCACCCCCGTCGCCGGTCGCAGTGCCGCGGTGGGCTCGGACCCGCTCGCCGCGGGCAGCGATATCGTTGCCGCGCGGCAGGATTCGACGATCTCGGTGCTGCTCGCCAACGATCAGATCATCTTCCGTTCGGGCCTGCGGTCGGTGATCGAATCCGAGGTGGATCTGCGATGCGTCGCGGAGGTCGGCGACGGTGCGGCCGCGATTCGCGACATGCGGCGGCTGCGACCCGATATCGCCATCCTCGATCTCGACATGCCCGGTCTCGACGACCCGGCCGCGATCGAGACGGTCGCCGAACTCGGCAGCGCGAGCCGCATTCTCACCCTCGCCACCGAGGACACCGATGAGAACCTCTACCGCGCACTACGCCTGGGCAGCAGCGGCTTCTTCTCCAAAGCGGTGCCGGCGGCGGACCTGGTGGCCGCCATCCGGGCCGCCGCGCACCGTGACGCACTGATCGACCCCCGCCGGACCAGCCGCCTGATCACGCGCCTGACCCACGGCATCGAACCGTTCCCCGCCGCGCCGGAAATCGCCACGCTCACCCCGCGCGAGCATCAGGTCCTGGTGTTGATGGCCGAGGCCCGCACCAACCCCGAGATCTCCGCGGTCCTCGGCGTCGGCGAGCAGACCGTCAAAACCCATGTGTCCAACGTTCTCGCCAAGCTCGGTGTCCGTGACCGCGTGGAGGCGGTCGTCTACGCCCACACGCGCCGTATCGTCACCGGCAGCCCGTTCGCCCCGACCTCGGGTGTCGGCGACGGCGCCGCCGGTGCGGGTCATCCTGACGGAGTAGTCGCCGATTAGCTCTGTGGAGGGATGCCGACGACCACGACGCGTTCGTAGCGTCGTCGCCATGAAGAACAGAATGCGCATCGCGGTAGGAGCGCTGGCGAGTGTCGCGCTGGTCGCGACCGGATCGGCCGGGGCGGGGATACCTACCGGTTCCGCCGACGGCGTGGCCGAGGGGGTCTGGCAGACCGACGGATACGGCACGATCGTCAGCGTGCGGGGAGATCGCCTGCAGTACTTCGACTCCACGGCGATCAGCTGCTCACCCGGTGTGCTCTCCGCCCGACAGAAACCGGGCACGCCCGACACCTTCGTCGCCGACGAGGGATCGCGGCAGCTCACCCTGCGGCCGCGGGGACGGGATCAGGCGTCGCTGCGCTACACCTTCTTGAGCTCCCAGCCCGATATCGACGTCGTGGGTGAGGCGGCCGACGGCCGGCAGGCGGTCCGGCGGGCCGCCGAACTCGTGCCCGACGTCGTGCTGATGGACGTGCGAATGCCGGTGATGGACGGGCTCGAGGCGACGCGCGCGATCGTGTCCGCGTCCACGGACCCGCCGAAAGTCCTCGTCCTCACCACTTTCGACCTCGACGACTACGTCTACGCGGCGTTGCGGGCCGGTGCGAGCGGCTTCCTGTTGAAAGACGCTTCCGCCGAGCAGCTCGCCGAGGCGGTTCGGGTCATCGCTGCGGGCGACGCGCTCCTCGCCCCGTCGGTGACCCGGCGGCTGATCGCCGAATTCACCCGCCTCGGCCCGCGCCGCTCACATTCCGCCCCCGCCGATATCACCAACCGCGAAGCGGAGGTGCTCACCCTCGTCGCCGAAGGCTTGTCGAATCGGGAGGTCGCCGCGCGCCTGGTGCTTTCCGAGCACACGGTCAAGACGCACGTGGCCCGGACCCTGACCAAGCTCGGTCTCCGTGACCGCGCCCAGATGATCGTCTACGCCTACGAAACCGGTCTGGTCCGTCCCGGTTGGTGAATCATGGGCGCCCGGCGGGATAGTAAGGCTCCCCGCAGGATTCGCATTCGACGCCCGGATACAGGTCGTTGAGGAATTCGCCCAGCTCGACCTGACCCTGCAGGGCCGCGGTGGCGGCGAGTAGATAGCGGGTGGTGGCGGCCGGCTGCGGGGTAGCCAGTTGCTCGGTGGCCAGAGTCAGCGCTTCGGGCAACGCGGCACGATATGCCTCGGCGATGTCGTCCGGGACATCGTCACCGGTCGCGCCGAATTCTCCTGAGCAGATGACTATCAGGCCCACGACATACAGAAGGTCCCCGCGCGCCGCAGGCGGGATCGAGCGAGCCGAGGCGACCAAGTGTGGCACCGCGGCATAGGCGGCCGGCCAGGCGGTGCCCTCGGAACACAGGTACGGCCACAGGTCGTCGAAGC
Organism: Nocardia sp. NPDC005746; assembly: GCF_040630785.1. NCBI lineage: Bacteria > Bacillati > Actinomycetota > Actinomycetes > Mycobacteriales > Nocardiaceae > Nocardia > Nocardia sp. NPDC005746. The sequence continues at coordinate 2,706 of NZ_JBEXYE010000002.1, forward strand.
GTTTCGCATCCTGCGGATCCTCGGCGATCCACCGCAGCTCGTGCGGCACGAACACGACCTCGCCGCCGAGAGGCCGACCATTCGACCAGTGGCGGTGGTCGAGTTCGAGCCAGCGCGGGTCATCGAGGGGCAGCATGGGAACGAGAGTAGATTCCGGTCGTGACCGTCGACATCGATGCCGCGCAGTTCGGCAACCTCCTGCACGCGTACGGACGGTCCACCGATACACCTGCGCACCTGGCCGCGCTGGCCGGTGCGGACCCGGACGCGCGCCGCGCCGCGCTGGAACACTTGTGGTCGGCCGTCATTCACCAAGGCACGCCGTGGACGGCGACACCGCCCGCGGCCGTCGTGGTCGCCGAGCTGCTGGCGGGCCCGTTGCTGACCGACGCCGAGTTGCGGGCCGACCTGCTCGGTTTCCTGGCGGCCGTCGCCGAGGCCGGTTGGGTGTACGAGGACCTCGACGAACTGGCCCCACCAGCGGATTTCGATTTCGACTCGGTCCTCGCTGCGGCGCTCGACAGCGGCGACGAGGAGGAGCTGTACGGCGACGAGATCATGGCGAACGCGCTCTACGGCCGTGCTGTGGGCGGTTGCCGCGCCGCCGTCCCCGCTCTCCTCCCGGCCATCATGTCGGCACTGTCCGACCCCGAGGCCCCGGTCCGCGCGGCAGCAGCCCACGCGCTCGCCGCCTGCCGCGCCTCGCTCACCGACCCGGACACGGGTGATCGGCTCGACGAATTGGCCGCCCGAGCCGGCTCCGACGAGCGAGCCGCGCTGGTGCTGGCCATGGGCGAGCTCGGTCTGAAACCCCGTGCGTACCTGGATGATCCGCACCCCGGCGTGCGGGCGTGCGCCGCGCTGGCGCCCGGCTTGGCCGGCGACGAGGTCGCGACCGCCGAGATCCTCGCCGCGCTGCGGGACCCGGCGGCCACCGACGACTGGTTCACCCGACATCCGCCGCAGCTGGGTATGCGCATTCGCTTCGCCCTGGTCGCGGCGGCGATCGACCGCATCGAGGACACGGCCCGATTGCTCCCTGCCGCACTGGCCATCGCCGCGATCGCCCACCGCCACACCGTCGACCACGACTGGGGACCGCTCCTGCGTGCCTTCTTCGCCGACTACACCGGCGGCAGCCCGACCGACATCCAAACCGGCTACCTCGCCGCGCTGGTCGACAACCCCGACCTGTGGGACCCCCGACACGGCAACGCCGGCCTCGTCTTCCGCGACGCCGGGCTGCCGTATGACCGCGACACCTGCCGCGCGCTGATTCGGGCGGGAGCGTAGCGCGCGACAGCAGCTGTGCGCGTGACCGAGTTTGCGCCGGTTCATTCGGATACCGTCGAGTTCATGTTGGGAGTGCACTTCGCCATTACCGCCGAGCAGGAGCGGGCGCTACTCGCCGCCGACGACCGGGATGACGTGGACGCGATCGACGAGTTGCTCGGCGACATCGAGGAATCCTGGTCGGAGCCCGACCTGAAAGTCGACACCGACAAGGCCTGGGACGCCATTCATCGCAGCCTGACCGACGGCACCCTCGACCCCAGCAGCGGGCAGTATCCGCTCGCGCCAGCCATTCTCGGCGGCCGGCATCTGCATGACGACTACTACGCGGTGTATGTCGGCGCGGAGCAGGTGCGGGACGTCGCGAAAGCGCTGCACGAGGTTATCCGTGCCGGTATGCGGTCGGCCTTCGACGCCATCGATGACGAGGAATACGCCGGGGCACTCGATGACGAGGACTTCGAGTACACCTGGAGCAATTTCGTCGACGTCCGGTCCTTCTACCACCGGGCGGCCGCGGCGGGACGAGCCGTGATCTTCACCGCGCAGTGACGATCCCACCGTGATCGGAGTGGCGGGTCATAGCGGGGCGCCGAAATCTTGTGTCCACAAGGGTCCGTCGGTGCCGAAGTGGACTCCGATGCCGATATCGGTGTACGCGCAGTTGAGGATATTGCCGCGGTGGCCGGGGCGCGACAGCCACTCGGCCATCACCTCGGCGGCGTCGGCCTGGCCGTGGGCGATGTTCTCGCCGACGGTGCGCCACAGATAGCCGGCGGCCACGACTCGCTGGTTCGGCATCCACCCGTCTGGGTCGCGATGATCGAAGTAGGCGCGAGCGGCCATATCGTCGGAATGGCGCTGTGCCGCGTTCTGCAGGCGCGCGTCGGGCCGTAGTGCGCGGCATCCGTGCTGCGCGCGTTCGCCGTTCACGAGTTCGAGCACACCTGCTCGCGCCGCATCGGTCTGTGGATCGGACGGAGCGGGCGGCTGCGCCGAACCGACGTCCGGTCCCTGGGACGAGCCGATTCCGATCCACCCGGGCGGGTCCGACAGGGCAGTGGCATGGGAAAGCACTGCCCCGGCCATCACGCAGGTGATCACGGTGGCGGATCGCTTGAAATACACCACTGATGCTCCCATTGTCTCGTTGCTCCCGGATGTTTCGATAGCGGTCGGCGGCACCGACACGGCTAGGTGTCGATGTCGAGACGGTGGTTGGTGGCGGCCAGCTGTCGGAGGGTGCTGTCGGTCAGGTTCGCGGTTTGGGCGCTGTCCAGCGGCGCCGTCAGTCGATCCCAGTGGAGGGCAACGTGATCGCCGGGTCGCGGGTCTGTCGTCAGGCGGCCGTCGGCGGTGAGGGTCGCGGTGCGGGTGCCGGGTGTGCCCAGGTCGAGGTGGTGGCCGTCCCAGGTCAGGTGGCTGGCCTCCAGCCGGACGTGGGAGCCGTCGCGGGCCACCACGCGCGCCGGGGTGATGCGGCATTTGTCGAGGACTTCCAGGGCGGTGGGGGTCGCCGCCGTGCCGAGCAGGCGGCTCCACGGGTAGACGCCGAAGACGTGGAAGCAATGGTTGGGGGCTGCCTCGGGGGCGAGCCGGGGGGTCAGGTGGGTCCAGTACAGGCCCGCGGCCGGGCCCAGGATGGCGAGCAGTTCGGTGCAGAAGGCTGCCGGATCGAGGGTCGAGCCGATTCCTCCACCGTGCCAATAGGATTCGACCAGGCGCAGGTCGAGGGGGTCGGCGATGCCGGTCATGGCGGACATGACCTGGAGGTAGGGCCAGGCGCCGGTGAAGCGGCGGGCGGCGTCGCGGATCAACGCGGGCGATCCGTCGGACAGGGCCGTCGTGTCCGGTGGTCCGCAGTAGCCCAGCGCGTTCGGCGGGTAGGCGTAACGCGCGAACATCGTCTCCCCGGCCCCCGGGTCGGGTGGCTGGGACCGGGTGTAATCGGGGTGGGGGACGGTGATGGCGGCCTCCGTGAGTTGGGGGTCAGCAGATGCGTGGAAGCTGTTCTCCTGCGGGTAGATCGACGACCCGAGTGCCACCGAGCGCGGTGTGCGCGGTCACCATGCCGGGATGCTCGGCCACACAGCGGCCGATGATCTCGGCGTGCACCCCGAGCGGATGGGCGCGCATGGCGGCCAGCACCCGATCGGCGTCCGCGGCGGGCACGAAGGCCACCAGCTTGCCTTCGTTGGCCACGTACAGCGGGTCCAGGCCGAGCAGCCCGCACGCGTCGCGGACCCCGGCGGGGATCGGAATCGTGTTCTCGTCCAAAGCGATTCCCACGCCCGCGGCGCGCGCGATCTCGTTCAGGCTGGCGGCCACCCCACCGCGAGTCGGGTCGCGCATGGTGTGCACGGTCGCGCCGGTCGCCAGCATCGCCGCGACCAGACCGTGCAGCGGAGCGGTGTCACTGCACACGGTCGTCCCGAATTCGAGTCCCTCGCGGCACGACAGTACCGCGACGCCGTGCAATCCGATCTCCCCGCTGACCATGACCACGTCTCCAGGCGCGGCGAGTTCGGGCCGGATGTCGACTCCGGGATCGAGCACGCCGATGCCCGCGGTATTGACGTAGATGCCGTCCCCGTGCCCGGCGTCGACGACCTTGGTGTCGCCGGTGACGAGCGCGACCCCGGCGCCGAGCGCCGCGGTGCCCATGGCCGAGGCCACTTCCGCGATCCGTACGAGCGGCGTGCCCTCCTCGAGGATGAACGCGGTCGACAGGACCAGCGGCCGCGCCCCCGACATCGCCAGATCGTTGACCGTGCCGTTGACGGCCAGATCGCCGATGGATCCGCCGGGAAAGGTCAACGGCTTCACCACGAACGAGTCGGTGCTGAACGCCAGCCGCGTCTCGCCGACCGTCACGACCGCCGAGTCGCCGAGCCCGGCCTGCGCCGCCGCCCCGAACGCGGGCAGGAACAAATGCTCGATCAGCTCGCCGGACATCGCGCCGCCGCCTCCGTGCCCCATCACGATGGTGGGTGAGTCGCGCAGCGGCATCGGGCACACCCAGTTCTCGAAATCGACGGCGCCGTTGCCGCTTCCGACAATGTCAGGCATGAGCCACCTCCGCGGGCAGATCCAGCCGCCGGTACAGGTAGTAGGCCGCGCAGGCGCCCTCGGAGGACACCATGGTGGCGCCGAGCGGATTACGCGGTGTGCACTCCTTGCCGAAGGCGGCGCACTCGTGCGGTTTGATCAGGCCCTGCAGCACCTCGCCCGATCGGCAGATCGGCGATTCCTCGGTGTGCAGATCGCTGACCGCGAACCGGTGTTCGGCGTCGAACTCGCGGTAGCGCGGCGAGAGCCGCCAGCCGCTCTGCGGGATCACCCCGATGCCGCGCCAGCCGCGGTCGGTGATCTCGAAGACATCGGCGAGCATGGCCTTGGCGGCCGGGTTGCCCTCGGCGGTGACCGCGCGCCGGTAGGCGTTCTCCACCTCGTGGCGGCCGTGTTCGAGCTGGTCGACGGTGCGCCGGATGCCCTCGAGGATGTCGAGCGGCTCGAATCCGGTGACCACCACCGGAACCCGGTACTTCTCCGACAGTGGCGGATACTCGGCGGTGCCCATCACGGTGCACACGTGCCCCGCGGCCAGGAAGGCCTGGACCCGGCAGCTCGGCGATTCCATGATGGCGGCGATCGCCGGGGGCACCAGCACGTGCGAGACGAGCAGCGAGAAGTTGCGCACGCCGAGCCTCTGCGCCTGGTAGACGGTCATGGCGTTGGCCGGTGCGGTGGTCTCGAACCCGATGCCGAAGAACACGACCTGGCGGTCGGGGTTGGCGCGGGCGAGTTCGAGGGCGTCGAGCGGTGAGTAGACGACGCGGACGTCGCCGCCTTCGCTCTTGATCCGGAACAGATCCTTGGAACTGCCGGGCACGCGCAGCATGTCGCCGAAGGAGCAGAAGATGACATTGGGCTGGGCGGCGATGGCCAGCGCCTTGTCGATCAGCTCGAGCGGGGTGACGCAGACCGGGCAGCCGGGACCGTGGATCATCTCGATCTGGTCGGGCAGCAGTTGGTCGATCCCGTGGCGGATGATCGAATGCGTCTGCCCGCCACAGACTTCCATGATCGACCAGCGCCGCGTGGTGGTGGAGCGGATCCGATCGAGCAGCAGCTTCGCCAGTTCCGGATTACTGAATTCGTCGAGGTATTTCATGGTTTCACCTCCGGATCGGCGGGCGGGGTGGTTTCCGGGTTGGCCACTCCGGCCTGGGCTGCGGCGATCGCGAATCCATCGCCGAATTCCTCCTTCAGCACGCCGAGGTGTTCGAACTCGGCGAGCGTCTGCATGGCCGACTCCTCGTCGAGCCGCTGGATGGCGAAGCCGACGTGCACGATCACGTAGTCGCCGACGGCGATGTCCGGGATGTACTGCAGGCAGACATCCTTCTGGACGCCGCCGAAGTCGACCACCGACATCCGCGTGCCATCCCGCTCGTGAACGCTGAGCACTTTGCCGGGGACTGCCAGGCACATCGCTGTTCTCCTTCCGCTCAGCTCGCCGCGACGGCGAGTAACTGGCCGAACGCGATCCCACCGTCGTTGGGTGGCACGCGATGGTGGGTGAGGACGTGGAAACCGTGCTCGCGCAGCAGCCGCAGCACGGTCGTGAGCAGCAGCGCGTTCTGGAACACGCCGCCGGACAATGCGACCGGTTGCTCCGGATCGCCGTAGCGTGTCGCCAGATCCAGGACCAGGTGTGCGACGCCCGCGTGGAACCGCGCGCCGATGACACCGGCGGGCACCCCGCCGCGCACATCGGCGATCACCGCGGCGAGCACGGGCGCCGGATCGATGGCGGCCGTCTCGTCGATGGGGTCGCCGGGCAGGGCGAACCGGTAGGCGACCGCGCCCGGGTCGGCGTCACGGGACAGGCCCTCCCATTCGATGGCGGCCTGCGCCTCGTAGTCGACCTCGTGCCGCACCCCGCACAGCGAGGCGACGGCATCGAACAACCGGCCCATGCTGGAGGTGGGCACACAGCCGAGCCCGGTGTCGAGCTGATGTGCCAGCACCTGCGCCTCGCGCGGCGGGCAGGCGCGCACGCACGGCAGATCCGGCGACCAATCGAGGTTCGCGGACCGCAAGTGCGCCAAGGCCATTCGATACGGCCGCTGCACGCTGAGGTCACCGCCGGCCAGCGGCACGTAGCGCAGGTGCGCCAGGCGGCGGAACCCCTTGTAGCTCGCGGCGAGCACCTCCCCGCCCCAGATGGCGCGGTCGGGCCCGTAACCGGTGCCGTCGAAGGCGAATCCGAGCACGGTCGCGCTCGCGTCCAGGCCGTGCTCGCCCATGACGGCCGCCACGTGCGCGTGATGGTGCTGCACCAGCCGGATCGGTCGGCGGCCCGCGTGTTCCGCGGCCCAGGCGGTGGACCGGTAGCGGGGGTGGGCGTCGGCGGCGAGCTGCTGCGGGGCGACGCCGGTGAGTTTCTCGAGATGCCGCTCGGCGGCGGTGAACGCGCGCAGGGTCGCGACGTCGTCCATGTCGCCGATGTGCTGGCTCAGCCAGGCGTAGCGGCCGTCGGCGACGGCGCAGGTGTTCTTGAGGTCCGCGCCCACGGCGAGGGTCGGCGCGGCGGGCAGCGGCAGGGCGAGCGGCAGCGGGGCGTAGCCGCGGGAGCGCCGGAACGGCACCTCGACGCCGTCGACCACCTTGACCACCGAGTCGTCGCACGGCACCAGGATCGGGCGGTTGTGGGACAGGACGGCGTCGGCGAGCCCGGACAGTCGTTCGCGGGCGTCGGAGTCGGTGTGGCAGATGGGTTCTCCGCCGAGGTTGCCCGACGTCATGACCAGCACGCGCGGGCCGGGGGCGTCGCCGGGCAGTCCGAACAGCAGCAGATGCAGCGGCGTGTAGGCGATCATCACCCCGAGATCGCGGTTGTGCGGCGCGACCGCGTCCACGGGCAGCGGCGGCGCGTCGGGGTCCGCGGACGCGGAGGTCCGGCGCGGCAGCAGCACGATGGGCCGGGCCGGGCCGGTGAGCAGGGCGGCGGCGGTCGCATCCACGTCGGCGATGGCCGCGGCGGTCGCCAGATCGGGCACCATGACCGCGAAAGGCTTGTCGCCCCGCCGTTTCCGGCGGCGCAGCTCCGCCACCGCGGCGCTGTCGGCGGCATCACAGGCCAGGTGATAGCCGCCGATGCCCTTGACGGCCAGAATCCCGCCGTCACGCAGCGTGTTCCGTGCCGCTCGCAGCGGCTCCCCGGCCTCGGGGTCGGAGAAACGCAGGGTCGGCCCGCACTCGTTGCAGGCGATCGGCTGCGCGTGGAAACGGCGGTCGCCGGGATCGGCGTACTCGCGCGCGCAGGTCTCGCACATGGCGAACCCGGCCATCGAGGTCTGCGGGCGGTCGTAGGGCAGCGCGGCGATGATGGTGAACCGCGGACCGCAGTTGGTGCAGGTGATGAACGGATGCCGGTAACGCCGGTTGCCCGGATCCTGGAGTTCGGCAGCGCATTCGGCGCAGATCGCGACATCGGGCGATGCGAGGGTGCGCCCGTCGCCCCGGGTGGTGCCGGAGATGTGGAAGCCGGTCCCGCCGCGGACGGGGATCTCGGTCTGCTCGACGGTCTCGACGACCGCCAGCGGCGGCGGTCGGTCCCGCAGGCGCGCGACGAAGGCGTCCACGCCGTCCGCCGCCCCCTCGATCTCGATGACCACTCCGGAGCTGTCGTTGCACACCGATCCGGTCAGCGCCAGCTCGGCCGCCGTGGTGTACACGAAGGGCCGGAACCCGACGCCCTGCACCACGCCGCCGACGATGATCCGCCGCCGGACCCGGGCCCCGGTCACTGCTCCTCACCCGATCCCATCAGCCGCAGCCCCGCCAGCGCGGCGGCGGCCCCGGCCTCGTCGGTCTTCTCGACCGCGAACCCCATGTGGATGATCACCCAGTCGCCGGGTCCGGCCGGATCGTCCTCCAGCAGGCCGACATTCACGGTCCGCTGCTCGCCGGAGACGTCGACCAGCGCGATCTGACCGTGATAGCCCTCGACCGGTCCGACGACGCGGCCGGGGATGCCCAGGCACATCGTTCACACCTCCTGCGGGTGCCGCAGCGCGGTCACCACGGATTCGACGGCGGCCATCGCGGGGTCCACCGCGGCGGCCACGGGTTCGGTCAGGCCGATGCCGTCGGCGACGGAGCCGATCTGGCAGCCCACGATCACCGTCGGCGGAATGGTTCCTCCCATCGCCCGGACCACGGCGAAGACCGCGTCCGGGTGCATGGCGTGCGCGTCGAGACCGACGCCGCCGCCACCCGGATCGGCGTGGAACACGTCCACCTGCCCGGGTGTGCCGCGGTCGGGCAGCGCGTCGACGAGCACCAGCGCGTCCCAGCCGTCGAGCAGGTCGTAGGCCAGGTGCAGTCCGCGGATGCCGTAATCGGTCACGCGCACATCGGGTTCGGTGCTCGCCGGCATGCGCCGCACCACCTCGGAGCCGAACCCGTCGTCTCCGAGGAAGATGTTGCCGATGCCGGCGACCAGCACTCTCGTCGTGGGAATCACCCCGCTACATGTGCCGGATTCGCAAGTATCGGCGCATATCCGGTATCGACCGGATGCCGACCGCTGCCACCAGCAGCGCTGCCAGGGCCACGAGCACGACGGCGATCACACCTACGATTTCCATGGCGGGATTCCTTTCTCGATCGGTTCGACTTCGTCGGGCGCGAAATACAGGTATCGGCCGTACCATTCGTGCAGCTCGGCGGCGGGATCGTCCTCGACGACCACCGCCAGGTGGAGCTGCCCGTCGACGTCCTCGTGCACCGAGGCGACGCGCGCGGTGCGGCCCGCGTAGAACAGGTCCTGCGCGTCGGCGCGGCGGGAGGGATGCAACCGCACCCGGCTGCCGCGGGCGACCGGCGTGCCGCCGATCACCACGGTGTCGGAGTCGGGATCGACGGCAGTGTCGGACAGCGGATCCCACCACGGGGTGTCCGGGTCGAGCGCGGGCAGGACGCGCGGCGATCCCGATGCGGCGTCCACGAGCCGGTTGTCCTCGCGCGGCAGGCTGTCGTCGCGGAGTAGTCCGTGCAGTCCCTGCATGCTCTCCGGTGTCATGGCCTCGCAGCGGTCGATCAGCTCGGCGGCGCGCGGATCGGTGGCGCGGGCCTGATCCTTCTCCTCGTCGGTGAGGGTGAGCACGCGCAGGGTCAGGATCTCGTCGATCTCGGTGGAATCGAACAGCGGCCCTTCGCTCTGCTCGGCGATGCGCGGATGGTCGTAGAGGATGATCGGTGAGATCAGCAGCAGGTCCGCGGTGCCCTCGGGACCCGCGAGCACGGGAAAGCAGCGGCGCTGGGTGCAGGCCTCGGCCGCGTCGACGGCATCGTCCGGCGGGTCGATCAGCGACAGGAAGACGCCGTCGCGCAGTTCGCAGAGCACGTGCGCGCCGAGGAAGGATCGGGTGACGGCATCGTCCTTGTCGATCGCGGGGACGCCGAGATTGCGGACGGTGACACTGATCCGCTGATAACGGCCGACCCGCTCGACGACGGTCTCGGCCAGGCCGCTCAGGGTTCGGCGCGTGCGCACGAGGCTGCCGAAGGGTGTGCCGTCGTCGTCGGCGAAGTCCTCGATGTCCACTCCGCCGTCGACGTCGATGCGGAACGTGGTGTCCGACAGCGGCCTCGGCCCCGAGTCGATCTCCTGCTCGACGGCCTCGTCCCATCCGGTCCAGACTCGCGCGCCCGCCCGGAGCTCGGGCACGGTCCGCCCGGTGGCGTCCTCGACGGTGCGACGCTGCAGTTGCAGGAACCGGACCGTCAGGCGCAGTGTCGCGGCGGGGCTCGCGTCGACCAGGAATTGCGCGGCGAGCGCGGACTCCTCACCGAGGCCCGCCGCGGCCGCGCCCTCGGGACCCAGGACCCCGAATTGCCAGCGGGACTGGTTCTTTCGCGCATTCGCGTGGTACGGGTACAGCAGGTAGCCCTCGTACAGCACGGCGTCGGCGACCGCCCGCGCCTGGTCGCGGACGCTGCCGGGCTCGTGGCCGCTCACGACGGCTCCCGCGACGGGGCCGACAGCAGTTCGGTGACCGCCTGGTCGTAGTCGAGGAAGCCGTGCCCGGACTTGTAGGCGGTGAGGGCGTCGACGGTCTCGCGCCGCATCCGCACCCAGCCGGTGTCGGGGTAGTGGGTGTCCATGAGCTGCCGCCACACGGACACGGGCATATTGAACCGGTCATCGCGATCCCACGGGATCTGCTGCACCGAGAAACCCGACGCGCCTTTGAAGAACACGGTTCCGCTGAACAGGAACAACAGCGGCACCGTGCCGTCCCGCAGGGCGTGCAGGTACTTCGATCCGGTCACCTCCAGGTCGTAGGTGCACGGCAGCGGCAGGTCCACCTCGGAGCCGCCGGTGAAGCCGGGCACCGTCGTCGTGGTGTGCATCCACAGGAACGTTCGCTGGGTGTCGTGCCAGCGGTCGCGGGTGCCGAACAGGTCGAGCAGCCCACTGCCCTCGGCGTCTGTGTAGGCGCGCCGATTGGGTTCGATGCGGACCTGGGCCCGTAAGGCGATGGCGTGCACCGGTTCCTCGCCGAGCGCCGCGATCCCGACGCGCGCCGACAGGGTCGGCCCGATGGCGTAGGGCTCGGGCTTGATGTCGAGCACCGCGAAGGTGATCGAGTAGGCGGGACTCACGGCCGCCCACCGCCTCGGGCGAGAGCGCGGGCGTTCATGGTGGCGAAGAACTCGTCGATGTAGTGCCGGGCCTCGGAACCGCCGTCGAATCCCTTCCACAGCAACCGCATTCGCCCGACAAACTCGTAGCAGGTGTCGATGGGCAGCAGCAGGCAGTCGCCGGGGCTCTCGCGGCCGGCGCTGCCGGGCATACGGATCAGCAGCGCTTCGACGTCGTCGGCGAGCACGTCGAGTTCGGGATGGTTGCGCAGCAGATCCCGCCAGTGCTCGGGCGGCAGTTCCGATTCGGTCGCGCCGGCCGGGCCCGGATAGAACGCGACGGTCCGGCCCTGCGCGGAATTCGCGAACACGAACGCCAGACCCACCGGAATCTCGAGCGTGTCCCACTCGGCGGCGGTGATCGCGGTCTGCCCGAACGCCAGATACCGGTCCGGGACCGCGCGGTAGCGCAGTGCCGCGGCCGGCTCGGTGAACAGCAGATAGCAACTGGTGCAGACACACTGCAGGTGGCGGCTCTCGACATCGACCACATGCCGGTGCGGTGCGCCGATGGGCTCGGCGCACATCTCGCAGCGCTCACCGGCCGGTCCCGGATCCGGCCGGTTCGCGAGTCGGCGCAGCACCGAGAACGAGGCGCTCATGCGGTGGGCTCCAGCGCGGGCACCGCCACCGTGGGCACGCCGTCGCGCAGCAGCACCGGCAGGGGGTGCAGGTGGCCCTCCCCGTCGAGCCGGTCCCCGGCGTGCACGGCGTCGTAGTGCGCCCGGCAGGACGGGCAGCGCAGCACGGCGTCACCGACCGGATACCCGGGCCGCCGATGCAGCTGGGCGCCGGTGAGCGAGCCGCCGCACGCCGGGCAGGTGTCGCGGTACACCAGCAGGTTGTCGCCGACGCGGCAGGCCAGCAGGGCCTGCCCGGCGACCTCGTAGCCGGCGACCTCGCCCGGACTCAGTTCCGCCAGTTCGGGCACGGCGACCCAGTCGGCGGCGGGCGCGGCGTGCACCCGGGTGAACAGGGACTCGGCCGGAATCACGGCCGAGTTCGAATCAGATTGCGCGGCAACGACTTCGATGCGCTCGATCTCCGGCGCCGCGGCACGGACGGCTTCCTCGACCGCCAGTTCCAGGGTCACCGAGGACGACGGGCAGCCGCGGCAGCTGCCCGAGAGCTCCAGCCGCACCACGCCGTCCTCGACGTCGACCAGGCTGACGTCGCCGCCGTGGGAACCCAGGTAGGGGCGGACGCTGTCGAGGGCGGACCGCACCCGGTCGGGAACGTCGTCGGGGTGCAGTCCGTGCACGATCAGCAGGCTGGCCACCAGTTCGTCCGCGGCCAGCCGCCGCACCGCGTCGTCGTCGAGCAGCTCGACGACCCGTCGCAGTCCCGCGCCGTACAGCTCGACGAGTTCACCGACGAGTTGTTCGGCGCGCTCGCGGGCGATCGGCCCGCCCGCGGAGCTCGCGTCGAGGAGGTCTTCGATCCGGTCGCCGGCGTGCCGCCAATGGTCGTCGCGCGCCGCCGGACGATCGTCTCCCATCGATGTCCCTCCTCACGGTCGGTGTCCTCGTCACTGGGTGACGGGCGTCTGGGTGGGGGAGTGCAGCAGGTCCAGCGACTTGCCACCGCCCAGGTACATGTGCACGCCACACGGCAGACACGGATCGAAACTGCGCACGGTGCGCATGATGTCGATCCCCTTGAAGTGCTCCCGGTCGTTCTCCTCGAAGATCGGCTGACCCTGCACCGCGTCCTCGTAGGGACCCGGCGTGCCGAAGCTGTCGCGCGGGCTCGCGTTCCAGGGCGTCGGCGGGTACGGGTGATAGTTGGCGATCTTGCCGTCGCGGATCACCATGTGATGCGACAGCACCCCGCGGACCGCTTCGGTGAATCCGCATCCGATGCCTTCGTCGGGGACCTCGAATGCCTCCCAGGTCTTGGTCCGGCCCGCCCGGATCTCGACGAGCGCCTGCTCCGCGAAATGCAGGGCACAGGCAGCGGCGTAGGCCTGGAAATAAGTGCGAGCCCGGTTCCGCTCGATGGTGTTCGAGCCGAAAGCCGGTATCTTCCACTCGAATTCGACCGGCCCGCGGAGGGCGGTCTTGGGCAGGTTGATCTGCACGCTGTGGCCGGTGGACTTCACATAGCCGATGTCGACCAGCCCGGCCAGCGCGGTGGCCCACAGCCGGGCCAGCGGTCCGCCGCCGGTATCGAGGGCCAGATGGTCGGTGCCGTCGAACCAGCGCGGCGACATCACCCAGCTGTACTTGTCCTCCAGATCGCGTTTCTGCGGTTGAGGGTTGGTGTGCTGGTTCCACGGGTGCCGCCGGTCCACCGGATTGCCCAGCGGATCCTGGGTCACGAACATCTCCTGATCGGTCCAGTCCTCGTAATACGAACTGCCCAGCAGGATTCGGAGGCCGAGGTTGATATCGACCAGCGAGGTGGTGAGGAGCTTGCCGTCCACGACCACGCCCGGTGAGACGAACATGTGCCGACCCCAGTCCTCCATGTCACGGTAGGAGAAGTTGCAGAACTCGGGGTCCTGGAAGGAGCCCCAGCAGCCGAGCAGCGTGCGCCGCAGTCCGACCTTGTCGTAGCCGGGCAGGGCCTCGTAGAAGAAGTCGAACAGGTCGTCGTGCATGGGCACGACCTTCTTCATGAACTCCACGTACCGCATCAGCCGTGACATGTAGTCGGTCATCAGCTGGATCGTGGCCACGGTGCCCACGCCGCCGGGATACAGCGTCGACGGGTGGACGTGGCGGCCCTCCATGAGGCAGAACATCTCTCGCGTGTAGCGGCTGACCTGCAGCGCCTCGCGATAGAAATCGCCGGTGAAGGGATTGAGCGCGCGCATGATGTCGGCGATCGTGCGATAGCCGTGCGCGTCCGCGTGCGGCGCGGCGGTCTTCTCCGCCAGCGTGAGCACGCCGGGATTGGTCTCGGAGACCATCTTCTCGCAGAAGTCCACGCCGACCAGATTCTCCTGGAAGATATTGTGGTCGAACATGTATTCGGCGGCCTCGCCGAGATTGACGATCCATTCGCCGAGGTTCGGTGGCTTCACGCCGTACGCCATGTTCTGGCAGTAGCACGAGCAGGTGGCGTGATTGTCACCGCAGATGCCGCAGATGCGGCTGGTGATGAAGTGCGCGTCACGCGGATCCTTGCCGCGCATGAAGATGGAGTAGCCGCGGAAGATCGACGACGTGCTGTGACATTCGACGACTTCGCGATTCGCGAAATCGATTTTGGTGTAAATGCCCAGACTGCCGACGATGCGGGTGATCGGATCCCACGCCATTTCCACGAGCGAATCGGGCTCGATGAGGCGATGTGAGGGTTCCGGAATGATCTGTGTCATCGGAATTCTCCTACCAGGTGCGTCGCGCACCCGTCTCGAGCTCGGTGCCCCGATGCCGCCAATGCGGCTCCTTGTCCACGGTGCGCGCCGTGATGTGACGCAGGCTGCGGATCACCGATCCGTACAGTCCGGAGGCGGCGGAGGACAGCTTTCCGCCCGGCGGTTCGTCCATGAACGGCATGAATTTGTCCGGGAATCCGGGCATGGTGCAGCCGATGCAGATACCGCCGACATTCGGGCACCCGCCCACGCCGTTGAGCCAACCACGCTTGGGCACATTGCATTTCACGACCGGACCCCAGCAGCCGAGTTTGACGATACACTTCGGCGAACCGTATTCGTGCGCGAAATCGCCCTGCTCGTAATAGCCCGCCCGGTCGCAACCCTCGTGCACGGTCGCGCCGAAAAGCCATTTCGGACGCAGCGCTTCGTCGAGCGGAATCATCGGCGCCTGGCCGGTCGCCATGTACAGCAGATAGGTCAGGGTCTCGGAGAGATTGTCCGGTTGGATCGGGCAGCCCGGCACGCACACGATCGGGATGCCCGCCTTGCTCTGCCAGTCCCAGCCCAGATAGTCCGGGACACCCATGGCCCCGGTCGGATTGCCCGCCATGGCGTGGATGCCGCCGTAGGTGGCGCAGGTGCCCACCGCCACCACCGCGGTTGCCTTGGGCGCCAAGCGATCCAGCCATTCGCTGGTGGTCATCGGCTGACCGGTGTCGGGGTTGTTGCCGAACCCGCACCAATAGCCTTCGGTGTGCAGCTGCTCGTTCGGAATGGAGCCCTCCACGACCAGCACGAACGGCTCGAGTTCACCGCGGTCGGCCTTGAAGAACCATTCCAGGAAGTCATCGGCGCCCCCGGCGGGGCCACATTCGAAATCGATCAACGGCCAGTGGACGGCGACCTTCGGCAGTCCCGGAAGGGATCCGAGAGCGATCTCCTCGACACTGGGTTGGGTGGCGGCAGTCAACGCCACCGAGTCACCGTCACAACTGAGGCCTGCGTTGATCCACAGCACATGGATCAGCGTCTCTTCGGCTTTGACTGCTTCGCCAGTTGGCATGAATGCCGCCCTTCAGAAGCTGGTGGCCACCTGCGTGGTTCCCATACAGCTCGGAATCGCGTCGAAATGTGACCCTGATCACGCCAGTCTATTCTCGGCGCAGACCTTCCTCAAGATCGCTGAGCAGGGCGGACGTCTGTTCGAACAGCCATTCGTACCAGTTCGCCAGGCCCATTCCCGTGGTCGCCGACACCGTCAGCACGCCGATCCCGGGATTGATGGAATTCGCGTACTCGCGGCACCGCTCCACATCGAAATCCACGTAGGGCAGCAGGTCCATTTTGTTGACCAGCACCAGGGAGGCGGCCGCGAACATGTGCGGATATTTCAACGGTTTGTCGGTGCCCTCGGTCACCGAGATGACCACGACCTTCGCGTGCTCGCCCAGGTCGAAAAGCGCGGGGCAGACCAGATTCCCGACATTCTCGATGAACAGCAGTGTGCCGGGGGCGGGGGACAGCGCCGTGAGCGCGCTGTCCATCATGGCGGCGTCCAAGTGGCATCCGGCGCCGGTATTGACCTGGACCACCGGCCGCCCGGTCGCGCGGATGCGCTCGCCGTCGAGCATGGTCTCCTGATCGCCCTCGATCACCGCGATCGAGGTGTCGGCGAGGTCGCGCAGCGTGCGCTCGAGCAGGGTCGTCTTGCCCGAGCCGGGGGAGCTGGTCAGGTTGATCGCCAGGATGGCCTGCTCGGCCAGCCGGCGCCGGACCGCGCGGGCCAGTGCGTCGTTCTTCGCCAGCACCTTCTGTTCGAGAGTGATCGTCTCGGTCGGCGCGAGGTGCACGTGCTCGCCGGGACCGTGCCCGTGCACATGGTCGCCCGCGCCGCCGTCGTGCCGGTGCGGATGATCGTGCTCGGGTGAATGGTGGTGGGGGACAACGGTGATCACGGCTGATCCGTCATCACCGCAGCCGCAGGTGGCGCACATTCCCGGCTCACCTCCAAGGACCGGATACGCAGCTCGCGCCCCGCGGTGATTTCCACGTCGGCGCTGCCGCAGGGACACAACAGGATCGGATCGGCGACCTGGAATCGGTCGCCGCAGGATCGGCACGACGCACTGCCTGGAATCACGGCGATCTCGAGCCGCGCGCCCTCGGCCACGGTTCCCTCCGCGGCGATCTCGAAACAGAACTCCATCGCGGCGGGGATCACCGCGCACAGCGCCCCGACCTCGACGGTCACACTGTGCACCCGCCGACCGGCCGCGTGTTCACACACGGCCTCGACCAGGCTGCAGGTTATCGCCATCTCGTGCACACGGGCCTCGATTCGACGATCGGAGAAGACCCACGCTACTCCCCGGCCTCGGGTGCGCGGGCGGTTGTCTCCACCCGGGGCGCACCGGCCCACCGCTGCTCGATGCGGCCGAAGCGCCACCCGGCCAGGGCGATCACCCAGACACCGACGAAAACACCGACGACCAGGCAGCCGAGCAGTGTCGAATCGATGCCACCGGGGTCGGAACCCGCGCCACGCAGGCTCAGCAGTTCGACCGTGCCCACGATCAGGGCGACCGCCACCGACAGCGCCGTCACGGTGAGGTTGTAGTAGACCTTGCGCAGCGGCTGCGCGAAGGCCCACCCGTAGGCGAAGTTCATGAAGGTGCCGTCGAGGGTGTCGAGCAGGCTCATTCCGGCCGCGAACAGCACCGGCAGGCACAGGATGGCGTACCAGGGCAGCCCGGCCGCCGCGCTGGTCCCGGCCAGCACCAGCAGCGCGACCTCGGTGGCGGTGTCGAAGCCCAGGCCGAACAGCAGCCCGATCGGGAACAGCTGCCACGGCCGGGAGATCGACTTCATCACCGGGCCCAGCAGCCGGGTCACGAACCCACGCCCGGCGAGCCGGTCCTCCAGCTCGGCCTCGTCGAAGCGGCCCGAACGCAACCCGCGCACCGCCCGCAGAATCCCGGTCAGCACAACGAGATTGATGAGCGCGATGAGATAGAGGAAGCCGCCCACCACCGCGGCGCCGACCACACCGGAGTAGCGGTGCAGCGCCGAGGAATCGTCGGCCACCGGCCCGGCCACCGCTTTCACGCCCACCGACAGCAGCAGGGCCAGCCCGAACACCACGGTGGAATGCCCGAGCGAGAAGTACAGCCCGACCGACAGCGGCCGCTGCCCGTCGTGCATGAGCTTTCGGGTGGTGTTGTCGATGGCGGCGATATGGTCGGCGTCGAAAGCATGCCGCAGCCCCAGCACGTAGGCGGTCAGCCCGACCCCGAACCCGAGCGTCCGGTCGCCGACGCTGAAATGTCGCGGGGCCACGATCCCGATCAGCGTGCCCCAGCCGATCACATGCAACCCGACGACCACCGCGACGATCCCGGCCAGGCGGAGCCATTCCTGCCTGGTGATGGTGAACCGATCGGTCAGAAAGCCGATCGGACCACGTCGCTGCACTGTCGACGCCACGGCTGACTCCCTGCGACCCGGGTTCCTCGACCGTAGACTCCGCCGACCCCGCGCGGCAAGGCCACTCGACGCTCGGTCCCCCCGGCGATTGGACAGCTGTGTCCCGAATCAGGCGGGCGGCGCCAGGCTCAGCTGAGCGAACCGGTGTTGTTCGTCGACGGTGGAATCGCCCGGGTGTGATCGCTCCGGCCCGCGAGACCGCGCCTCGAGCACGGACGCTCAGGTGGTCGTGAGCAGGCCGCCGTCGATCACGAAGTCCGAGCCGGTGATGTTCGCGGCGCGCTCGCTGGCGAGAAAGACCGCGAGGTCGGCGATCTCGTCGGGGCGGGTGAAGCGGCCGGTGACGGATGCCGCTGCCGCGGACCGCGCGACGTCATCGGCGTCGCCGCCGGTGGCGCGGGCGATCGCGTGGGCGACACCGGTGTCGCTCAGCCACAGGTCGGTGGCGACGGGGCCGGGGCTGATGGTGTTGACCCGGATGCCGTGGGGGCCGAGCTGTTTCGACAGCGACTTCGCGGTATTGGTGAGAGCGGCTTTCGCGGCGCTGTAATCGATCACCGCCGGATCGGCGAGCGTGGCATTGACCGAACTGATCATGACGATGCTGCCCTGCCCGGCACCGAGCATGGCGGGCAGCACGGCGCGGGTGGTTCGGATCGCGGCCAGCAGATCCAGAGTGAGGGTGCCCAGCCAGTCGTCGTCGGTGACGTCGAGGAACCCGGTCAGGCGGGGCGTGACCTTGCCGACATTGTTGACCAGAATTCTTGTGTCACCGAGCTTCTCGGCGGCGGCAGCCACATCGATCGCGCCCTCCGGGGTGGACAGATCGACCTCGACCGGATGTACCCGGCCGCCGTCGGCGAGTGCGCGCAGCTCGTCACCGGTGTGGCGGGCGGCGGCGACCACGATCGCGCCTTCCTCGACGAGGGTCCGGGTGATGGCCAGACCGATACCCCGGCTCGCGCCGGTGACCACCGCGAGCACGTCGGTCAGTCCGAGATCCATGGCAGGCGCTCCTTCGTCCGGTCGGTTACTACAGACCCTGGTCGGCCAGCCAGGCGAGCACGGCGTCGGCGACGTCCTTCCAGCCGCTGTCCACCGTCAGTGAATGGCCACGGCCCTCGAACTGCTTCAACTCGGTCACCGCGGTGGAGTCGCGGTACTGCTTCAATGTCGATCGAGTGACTACATCGGGCACCGTGTGGTCCTCGAGACCCGAGATGAGCAGCAGCGGACCTCGATCCGCGTTGCCGGTGTTCACCTTCGCCTGCGAGTGCAGCACGAAGTTGGCGGCGGCGGCCTGGAACAGCGGGCGGGCCGGTGAGGGAATGGTCCACCGTTCGAACAGCTCGTCGGATTCCTGCTCGGACACCGCATTCCCGAATCCGAATCGGAATTCCTTCTCGGTCAAGGAGACCGCCTTGTGCAAGTTGGTCGGGTTTCCCAATGCCGGCAGGCCGGCGCGCAGCTGCGCGAGGGGCAGCGGCAGGACTCCCTTGATCTGCGCCGGATCGATCGCGACTCCGGCGACGCCGCGCCCCTCGCCCAGGAGCTTCTCGGTGATGAGGCCGCCGAAGGAATGGCCGACAATGATCGGTGCGGCAGGCAGGGTGTCGATTATCTCGGCGAAATGCGCTGTGGCATCGTCGATTCCAATGTTCGCGACCGCATCCGGATGCTCGCGCGCGGACGCGACCGTGTCGGGCTCACCCGGCCAGCCCGGAGCGATCGGAGCGTATCCAGCGGCGCGGAAGTGTTCGACCCACGGGCCCCAACTGGTGGCATGCAGCCACAAGCCGTGAATGAACACCACCGGGGTAGCGGACTGCGGCATGTCGATCCCTCTCTGCGCGAACCTGCGGCGGCGCCAGCGGGTTCGACGGCGCATCGCCCGGCGCCCACGGCCCCTGCCGAGTCCACCATCGCGTCCCCGCGGATGTCCAAGTCATATCCAGCCCAGATCGATAACCGAGACGGCATACTTGCAGGCGAGGATGCGTTCGAGGCCGCGGGGATCGAAGAGTGAGGGCGAATTGTGGACCTGGACATACGCCGACTGCGCTACTTCGTCGCCGTCGCCGACGAGCTGCACTTCGGGCGCGCCGCAGCCAAGGTCTACATCAGCCAGCCGGCGCTGTCGAAGCAGATTCGCAAGCTCGAGGATCAGCTCGGCGTGCGACTGCTGGAACGTGACAGTCGCCATGTGACACTGACTGCGCACGGACACCGGGTCCTCTCCGATGCTCGGGAGTTGATCGCCCTGGCCGCCCGCATCGGCGAACACCCCGTCGAGTCCGCGATGGTGCGCATCGCCCACATCTTCGAGCTGCAGACCAGCCGGATCGTCGCAGACGCCTTCGCTGCCGCCTATCCCGATGTCCGGCTCGTCGAGCGCTCGCTGGACAGCCGGCGGCAATTGGACGCATTGCTGAACAACCGGCTCGATGTCGCGATATTGCGTGTCACGGCCGAGATGGTCGCGCTGAATCCGACCGGCTGGCAATTTCATCGCCTGCGTCTCGAACCGATGTTGCTGGTCGGCCGCCCGGGCGATCCGCCGAAGGCCTCGGTATCCCTGTTCGAACGCCCGGTGGAGGTCTTCGCCGACACGCCCGCGTCCGGGCTGTACAACGCGCACGGCGACTATCTCACAACCCTCGAACGCGCCAGCGGGATGTCGATGCGATGGCTGGGTAACCCCGGTACCTTCGGGCATTGCCTGGCCGCCATGCACCGTGCCACCGAGTCGGGCTATGTCCTCGAATTCGAAAGTTACGCAGCACGATACGCGGAGTCTGGAGTACCGATTCACCATCCCGCGGAGCTGCAACCGTACTACCCGTGGTGTATCGCCTGGCGCGACGAACCGCACAATGCAGCCGTCGCCGACTTCCTCCGAATCGCTGAACACACTGCCCGGCAGCACCATTGGCACCTCCCACCCCACCGTCCGGCGCGGCCCTGGGTGCCTCCTGACGACCCGACGCACTCGCCCCAAGCCGTGGCCGCGACCACCGCGCCGCGGCCACGGCCGTGAGGGTCAGCTGACTTTGACGTTGTCGAGGTCGATCGAGACCAGCACCGGCTCGTCGACGCGGTGCCCGGTCACGTCACGGCCGTAGACGACACGCTTGGTAGGTAGCACGACGGGCCGGACGACGAGGATCGGGGGGCGCGATGTGCACCAGAGCGGAGCTGGTGGAACCCTGCAGCACGCCCGGGAAGCCGCCTCGCCCATGACCGCCGACCAGTGCCGAACCCTGGTCGGGCCCCGGGCACGGTCGGGGACCGTCGGTTATCCATGCACAGGAAGGACTGGGGGCACTACCCTCGAAGGTGCCCCGGCGGTCCGATGGAGGACCGTGACGGACAGGACTGCGTTTCAGGCCCGCTCACAGCCGGAGGGAGTTCTTCCGATGCCCAGCATCCGATCCGTCCAGGTGGACCATCCGGACGGCGAACTGTTCCTGACCACTCGCGACATACCCGATCCGGGGCCGGGACAGGTGCGGGTCACCGTCGAAGCCTGCGGTATCTGTCACTCGGACAACGCGTTCGTCACCAATGCGTTGCCAGGTGTGACGTTCCCGCTGACGCCCGGCCATGAGATCGCGGGTCGTATCGACGCGGTCGGCGAGGGCGTACCGCGCTGGCGTCCCGGCGACCGGGTGGCCGTCGGCTGGTTCGGCGGTGCGTGCCTGTACTGCGACCACTGTCGTGACGGGGACTTCATGCATTGCGAGAACCTCCAGGTGCCGGGCTGGCAGTATCCGGGGGGTTATGCCGACGCCGTGGTCGTGCCGGCCAGCGCGATCGCCCGCATCCCCGACGAGTTCACCGCGGTCGACGCCGGACCGATGGCCTGCGCGGGAGTGACCACCTACAACTCGCTGCGCCGGAGCCAGGCGCGCCCCGGCGATCTGGTCGCGATCCTCGGCATCGGCGGGCTCGGGCACCTCGGTGTCCAGTTCGCCGCGAAGATGGGTTTCGACACCGTCGCGATCGCACGGGGAGAGGACAAGGAACCGCTCGCTACGAAACTCGGGGCCCGGCACTACATCGACTCCACAGCCCAGGATGTCGCCGCCGAACTCCGTCGTCTCGGCGGCGCCCGCGTCGTTCAAGCCACCGCCGCGAGCTCCGAGGCGATGGCCGCCACCATCGACGGCCTGTCCACGGACGGTGAACTGATCGTCATCGGTGCGGTTCCGACGCCGATCCCGGTCAGCCCCTTCCAACTGATCTTTCAGTCCCGGGCCGTGCGCGGGCACCCGGCAGGCACCGCCCGCGACATCGAGCGCACCCTCGACTTCGCCGCCGTCACCGGCATCCGGGCCATGATCGAGGAGCGGCCGCTCGACGATGCGCCCGCCGCATATCGCCACGCCCTCAGTGGGAAAGCCCGGTTCCGCGTGGTCCTGACAACAGGACTCTGACCGCAGCCCGGTCGCCGGGCGGAGTCGAGGTCGCGGGGCTGTCGGACGGTCGTGGCAGGTCGGCAGCTATATGAATTACCTTGCACGGTAGCGGGATTGGCTCATCGCTGATCCTTTGCACCTGTCGTGGCGTTGTTCATCGCGGGGCGGTCGCGGCCATGGCACTGGCGAGCCTCGGTCCAGCGCTTTGCCGCTGCGGATACCGATGCACTGTTTATGCATCGATATTCTGTTTGAGTCACCTAGCGGGCAAGCCCGCCGCGGCGGCGCAGTACTGCCACACCCGTTCCCGGTCGGCGGCCGACGTGCGGGTCCCGGCCCGGTAGTGCTCCGGCCGGGCGCGGCGATCGTGCCAGAAGCGCCCGGACGGGACGTCGGTGGCCGCCAGCCAGACCGCGGTGTCCGCGCCTTGCTCGGGTGTGCGCAGGAGCCGTCCGGCCAGTCGGCGGAAGCGGGGCAGTGCCGCCGAGATGCCGGGGGTGTCCACCCAGCCCGGGTGCATGCAGTGCACGGAAATTCCCTGCGGCGCATATCGATCGGCGAGTATCGGGGTGAGGGCCACCTGGATGCGCTTGGAGCGCGCGTAGGCCGTCGCGCCGCGATAGGGCGTCGCCCGGTACTCGATGTCGCCGGGGTGCAGGGCCTGGGTGTACATGCCGCCGGAGGACACCAGGATCACCCGCGCCGCCGCCGAGCGGGTCAGCAGTGGTGCGAGCGCCTCGGTCATCAGCAAGGGGCCGAGCACGTGGGTCGCCAGGCAGAGCTCGTGGCCCTGTGGGTTCTCGGTTCGCCGCGGCGGCAGCACTCCGGCGTTGTGGACCAGCACGTCGACGCGATCGACCTGTCGGGCCAGGTCGGCGGCGACATCGCGGACGGCGGCCAGGTCGGAGACATCGCAGCATGTGACCCCGACCGCCGCGCCGGGCACGGCCGCGGTGATCTCCGCCGCCGCGGCGACGCCGCGCTCGCGGTCGCGCACGACCAGGGTGACCGCCGCGCCGACTTCCGCCAGCCCGGTCGCGATGGCCTTGCCGATCCCGGAGTTCGCGCCGGTGACCAGGGCGGTGCGGCCGCGCAGCGCATCGGTGGGGATCGACGGCCACGACCCGCGCCGGAGCCGGTGACCGAGGCGGCCGTAACCGAGTACGACCGTGCGATCCAGGAGGTCGTCGAGGACGTGCTGTGCGCTCATGCTGTCTCGCCTTTCGCTCGCGTCGCTCGATGCCGGGCATAGATTCAACTGATGCATCGTTTTTGCATCGATTGAATGCTAGCATCGACAACCAGGAGCCGGGAACAACCGACCGGCGCACGCCCAACCGGCGGAGGAACCATGCACACCAGTCCATTGCGCGGCCGCCGATGGCTGCGCGCCGCGGCCGCCGCCGCGGTCCTGCCCGCCTGCTGGCCGCTCGCCGCCCGGGCGGCCGCCGCACCTCCGCCGCCGGTGCCGATGCTGGAGGTGTCCCGGTATACCGGAACCTGGCTGCAGCTCGCGGCGATCCCACAGCCGTTCAATCTCGCCTGCGCACGCGACACCCGGGCCGAGTACACCCCCACACCGGACGGACTGACCGTGCGGAACTCCTGCACCACCTGGCTCGGCACCCGTGACGAGATCACCGGCACCGCGCGCATCACCGATCCGGCCACCAACGCGCAACTGGGGGTGAGCTTCCGGGGGGAGTCCGATCCGGCGACCAACTACATCGTCACCGCGCTGGATCCCGACTACCGCTGGTCGGTCGTCGTGAACCCCGGCCGCACAGCCGGTTTCGTGCTCTCCCGTACGCCCGCGCCCGACGCCGGGCAGTGGAGCGACATCCGCGCGGGCATCGACGCGGCGGGCATGGATCCCTGCCTGTTCCTGACCTCACCGGTGACCGGCGGCTTCGACGGAATCGAGCCGTTGTGCGCGCGCTGACCGGGGCGGCCCGTCGCCGCGTCGCGGTGATCGGCAGCGGAGTGTCCGGCCTCACCGCCGCCTGGGTGCTGGCCCGCGACTGCGAAGTGGTGCTGTACGAGGCGGATTCGCGGCTCGGCGGCCATGCCCACACCCATCGGGTGCCCGTGCGCGCGGACGGCTCCGGCGATCGCCTCGGCGTGGACTCGGGGTTCATCGTGCACAACGACCGCACCTACCCGACGCTGCTGCGGTTGTTCGATGAACTGGGCGTGCGCACACAGGAATCCGACATGTCGATGTCGGTGCGCTGCGACGGCTGCGGCCTGGAGTACGCCGGAGCGAAGGGGCCGCGCGGACTGATCCCGGAACCCTCGGTCCTGCTGCGCCCGCCCTATCTGCGCATGCTCGGTGAGATCACCCGCTTCCACCGGCTGGCGCGAGCCGAATTGGCCACCGGCGCCGACGAACCGCGCACCCTCGGCGAGTTCCTCACCGACTGCGCCTTCACGCCCTACTTCACGGCACATTTCATGGTGCCGCTGGTGGCGGCGGTCTGGTCGTGTCCGCCACGGCTGGCCCTGCGCTACCCGGCCCGCTACCTGTTCACGTTCCTCGATCATCACGGCATGCTCACCGTGTTCGGATCGCCCACCTGGCGCACCGTCACCGGCGGCTCGGCGAGCTATGTGCGGGCCGTGGCCGCCCGCCTGCACCAGGTGCGCGCCGGGGTTCCGGTCCGCTCGGTGCACCGTGGCGCGCACACCGTCGGAGTGCGTGACGATGCCGACGAGGTGGAGTTCTTCGACGCCGCGGTCATCGCCACCCACCCGGAACAGGCGCTGCGCCTGCTGGATTCGCCGACCATCGCCGAGTCGCACATCTTCGGAGGGCTGCCCTATACGGCCAATCGAGTGCTGCTGCACACCGATGATTCGGTGCTGCCCCGGCGGTCCGGCGCGCGCGCCTCGTGGAACTACCGGCTGCCGCACTGCACGGCCACCCCGGAGCGGGTCCAGGTCAGCTACGACCTGACCCGGTTGCAACGCCTGCCCGACGGACCGGGCGATCGGCGGTTCCTGGTCACCCTCGGCGACGACGGCCGGGTGGCGCCCGAGTCCGTGCTCGCGACCATGGACTACGAACACCCCCGGTACACACCCGAATCCATGACCGCGCGCCGCCGGCTCGCCGAAATCGGGGACCACACAGTGGCGTTCGCCGGTGCCTACCACGGCTGGGGATTCCACGAGGACGGCGCACTGTCCGGCGTACGCGCCGCCGAACGGATCGGCGGCCGGTGGCACGGGAGCCCATCGACCCCGGCTGTCACCATCCGGGAGTCGTCATGACCCGAGCGAGACTGGTGCGCACCGTCATTCACCACACACGACTGGCGCCGGTGCGGCACGCCTTCACCTATCGCAGTTACAGCTGGCTGGTCGACCTGGACGAACTGCCCGCACTGTCGTGGCCGTGGCGCTGCTTGGCGAGCTTCCGTGCCCGCGACCACCTCGGCGACCCCGCTGCCACCCTGCGCGCCAATGTGATCGACTACCTGGCCGCGGCCGGAATCGAACTGGGCGATGGACGCATCCTCATGCTCGCCAACGCCCGGGTGCTCGGATACGTCTTCAATCCCCTCACCGTCTACTGGTGCCACGACGCGAACGGCACACTGCGCTGGGTGATCGCCGAGGTCCACAACACCTACGGCGAGCGGCACCGCTACCTGGCGCCCGCGCGGCCGGAAGCGATTGTCGCCAAGGAGTTCTACGTGTCCCCGTTCACTCCCGCCGCCGGACGGTACCGGCTGCGGGCTCCGGAACCCACGGATCGGCTCCGGGTGGCGATCACGCTGGAAGGAACCGACGGCCGCGCCGTCTTCGCCGGGACCGTCAGCGGGCAAGTGCTGCCCGCGAACCGGCGCACCGTGGCCCGGGTACTGGCGGCGCACCCGGTCGAAACGCTGCGGGTGACCGCCCTGATCCGCTGGCAAGGCCTACGCCTGTGGCGCCGGGGCCTGCCCATCACTGCCCGCCCGTCGGCTGCCTCCCGGGAGGTCCTGACATGAGCCGATCCTCGTTCGCACGGCCGCCCGCCGTCTCCGGTGCGCACCGAATCGCACCGCCGCCGGTGCCGATCGGCCCGCGGTCCGCACTCGGCCGCCCGGTCGTCCTGGCCCTGTTCGAGCGTGCGGTGCAACGCCTTCCGCTGCGGATCGAACTGCCCGGCGGTGAACGCTGGGGCGGCGCGCTCGACGACCCGGATGCGCCCCGCCTGGTGCTTCACGATCCCGACGCCTTCGCCCGGCGGATCGCGGTCTCCGGTCTCATCGGGTTCGGCGAGGCGTACATGGCCGGCGAGTGGAGCGCCCCGGATCTGCCCGCGGGGCTGACGGTGCTGGCCGCCGACATCCGCGCAGTGGTGCCCAGGCCACTGCACGTGTTCCGGCCGCTGCTGCTCCCGCGACACCCGCGGGCCACCAGGGCGACCGCCGCGGGTGCCCGCCGCAACGCCGCGCACCATTACGACCTGTCCAACGACTTCTTCGCGGCCTTCCTCGACGAGACCCTGACCTATTCGGCGGCGCTGTTCGAACGCCTGGAACCGGCACCGACCTGGGACGATCTCGCCGCGGCGCAGCATCGCAAAATCGATCGGCTGCTCGACGACGCCGGGGTCGGGCCGGGCAGCACGGTGCTCGAAATCGGCACCGGCTGGGGCGAATTGGCGCTGCGGGCGGCACGCAGGGGCGCGACGGTCCGGTCGCTCACCCTGTCCTCCGAGCAACAGCGTCACGCCCGGCAGCGGGTCGCGGCCGCCGGGCTGACCGACCGGGTGTCGATCGAGCTGCTGGACTACCGTCGCGTCGACGGGCGCTACGACGCCGTCGTCTCGGTGGAGATGATCGAGGCGGTCGGATACGACTACCTGCCCGGCTACCTGGCCACCCTCGAACGGGTGCTCGCGCCCGGCGGGCGCATCGCTCTGCAGGTCATCACCATGCCCCACGACCGCCTGCGGGCCGCGCGGCGAACGCACACCTGGATCCAGGAGTACATCTTCCCGGGCGGGTTCCTGCCCTCGGAAACCCTGCTCGCTCAGCTTCTTTCGGCGCACACCGGCCTGGGGATCACGCATCGCCGCAGCCTGGGCCACCATTACGAGCACACGCTGCGCCTGTGGCTGGAACGGTTCACCGCCGCCGCCGACCACGTCGCCGACCTGGGATTCGACGAGGTCTTCCAGCGGATGTGGCGGTTGTACCTGGCCTACTCCGAGGCCGGATTCCGCTCGGACTATCTCGATGTCGTGCACCTCGTGCTGCGCGAGCGGGACGGCGGTGCACGATGAATCCGACCACGCCCACCCGGATCCTCGGCGCGGCGACGGCCGCCTACGGTCTCGCCGTCGCTCTGCGACCCGAGATCCTGTTGCGGCCCACGGGTTTGGGTTCCGGTCTCGAATCGGAGCCGCGAGCCGCGGCGCGGCTGATCGCCCTGCGCGACCTGGCCTCTGGCCTGGCGATGCTGCTGACCTCCGATCCGCGCGCGCGGCGCACCGCGATCGTCGTGCGTGTCGCTTCGGACGCGGCCGACACCCTGGTGTTCGCCCATGCCCTGCGCGGACGGCCCGAACAGGTGAAAACGCTGGCAGTGACCGGCGGTTGGGGAGTGCTGTGCGCGGCCGGCGCGCTCCACGAGTGGCGTCGTGGCCGGCGACACCGGCTCGCGGCGCACGGTGCGGTGCGGACGTGACTTCCGGGCCGGGCGGGACGCAGTCGGGCGCGGTGGCCGAGTTCACCGTGGGCGCGGTCGCGCGGCGGGTGGGTGTTCCCGTGGCGACCTTGCGCAGCTGGAATCGGCGTTACGGCATCGGCCCACAGCGGCATCGGCCCGGGGAGCACCGGTCCTACACCTCGACGGACCTGGCGATGGTCACCCGCATGGTCGAGTTGGTGCGGGCCGGCGCGAGTCCCGGCAGTGCCGCGCGGGCCGCGCGGGCCGTCGCCGAACCGGCCCCGCGCCGCGGCGATGTCAGGCCGGTGCTGGCCGCGGCGGAGCGCATGGATGTCGCCCGGTTGCTGACGCTGCTGTCGGCGCACGTGGCCCATCACGGGGTGGGCGACACCTGGAATCTGTTGTGCCGCCCCGCCTTCGCGGAGA
Source organism: Nocardia sp. NPDC005746 (assembly GCF_040630785.1). NCBI lineage: Bacteria > Bacillati > Actinomycetota > Actinomycetes > Mycobacteriales > Nocardiaceae > Nocardia > Nocardia sp. NPDC005746. Next base: position 31,035 of record NZ_JBEXYE010000002.1, read on the forward strand.
TCGTCGATCGCCAGCGCCGCGGCGAAGGCTATATCGAGGTCGAGCACCTGCTGTCCTGGGCGTCCACGACGAGCCTGCATCGTGCGGTTCCGGCGGTGGCGGACGCGGCGGGGGAACCCCGAATCATGTTGGCCTGCACCGCCGGAGAGCAGCATGTGCTGCCGCTCGAAGTCCTGCGCGCGGCCTTGGCCGAATGCGGAACCGCGGCGCTCCTGCTCGGTGCGTCGGTTCCGCCGGAGGCACTCGAGCGCGCTCTGTCCCGGCGACACCGCCCGGCCGCGGTCGTGCTGTGGTCGCAATCGCCGGGCACCGCGTCGCTCGAATCGCTCCGGGTGGCCACCGCCGGGGCCGGGTCGGTGTTCGCCGCCGGGCCGGGCTGGGAACACGCCGGCGGCGAGGCCGAGGTCTCGCGATTGCGCTCGCTGGAGGAGGCGCTCGATGCGCTTACCGCGCCGCGGACGCGCTGAGCAGTTCGACCGCTTCGGTGAGATCGGCGAGCCGCCGGGCGGATTCGGGCAGGATGAGAGTGTCCCAGCCGGGACCGCCGACATAGACCATCGCCTGAGCGTCGGCGCAGGCGCGGATCGCGGAGGTGAGGGCCGTCGCCTCCTGCTGCGACCACAGCACGACCGTGGCCGGAACCGGGACGCGGGCCAGCGTGTCGGCCAGGGCCGCGGTCGGGACATCCGGCCCGAGCATGCGCGCCCCCACCTCTCGTTCCGCGAGCGCGGCGCGCAGCACTTCCAATGGCAGAGAATGGGTTTCACCGCCGGTGCAGGCGAGGATCAGCGGCGCGGACATGCGGGCCGTGGCCGGCGGCACGGTCCGGTGCAGGGCCGCGACGATGCCCCAGGACAGCAGATGCTCCACGTCCACGCAGCCCTCGCCCGCGAGCTGGCGGCCGACGATGTTCGCGAAGGCGGGGCGGCACAAGCCATCCCAGGTGTCGATCACCCCGTACATGCGCAGATGCTTCTCGACCAGATCGCAGACCACGTCGGTGTCGAGATCGAAGGCCGCCGACACGAGCGCGGCCGCGTCACCGAACGACAGAGCGGAACCGCGGGCGGCCGCCGCCGCGCCGGCCGGCGTGGACCCGGCGCGGATCAGATCCACCATCCGCGTCAGCAGCGCGATATCGCCTTCGGTGTAGAGCCGGTGCCGGCCCGGGCGATCCTGTGCGGGGCCGATACCGTAGCGGCGATTCCAGCTGCGCAGGGTCGCGGTCGGGATGCCGAGCCGTTCGGCCGCCGCGCGGACCGAGAAACCGGTCTGTTCGGGGGCGGATATCGGGCGGTGCGACATGCCTTGATTGTGCCTGTTCATGATCGGAAGGGGTGATTACGGTGCGGTGTGTGGTGTTCGGGGCCACCGGCTATATCGGTGGCCGCCTGGTGCCGGAACTGCTGGCGGCCGGGCACAGCGTGCGCGTCCTGGCCCGCGACGTCGGCAAACTCGACGACGTGCCCTGGCGGGATCGGGTGGACGTGGTGCGCGGCGACGTGACCCGCCCCGACGACGTGCGCGGCGCCCTGGCCGGGCAGGATGTTCTCTACTACCTGGTGCATTCGTTGGCGCGCACCGATTTCGAGCATGTCGATCGGAAAGCGGCGTGCACGGTCGCGGCGGCGGCGGACCGTGCGGGACTGCGGCGGATCGTCTACCTGGGCGGCATCACGCCCGCCGATCAGGAACTGTCACGTCATCTGGCGTCGCGCGCCGAAGTCGGTGAGATCCTGGTGCGGGCGGCGACGCCCGCGGTGGTGTTGCGCGCCGCCGTCATCATCGGTTCCGGCTCCGCGAGTTTCGAGATGCTGCGCTATCTCACCGAACGCCTGCCGGTCATGGTGACGCCGCGCTGGGTGCGCAACCGCATCCAGCCCATCGCGGTGCGCGACGTGCTCTACTACCTCGTCGCCGCCGCGGGTCTGGCGGGCGACGTGAACGACGCGTTCGACATCGGCGGCCCCGACGTGCTCACCTACCTCGGCATGATGCGCGGCTACGCGGCCGTCGCCGAGCTGCCCCGCCGGTTGATCGTGCCGGTCCCGGTGCTCACACCCTGGCTGTCGGCGCAGTGGGTGAATCTGGTGACCCCGGTGCCGCGGGCGATCGCCGTACCGCTGATGGAATCACTGGTCAACGACGTGATCTGCGCCGATCACCGGATCGCCACGGTCATCGCCGACCCACCCGGCGGGCCGACGCCGTATCGCCGCGCGGTGGCCCTGGCGTTGCAGCGGGTCCGAGCGCTGGACGTGCCCACCCGCTGGTCGGACGCGAATCCGCCGCACGCCCCGGCCAATCCGCTGCCCACCGACCCGGAATGGTCCGGCGGCTCGATGTATTGCGATGTGCGAGAACAGGATACGGCTGCAGACCCGGAAGCGGTGTGGTCGGTGCTGGAGGCGATCGGCGGCGCCAACGGCTGGTACTCCTTCCCGCCCGCCTGGGCGCTGCGCGGCTGGATCGACCGCCTGATGGGCGGTGCCGGGCTGCGTCGAGGCCGCCGCCATCCGCACCGGCTGCGCGAAGGCGACGCCCTGGATTGGTGGCGGGTCGAACGCCTCGAGCGCGGCCGCCGAATCCTGCTGCGCGCGGAGATGCGGGTCCCGGGCCGCGCCTGGTTGGAACTGTCGGTCTCCCCGGCCTCCGGTGGCGGCGCCCACTACCGTCAGCGCGCCCTGTTCGAACCCCACGGCCTGGCCGGGCACCTCTACTGGCATGCCATCGCCCCGTTCCACGCCCTGATCTTCGGCGGCATGGTTCGCAATATCACCGGCGCGGCACAGCGAGCGCGGTGAGCGCCAGGCTGGGTGCTTCGAGGGTGCCCTCGGGCAGGCCATCCGTCCGCAGGGTCCGCCCGCACGTCCCCTTCCACCCTGTCCGCGTGACAGTTCTCGGGGAATTGGGCCGACCGTAGCCTGTCATTGACCTTGAACGCCTACCCTGGGGCAGGTCGGCCCCTCCGCGGTGGCGCAGACCCCTCGGCAATTGCCTTTCGGGCCCTCGTGGCATTCCTCGCGCGTGGTCGACCTCGGCGTACACCGCCGCCGCGAGTTGAGAATCCAGCCCGCCCGGTGAGACCGGCGTCGGGCACGGATTCGGAGGTACGCCATGACAGCAGCTCCACACGAATCACACGGTGACGGCCCCGCTCGGCGGGCCGGACGCCGGCACCGGACACCACCCACCATCACCCGCGGTTCCGACGATGACGCGCCGGTGGTGCGCTGGCCGGATCCGAGCCGGCTCGAATCGTGGTGGGACGCGATCATGCATCACGCCGACGAGCCGCCCGTCGCCACGTGATACGTCTGGGCGGCTGGGCCCGGGCGCCCATTCATCCGTAGCGCCCGGGCCCATCGGGTGACACGCCGTCAGGTGCTCGACTGCCAAGTTGCCCAACGAATTCCATCGAGGATGGACGGCTGCCTAGGTTGCCGAGGGCAACCACAACTCGGTGATCGGGCACTCTGCCGGCTCCCGGCGCAGATGGCCGGTCTCAGGTCACACCTCCTCCAAGCCCCATGTCTGGAGGTGGGGCTCACGCTCTTCCGTAGATGGCGGTGACGAACTCCCCGAGTGTGTGTTCGTCGAGGTGCCTGGCCAGATCGGCTTCGCTGATCATGCCGACCATCCGCTTGCGCCCGTCGATCACCGGCATCCGCTTGACCCGGTGGCTCTCCATCGACCCGAGCACCTCGGAGACGTCGGCGTCAGCGGCCACCCAGCGTGGTGTGGCCTCGCACAGCTCGCTGGCTCGGGTGGCCTCGGGAGACAATCCCCGGGCAACGCATTTCACCGCGATGTCGCGGTCGGTGATGATGCCGACCATTCGTTCGTTGTCATCGGCGACAACCACCGATCCGACGTCGAGCTCGGCCATCACCTGGGCCGCGTCGGCGACGGTCTGATCCTGCGATATCCACTGGGCGCCGGGCCTCATGATCTCGCGTGCCGTGGTCATAGAGCTACCTCCTCATATCCAGCCGGTGCTGATCAATGGGATGAAGCGACCCAATTCTCCGCGCTTATCGCCGGAGGTGCGAGATTCCGGAGCATCACGAAGGTGTGACTGTTCGGCATCTTCAGCAAGGATCCGGCCTTGGGTGGCGGGAATTAACTCGAGGTGATGCTGTCGAACTTGTCGCGAAGAACCCCTATGCGGGCGCCGAGATACCGGCGGACGGGCGAAGTGCGGACCAGCCCGTGTAGAGGGCGCGGTCGAAGAAGTGGGAGAACGACCCGCTCGAGCGGGGGCATCCAGCCGCGGTGAAGTCCTCGGCCCGGTCGATCTCGGGGCTGCTGGCCACGGTCGCACCACTTTTCGGGTGCTCGAGTCGGCCTCGGACGCATGGAACTCAGGCCCTGCCAACGTCAGTTACTGATCGAATGGGAGACAAACAGGCCTAACGACTGCCGTCAAGGGCCTGTTGTCCCTTCGGCGTGGCCTTCGGAGGGCGCCGGGTTCAGCAGACGACTCGAAGCTCGTTCTCACGTCCTTCGGGCGCAGTGGTGCGTCGGGTAGCGGGTAGCAGGCGTAGGAGAAATAGGTATGTCGGGGGTAGTTCGACCGTCGTGGTCGTGCCCACCGGCGACGAGGCTGAGAGGTGTCCCGTTGGCAACCCTCGAGCGGAGGAACCGATGTCTGCACCCACCCTTCAGCACAGCTCTCATGACGCCGGCATGGTCGCGGAAGAGATCTTGATGATCCGCAGATGCGTGACCTGTGACAGGTTGTTCGCGCCGATGACCGCCGGATGTTCCTCGTGTTCGTCGGACGACCTGGAGTGCGTGCCGTCGTCCGGCGTCGGGTCGGTCGTGTCGTGGCGGGTGGTGGATCGCGCCGGTGCGCGTGGTGGGTTGGTGCCGTTGACGGTCGCGATCGTGGAGCTCGACGAGGGGCCGTGGGTCTACGCCTCCCTCGAGGGTGAGGTGCCGCCCGCGGAGGGGCCGGTGCGTGTGCAGTTTCAGCCGCGGCCTCGGGACGACAGGTTTCCCGTCTTCGTGGTGTGACGCCCCTGGAACGTGCGGTGTGCCGAATTCGATCTCCCCGACCGCGGAGGTCGCAGCGATGCCACGGTGAACCGCAACGGGATCCGGATGGGGTCCGCCGACATCTACGATGTGGTCGAGGCGATACCCGAGATCGCCGAGGCGATGGTCGTCGGCGTCGACGGACCGGACGCGAACTATTGGATGCCGATGTTCCTCACCCTCATACCGGGCGCCGAGCTCACCGACGAACTCGTGAACGGAATCCAGGACAGGATACGAATCAGGTTGTCCCCGAGGCACGTTCCCGACGGGGTGATCGAGGCCCCGGGCATCCCCCACACCCGAACAGGGAAGAAGCTGGAGATTCCCGTAACCGCCATGCTCACCGGACGCGATGTCAGCATCGATGCCAAATCCATCGGTCGGTCTTGTCTCAGCTGCTCGGAGACAGGAGGCGTCATGTCGGTCCGCCGAAGGCTGAAGCGCAAGTGACGCACAGGGTGCGGTCGACTTCGAGGATCCGGTCGAATGGGCATCCATTGGCAGGGACCCGAAGTGCATTCGACCGGCCGGTGGGAGGGTGCGCCAGTCGGCAGAGGGATACTCCTCCCGCGGAACGCGCGCAATTAGTGACCCCGCCGGCGCCGCTACCGGTGCGGGGGTGGTGGTCAGCGGAGATCTTTCCGATTCTGCGGGGGAGTGGTCGACCCGGGGCGACCTTCGAAGCGCGCTAGCAATCCATACCGCGGGCAAGACGGGCGACAAGCGCCGGGCGAGTGCGCAATTGGGACATCAGAGTGGTGTGGGGTTTGGAATAGGGCACTTCGCTGACCAGGCGGGATACCTTCTCGGGGTGATGGACAAAGATGTATGACAGCGGAATCCGTGTCCTCCCTGAGCCATCCAAACTGAAACATCACTACGTCAACGGTAGGGTTACGACCTGGAATCCGAGGGTTATCGGATTCGGATGTTGCTCTATTAGGAGATCGATGAAGTACACAAAGTTCGTGGCTACCGCATTCGTCGCCGCGGCCGCGACCGGCATTGCCGCGGGCACCGGATACGCCGTTCCGCTCGACCAGGCTCCGGTCGTGGAGCAGGCCGCGTCGCCGCTGCACGGCACCCAGCAGGGCGTCGGCTACGACGTCGTGGTCAGCGATGCCAACGACATCGTCACCAAGGTCACCGGCGGACAGTTCAGCCTGGACGCCACCGGCAAGACGGTGTTCCTGAAGAACCAGGCCGGGGACGTCGTCACCCAGGTGCCGCTGACCGGCACCCTGGCCGGCAAGCAGTACGGGCTGACCGCGGCCATCGACACCACCGGCACCCAGCTGACGCTGACCTCGGTGTCGGCGCCGCTGGCCACCGCCAAGGACATCGACTCGCAGGGTGACTTCTTCGGGCAGCTGCAGCACGCGGCGCTGGGCGGGATCATCGGCGGCATCCTCGGCGCGTTCCTGTTCGGGATCGGCGCGATCCCGGGCGCGATCATCGGGCTGCTGGTCGTCGGCGGGCAGCCGCTGATCGATTCCGGGTCGGCCTACTTCAGCGGGCAGCCCTGAGAACGCTGATCCTCGGCGGCACCCGGGAAGCCCGGGAACTCGCCGACATCGCGTCCGGCGAGCGGGGATTCGAGATCGTGTCCTCGCTCGCCGGGCGGGTGCGCGCACCCGTCCTCCCGGTCGGCGCGGTGCGGGTGGGCGGATTCGGGGGTGCCGAGGGGTTGCGGGAGTGGCTGTCCGGCAACGGCATCGAGGCCGTGGTGGACGCCACCCATCCGTTCGCGGGCCGGATCACCGCCAATGCGGCGGTCGCGGCGGCGGCGCTCGGACTGCCGGTGCTGCATGTGCGGCGGCCGGGGTGGATCGAGCGGTGCGGGGACCGGTGGGTGCGGGTGCCGGATCTGGAATTGGCGGCGGAAGCCGCTGCGGCGCTGGGTAAACGGGTATTTCTGACCATCGGCCGCCAGGGTGTGGCCGCCTTCGAGCACTCCGACGAGTGGTTCCTGATCCGGGCGATCGACCCACCCGAGGGCGCGGTGCCCGCGCATCACGAATTGCTGCTCGCCCGCGGACCTTTCAGCGTCGAGGACGAGATCGCATTGCTCGTCGAACGGCGCATCGACGTCCTGGTGACCAAGGACAGCGGGGGCGCGCTCACCGAGGCCAAGCTGACCGCGGCCCGGGAACTGGGGCTGGCGGTCGTGATGATCGACCGGCCGCCGCTGCCCGCGGGCGCGGAGCAGGTGGAAACCGTTGCGGCAGCGTGGGATTGGCTGCTCGCCCGGCGCGACGAAGCGTAGCGGCATCGGCCGGGCGGCGATCCGGTCAGGACAGGCGGCTGGTGCGGTCCAACAGCTCCGGCAGGCGGTCGAACCATTCCAGGACGGCGCGTTCGTAGCGGATGCCGAAATCCAGTGTGGCCCGCTCGTAGGGCGACATCCGCTGCTCGTCCTGACCGGACAGGTAGCCCGAGAGCCGCTGTTCGTGGACGGTGCGGTTGGCGGCGACGATGCGTTCCAGGCGGGCGGCGTCCACGAATTCCCCGAAGGACAGGGTCAGCAGTAGCGGCACCCGGATGGTCTCCGCGCCCGGATCGCGGGCGATCCACTCGGCGAAGGCCTCCCGGCCGTCCTCGGTGATCCGGTACGGCGTGCGGTCGCGGGCGCCCGAGGCGCCCTTCTCGACCAGGCCGAGGCCGTGCATGGTGGCGAGCTCGCGGTACACCTGGCTCTGGGTGATGGTCCAGAAGTCGCCGATGCGGTCCTGGGCCAGCGCCACCAGATCCCACCCGGACATCTCGCCCTGGTGCAGGAATCCGAGTAGGGACGCGGCCGTCGAGTTGAGCGGGCGTCGAGCGTGATCTTCTGGCACCGGCACTCCTTCCACAGCCTACGTTCTACATAGGAATATTACGGGGCCGGGCGTTCAGGCCTCGTAGCGACGCGAGGTGAACACGCGCGGACCGCCGGCCGCCTCGAACACCGTGGTCGTGGACGCGCCCACGATCAGCAGCGTGCGCATGTCCACCACGGCGGGATCCAGCTCACCCAGCGTCACCACCCGCACCGACTCCGTCGGGCCGCCCACATCGCGGCCGATCACCACCGGCGTCTCCGGCTTGCGGTGCTCGAGCACCAGATCCCGCATGGCCGCCACCTGCCAGGTGCGCTGCGACGACGCCGGGTTGTAGACGGCGAACGCCATATCCGCCGAGGCCACCGCCGAGATCCGTTGCGCCACCGTCTCCCACGGCTTGAGGCGATCCGAGAGCGAGATCATCGCGAAATCGTGGCCCAGGGGCGCGCCCAGCCGGCTCGCCACCGCGCTCGCGGCGGTCACTCCGGGCAGCACCCGCACGGGCACCTCGCGCCACTGCGGATCCGCCGACTCCTCGATCACCGCCGCCGCCATGGCGAACACGCCGGGATCCCCGGACGACACCACCACGACCTTCGCGCCCTGCTTGGCCATGTCCAAAGCCATTCCGGCGCGCTCGGATTCGACGCGATTGTCACTGGCGTGGCGCCGCTGACCCGGCCGCACCGGCACGCGGTTCACGTAGGTGGTGTAGCCGACGATGTCGGTCGCCTCGGCCAGCGCCCGAGACACCTCCGGCGTGGTCCAGGCCTCGTCGCCCGGTCCCAGTCCGATGACGACGACCTCGCCGACCTGGTCCTGCCGCGTCACCGAGGATGCCGGATCTGCTTCGATGGGAACCGCGCTCGAGACGCCGGTCGGAGTCGCTGCCGCCGGCGCACCGGTCGGAGTCGCTACCGCCGCAACCGATTCCGAGCCGTCCCGCGCGGCTGATTCGGTCAGGGTGATGCGGGTCTGCGGGGTGGGTCCCGGAACCACCGTGATCGCGAAGTACGGGACGCTCGACTCGTCGACGTCGGCCGCGCGCAGCACGCGCTGCCGGTCGGAGCTGGCGCGCTCGACGTAATAGGCGTCGTCGAGGCGGCCGGAGTCGGCGAGGGCGCGGCGCACACCGGGGTAGGTGCGGCCGAGCTTCATGATCGCGGCGGCGTCGGTCTCGCGCAGGCGGCGGGTCAGCTCCTCGGGCGGCAGCGTGCCCGGCAGCACGGTGAGAACCTGCTTCTCCTCCACCAAGGGGGTGCCCAGGGCGGCGGAGGCGGCGCTGACCGAGGTGACGCCGGGGATGATCTCGGTGTCGAACCGGTCGGCCAGGCGGCGGTGCATGTGCTGGAACGAGCTGTAGAACAGCGGGTCACCGGCGGCGAGCAGCGCGACGGTGCGGCCCGCCGCGAGGTGCTCGGCCAGGCGGGCGGCGGCGGACTCGTAGAACTCGTCGATCGCGCCCTGGTAGCCGCCGGGGTGGTCGGTGGTCTCGGTGGTGACCGGGTAGATCAGGTGCTCCTCGAGCTGACCTTCGCGCATATAGGGGGCGGCGATGGCGCGCGAGATGCTGCGCCCGTGCCGGGCGCTGTGGAAGGCGATGACGTCGGCCTCGCCGATCACCCGGGCGGCCTTGACCGTCACCAGTTCCGGATCGCCGGGTCCGAGCCCGACACCCCAGAGCTTGCTCATTCTTGTTCGCTCGCAATCGCATTGAGGGCGGCGGCGGTGATGGCGCTGCCGCCGCGCCGGCCTCGCACGGTCAGGAATTCGACGCCGCCGTATTCGGCCAGCGCCTCCTTGGATTCCGCGGCCCCGATGAACCCGACCGGGATGCCGAGCACCGCGGCGGGGCGGGGCGCGCCCGCGTCGATCATGTCGAGCAGGTGGAACAGCGCGGTCGGCGCATTGCCGACGGCCACCACCGCGCCGTCGAGGCGGTCGCTCCAGAGCTCCAGGGCCGCAGCCGATCTGGTGTTGTCCATCCGCGCGGCCAGGTCGGGTACGCGCGGGTCGTCGAGCAGGCACAGCACGTCGTTGTCGGCGGGCAGCCGCTTGCGGGTGACGCCGGAGGCGACCATCTTGGCGTCGCACAGGATCGGCGCGCCCGACCGCAGCGCGGCCCGCGCCTTGGCCACCACATCGGTGCTGAACTCGACGTCGCCCGCCAGGTCCACCTGCCCGCAGGCGTGGATCATGCGCACCACCACCTGTGACACGTCCGCCGGGAACCGGGTCAGATCGGCCTCGGCCCGGATGGTCGCGAACGAGCGCCGATAGATCTCGGCCCCGTCTTTGAGGTAGCTGGCACGCACGTCGGACATGGCCTCCACCCTAGATTTCGCCGCCGGGGCGGTGCTGGCCGGGTAGTGCGCCCGGCCACAGTGGACGGTCCGCAGCGGGCGCGGCCGGTGCTTTCGGGCCCGGCCGGGTCAGGTGCGGGGGCGTTCGAGCAGGCGGGACATGACGATATTGCTGCGGGTGCGCCCGACGCGGGCGTTCTCGCGGATGCGTTCGACGGTGGCCTCGATCTCGGCCATGTCGGTGGCCATCACGTGGACCAGTGCGTCGGCCTCACCGGCGATGGTCCACACGCCGACGACCTGGGGAATCGGTTCGAGGCCGCGGCGTAGTTCGGCGGGGGAGATGTTGTCGCGGTAGAAGACCTCGACATACGCCTCGGTGCGCCAGCCCAGGGCGGCCGGGTTCACGACGGCGGTGAAACCGGTGATCTGGCCCGCCGCGACCAGTTTGTCGACGCGGCGTTTGACCGCGGGGGCGGACAGACCGATGACCGCGCCGATGTCCTGGAACGAGGCGCGCGCGTTCTCCAGCAGGTGGGCCAGGATCCGGCGGTCGAGATCGTCCACGGTCGCTCCTTCGCAAGGATCCGGGCATATCGGGCGCGATGATGCCCACGCGTCATTCGGACGCAACGAATCGCTGTTCGTGGGTTGATCAACGCAACGTTTCGCTATTCCTGACGCAACGGTACGCCACTTATCTTCGTGTCAGATCCGTCCGCGCCGCTTCCGAGGGAGTCCCGTTGACGTCCGTAGCCACGCTGCCCGCCCGCGATCCCGCCGCCCGCCGGCCCGTGCCCCGCCGCTACCTCATGTGCCGCCCCGACCACTTCGACGTCACCTACGCCATCAATCCGTGGATGGACACCGCCGACCCCGTGAACCGGGGGCTCGCCCTGGCCCAGTGGGACGCGCTGCGCGGCGCCTACGAGGGGCACGGACACCGGGTCGACGTCATCGAACCGGTGGCGGGGCTGCCCGACATGGTGTTCGCCGCCAATGGGGGACTGGCCATCGGGGAGCGGGCGCTCTCGGCCCGCTTCGCCAATCCCGAACGTGCGCAGGAAGGCCCGGCCTACCACGACTGGATGGCCGCCCAGTGCTTCACGAGCGTGGCGCGCGCCCGCGAAACCAACGAGGGCGAGGGCGATTTCGCCATCGCGCCCGACCGCATCCTCGCCGGGACCGGGTTCCGCAGCGCCCGCGGCGCGCATCAGGAGGTGGCGGAGTACTTCGGATTGCCGGTCGTCTCACTGGATCTGGTGGATCCGCGCTTCTACCACCTCGACACCGCGCTCATGGTCCTCGACGACACCATCGCCTACTATCCGGCCGCCTTCAGCGGACCCAGCGCGCGGCTGCTCGCGAGCCTGTACCCGGACGCGATTCTCGCCACCGAGGCCGACGCGAATGTGCTGGGCCTCAACGGGGTCTGCGACGGGTACCACGTGTTCCTGAGCGACAAGGCCGTCGACCTGGCCGCGCAATTGCGGGCCCGCGGCTACGAACCGGTCGGGATCGACATGTCGGAGCTGCTCAAGTCCGGCGGCAGCGTCAAGTGCTGCACCATGGAGTGGCACTCGGTCAGAACGGCAGTCGCGTCCGGAACGGACTGACCCGCGGATCGTTCAGCGGGTGAGCCAGGATCAGGAAGCGCAGCAGCATGATCGCACCGGTTATCTGCAACGCCGCCAACGGGATCTCGCCGATGATCGCCGTGCCCAGTGACAGCCAGAAATCCCCGGCGTCCGCGGTGACGATGTCGAACCAGGCGTCCACCACCAGCAGGATGCCGGTGCCGAACGCCGGGAGCAGCAACACCACCCGCCGCTTCCAGCCCAGATAAGCGGTGGTCGCCATCATCAGCACGAGCACGATGTCGAACCCGATCCACGCCAGCGACCAATTGCGGGCGTGATATTCCGCCGGCAGCGAGAACCCCAGGTACACGATCCACGGAATCAGCCCCAGACAGCCGCCGACCATGAGCGCCAGCCGCACCCGCCGGTGCAGCCGCACCACCTCCGGGCGCGGCAGCACCCGCTCCGGCGGCGGCTGCAACCGCCGGATCAGCTCGCGACGCTCCTCATCGGACATCGCCAGGATCTCCTGATCGCTGAGCTTCGCGATGGTCATGGCCGCCTCCAGCATCCGATGGTCGTCGCAGCGCGGATAACCCACTGTGCACCAGCAACCCCGCCGCGTGCACCCCGCACCCGTCCCGGACCGGTCGGGCCCGTCCGCGCGCGTGGGTCGGCAGTGGAATCGAGTAGTCCGCCACCTGGCGGGGGTTGTTGTCCCGCGTTCTCCCGACCGGCTCGCCGCCGCGCCGATCAGCCGCGACCGTGGTGCTCACCCCATCGCCGCGGATCGGGAGGGACCGGACCTTCCCGGCGACCTCGGGGGCCGACGACCGAGCGTGTCCGTCGGTTCCGGCAGCTCGTTGCCGGTGCGCCTCGGCTCCCGGACCACGTGACCGCCGGTGCGACCGGGTGCCCGCCGATATCCTCATGCCGATGGTCGAGTACCGGCCCGATGCCATCCGCACCAGCGGACACGAACACGCGCGCTACCGCCAAGCCGTGACCGACGCCCTGTCCGGCATCGACCTGCGCACCGTGCGGACCGCGCTCGCGGCGTGCCTGTTCACGACACACTGTGATGGTTCACTGCGAACATTCAGACAATCTGTGTAACACTACAATTCGTGACTTTCGGGCCGAACATGGCACTGTGGCAACGAATCACGCGAGCGGCCCTGGTCGCGACCGTGGTTCAGCAGCCGTGTCCTGCTACCGGCCTGCTCACGCGAATCTCTCTCCCGCGCAACACCGTGATCCGGTCGGGCACGCGTGGCCTCCCGAACCTTCCCCAGCCCACATCGCTGGATGTCGCGTGAAGGTGAGTGGTGCGTCGAACTTCTGACAGGTAATCGCCCGGCTCACTGTTCCGGACCCGTCACGGTGCCCGCGTAATCACGCAGCAACGCCGGGTACCGGTGCGCCCGAGCGCCGCGATTGCCTCCTATGCCCTCGGCGGACCAGTTGCCGACGGGATCGATTGAATGAGTAGGAGAAGGATCCATGCAGCATGAGCAGACCCCCTTGGCCGGAGTTCTCCGCCACGGCAGCCTCGAGTTCGACCAGCACTTGCAGAAGATCCTGAACAACCCGGCCTACTTCGTCACCGAGGCCCAGAGCCAGGAGCAGCGCCGCCAGAACGCCTACGACCAGCTGCACAACCTGGTCGAGGAGGTCGGCAGCACCCGCGACATCGCCACCGACTTGCCGCGACTCTTCGCCGTCTTCGACTGGTCGGCGGTGCTGGCGACGGATCTGATCCCGCTGATCTCCGGGCACTACAACCTGGCCTCGGGCAGCCTGTCCACCCTGACCGATTCCGATTCGGCCGCACCGTATCTGCAGGACCTCGACAACGGCTCGAGCGTCGGGGTCATGCTGCTGACCGAATACGGGTGCGGGTCCAACATCCAGTTCATGCAGACCCGCGCGACCTGGGACGGCGACGGGTTCGTCATCGACACCCCGAACCCGCGGGCCCGCAAGTTCATGCCCAGCGTCGGCATCCCCGTGTCCCGCGTCTGCGTGGTCGGTGCCCGCTTCATCGACGCCGCGGGCGTCGATCACGGCGTGCATCTGTTCGCGGCACGACTACGAGGACCCGACGGCGCCCCCGCGCCCGGTGTGACCATCACCCAGCTCGACCATCAACCGCTGGTCATCATGGACAACTCCGTCATCGCGTTCGACAAACTGAAGGTCGATCGCAGCGCCTGGCTGAGCAACGACCTCGCCACCATCGACGACCGGGGTGTGCTGACCTGGCGCGACGAGGACAGCCGGAAGAGGTCGTTCGCCTCGGCGATCAGTCAGCTCACGGTCGGCCGGCTCGCGCTCGCGTCCTGCCTCAACGCCGCCGCGCGGGCCTCGCTCTACATCGCGCTGCGGTACGCCGCCAAACGGGTGGTGCCGCTGACCCCCTCCGACACCCCGTACATGGTCGAGCTGCCGCACGTGCGCGACACCCTGCTCACCGACCTGGCCGGCACCATCGCTCGCACGCTCTACGGCAACACGGTGAAAACGTCGCTCGCCAACGCCGACCTCACCAGCCGTGACACGGTCGTCTCGGTGATGCTGGCCAAGCACTTCATCCAGCTGCACGCCCTGGACACGGTGACCCACGCCAGAATTCGGATGGGCGCCCAGGGAATGTTCAGCGCCAATCGGGTGGCCGACTACCTCGGGGTCTGCCACGCGGCCATCACCGGCGAGGGCGATTGCCACGTCCTCGGTTCCGTGGCCGGTCGCGTCCTGGCCAAACACCTGGCCGGAAAGCCGGTACCCGAAGTCGTTCTGCACGATCCCGCCGATCAAGCCGACCGTCTGAGCCTGTTCAGCGCCCGGACCTTGACGATCGTGGAAGAGACCCAGCAATATCTGACGACGCCCGGGCTCGAGGGGCGCTTGGCGGTCATTCCCGAAGCGCTCGCCCTCGCAGAGGCCTTCTCGGCCGAAGAAGCCCTCCAGGTGCTCCACCGATTCGCCGATCACCCCGAGATCGCCGCCGTGCGTGATGTCTTCGCGCTGAACTACCTCGATCAGCACGCCGTCTGGTACCTCACCCACGGACTGCTCGACATCGCCGCGGTCGACACCATCAAACAGCGACTCCGCATGGCCATCGACACCCTGGCCGAGCACCTCCCCGCGTTGCTGGACGCTTTCGGTTTCGACGATGAAATTCTGGCGGCACCGGTCCTTTCCGACGATCTGCCCGCTGCCTGGGAAACTCGCTGCCACGATCGGTGACGACCCTGACCTAGGTGCCAGCGGCCAGGCCCGCCCGCGAGCCTGGCCGCTGGCCGTTCACCAGGTCCGAACCCCGGACCAACGGCACCCCAGCGGCCGCGGTCAGGTCGATCTGCTCCGTAGCCGGCCGGGCGGAACGCCGAATCTGTCGCGGCAGCCCTTGGTGAAGACGGACAAAGCGACAAATCCGCTGTCGTAGGCGATATCCGCGATCGTGTAACCGGCGTTCCGAGGATCGGCCAACCGTTTCGCGGCACGGTCGAGGCGGGTCGCGAGCAGGTAGCTGTGAGGTGATGTACCGAAATCGCGCATCGCCCGCTCGAGTTGGCGCCGGGTGATGCCGAGATGTTCGGCCACCGCGTCCACGGTGAGTCGCGGATCATCCGAACATCGTTGAATGTACACACGCGCATCCCGGGAAATGGCCGCGAATTTCGTGTCTTCCGGGGCTCGGCGTTCGTCGAGGGCGCCGGCGAGCAAGCCTGTCCAATGCGTGCTGATTCTCAGGAACTGGCTGGGTGTCATGGCGTCGCCGTGACGGGAGAGTTGCTCGGTCAGCGCGAGCACGGAACCGAGCAAGGGGTCATGGGTGTCGAGCGCCAGAAACGAGCGGCTGACCGGGGCTTCGGGAAGCCGCAGCGCGTCGGCGGGGATATTGAGGATCCAAGCCCGCACATGGTCGGCATGGGAGAGCACCATGCGTTGCCCCCAATCGACCACACCCATCTGCCCGGGTCGCAACGACACCCGAGTGCCGTGCTGCTCGATGTCGAGGGGTCCACTACGGGCGACGAGCAGCCGAGCGCTGCGGTCGCCATCGGCATCGATGTCGGCAATGGTGCGCTCGTACGAGATTCCAGTCGATTCGAAGGCGACATTCTGGAAGTCGCCGAGCCGATAGCTCGCCAGACGTTGAACCCGCAGTGCGCCATGGAAGTTCGGCCAATCGGCGAAGTCGACCCGTGCCCCGCCCTGGTTCGCCGACACCTGCTCACGCCAGTATCCAGGCCTGTCATGCTTCGACAACTCCGTTGTCGTATCGCTCACCACGACGAGTTCGGACACCGGCGCCCCCTTCTTCCGTCGCAAATCCGGACGCGGCTCGTCGCGAATCCGGTGGAACAGAATCTATACGCGCACATAGTCTTTGGCCGAAGCTCCGGTCGATGGCGCCGACGTCGACGACCGGGAACGCCGCTCGCGGTCAGCGAGGCCCGCGGGCGGCGTCAGGCCTTCGCTCAGCTGCTCGACGAAACCGCGCCCGAGCAGGGGACGCGCCCGGGGCTGGTGTGTGCCGGCGGTCTGCTGAAGGGGGGCAGATCTCGAGCATCTACCAGCCCTGGGGCGGGTCGGCGGGGAAATCGAGTAGTCCGGTACCCGTGCCCGTGCGCCCGGCATCGGTGACCATTCGTCAATGTCCGACAACATGTACGGCGGCGCGTCGGTGCAGGTCTATCCGAAAGATGCCACGTTGACCTACCCGCACGCGTGCGTGAGCGGCTTCCTCGACTACGTCGCGAAGTTCAACGGCGTCAACTTCCACGCCAAGGACGACGATGTGCGCGAATGGCGGTACGACCAGGAGTACGACAACTGGCAGGACAGCCTCGGCATGGACTCGGTGCGGGTCTTCTACCACTACGCGCACAGCACCACCATGAGCAATGGCGTGTACCTGACCTCGATGGGCCGCACCTGGGACAACACCATCTACGCCGAATCCGACCGGATGGGCTTCGGCGACCAGCGCCTGCGCTACCTGTTCCTGCACGGCTGCGAATCGCTGCGCACCAACTTCGGACACAGCCCCTACCGCACCTGGCACACGCCGAACCGGGGCGCGCGGATGCTGTTCGGATTCGACAGCCTCACCTTCGACACCGACCAGCAGGGGACACGGTTCTTCAAGGAATGGAACACCGGCAAATCGTTCAGCCAGGCGTGGCAGGACGCGGCACTGTCGATCTTCCACAACAATCACCGGGTGTCCTCCGCCGCCTGCGGCGCCACCGACCGTGAAGCGCAGGACCGGCTCTGGAACGAGCGGCTGTTCCATGGCGGCGCGGTCTCCGACGACTGGTACTGGTGGCGCTGGGCGGGTCAATTCCCCCTCGAAGTCGACCTGAGCATTCCCCTTCCACGCCAACCGATGTCACTGCGCCTGGCCCGCCGCAGCGCCGAGGCCGACACCGCGGCCGCCCTGGGGGAACGGCACGGTCTCCGCGGCCTGCTCGCCGAGTCCGCGTCCCCGGTTACCGAGGAGTCCTGCGCGCGAGCCGAATTCGAACCCCGGCTGGTCATGCACCCCGACGGCGCCTACCAGGCGTTCTACGCCGAGCCGGACCGCACCGCCAACGGCCGCACACCCGAAGAGATTCGCGACCTCGCCGACCTGGCCCTGCGAGAACTGGACCTCGGCCACGACCTGGCCCTGGCCGGAATGTCGGCCACCTTCCACGCGGGCGCGAGCCGCGACGGCGACACGGTGGCGGCGGCGGTGGCCGACTACACCCTGCACTACCGCCAGCTCCACAACGGCGTCCCCGCTGTCGCGGGCGGTGACGGCCAGCTCACCATGACCCTCGATCCGACCGGCCAACTCTGCTCGATCTCCGACACCACCGTCCCGATCCTGAGCGCCGAGCAGGCCCACCCGCCCACCACCGACGACACCGACGCCTGCACGGCCCTGACCGAGGCGACCGCCGCCCGCGCCGAATGCCTCGGCGGCCGTGCCCGTCTCGCCGTCGTCCCCGACTCCCGCGAGATCGGCTACCGCTACGACCGCGACGACGCGGCCCTCGTCGCCCGTCAGACGATCGAGATCACCGGTGGCCGCTTCCGGATCCGCGACATCGTCGAGGTCACTGTCTGAGCGCGCACCGAACTGCCGGATGTCCCGCCGTCAGGAGAACAGCCATCGGCGCACGGCCGCCTCGAGTTCCGCGGTGCCGCGACGAGAGGACGAGGCATCTCACTCACACCGCCCGATCCGGGCGGTTCGGTTCCTTGGCTAGTCCGCGGGGATGATGCGGTAGCCGTCGGTGGTGGCGATGACGTCGGTGACCGCGCCCTTCGGGCGGCCGCAGCGGCGGTCGCAGCCGGACCAGTGCTGGCGGCCGGCGACCACCACGTCGGCGGCGTCGAGACCTTCGCGAGCGAATCCCGGTGCGCCCGTGGGGAGTACGCGGCCGGAGTCGACGGCCTCGGCGACGTCGGCGCGGACATCGGTGCGGGACTTGGCGCAGCCGGGCATGCCGGCGCAGGCGCTGACCTGGAGCCACGGGGAGGCGGCGTCGAAGATCAGGCCCATGGGGGCCAGGACTCGGACCACCTGTTCGGCGGGCCATTCGTCGAGGTCGGCGAGGATCAGGCTGCGCCACGGGGTGACGATGATCGGGCATTCGACGGCGGCGAGGAATTCGGCGGTGCGGGCGGGGAGGG
This sequence comes from Nocardia sp. NPDC005746, assembly GCF_040630785.1. Lineage (NCBI taxonomy): Bacteria > Bacillati > Actinomycetota > Actinomycetes > Mycobacteriales > Nocardiaceae > Nocardia > Nocardia sp. NPDC005746. Next base: position 49,479 of record NZ_JBEXYE010000002.1, read on the forward strand.
AGCCGAGGCGCACGCCCGCGCCGAGGGCCACCCGGCCGTCGGACTGGGTCATCCAACCGATCGGAATGTCCTGGGGGCCGGGCGGTTCCAGGAGGTCGGTGGCGACGTCGAGGTCGGGGTGGGCGGCGCGGAGGCGGTCGGTCAGCCGGGCCGCGCCGTCGGGGATCTCGTGCAGACGCCAGTGGCCGTCGCGGAGGTCGAGGAAGCCGTCGGCGGCGGCGAGCATGTGGTCGACCGCGGCGTCGGCGGGCAGGCGGAGGCCGGAGTCCCTGCCCGCCAACAGGAGTGCGTAGGTGTGCTCGTCGAGCGCGTGCACGCCGATGTCGCCGCCCAGGCCGCTGACATCGCCGCGGCCGTCGTCGAGGGTGAACAGGACCCGGCCGGGCAGCTCGGCGTAGCGCGGCTGTGCGCGCAGTCCTTCGTCGAGAGTCGGAACCAGGGGATGTACATCGGTCCAGCCGCCGACGCGTCCCGACAGCGGCGAGGCGATGATGTTGCGCACCCGTTCGTGGGTGGCGCTGGGCAGCAGTCCGGCCGCGGTGAGCCGCTCGGTGAGCGCGGCCGCGTCGCGGACCTGCCGGAATTGGATGTTCCCGCGTGACGTGAGCTCGATGTTCCCGTCGCCGAGGTCGGCGGCCGCTTCCGCGAGGGCCTGGAGCTGGGTGGGGGAGAGGAGTCCGCCGGGCACCCGGATACGGGCGAGGGGACCGTCGGCTGCTTCGTGCAGGCGCAGCACGCCCGGGCAGGAGTCGGGATCGGTTCGCGTCATGACGCCACCCAGCGTACGGAGGACGCCGAGACCGGGCACGGCCGCCCGGGGTCGGGTTCCCATCTCTGACTATCTGCATTTGGAGATATTGCAATCTAAATATGTGTTCCGGTGTGGCGGGATGAAGACAAAAGAAGACTCCGCGACGGGGGAGTCTCGGAGTCTGGTTGCCGGATCGATCGATTCGCCGGGCGGTTCAGCCCGCACGGTGCGGTTCGATGGCCGCCGGCGCCCCGCGGCGGCGGGCGAAGGCGGGTGTGGTTTCCCAGGTGTCGTTGAGCAGGCTGGGGACGTTGTGGTGGTCGGCGTGATCGCGGTGCACGGTGGTGCTCATGACCGTGAGGCCGAACAGGATGGTCGCCGCGCAGATGATCCCGGCGATGAGCGCCCACTGCGAGTGACCGGAGCCGGCGGCCGTGAGAGCCATGGCCAGCGTCGCGAAGGCAACCAGTACGCAAAAGTATCCCGACCAGGCAGCAAAGCGGTTCCGCCTGACCCATCCTGGAGTGAGTGGCATACCGGCAGCGTACGCGCCGACCGGTCGGTTCCGCAGGGGTGCGAGCCAGGATTGGCCGCACTGTGATCGGTGCCCACGGGCGGCGACACGGGCGCGATATCGGGCCCGCGACGGCGGCGCGATAGCATCGGCGAGCTCGTCGAACGGAAGAAAGCCGGTGCAATTCCGGTGCGGTCGCGCCACTGTGACAGTCAGACCTTCCCGGCGAGCGCCGAACCGTGCTGGGCGCGTCACCCTAGGAAGGCCGAGACCCTTGATCCTGTTGCTGTCCACCTCCGACACCGATCTGCTGAGCGCGCGCGCCAGCGGCGCCGCCTACCGGCTGGCCAATCCGGCCCGGCTGCTGCCGGAGGACCTGCCGGTCCTGCTGAACGGTGTGTCGCTGGTGATCGTGCGCGTGCTGGGCGGGAAGCGGGCCTGGGAGGAGGGCCTCGAGACGGTGCGCGCCAGCGGAATTCCGGTGGTCGCCCTCGGCGGTGAGATCGCGCCCGACGCCGAGCTGATGGAGTGCTCGACCGTGCCCGGCGGTGTCGCCGCCGACGCCCACAACTACCTGGCCGCGGGCGGCCCGCGAAACCTGCTGCAGCTGCACAACTTCCTGTCCGACACGGTGCTGCTCACCGGCGAGGGGTTCGAGCCGCCGGTCGAGATGCCGAGCTGGGGTGAGCTGGAACGGCACGCCTGCCCAGTCCCGGACGACGCGCCGACCGTGGCCGTGGTCTACTACCGCGCCCAGCACCTGGCCGGGAACACCGCCTACATCGACGCGCTGTGCACCGCCATCGAGGCCAAGGGCGCTCGCGCGCTGCCGATCTACTGCGCCTCGCTGCGCACCGCGGAGCCGGAGCTGCTCGCCACGCTCGGCACGGCCGATGCTCTGGTGGTGACCGTGCTCGCGGCGGGCGGCACCAAGCCCGCGACCGCCTCGGCCGGCGGCGACGACGAGGCCTGGGACGTGGGCGCGCTCGCGGACCTGGATGTGCCGATCCTGCAGGGCCTGTGCCTGACCAGCGGCCGCGAGCAGTGGGAGGCCAATGACGACGGCCTGTCGCCGCTGGATGTCGCCACCCAGGTGGCGGTGCCGGAGTTCGACGGTCGCATCATCACGGTCCCGTTCTCGTTCAAGGAGTTCGACGCGGACGGGCTGTCGTCGTACGTGCCCGACGCCGAGCGCGCGGCCCGGGTGGCGGGTATCGCGGTGCGCTACGCGCGGCTGCGCCACATTCCGGCCGAGCGCAAGAAGGTCGCGATCGTGCTGTCGGCGTACCCGACCAAGCACGCCCGCATCGGCAATGCCGTCGGTCTGGACACTCCCGCCAGCGCCATCCGGCTGCTCACCGAGATGCGCGAGGCCGGATACGACCTCGGCGCGCCCGGTGAGATCCCGGGTCTGGAGGGCGCGGACGGTGACGCCCTGATCCACGCGCTCATCGCGGCGGGCGGGCAGGACCCGGACTGGCTGAGCCAGGAACAGCTGGAGGGCAACCCGATTCGCATCGGCGCCGACCTCTACACCCGCTGGTTCGAGACGCTGCCGGAGGATCTGCGCGAGGCGGTCGTCGAGGCGTGGGGCCCGCCGCCGGGTGAGCTGTACGTGGACCGCTCCGCCGACCCGAAGGGCGAGATCGTCATCGCCGCCTTGCGTTTCGGCAATGTGGTGCTGATCGTGCAGCCGCCGCGCGGTTTCGGCGAGAACCCGGTCGCCATCTACCACGATCCGGACCTGCCGCCGAGCCACCACTACCTGGCCGCGTACCGCTGGCTGGCCGCCGCGGAGGGCTTCGCCGCCGACGCCGTGGTGCACCTGGGCAAGCACGGCAACCTGGAGTGGCTGCCCGGCAAGACCCTCGGCATGTCCGCCTCCTGCGGCACCGATGCCGCCCTCGGCGATCTGCCGCTGATCTACCCGTTCCTGGTCAACGACCCGGGCGAGGGCACCCAGGCCAAGCGCCGCGCCCACGCCACCCTGGTCGACCACCTGATCCCGCCGATGGCGCGCGCCGAGACCTACGGCGACATCTCACGGCTCGAGCAGTTGCTCGACGAGCACGCCAATATCTCCGCGCTCGACCCGGCCAAGCTGCCCGCCATCCGCCAGCAGATCTGGACGCTCATGCGCGCGGCCAAGATGGACCACGACCTCGGGCTCACCGAACGCCCGGACGAAGAGGTCTTCGACGACATGCTGCTGCACGTCGACGGCTGGCTGTGCGAGATCAAGGACGTGCAGATCCGTGACGGCCTGCACGTGCTCGGCCAGGCCCCGGCGGGGGAGGCCGAGGTCGACCTGGTGCTGGCCATGCTGCGCGCCCGCCAACTGTGGGGCGGCGAGGTCAATGTGCCGGGCCTGCGAGAAGCGCTGGGGCTCAGCGAATCCGGTGACGAGAAGCGCGACCGGGTGGACGCCTTCGAGCAGTTGGCGCGCGAACTGGTCTCGGGCATGCAGGAAGTCGACTGGGACGTCGACTCCATCGACGCGGTGACCGCGGGCGTGTTCGGCGGGGAGGCGGCCGCGGCCGCGGGCCTCACCGACGTCCCCGGGCGCCTGGCGGAGACGCGCCGGGTGCTGGGCTTCGCCGCCACCGAGGTGGTGCCGCGACTGCGACAGACCGGTGTCGAGGTGGCTCGCATCCTGCACGCGCTGAATGGCGGTTTCATTCCGGCCGGACCGAGTGGCTCGCCGCTGCGCGGTCTGATCAACGTGCTGCCCACCGGCCGCAACTTCTACTCGGTCGACCCGAAGGCGGTGCCGTCGCGGCTGGCCTGGGAAACCGGTCAGGCCATGGCGGATTCGCTGCTGGCCCGCTACCTGGCCGACCACGGCGAGTACCCGCGATCGGTGGGCCTGTCGGTGTGGGGCACCTCGGCCATGCGCACCTCCGGCGACGATATCGCCGAGGTGTTCGCGCTGCTGGGCGTGCGGCCGGTGTGGGACGAGGCCAGCCGCCGTGTCACCCGCCTGGAAGCCATCACCCTCGAGGAGCTGGGCCGTCCGCGCATCGACGTGACCGTGCGGATCAGCGGCTTCTTCCGCGACGCCTTCCCGCACGTGCTGGCCCTGCTCGACGACGCGGTGCGACTGGCCGCCGGACTCGACGAGCCCGCCGACCGGAACTACGTGCGCGTCCACGCCCAGGCCGACCTGGCCGAGCACGGTGACGAACGCCGCGCCACCACACGCATTTTCGGCTCCAAGCCCGGCACCTACGGCGCGGGCCTGCTGCAGCTCATCGACTCCAAGAGCTGGCGCACCGACGATGACCTGGCCCGGGTGTACACCGCGTGGGGCGGCTTCGCCTACGGTCGCGACCTCGACGGCGCGCCCGCCGCCGACGACATGCGGACCGCGTACAAGCGAATCGCGGTGGCGGCCAAGAACACCGACACCCGTGAACACGATATCGCCGACTCCGACGACTACTTCCAGTACCACGGCGGCATGGTGGCCGCGGTGCGCGCGTTCACCGGCTCGAACCCCGAGGCGTACATCGGCGACAGCACCCGCCCGGACGCGGTCCGCACCCGCACCCTGTCGGAGGAGACCACCCGGGTGTTCCGGGCGCGCGTGGTGAATCCGCGCTGGATCGAGGCCATGCGCCGGCACGGCTACAAGGGCGCCTTCGAGATGGCCGCCACCGTCGACTATCTGTTCGGTTACGACGCCACCACCAATGTGGTCGCCGACTGGATGTACGAAAAGCTGGCCGAGTCCTACGTTTTCGACGAGACCAACCGCAAGTTCATGGAGCAGTCCAATCCCTGGGCGCTGCACGGGATCGCGGAACGTCTGCTGGAGGCGGCGGAGCGGAAGCTGTGGGAGCAGCCCGACCCCGCCACGCTGGATCGGCTGCGGCAGGTCTACCTGGAGACCGAAGGCGAACTGGAGTAGGCGATTTCGCGTACCCGGACCGGGGTGGCCCGCAGGACAGCGGCGGACAATCCCGGTGCAGGGGGGTTCCCACCGCCGGTTCGTAAGAGGAGTATGAGAACCGGACCCGGCGTCGGGCTCGGGGAAGCGGCGGGGCCTCCGGTGATATGCGAGTCATATTGCCGGACCGAATAATTCGAAGTGGGGAATCCCCGATTCGCAGCGGTCCGGGTGTGTGCGTCCGAGTCGTGTCTCACGGCGTCCCATGATGGTACGGACGTCTACTCGGTCATGCGGTGAATCGGTCCCTCGGCGTAGGGAACCATCATGAGAATCGCCAAGATCGCCGCTACCGCTCTGCTGTCCGTCGCCGCGCTGTGCGTGGCCACGGTGACCGCCCACGGCGAACCCGCTGTCGCGGCACCGGGAATCAGCGGGGTGGACCGGGGTGTCGACTACTCCATCTCCCTGGCCCAGGACCGCAGCGCGGTCACCACCACGCTGGCCTCGGGCCATTTCGAGCTCGCCGGCGGCGCGGTGAACATCATCGCGCCCGCGGGGGAGACCCTCGCGGCGCTGCCGCTGGTCTACCAGGCCGCCGACCGCACCCTCACCGTCGTCCCCGAGGTGAACGCCGACGCCACCGAATTGACGGTGCGACCGGCGAATCCGGCCGATGTCGCCGCACCCAACGGTGATGTCGTCGCGTTGCAGACCGTGGCCAATGCCGGATCGATCGTCGCCGGGGCGCTCATCGGCTGTGTGGTCGGGGCTGTGATCGGCGTCTGGTTCTTCCTGGTCGGCGCCGTGATCGGTTGCGGTGTGGGCGGTTTGGTCGGCGCGATCATCGCGAACGACCAGCCGTGATCGACCGATCCGGAAGCAGATAGCGCGAAACCACGTCGCCGGACCGGTCGGTACGGCGACGTGGCGTGAATTCGCTTATGCCGGAAGGATCTCGATGCCGATGGTGCCCGCGTTGCCGCGGCGCAGCTTGCTTCCCATGATGGTCAGCCAGCCCAGGATCCCGTACTTGCGCTTGATGAGATCCCGCACGCGGTCGCTGCCCGCGTCGTCGAGCACCGTCGCGCGCCCCTTGACGATCTCGCCGTGCGTCTTGCCGCGCACATCGCACGGTTGCAGCGTCACGTCGGGATTGCGCCGGATGCGCTTGACCTTCCAGCTGTCGGTGACCGTCCACACGTAGAGGCGGCCGCCGTCGAGCGCGGCCCACAGCGGCGTCGCCACCGCGGTGCCGTCCTTCTTGTAGGTGGTCAGGTTGACGTAGTTCGCGGTGCCCACGGGCCCGAACGGGTTGTCCACGCCCGCAGCCTATCCGGTATGGGCGCCGGACGCTCCCAGGCGCACGAGGTCCCGGGACGCGGCGAAATCGGCGACCAGGTCGGCGAAGGCCGCACCGTGGGTGAGCGGGAGATAGTGCCCTGAACGCGGCACGACCAGCAGCCTGGCGGCGGGGGCGGCGTGCAGGAAGCGCTGTTCGCCGAGGCGGAAGTGGTCGTGGCCGCCGTTGATCAGGCGCACGGGCCCGCGATACTCGGCCAGCGCGGCGAGCGGATCGAATGCGGTGAGGGCCGCCATCACCTCGGGAATGGCCTCGGTCGCGATGCCGCCGCGTGCGATGTCGGCGGCGACCCGGGGCGGCAGCACCCGCTCGAAGACCTGCTCGCTGAAGGCCTTTCCGCCGTCGGCGCGGGCGGTCAGGACGCGGTGCATGAGCAGGAACGGGGTCGCGAGGGCCCGGCTCGGAGTCACGCTCGCGCCCGCCACGACCAGGCCGGTCACCCGCTCGGGGTGGGCCGCGGCGGCCGCGACCGAGACCTGGCCGCCCAGTGAATGGCCCACGACCACCGCCTCGCCGCCGAGTTGATCGATCCCCGCGCGCACGGCCTCGATCGCGCCCGGCAGCGTGAATCGCTCGCCGCGGCGGCGGCCGTGCCCGGGCAGATCGATGGCCAGCACCGGGTGCCGCGGGGTGAGGTGTTCGCTGACCTGCCCCCAGCAGGCGGAGCTCAATCGAATGCCGTGGACCAGCAGGATCGGTGTTGTCGTCATGGCGTCCTCCCGACTCGAATGCAACGCTACGTTGCGTTGCAATCAAAGCAGGGATCGGTTCACAACGCAACGTTGTGTTGTATTTTGGTGGGGTGACGACACCGGAACGGCGAACCGCGGGCGCGCCGCGGCAGGCGGCCGCGATCTTCGCCGCGGCCCTGGAACTGCTGGCGGACAAGGGATATGACGGCCTCACCATGGAGGCGGTGGCCGCGCGATCCGGGGTGAACAAGACGACGCTGTACCGGTGGTGGCCCGCCAAGGACGCGCTGCTGGCCGCGGCGCTCACCGACTCCGACCTGCTGAGCTTCCCGATGCCGGACACCGGCAGCCTGCGCGGCGATCTGCTGGGGCTGGCGCGGGCCATCGCCGGACTGCTCACCGACCCCGCGACCGCGCCCGTGGCGACCGCGGTACTGGCCGCGGCGCCCGCGCGGCCGCAGCTCGCGGCGGTCGGGGCCGCGTTCTTCGCCGAACGGCTCGGCCGCGAGCAACCGGTGTTCGAACGAGCCGTCGCACGCGGCGAACTCGACCCCGGCTGTGATCCCGCGGCCATCATGGATCTGCTGGCCGGGGCCATCTGGTTCCGGCTGCTCCTGCGCGGCCGGCCGCTGACACCCGAATATCTCTCCGGTGCGGTCGATCTCGTGGTGGACGGGTTGCCCGGGGCGGGCTGAGGTGGGCGCGAGGCCGGGTCATAGGCGCGTACCCGCCCCGATCCGTACGTTGGGTTCCGACGACCCGAACGGCACGAGGAGGCGCACGGTGGCGGCAGTTTCGGTACCGATGCTCTGGGGCGGCGAGCTACCCGAGACCCTGGATTTCTACCGGACACTGGGATACACCGTCACCTACGAGATGACCCGGCCCTATACCTACGGAATCGTCGAACGCGATGGCTTCCAGCTGCATTTCGGGCCCACACCGCAGGATCTGTCCGCGGAGGGAGCCCATATCGGCTGTCTGGTGCTCGTGGACGAGGTCGAGCCCTGGCACGCGGAATTCAAGGCCGCGCTGCGTGCCCGCTACGGCAAGGTGCCCGGTCGGGGCGCCCCGCGCATCACCCGATTCCGCACCGGGCAGACCCGGTTCACGGTCGTGGATCCGGTCGGCAATACCGTCATCTACATCCAGCGCGACGAACCCGATCCCGAATACGGCGGCTCGAAACAGCTCGAGGGCCTGGCCCGGGTGCTCGACAACGCACGCATCTTCCGTGATTCGAAGAACGACGACGCCACCGCGGTCCGCGTACTCGAGACCGGGCTGCGTCGTCACGCCGCCACCGCCCCGCTGGTCGACCGGGCCCGGGCGCTGGCGATGCTCGCCGAAATCGCCACGGTCGCAGGCGAAGCCGCGCGGGTGGCCGAATTACGGGCCGAGATCGAGGGATTGGGACTCTGCGACGCCGATCGTGCGGCGATGGCGGGAGACCTGGACGCCATCGCCGCCGCCGGGGAGTGATCAGGCGGGGCGGGCACCGACTATCCGCAGGGCCACGGCCGCGTAGTCGGCGCCGATCTCGTCGGGGGTACGGCGGTAGTCGCCGTGGTACCAGCGGGAGGTGTCCACGCACAGCGACATGAGCGCCAAGGTGGCGGCGTGGGTGTCGGCGACATCGAACACGCCCTCGCCGACCCCGCGGGCGACGAGGTCGCGGACCAGGCGGTGAATGGCGAGCTGGAGGTCGGTGACCTCGGCGCGGTGCTCGGGGGTGAGGTCGGTGAGATGGTGCAGGACCACCCGGACCGAGGCGGCGTGCTCGGCGTGCCAGACCGTCAGGTCGCGCACCACGGCGGCGAGCCGCTCGGCCACGGTGCCCGCACCCCCGGCCGCGGTGGTGGCGACCTGTTCGGTCAGCCGCATCGACGACAGCGAGATGCGGTAGAGGACTTCCTCTTTGGAGCCGAAATGCACGTACAACCCGGCCGGGCTCAGACCCGCGCGGGCGGCGATGTCGCGGGTCGTGGTGGCGTGGAAGCCGCGTTCGGCGAAGGCGTCGATGGCGGCCAGGAAGATGCGGCGCTGGCCCTCGGGGAAGCGGCGCTGGGTGAGCTCCTGCTGCGCGACCGCGACCGTGCCACGGGCGGCGTCACGCGCCGCGTCGTCGTCGATACCCATCGAATGAGTATCTCCCAGCGAGTGTTTCACCCGCTCACCGGCCGGGGAACCCCGGTGTGATCTCGCGGCGCCGACACACGCGCCGGGAGCTTGACTCATCGCGGGGGGCGGCGACCGTAACTTGGTTGTCGGAGCCACCTCGTGGGTGGACGACCAGGGAAGGGACGCATGGCGATGAGCAGGCGGAGTTTCGTGGTGGGTAGCGCCGTGGCGGCGTCGGCCTCGGTCGCGGCGTGCGGGACCCACGACTCGGGATCGGGTGCGTTGGCGGATGTCATCTTCTCCGGTGGGCCGATCGTCACCGTGGCCGGCGGGGCGCCCGAGGCCGAGGCGCTGGCCGTCACCGGCGGGCGGATCAGTGCGGTGGGCGCCGAATCCGAGGTGATGGCTCACCGGGGACCCGCGACGACGATGGTCGATCTGCGGGGGCGGGCGCTGTTGCCCGCGTTCGTGGAACCGCACAGCCATCCCTCGCAGATCGCCGCCGCCCTCGCCCCGCCCGCGGTCGACGTGCGGCCGTTCACCGTGCCGACCGGGGACGGCGTGAGCGCGAAGCTGGCCGAGGCGGTGCGGAACGCGCAGCCGGGGGAGTCGATCCTGTTGTACGGGATCGATGTGCTGTTGCAGACCGGCCTGGTGCTGCCGACCGTGCGGAGTCTCGATGCCGCCGCGCCCGCGAATCCGGTTGTGGTGGTGGCCAACAGCGGGCATGCCGCATACGGCAATACCGCGGCGCTGGTACGGGCCGGGATCACTCGCGACACCCCGAATCCGCCGGGGGCGGAGTACGTCCGCGGGCCCGACGGCGAACTGACCGGCGAGGTGCGGGAGGCGGCCGCGATCCTGACACTGACCGAGCCGTTGCAGGCATCGGTCAGCGGCGGGATGCCCGACCGATTGCGCTGGGCCTACGGACAATTGGCGGCCGCCGGATACGCCACCGCCAGCGAGCACACCGGCAGCGCCGACTCCGGGACGCTGTACACCGCGATGGCCGCGGACCCGGCCTGCCCGATCCGGATTCGCTCCTACACCATGGGAACCCCGGAACTGGCCACCAATGCCGCCCACGTGCCCGGCCCGGCCGTCGGCGGGGACGCCCTGTTCGGAGTCATCGGCATGAAACTGTGGGCGGACGGATCGCCCTGGCAGGGCAGTATCTTCACCACGTTCCCGTATCTCACGAACGAGGCCACCGCCCGCATGGGTCTCGAGCCGCACCACCACGGCGGCATGAACTACACCCCCGAACAGATCACCGACCTGTCGGCCGCGTTCGTCGGGCAGGGCTGGCAGCCCGCCTGCCACGTGCACGGCGACGCGGCCGTGGATGTCGTGCTCGACGCCTACGAAAAGGCCCTCGTCGGGAAGAGCGGCGAGCTGCGGCCGCGGCTCGAGCACTGTGGGGCGATGCGGCCCGACCAGTTCGCTCGCGCCGCCGAGCTCGGGGTGACGGTGAGCTTCTTCATCGAGCACGTCTACTACTGGGGTGACGTGCTGCTGGACGAACTGTTCGGTCCCGAACACGGCGCGCACTGGATGTCGGCGAAATCGGCGCTGGACGCGGGGCTGCGGATCTCGTTCCACAATGACGGCACCGTCACCCCGCCCGACCCCATCGGCAATATCGCCACCGCCGTCACCCGCACCGCGCGCGGCAGCGGGCGCGTCCTGGCCGCCGAGCAGTGCCTGAGCGTCGACGCCGCGATCAAGGCGCAGACCCTCGACGCGGCCTGGCAGCTGCACCTCGACACCGAGATCGGCAGCCTGGAACCGGGCAAGTACGCGGATCTGGTGGTGCTGTCGGGCAATCCGCGCGCCGTGCCGCCGGAGTCGTTGCGCGCCTTGACGGTCGAGGCCACCTACCTCATGGGCCGCCAGACCTTCGGCGAACCGCTCGCCTGACCCGTCACCCGACGCGGGTCAGCACCTGCGGGCCCGCCTCGGTGATGGCGATGGTGTGCTCGGAGTGGGCGGTGCGCGAACCGTCGGCCGAGCGCAGGGTCCAGCCGTCGGGGTCGGTGACGATGCGGTCGGTGCCGCGCGCGAACCACGGCTCGATCGCCAGGGTCATGCCCGGGCGCAGCCGGAAACCGCGCCCGGCGCGCCCGGCATTGGGGACGTGCGGGTCCTCGTGCATGGTGCGGCCCAGGCCGTGCCCGCCGTACTCGGTGTTGATCGGGTAGCCGTGGTCGCGGGCCACGGCGGCGATGGCCGCGGACAGGTCGCCGATGCTGTTGCCGGGCTCGGCGACCGCGATGGCCGCGTCCAGTGCCGCTTCGGTGGCGCGGATCAGCCGTTCGTCCTCGGGATCGGGGCTGCCCACGATGACCGTGACCGCGGAGTCGGCGACCCAGCCGTCGATGCTCACCGCCAGATCCATGCTCAGCACGTCGCCGTCGCGCAGCGTGTAGTCGAACGGGAGCCCGTGCAGCACGGCATCGTTCACCGACAGGCAGATGGTGTTGCGGAACGGTCCGCGACCGAAACTCGGGGAGTAGTCCCAGTAGCAGGAGATCGCGCCGCGCTCCCGGATGCGTTCGCGGACCACGGCCTCCAGCTCCAGCAGGTTGACCCCGATCCGGGCCCGCTCCCGCAGTTCGGCGAGCACGCCGGCCACGAACTGCCCGGTCACGCGCATGCTGTCGATCTCGGCGGGGCTCTTGAGTTCCACCATGACTACCTCCATCAATCGGTATTTTAATACCGACCATAGCGGCTTGCGGTATTTAAATACCAACCGTAGGGTGGCCGGTATGGTTCGACTGCCCCTCACGCCCGCCCAGCTCGAAGCCGGACGCCGCCTGGGCGCGGCCCTGCGCACCGCCCGCGACGGCCGCGATCCGGTGGAAGTGGCCGCGAGCGCCGGCATCTCGCCGGAGACGCTGCGCAAGATCGAATCGGGGCGCCTGCCCACGCCCGCGTTCGGGACCGTGGTGGCGTTGAGCCGCACCCTGGACATTCCCCTCGACGAGCTGGCCGAGATCTGGCATCCCGGCGACGCGGAGCAGCGCTCGGCCTCGTAACCGATTGCCGGGGGCCGTGACCGGCCGGTTCAGTCGCCGGTCAGCTCGACCGGCACCGCGAGCACATCCACCATCGCGCCATTGCGCAGCACCGTCACCGGCAGCGTGCGCCCGATGGCGTCGGCGAACAACTGTCGCTGGATGCCCTGCGCGTCGCGGATCTCGGTGCGCGCGATGCTGAGCACCAGGTCCCCGCGCCGCAGCCCGGCCTGTTCGGCGGGCCCGCCGCGCACCACCTCCACGATCCGCAGTCCCGCGTCCTGCCCGGTGCGGGCGGCGACCGCGGTCGGCAGGGGAGCGGGCACCCCGACCACGCCCAGATAGGCGCGCCGGACCCGGCCCTCGGTGAGCAGCGTGCTGATGATGCGGCGGGTGGTGACATTGATCGGAATCGCCAGACCCAGCCCGATCCCGGCGACCGCGGTATTGATCCCCACCACCCGGCCCGCCGAATCCGCCAGCGCGCCACCGGAATTGCCGGGATTGAGGGCGGCATCGGTCTGGATCACGTCCTCGACGACGCGCGCGGTGCGCCGGTTGCCGACCGGCACCGAGCGGCCCAGCGCGCTCACCACGCCCGCGGTCACCGACCCGGCCAGCCCCAGCGGAGAACCGACCGCCACCACCAGCTGCCCGACCACCAGGCTGTCGGCGTCCCCGAGCCGCACCGCGTCGGGCGCGCCGCCGCGGGCGCGCAGGACCGCCAGATCCGAGAGCGGATCCACCCCCACCACGTCGAAGGCCGATTCGAGGCCGTCGGCGAACACCACGGTCCCCTTGCTCGCCTCGCCGACCACGTGCGCGTTGGTGAGCAGGAATCCGTCGGCGGTGAACACCACCGCCGATCCGCCGCCGTGCCGGGTCTGCACGCTGGCCACGTGCGGGGTCACCGAGGCGGCGACCGCGATCACGGTGCGCGAGTAGGCGTCCAGGGCCGCGGGGTCCGGATCGCCGAAACCCGGCGGCGGCGCGGGGTCGGGGTTCTCGTCCCACGGCGAGAGTTCGTCGTCCACGACGACCACCATCCGATTACGTGATTACAGTGCGTAATCCCAGGATGCGCGCGTCCACGGCGCCGCGACAACCGGTTCGCCGACAGCGCAAACCGGCGACGCGGTTCAGCGCAGGCGGTACTTCAGGTGGGTGACACGGGAGCCGGGCACGATCTCCGGATCGTCCAGCAGCACCGGCGCATTCGCCAGCTCACCCAGCAGCGGCACCCCGCTGCCCAGCAGCACCGGCACCAGATCGACCCAGACCTCGTCGAGCAGGCCCTCGTCGAGGCACTGCCGGGCCACGTCACCGCCGCTGACACCGACCATCCGGTCCCCGGCGATGCCGCGCGCCACGTCGATGGCCTCCTTCACCCCGCCGGTCACGAAGGTGAACGGCGCGTCGGGGTGCTCGGCGATCCACTGCTCGGGCACGGTGTGGGTGACCACCACGATCGGCTTGTCCGCCGGATGCACCCCGCCCCAGCCGTCGGTCAGCGTGAACAGCCGCTTGCCGACCACATAGACCCCGACCCCGTCGAGCCAGGCTCGCAGGTATTCGGCGTCGGAGGCGGTCAGCGTGAACGGGATCTCGGGGTGGGTGCCGGCGATCGGCACGTCGCCACTCTGGTACCAGGCGAACAGGTGCTCGAAACCGGTTTCGCCGGGGCCCGCGATGAATCCGTCGAGGGACATGCTCGCGCCGGTGACTACCTTGCTCATGGCCGTACTCCTTCAGCAGGGGAACGAATCGGCGTGTTTCGCCGTCTCTGCCTGGAAGTCGGCGCCGCCTCCCGGAAATCATCGTTGTCGCGCGGCGAACTTTTCTGGGAAACGGACCGGTCCGACCGAATCAGGTCGCCTGGCTCACCGAGGACATGTGGAAATCGGGAATCCGCAACGGCGGCATGGCCGTCCGGGTGAACCAGTCCTTCCACTCGCGCGGCAGGGTGATCTCGGTGCGGCCAGCCTCCGACACGCGCCGCAGCAGGTCCAGCGGGCTCTCGTTGAAGCGGAAATTGTTGACCGCGCCGCTCACCTCGCCGTTCTCGACCAGGTAGACGCCGTCGCGGGTGAGGCCGGTGAGCAGCAGCGTGGCCGGATCGACCTCGCGGATGTACCACAGGCAGGTCAGCAGCAGGCCGCGCTCGGTGCGCGCGATCATGTCGGTCAGGGTGGCGTCGCCGCCGCCGGTCAGGAGCAGGTTCTCGCCGGGCAGCGTGACGGGGGCGTCGAATTCGGCGGCGGTGGCCCGCGGATACACCAGCGACTCGATCACGCCCTCGCGCACCCAGTCGGTGCGCTGCGCGGTCAGGCCGTTGTCGAACACCGACAGCGACTCCGACGACGACGGCGTCGCCACGAACGGCCGGTACTGCAGACCCGCCGCGCTCGGATCCGAGGACAGGGTCAGCGGAATCCCGGTGAGCCGCTCCCCGATTCGGGTGCCGCCCGCCCGCGAGAAGGCCGTGTGGCCCTCGTGCGCGCCGCGGCCCTCCATGGACCAGGCCATGTAGATCATCAGATCCGCGACCGCGGACGGCGGCAGCAGCGTCTCGTAGCGGCCCGCGGGCAGCTCGACGCGCCGCGTGGACCAGTCCAGCCGCCGCGACAGCTCCGCCAGCAGACCGGGGGTGTCGACATCGGCGAAATCGGTGGTGCCCGTGCCGACCCACGCGCTGGCCAGCTCCGCGCCCGCACCGCGCTTGCCGTTGATCTCCACCGAACCCGTCGGCTGCACCCAGCGCCGCCGCAACCCGGTGGAGGTGCCCAGCCAGGTGGAGTGCATCTGGTGGTGCGCGAAACCGTACAGGCGGTCGGAACCGTCGAAACCGGCGGCGAGATCGCGTGCCAGCGTGGTGAACACGCCGATGTCGGTGGTGGCCGGATCACCGTCCCAGTCCAGCAGCCGGTCCAGGGTGTCGGCGTCGACGGCGCCGGGATCCAGCAGCGGCATGGCGTCGCGCGCCGGCTCGGCGTCGCGGGCGGCTCGCTCGCTGGCCCGCACCACGGCTTCGATCTCGGCCGGATCCACGCTCGTGGAACTCACGCTGCCGACCCGCGCGACGGCCGGGCCCTCCCGGAACACCGAGACCACCGCCCAGTCGCGCGCCACCGAGGAACCGTTGGTGGTCATGGAGTTTCCGGCCCAGCGCAGCGACGCCTCGTGCGCGTCGGTGACGATCACCATGGCCTCGTCGGCGCGCGAGGCCCGCAGCGCGCGTTCGACGACCTCGGGGGCGGGGAGCACACTCACCGTGTCGGTCCTTTCCTACTGTCCGGCTTCGGCGCGGGTATTGAGAATATTGATGCCGCGCACCAGCACCGACGGGCAGCCGTGCGAGACCGCCGCCACCTGACCGGGTTGCGCCTTACCGCAGTTGAACGCCCCGCCCAGCACCCAGGTCGAGGGCCCGCCGACGGCCTCCATCGCGCCCCAGAAGTCGGTGGTGGTGGCCTGGTAGGCGACATCGCGCACCTGCCCGGCCAGCTCACCGTGACGAATCCGGAAGAAGCGCTGACCGGTGAACTGGAAGTTGTAGCGCTGCATGTCGATCGACCACGACTTGTCGCCGACGATGTAGAGACCGTTCTCCACCCGGGAGATGAGCTCGGCGGTGCTGGTGTCGCGCTCCGGGTCGGGTTGCAGCGACACATTGGCCATGCGCTGGATCGGCACGTGGTGCGCGGAATCGGCGTAGGAGCAGCCGTTGGAGCGTTCCAGGCCCAGCTTGGGCGCGAACACCCGGTCGAGCTGGTAGCCGACCAGCACCCCGTCGCGCACCAGATCCCAGCGCTGCCCGGCCACGCCCTCGTCGTCCCAGCCGACGGTGGCCAGGCCGTGCTCCTGGGTGCGGTCACCGGTGACGTGCATGATCGGCGTGCCGTAGCGCAGCGTGCCGAGCTGGTCGGGGGTGGCGAACGAAGTTCCCGCGTAGGCGGATTCATAGCCGATGGCGCGGTCGTACTCGGTGGCGTGGCCGATGGACTCGTGGATGGTGAGCCACAGATTGCTCGGATCGATGACCAGATCGGTGGGGCCCGCCTCGACGGTGGGGGCCTTCACCTTCTCCGCCAGCCACTCCGGCATCCGCGCGAGTTCGCCCGCCCAATCCCAGTTTCCGTCCGCGCCGGTCACGTACTCCCAGCCGCGCCCGGCCGGAGCGGCCAGGGTGCGCATGGTCTCGAACACGCCCGCCGCCGGATCGACGGTGATGGCCTCGAACTGCGGGTGCAGGCGCACCCGCTGCTGGGTGATGCGCGAGCCGAAGGTGTCGGCGTAGAAGGTCTGCTCCTTGACCTGCAGCACCGCCGCCGTCACGTGATCCACGCCGTCGGCGGAACTCAGCCGCCCCGAATAGTCCAGCAGCAGCGCCACTTTCTCCGGTGTCGGCACCTCGAAGGGGTCGACGTCGTAGGCGGAGACGTACTCGGCGTCGTCGTAGCGTGGCTCCGGAGCCAGTTCCACGCGTTCGCGATTGAGCGCGCGCAAGGTCCGCGCCACCGTCACCGCGCGCTGCGCCACCTGGGCGGCGGTTTCGGTGGTGAGGTCGGCGTGTGAGGCGAAACCCCAGGTGCCGTCGACGATCACGCGCACTGCGAACCCGAGATCGGTACTGTCGGACACCGATTCGACGCGGCCGTCGCGCAATCTGATGGACTGCTGCACGAGTCGATGGACCCGCAGGTCCGCGTACTCGGCCCCGGCCGCGCGGGCCGCGCTCAACGCGGCGTCGGCGAGCGCGGACAGCGGCAGCGCGCGGAACTGGCCGTCGATGACCTTGGTAGCGATGCTCACCCGCACCACGCTAGAGGGCGACACGCCGGGGGTTCAAGAAACCACGCAGCCCGAACGAAATTCATCCCGCGCAAATCTGCATACGCTGCAACGATGCGCGAAGTGTGAAGGAGCACACCGGGAAACGGCACGCTCAACGGCCTGACATTCCGCGGATTGCCGATCGGATGCCGTACTGTCTGCCCGCGTGCCGCCATCCGCACTCCGCGATCGCAAACGGGAACGTACCCGCCGAGCCCTGCTCGAAGCCGCCGTAGAACAATTCGAGAGCCGAGGATACGAGGCGGCCACCGTCGCCGACATCGCGGCCGCCGCCGAAGTCGGCACCCGGACGTTCTTCAACTACTTCGCCAGCAAAGAGGAACTATTGTTCCCCGAGCCGGACGAACGCGTACAGGCCGCCGTGCGCGCCATCGCCACCCGCCGCCCCGGTGAACGACCCGTCGAGGTGCTGCTGCGCGCGCTGCGCGCCGCCGGTGACAATCCCGGCGACCACCTGGGCGACGACCTCGCCGCGCGCATCGCCGTACTCCGCGCCCAGGTATCACGCACCGTGCCCGCCGTGTCGGGCCGGGCCGCCTACGCCCAGCTCGCGTCGCAGCAGGAGATCGCGCGCCAGCTGCGCGCCGCGTTCCCCGAGGAACTCGACGACGTCGGCGCGGCCGCCCTGGTCGGCGCGGTCGTCGGCGCCGTATCCGGGGCGCTGACCGTGCTGTTCCAACGGCCCGGCCTCGAGGACGGCGAAGCGCTGCAACGCAAGATCCAGGAGACCACCTCGAAGGTGCTGGCGCCGTGGCTGTCCCAGCCCGCGCCGGAGCTGCCCGCCGACCACCAACCGGTGATCGCCGACGTTCCACTACGCCCGGAACCCGAAGCCTTTCGCCCCCTGAGCTCGGCACACCGGCTGGCCCGCGTCTGAACCCGGTCAGCCGAACTGCTGCCAGCCCAGGCGGATCACCATGGCGGTGACCACCACCAGCAGGACGACCCGGACGAAACCGGCGCCCTTGGCCAGGGCCATGCGGGACCCGGCGATCGAACCGGCCACATTCGCCACCGCCATGGACAGCCCCAGCGCCCACAGCACGTGACCCGTGCTCGCCAGGAACAGCAGCGAACCCAGGTTGGATCCGCAGTTGATCACCTTCGCCATGGCCGCGGCCCGCACGAACTCGGTGCCGAGCAGGGTGGCGAAGGTGATGATCAGGAACGTGCCCGTCCCCGGCCCGAGAACGCCGTCGTAGAGGCCGATCAGACCCGCGGCCAGCGCCA
Organism: Nocardia sp. NPDC005746; assembly: GCF_040630785.1. Classification (NCBI taxonomy): domain Bacteria; kingdom Bacillati; phylum Actinomycetota; class Actinomycetes; order Mycobacteriales; family Nocardiaceae; genus Nocardia; species Nocardia sp. NPDC005746. The sequence continues at coordinate 67,916 of NZ_JBEXYE010000002.1, forward strand.
CCACCAGGATGGTCTTGCGGCGGGTCGGGGGATGGGTGGCCATCGTGACCCCGATCGAGGGGCGCAGCGTCACGAACACCGCCACCCCGATCAGCACCACCATGACGATCGGAATGAAGTACCGGCGGTCGATGAGGGCCACCGCCGCCGAACCGCACGCGGCCGCCCCCGCCGCGATGATGGCGCCCGGGATCAGCACCTTCCAGCGCATCGGCACCTTGCGGGCGAAGGTGAACACCGCGGCGCTGGTGCCGGAGAACGCGGCGATCTTGTTGGTGCCCAGGGCCGTTTGCGGCGCCAGGCCGGGCAGCACCACGAACAGGGTCGGCAACACGATCAGCCCGCCGCCGCCGACCACGGCGTCGACCCAGCCGGCCGCTGTCGCCGCGGTCAACAGGATCGCCCAGTCCGCAATGCTCACTCCGCGACCCAACCAGACGCCGCCACCGCGATTCAAACCGCCGGGTCTGGCAGCGAGTTGTCAGCGAACCGGCCCGTAGGGTGGACGGGTGCGCCGATTCAGTCTCTGGCTGCGCGGAAAACCGCTGATCACCGATTCGGCGGTCGCGCTGCTGTTGTTCGTCATCGATGTGCTCGCCCTGAGCAACAGCCAGTACAAACCCACCTACCTCGTGCTCAGCGTGCTGCTGCCGCTGCCGATCGTGTTCCGCCGCACCCACACCCGCGCCGCCGCGGCCGCCATGGTCGTGCTGTCCATGACCGCGTCGCTGGTGCACTGGAGCGTCAGCGACCACGCCGTGCACCCGGCGCTGCTGGGCCTGGGCATCATGCTCTACACCCTCGTCGCCTACGTCGGCCGCCGCCAAGGACTCGTCTACCTGGTGATCCTGCTCGTCGACGGGATCGTCGCCGCGGCCGCCATCGGCACACCGCAGGGCACCGACATCCTGTTCAACGCCCTCTACTACGCGCTGTGCTGGACCCTGGCCGAATTCGTCGGCGCCCGCCACGCCTACGACGCCGAGGTCGCCGCCCGCCTGGCCGTCGCAGACTACGACCGCGAACGCCGCGCCCACGACGCCGTCGCCGCCGAACGCACCCGCATCGCCCGCGAACTGCACGACGTGGTCGCGCACGCGGTCAGCGTCATCATCGTGCAGGCCGACGGCGCCCGCTACGCCCTGCGCCACGACCCCGACACCGCCGAGCAAGCGCTCACCACCATCGCCGGCACCGGCCGCGAAGCCCTGCGCGAACTGCGCCGCACCGTCGAGCTGCTGCGCACCGAGCATGCGCCCGAACAACTTCCGCAACACGGCACCGCGGGCATCGCCAAGCTCGCCGACATGATGCGCAGCGCCGGACTGGACGTGTCCCTCGAACTGCGCGGCGAACTCGACACCGTCACCCCCGAGGTCAGCCTCGGCATCCACCGCATCGTGCAGGAATCGCTCACCAACACCCTGCGCCACGCCGGACCCGACCCGCACGCCGAAGTCCGCGTCACCCGCCGCGACACCGACGTGCTGCTCGAGATCACCGACACCGGCGGCGCCCCGCTCACCGCGCCCCCCGACAGCGGCTGCCCCGCCGGATCCGCCACCGCCCTGCCCGTGCTCGCCACCCGCATCCCCGGCAGCGGACTGGGACTGGTCGGCATGCGCGAACGCATCGCCGTCCTGGGCGGCACCCTCACCACGGGCCGGAATCCGCACGGCGGCTGGACCGTCCGCGCCACCATCCCGCTCGACCGCGACGACGTGCAGGACTGAACCGCCCCACCTGCACCGACCGTGACGGGCCGCCGCCCGGCTACCCGCCCGCATCCCGGCGCCGGATAGGTTGGGGGCGTGCCGATCACCGTGCTCGTCGTCGATGACCAGGAACTCATGCGCGCCGGATTGCGAATGGTGCTCGGCGCGCACCCCGACATCGACGTGGTCGGGGAGGCCGACAACGGCGCCACCGCCATCGCCCGCGCCACCGAACTCGTCCCCGACGTCGTCCTCATGGATGTCCGCATGCCCGTCACCGACGGCGTCACCGCCACCGCCCGCATCATCGAATCCGGCTGCGGCAGCCGCGTTCTCGTCATGACCACCTTCGATCTCGACGAACACGCCCTCGGCGCGCTGCGCGCGGGAGCCAGCGGCTTCCTGCTCAAGGACACCCCGCCCGAAGACCTCATCTCCGCCATCCGCAGCGTCGCCGCCGGCGACGCCGTCGTCTCCCCGAAGGTCACCAAACGCCTGCTCGACCGCCTCATCGCCGAGGACCCGGCCGCCGGGCGCGACCCCGGCGTCCTCAACGTCCTCACCGCCCGCGAACGCGAGGTCCTCGAACACATCGCCGCGGGCCGCTCCAACGCCGAGATCGCGGGCGCCCTCTACCTCTCCGAGGCCACCGTCAAAACCCACGTCGGCCGCGTCCTCACCAAACTCGGCCTCCGCGACCGGGTCCAGGCCGTCGTCCTGGCCTACGAGACCGGCCTGGTCCGGCCCGGCGGCGCCTGACCGGTGTGACCGGGACCGCACCCGGGAGAAAATTCGGGGCCTCGCGCGTTGTCACGGGTAGACCGATCGAAAGGATCGCCTGATGCCCGCCCTGTTGTTCCTCGCCTGGTTCGCCGCCGAGATCGCCACCCTGATCGGGGTCGGCCACCTCATCGGCGTCTTCCCCACGATCCTGCTGCTGCTGGCCGGATCGGCCGTGGGTCTGGTGCTCGTGCGCTCGCAGGGCCGCCGCGTGTTCGAGGGATTCCGCCGCGCCGCACGCGGTGAACTCGAACCCAGCACCGCCGTCGCCGACGGCGCGCTGGTCGGCGTGGGCGCGGTCCTGATGTTCGTGCCCGGCCTGCTCACCACCGCGCTCGGCCTGCTGGCCCTGCTGCCGTTCACCCGATTCCTGCTCCGCCCGATCGTGGCCGCCTTCGCGGCGCGCCGACTGAACCGGGTCGCCACCGCCGTCCGACCCTACGGGTACCGCAATGTCGTGATCGATCCCGACGGCGAGGTCATCGACGCGACCGTGGTCACCGAGTACTACGACGACGGTCAGGGCAACGGATACAAGATGATCGATCCCCGCTGAGCGGGAACCCACACCTCGATCCCTACCGCCCGCGGGGCCGATCACCAGCACGGTGATCGGCCCCGCGGCCTTGCGGCAGGGGTCCTGGTCACAGTCGGCGAGTGCGATTGCCGGGACCGGCGGGCCGTGCGGCAGACTGGGCAGTCGTGAGTACCCAGTTGCTGGTCGGCGGCCGTATCTACAGTTCGAGCAATCCCGACGCGACGGCCATGGCCGTCACCGACGGGACCGTGGTGTGGGTCGGGCTGGACAAGCCGGGGCGGGCGCTGCATCCGGACGCGGAGATCATCGACCTCGACGGGGCGTTCGTCGCGCCGGGATTCGTCGACCCGCACGTGCACGTCACCGCACTCGGGTTGAAGCTGACGGGACTCGATCTGGCGCAAGCCGGTTCACTGCGGGAATGCCTGGAACTGGTGCGGGACTTCGCCTCCGGCCACCCCGACGGCGTGATCCTCGGCGAGGGCTGGGACGAGACCCGCTGGGCCGAGGGCCGGACTCCGACCCGCGAGGAACTCGACGCGGCCGCGCCGGGACGACAGGTGTATCTGGCTCGCGTGGACGCGCATTCGGCCGTCGCCTCGACCCCGCTGCTCGACGCCGTCGACGGAATCACCGAGGCCGACGGGTTCACCCGCGGCGAGCCGCTGCGCGGGGACGCCCACCACCGGGTGCGCGGGGCCGCGCTCGGCGCGCTGAGCCGGGCACAGCGCGACGCGGCCCGGCAGGCGGCGTTGGACTCGGCCGCCGCCAACGGGGTTGTGGCCGTGCACGAATGCGCGGGACCCGAGATCTCCGGCGCCGACGACGTGCGCGAACTCCTCGACTTCACCCACGGCGTCGAGGTCCGCGCCTACTGGGGACAGGCCGTCCGCACCGCCGACGAAGCCCGCACCCTGGTCGAGGAACTCGGCGTGCACGCCCTCGGCGGCGACCTGTTCGTCGACGGGGCCATCGGCTCGCACACCGCCTGGCTGCGCGACCCCTACACCGACCGCGACAGCACCGGCACCGCCTACCTCGACGCCGAAGCCATTGCGGCCCACGTGCTCGCCTGCACCGAAGCCGGCATCCAGACCGGCTTCCACGTCATCGGCGACGCCGCCATGGACGCCGTCGTCACCGGATTCGCACGGGCCGTGGACGCCCTCGGCGGACCGGCCGTCGCCTCGCGCGGGCACCGGCTCGAACACGCCGAGATGATGACGGCCGACCAGATCGGCAAACTCGCCGCCTGGGGTGTGATCGCCAGCGTCCAACCGGGATTCGACGCCGCCTGGGGCGGCCCCGACGGCATGTACGCCACCCGCCTCGGCGCCGACCGGGCCGCCACCCTGAACCCGTTCGCCGCCATGGCCGCCGCGGGCATCTCCCTCGCCATCGGCTCCGACGCCCCGGTCACCGCGCTGAACCCGTGGGAAGCGCTGCGCGCCGCGGTCAACCACCGCACCCCCGGCCACCAGATCTCCCCGCGCGCCGCCTTCGCCGCCGCCACCCGGGGCGCCTGGCGCGCGGGCGGCGTCCGCGACGGCGTCGCCGGAACCCTGGTCCCCGGCGCACCCGCCTCCTACGCGATCTGGGACTCGCGCGAACTGGTCGTCGCGGCCGCCGCCGACACCGTCCAGCGCTGGTCCACCGACCCCCGCTCCCGCGTCCCCGGCCTGCCGCCGCTCACCTTGGCCGCCACCCTGCCGCAATGCCTGCGCACCGTGCACCGCGGGGTCACCATCCATGAAGCCTGACACCGATCCCGAAAGGAACCTCCGGGCATCGGCTTCCGCCGCCGATGCGGGTGGTGCGTCCGAAACCGGCTCGCGCCCGGACGGTTCGGACGACGTGACGGGTGGCGCGGACCAGGGGCCCGGGGCCCGCGCCGCGAATCCGGAACAGGTCGCCGCGACCACCGACGGGGGTTCAGCAGCCGCAGAGGGTTCGGCGGCCGCTCGTTCGGCTGACGCAGCGGCCGCCGGTGCCGGTTCGGTTCTCGGATCGGCTGCGGTTGAGGGTGGTTCGGCCAGTGGCGCGGTGCCGCCGAGGTTCGGGATCGGTAGGTCGCTCGCCGCGATCGCGGCGGTCGCAGAGCGCTGGCCCAGGGCGGCACGCCTGCTCGCGGCCGTCGTGGCCGGGCTGCTGCTCTACGCGAGCTTCCCGCCGCGGACCCTGTGGTTCCTCGCGCCGGTCGGGATCGCGATCCTGACGCTGGCGGTGCGTGGAACCGGCCGGGCGCGTGCGGGATTCGGGTATGGATATGTGGCGGGGCTCGCGTTCTTCCTGCCGCTGTTGCCGTGGACCGGGATCTATGTCGGTCCCGCGCCGTGGCTCGCCCTGTCGGCGGTATGCGCCGTCTACGTCGGGCTTTTCGGGCTGCTGACCCGGTGGGTGGCGACCCTGCCGGGGTGGCCGCTGTGGGTGGCGACGGTGTGGTCGCTCACCGAATGGGGACGCGCCAGTTTCCCGTTCGGCGGGTTTCCCTGGGGGAAGCTGGCTTTCGGGCAGGCCGACGGCTGGTACCTGCCGTTCGCGATGGTCGGCGGCGCGCCGCTGGTGAGTTTCGCGGTGGCGCTCACCGGCACCGGACTCGCCGCGCTCGCCGCGGGATTGCCGGGCCGCCTCACCGCCCGTGCCGGCGATAGCGGAGGAGTGGCCGGGGCCACATCGGATTCTCCCAGATGGGGAGCATCGCATCTCACATCGTGGAACCGGATTATTGCTGCGGCAATGCTTGTGGCTATAGTTCCCCTGGCCGGAGTGATCCTCCGGACCGCGCTGCCCGGCCCGGAGGACGGCAACCGGCCGATCACGGTCGCCGCCATCCAGGGCAGCGTGCCGCGCCTGGGCCTGGACTTCAATGCCCAGCGCCGCGCGGTTCTCGACAATCACGTCAAGCGCACCGAGGAACTCGCCCGCGACATCGCGGCCGGGAAGGCCCCGCAGCCCGACGTGGTGATCTGGCCGGAGAACTCCTCCGATATCGATCCGCTGCGCAACGCCGATGCGGCGCAGGAGATCTCGCAGGCGTCGGTCGCGGTGAAGGCCCCCATCCTGGTGGGCGCGGTGCTCGTGAACTCCGATCGCACCACCACCAACTCGGTCATCGTGTGGAACGGCGACGCGGGCCCGGCCGAGCGGCACGACAAGAAGATCATCCAGCCCTTCGGCGAGTATCTGCCCTACCGGGAGTTCTTCCGCCACTTCTCCGAATACGCCGACCGCGCGGGCTATTTCGTGCCCGGCCACGGTGACGGCGTGGTGCACGTGCGGCCGGCGGGCGGCGGCGCCCCGGTCGCCATCGGCGTGGCCACCTGTTACGAGGTCGCCTTCGACCGCGCCTTCGAGCAGTCGGTGCGCGCTGGCGCGCAGCTGCTCTCCGTGCCGTCCAACAACGCCACCTTCGGCCGCAGTGAGATGACCTATCAGCAGCTGGCCATGTCGCGGGTGCGCGCGGTCGAGCACGGCCGCGCGGTGGTGGTGTCGGTGACCACCGGCGTCAGCGCCATGATCACCGCCGATGGCGTGATCCGGCAGCAGACGCCGCAGTTCGAGCCGGCGGCGCTGGTCGCGACGTTGCCGCTGCGGAACAATACGACACTCGCGTCCCGTTTGGGCCCCACGCCCGAGACTGTTGTGTGTATTCTGGCCGCGGCCGCTACAGCGGCCGCGCTGTTCCGGAGGCGTTATCGCACCCCGCGCGGGTGAAATCTGAATCGGTCATAACCAACCGGACGGCCGGAGAATTCATCCGGCGTGGTACCGCGGGCACGTGTGTGAGGGCCGTTCCCGTACTCGGCGACTGAGATTCGCCAGTTTGTTGCCAGGGCTTGTGGAGTTCCCCGATAGGTCCGAACCAAAACCGTTCCAATATGTGAGTTGGGCGCATATTGTGAGGTTGCTGTTCGGTAACTGAACTACAGCCGCGTTCCGCCAACGCTGTTCGTTGCGGCAACTCGAGATCACCACCGATCCACTCGGCGGGATGCTCCGAATCATAGGACGTGGATCACGTCCTACGGCTCGCGCATGCGCGCGCACGCCGGGCATCCAGGACCTTGTGATCACTCTTTCGGGGCTCGGGGAGTTGCGTCTACAGCGTCAGAACGGAGTGTTTGATGAGTTCATTGGCCACCGACCGTGTCGACCAATGTTCTTCGGGTGAATTCTCGGCCCAACCTTTCGTGCTCTCCCCGGCGCAGACAGCCCTCTGGTACGCCCAGCGGATCAGGCCAGACATCCCCCTCACCATCGCGCAGTTCGTCGAGATCCACGGCGACCTCGATGTCGGCCGCCTGCTCTACGCCATCGAACGCTTCGGCGCCGAGAGCGAGGTCGGCCACGTCCGCCTGCTCGAGATCGACGGCGTCCCGCACCAGGTGGTCGACCTCAACCGGCGCCCCGGCTGGGCCCGGGTCGACCTGCGCGGCGAGCCGGACCCGCGCGCCGCGGCCCACGCCTGGATGAACGAGCACGCCAGCTCGCCCATCGACATCGAGCGCGACCCGCTCACCACCAATGTGGTGATCCAGATCGGCGATGCCGACTGGATCTGGTACACCCGCGGCCACCACATCGTGATCGACGGCTACGGCGCCATGAACGCCACCACCCGCGCCGCCGAGATCTACACCGCGCTCGAGGATCACACCGAACCGACGGTCTCCCGCGCCACGCCGCTGGCCACCATCTACGGCGACGAGAACCGCTACCGCGACACCACCCGCTTCGTCTCCGACTGCGACTACTGGCGCGCCCAGCTCGCCGGCGTCGGCGAACCCCTCACGCTGTCGGCCAACGGCACCGTCGCCCCGATCTCCGACGCCGGTCGCCGCAGCGCCACCGCGGTGCTCACGCCCGAGGTCGAGGCCGCTATCGAGGCCGCCGCCACCGCATTCGGCTCCAACACCTCCGCGCTGTTCGTCGCCGCCCTGGCCGGCTACGTGCGCGCGGTCACCGGCACCCAGGACGTGGTGCTCAGCCTGCCCGTCTCCGCGCGCACCACGGTGGCGTTGCGGCGTTCGGCGGGCGTGGTGTCGAACGTGGTGCCCATCCGCGTGCAGTTCACCGGCGCCGAGACCGTCGCCGACACCGTGCGCGCCGTCGAGTTGCAGATCACCGGCGCGCTGCGCCACCAGCGCTACCGCAGCGACGACATCCGCCGCGACTGCGGCTACTCACGCGATTCGCGCGGCTTCTTCGGGCCCATGGTCAACCTCATGCTCTTCCACAGCGAGCTGAAGTTCGGCAGCCTGATGGGCTCGATCAACGTGCTGTCCACCGGCCCGGTCGAGGACCTCTCGATCAACCTCTACAACGGCCTGGGCGACCGCACCCACATCGACTTCGAGGCCAACCCGCGCCTCTACGGCGACGCCGAACTGTCCATGCACCACGGCCGGTTCCTGGACTACCTGGGCCGATTCGTCTCCGCCGCACCCGAATCCGTGGTCGTGGACATGCCGGTACTCACCGACGTCGAACGCGACCGCGTCCTGCGTGAATGGAATTCGACCGAGGTCGCCCGCCAGGAGGGCACCCTGGCCGGGCTGTTCGCCGACCGGGCAGCCATGTCCGCCGACCGGATCGCACTGGATTTCGAGGGCGAGACCCTCACCTACGGCGCGCTCGACGAGCGCGCCAACCGCCTCGCGCGCGAACTCGTCGCGCGCGGCGCGGGCCCCGACACCCTGGTCGGCCTGGCCATGCGCCGCAGCCTCGACCTGCTGGTCGGCATGTACGCCGTCGTCAAGGCGGGCGCGGCCTACCTGCCCATCGATTCCGACCACCCGGCCCACCGCATCGCCGCCGTGCTCGAGCAGGGCCGGCCGCTGTGCGTGCTCACCACCGCCGCCGACGGCGTCGAACTGCCCGATCTCGCACCGCGATTCGACATCGACACCGCTGATCTGTCCGCCCACTCCGGCCGACCGGTCACCGACGCCGACCGCACCGCCCCGCTGCGCGCCGACCACCTGGCGTACGTCATCTTCACCTCCGGCTCCACCGGCAAGCCCAAGGGCGTCGGCGTCAGCCACGCCGCCATCGTGAACCGGCTGCGCTGGATGCAGCACGCCTACCCGCTCGACACCTCCGACGTCGTGCTGCAGAAGACCCCCGCCACCTTCGACGTGTCGGTGTGGGAGTTCTTCTGGCCCTTGCAGATCGGCGCCCGCCTGGTCATCGCCGCCCCCGACGGCCACCGCGACCCGGCCTACCTGGCCCGAGTCATCGCCGAGAAGGGCGTCACCACGGCCCATTTCGTGCCGTCCATGCTGTCGGTGTTCCTCACCGACACCGAGGTGAGCGGCTGCACCGGCCTGGTACGGGTGTTCTGCAGCGGTGAGGCGCTGCCCGCCGCCACCGTCGCCGAATTCCACGCCGCCCTGGGCACCGGACCCGAAGCGCCGCAACTGCACAACCTCTACGGACCCACCGAGGCCGCCGTCGACGTCACCGCCTGGCACTGCACGCCCGGCAGCACCGACGTGCCGATCGGCGCGCCCGTCTGGAACACCCACACCTACGTCCTCGACGCCCGCCTGCAGCCCGTCGCCCCCGGCGTGGTCGGCGAGCTGTACCTGGCGGGCGTGCAGCTGGCCCGCGGCTACCTGGGCCGCGCCGCCCTCACCGGCGACCGGTTCGTGGCCAACCCGTTCACCCCCGGCGCCCGCATGTACCGCACCGGCGACCTGGTGCGCTGGCGCGGCAGCGGCCACTCCGGCGTACTGGAGTACCTGGGCCGCAGCGACTTCCAGGTCAAGGTGCGCGGCCTGCGCATCGAACTCGGCGACATCGAGGCCGCCCTGCTCGCCGACCCCCGGGTCGCGCGCGCGGTGTGCGTCGCCCGCCGCGGCCGCGGCGGCGACGAACTGGTCGGCTACGCGGTCGCCGGCCCCGGCGTCGAGGTGCTGGACCCCATCGAGCTCACCGCCGGGCTGCGCCGCACCCTGCCCGGCTACATGGTGCCCTCGGTCGTGATGGTCATCGACGAACTACCGTTGAGCGCCAACGGCAAGGTGGATCGCAAGGCGCTGCCCGAGCCGGACGCGGGGGCCCGACGGCCCGACCGACCCGTGGCCGAGCCCAGCACCGATATGGAACGCCAGCTCCTCGCCATCTTCGCCGAGGTGCTCGGCACCGACGAACTCGACGTCCAGGACAGCTTCTTCGACCTGGGCGGCAACTCGCTGACCGCGGCCCGCGCCATGGCGCGCGTCAATGCCGCGCTCGGCGTCTCGCTCACCATTCGCGACCTGTTCGAAACCTCCACCGTGGCCGCGCTCGCCGCCCGGCTCTCCGCCGCGCGGCTAGACGGGACCGCGCGCCCCGAGCCGCTGCTGACGGCCGGGCCACGGCCGCAGCAGATTCCGCTGTCCCTGGCCCAGCAGCGGCTGTGGATCCTCAACCGGTTCGCCGAGCACGCGGCCGCCTACAATATGCCGTTCGCGGTGAAACTGACCGGGCCGCTGGACATTCCGGCCCTGCGCGCCGGACTGGTGGACGTGCTGGAACGGCACGAGAGCCTGCGCACCACCTTCCCCGACACCCCCGACGGGCCCTGCCAGCTCATCCACCCGGCGGCCGAGATCCCGCTCACCCTCGACCCCATCGACGCCGACGCGGACGCCGACGCCGTCGCGCTGGCCACCGAATTCGCCGGGTACGGTTTCGACCTGCGCAGTCAGGCCCCCGTGCGGGTGGCGTTGTACCGCACCGGCCCGGACACCCACCTGCTGCTGGTGGTGCTGCACCACATCAGCGGTGATGGCTGGTCGATCGACCCGCTCACCCGCGACCTGATGACCGCGGTCGCCGCCCGCGCCCGGGGCGAGGCCCCGGTGTGGACGCCGCTGCCGGTGCAGTACGCCGATTTCGCGCTGTGGCAACGGGAACTGCTCGGCGACGAAGCCGATCCGGCCAGCGCCCTGGCCCGGCAGCTGGCCTACTGGCGTGCCGCCCTCGCCGACCTGCCCGACCAGCTGGACCTGCCCCTGGACCGTCCGCGTCCGCGGCAGCGGTCCACCGACGGCGGGACCGTCGAATTCACCATCCCCGCCGCGGTCCGCCGCGCCCTGGCCACCGTCGCCCACGACCGCGGCGTCAGCACGTTCATGGTGTTGCACGCCGCGCTGGCCGTGGTGCTCTCGCGCCTGTGCAACACCGCCGACATCGCCATCGGCACGCCGATCGCCGGGCGCAGCGATCCCGCGCTCGACGACCTGGTCGGTATGTTCGTCAACACCCTGGTGCTGCGCACCCGGGTGGATCCGGCCGCCGGATTCGACCGCATGCTCACCGAGGTCCGCGACACCGACCTCAACGCCTTCGCCAATGCCGACGTGCCGTTCGAGCGGCTCGTCGAGGTGGTCAACCCGGAGCGGTCCGCGTCCCGGCACCCGCTGTTCCAGGTCATGCTGTCCTACGACAACGGGCCCGAGACGCGCGTCGACCTGCCCGGCGTGGACAGCGAAGTGGTGCCGATGGCCACCGACATCGCCAAGTTCGACCTGCAGCTGACCGTGCACGACCCGGCTGGGGCCCCGGCCGAGGACGCCGGGATGTCGGCCGAATTCGGTTACGCCGCCGATGTTTTCGACCACGCCACGGTCGCGGCCATCGCCCGCCGCTTCGGTGCGCTGCTGGCCGCCGCGGTCACCGAACCCGCGCTGCCGGTCGGCGATCTGCCACTGCTGGACGTGCGCGAGACCGCGAGACTGGTGCCCATCATGGGTGCGCCCGGCGAACCCGCCATCACCCTGGCGCGGCTGCTCACCGACACCGCCGAACGCGTCCCCGACGCGGTGGCCGTGCGCTACCTGGGCGAGGACACCACCTACCGCGAACTCGACGAACGCTCGAACCGCTTGGCGCGGGTGCTGATCGAGCACGGCGCCGGGCCCGAGGTGGTCGTCGCCGTCGCGCTGCCGCGCAGCCTCGACAGCATCCTCGCGGTGTGGTCGGTCGCCAAGACCGGCGCCGCCTACGTGCCCATCGACCCCGACTACCCGTCGGACCGCATCGCCCACATGCTCGCCGACTCCGGGGCCATGCTCGGTATCACCAATGCCGAACGGCGCGCGGACATGCCGACCACCTGGCCCGGCAACCGGGGGCGGCACCGCAAGAGCTACGTGGACTGGCTGCTGCTCGGCTCCGAACAGCTCGGCACGGAATGCGCGCAGTTCCCCGACACCGCGGTCACCGACATCGAACGGCACCACCCGCTGCGCACCGGTGGCCCGGCCTACCTCATCTACACCTCCGGCTCCACCGGCAAGCCCAAGGCCGTGGTGGTCACCAACGCGGGCATCGCCTCGCTGGCGCACGAGCAGATGCACCTGTTCAAGGTCACCGATTCGGCTCGCACCCTGCACTTCTCGTCGCCCAGCTTCGACGCCTCGGTGCTGGAGCTGCTGCTCGGCTTCGCGGCCGGCGCCACCATCGTGGTCGCGCCGGCGGGCGTCTTCGGCGGTGAGGAGCTCGCGCGCATCCTGCGCGAGGAGCACGTGACGCACGCGTTCGTCACCCCCGCCGCCCTGGGCACCGTACCCGCCGCCGACCTGCCCGAACTCGAGGCCGTCATCGTCGGCGGCGAGGCCTGCCCCGAGGACCTGGTGACGGTGTGGACCGCGCCGGAATCGCGGCCCGGGAAGCCCGCCCGGCGCATGCACAACATGTACGGCCCGTCCGAGGCCACCGTCGCCGCCACCGCCACCGGACCCATGGTGGCCGGGCAGCCGGTGCCGATCGGCCTGCCCGTGCGCGGAATGCGGCTGTTCGTGCTCGACGGCCGCCTGCACCCGGTGCCGCCGGGCGTGGCGGGGGAGCTGTACCTGTCCGGCCCCGGCCTGGCGCGCGGCTACCTGGGCCGGCACGCCCTGACCGCGCAACGCTTCCCGGCCAACCCGCACGGCCGCCGCGGCGAACGCATGTACCGCACCGGCGATCTGGTGGTCGCCGACGACGCCGGGCAGCTGCGCTTCCTGGGCCGCGCCGACGATCAGATCAAGATCCGCGGCTTCCGCATCGAACTCGCCGAGATCGACCACGTGCTCGCCGCGCACCCGGGCGTCACGTTCGCGCTCACCCTCGTCCACCACGACGAGCGCGGAATCCCGCGCCTGGTCTCCTATCTCACCGCCGACACCGCCCTCGACGCGGCCCAGGTGCTCGGCACCGCGCGCGGACGGCTGCCCGGCTACATGGTGCCCTCGGCGCTGACCGTGCTCGACGCCATGCCCGTCACCCCGTCGGGCAAGCTGGACCGCAAGGCGCTGCCCGCGCCCGAGTTCATGGCCGCCGCGGCCTCCCGCGCTCCGGAAACCGAACTGGAACAGCAGGTCGCGCTGGCGTTCGGCTCGATCCTGGGCGGGATCGCGCCCGGCGTGGACGACAACTTCTTCGAGATCGGCGGCAACTCGCTGCTGGCGACCCGCCTCACCGCGGCCCTGTACGCCGAATTCGGGGTGGAGCTGCCGGTGCGCGACATCTTCGAGTCGCCCACCGTGGCCGGGGTGGCCGTACGTCTGGCGGCTGTCACTACTCCCGGCTTCGCGGGTGCGCCCCGGGCGCAGCGTGTCGCGCTGGCTGTGCACTCGCCGCGCCCGGAGCGCGTACCACTGTCGCTGCCGCAACAGCGACTGTGGTTCCTCAACAGATATTCCCCCGAATCCAGTGCTTACAACATCGCATTCGTGCTGCGGATCGACGGCGATCCGGACATCGACGCCCTGCGGGCCGCTCTGGCCGACGTGGTCGAACGCCACGAGGTGCTGCGCACCGTCTTCCCTGAGGACGAGCAGGGCGCCTACCAGGTCGTCCTCGACACCGCGGGCTGCCTTCCGGTGCCCGAGGTCGTCGAGACCGACGATGTCGGCGCCCGCAATGCGCTGCGCTCGCTGGCCCGGCGCGGCTTCGATCTGGCGCACGAGATCCCGCTGCACATGGCGTTGCTGCGCACCGGAACCCGCCGGCACCTGATCGGCATCGCGCTGCACCACATCGCCGCCGACGGCTGGTCGCTGGGCCCGCTGACCCAGGACCTGGCCATCGCCTACGCCGCCCGCCACGGCGGCGTGGCCCCCGCGTGGACGCCGCTGCCGGTGCAGTACGCCGACTTCAGCCTGTGGCAGCGCGAGATCCTGGGCGCCGACACCGACGCCGAGAGCGCCGCCGCCGCGCAGCTCGCCTACTGGCGGGCCGCCCTGGCCGACCTGCCCGAGGAACTGCCGTTGCCCTACGACCGGCCCCGTCCGGCCGAACCCACCGGCCGGGCCGGGACGGTGCGGTTCGAGGTGCCGGAAGCCTTGCAGCGCAGGCTCGCCGAGGTCGCGCGGGCGCACGGCGTCAGCCTGTTCATGGTGCTGCACTCCACCCTCGCCGTCATGCTGCGGGTGGTCACCGGTGGCCGCGACATCGTCATCGGCACCCCGATCGCCGGGCGCTCCGATACCCGCCTCGACGACCTGGTCGGCATGTTCGTCAACACGCTGATCCTGCGTTCGGACGTGGACCCCGACCACACCTTCGCCGAACTGCTGCAGGCCGACCGCGACACCGAACTGGCCGCCATGGCCAACGCCGAGGTGCCCTACGAGCGGGTCGTAGAGGAACTGCAGTCCGGCGAGGACCGGCACCGCCGGTTCGGTGCGAGCCCGCTGCTGCAGGTGGCGCTGAGCGTGCAGGACACCCCGGCGCCCGTGCTGCGGCTGCCCGGACTGTCGCTGCACGCCGAGGAACTCGACATCGCGTTGGCCAAGTTCGATCTGGAACTGCGGGTGCTGCCCGGCCTCGCCGCCGACGAACGCGTCTTCGAATTCATCTACGCCGCCGAGCTGTTCGAGCAGCAGACGGTGACCGTCCTGGCAGAACGCCTGGTCCAGGTGTTCGAGGCCGTCACCGGTGACGCGCAGGTGCGGGTCCGCGACATCGACGCGCGCACCGAACTCGAGCGCGAGATGTTCACCCCCGCCTGGGGTCCGGTGCCCGAACCGCAGTGCAGCCTGGCCGCCTACTTCGCGGCCACCGCGCACCTCAACGCGGACCGGGTGTTCCTGCGTCTCGACGAGACCGAACTGACCTACCGCGAAGCCGACATCTACTCGAACCGCCTGGCGCGGGCCCTGATCGATCGCGGCCTGGGCCCCGGCGACCGGGTCGCGCTCGGCCTGACCCGCTCGATGGAATCGGTCCTGGCGGCACTGTCCGTCACCAAGTGCGGCGCCGCGTTCGTCCCGGTGGACCCGAACTATCCGGCGGATCGGGTGCGGCACATGCTCTCCGACTCCGGCTGCCGGGTCGGCATCAGCATGACCGAGCACGCGGACGCGCTGCACACCGCCGCCGGGGAGCACCCGGTGGACTGGCTGCTGCTCGACGACCCCGAGCTGCTCGAAGTGCTCGAGGTGCTCGACGAGACCGCGATCACCGACGCCGACCGCACCGCCACCCTGTGGACGGGGGACCTCGCCTACATCGTCTACACCTCCGGTTCGACCGGAA
Source organism: Nocardia sp. NPDC005746 (assembly GCF_040630785.1). Classification (NCBI taxonomy): domain Bacteria; kingdom Bacillati; phylum Actinomycetota; class Actinomycetes; order Mycobacteriales; family Nocardiaceae; genus Nocardia; species Nocardia sp. NPDC005746. The sequence goes on from NZ_JBEXYE010000002.1 coordinate 83,459, forward strand.
AACCCAAGGGCGTGGCCGTCACCCACGGCGGCCTGTCCAACTTCGCCGACGAGATCCGCGAGCGCATGCGGGTCGAACGGGACTCGCGGGCCATGCATTTCGCGTCCCCGAGCTTCGACGCCGCCATACTCGACCTGCTACTGGCGATCGGGGCCGGCGCGACCATGATCATCGTCCCGCCCGACGTGTACGGCGGCGACGAACTGGCCTCGCTCATGGACCGCGAACAGGTCAGCCACACCTTCATGACCCCGGCCGCGCTGGCCACCATCGACCGTGAGCGCTGGCCGCTGCCGCACCTGCGGTCGGTCATGGTCGGCGGCGAGGCCTGCGGTCCGGAACTGGTGGCGCGCTGGGCTCCCGGCCGCATGATGTTCAACGGCTACGGGCCCACCGAGACCACCGTCGTCGCCACCATCGCCGGACCGCTGGCGGTCGGGGAGCCGATCACCATCGGCAAGCTGGTGCGCGGCGCGCGGGCCCTGGTCCTCGACGAACGCCTGCGGGCGGTCCCGGTCGGCGTCCCCGGCGAGCTGTACCTGGGCGGACAGGGTTGCGCGCGTGGCTATCTCGAACGGTTCGAGCTGACCGCGGCCCGCTTCGTGGCCGACCCGTACGGGCCGCCCGGATCACGGATCTACCGCACCGGTGACGTGGTGCGCTGGAGCGCCGACGGCGACATCGTCTACCTGGGTCGCACCGACCACCAGGTGAAGGTGCGCGGCTTCCGCATCGAGCTCGGCGAGATCGACGGCGTGCTCACCGCGCATCCCGCGATCCGCTTCGCGCACACCGAGGTCCGCGAGATCGCGGGCGTGCGGCGCATCGTGTCGTTCGTGCTGCCCGCCGACGGCGGCACGCCCGACCTCGAGCAGCTGCGCGGCCACTGCGCCGGACACCTGCCCGCGCATATGGTTCCGAGTTCGCTCACCGTGCTCGACCGCATTCCGCTCACCCCGGTCGGCAAGCTGGACCGCGACGCGCTGCCGCCGCCCGCGGCGCCGCTCGCCTCGGTCTCGCGCGCACCGGAGACCGACACCGAGCGCCTGGTCGCCGAGGTGATCGGGGAACTGGTCGGTGCGCCGGGGATCGGCGCGGACGACAGCTTCTTCGAGGTCGGCGGAAACTCGCTGCTGGCCACCCAATTGGTGGCCCGGCTGGCCACCGCCACCGGGGTGCGGCTCGAGGTGCGGGCCGTGTTCGCCGCCCCGACCGTGGCCGGTCTCGCGGCCGCACTGGATGCCGGTTCCGCCTCGGACGACCTGCGCCCGGAACCGCGCCGGCGCACCCGTCCCGAGCGGATCCCGCTCTCGGCGGCGCAGCGCCGGCTGTGGTTCCTGGAGAAGTTCAACGCCTCCGTGGAGAACGGGGAAGCGCTGGGCGCCTACAACGTTCCGGTCGCCCTGCGCCTGCACGGCGAACTGAACGTCGCGGCCCTGCGCGCGGCCCTGCGCGAGGTGCAGGAACGGCACGAGACGTTGCGCACCGTGTTCCCCGAGATCGACGGCGAACCGTGCCAGCAGATCCTGGAACCGGGCGAGGCCACCGTCGGGCTGCCGATCCGGACCGTGACCGAGGCCGAGGTGCCGGGCGAGATCCGCCGGGTCACCGCCGGCGGCTTCGACCTGGCCACCAGCGTGCCGCTGCGCGCGGCCCTGCTGCGGCTGCCGGGCGACCAGACCGAGCACGTGCTGGTGCTGGTCGTGCACCACATCGCCATGGACGGCTGGTCGCTGCAACCGCTCGCGGCCGACGTGGCCGCCGCCTACCGGGCGCACGTCGCCAAGCAGGCCCCCGAATGGCCCGAACTGCCCATCCAGTACGCCGATTACACGCTGTGGCAGCAGGATGTGCTGGGCCGTGAGGACGATCCGGAATCGGTGATCAGCGGCCAGCTCGGCTACTGGCGGCGCGCCCTGGACGGTCTGCCCGAGCTGCTCGCGGTGCCGTCGGACCGGCCGCGCCCGCCCGCCCCGACCTATCGCGGCGGCACGGTGGAATGCGGGCTGGACCCGTTCACCCACCGCGAATTGCAGGCGCTGGCAGCCGAACACGGCGTCACCATGTTCATGGTGCTGCACGCCGCACTGGCGGCACTGTTGCATCGACTGACCGCGGGCGACGACATCGCCGTGGGCACACCCATCGCCGGACGCGGCCACCCCGCGCTGGACCGGCTGGTCGGCATGTTCGTCGGAACCCTGGTGCTGCGCACCAGCATCGACGGCGGCACCAGCTTCGCCGATCTGCTGCGCACGGTCCGCGACACCGACCTGGAGGCGTTCGCGCACGCCGACGTCCCGTTCGAGCGACTGGTCGAGGTGCTCAACCCGGTCCGCTCGCAGGCGCATCACCCGATGTTCCAGGTGATGCTGTCGGTGCAGAACCAGCCGGTGCGGGTGCTCGAACTGCCGGGCCTGCGCATCGAGGCCGACGACGCCGACCCCGGCATCGCCAAGTTCGACCTGCAGTTCACCCTCACCGAATCCTGGACCGCGGCACGCGAACCCGACGGCATCACCGTCTCGGTCAACTACGCCGCCGACCTCTTCGACGAGGACACCGCCCAGGGACTGGCCCAGCGGTTCGTGCGGCTGCTCGGCGCGGCCGCCGGGCACCCGGGCACCGCGATCGGTGATCTCGACCTGCTCGACGCCGCCGAGTGGACGGCCCTGGCGCCGGTGCGCGGCGCGGAACCCGGTCTGCCGATCACCTTCCCGGAGGTGTTCGAGGCCGCCGCCAACCTGAACCGGGCCGCCATCGCGGTCCGCTCGGCGGGCACCCAGATCTCCTACGACGCCCTCGACCGCTGGACCAACCGGCTCGCCCGGGTCCTGATCGGTTACGGCGTCGGACCGGAAACCCTGGTCGCCATGGGCATTCCGCGGTCGGCCGAATCGGTGGCGGTGACCCTCGCCATCGCCAAGGCCGGCGCCGCGTTCGTGCCCGTCGACCCCGGGTATCCGGAGCAGCGGATCAGCCACATGCTGCTGGATTCCGGTGCGGCCGTGGGCATCACCCTGTCCACACACCGCGGGCGCATGCCCGACGGCGCCAACTGGACCGTGCTGGACGCGCCGTCGTTCCGGCGTCGCGTGCTGGCCACCTCCGACGCGCCCATCCGTGACAGCGAGCGGACCTCGCCGCTGCGCATGGACAACCCGGCGTACGTCATCTACACCTCCGGGTCCACGGGCATCCCGAAGGGCGTCGTCGTCACCCACGGCGGCCTGTCCAACTTCGCCGCCGAGACCGCGCAGCGGTTCGACGTCGGACCCGGCTGCCGCGTGCTGCACTTCGCCACACCGAGTTTCGACGCCGCTATGCTCGACCTGCTGTTCGCCCTCGGCGGCGCCGCGACCCTCGTCATCACCCCACCTGGCGTGGTCGGCGGCGAGGAGCTGGGGAAGGTGTTCGCCGACGAGGGCATCACCCACGCCTTCATCACCACCTCGGCGCTCGGGACCGTCGACCCGGCGGGCGCGACCGCGCTGCGGCACGTCCTGGTCGGCGGCGAGGCGTTGCCGCCGGACCTGGTCACCCGGTGGGCTCCCGGCCGCAAGCTGTACAACGTGTACGGGCCGACGGAAACCACCATCGTCACGGTGATCTCGCAGCCCTTGACGCCCGGCGGGCCGATCACCATCGGCGGACCCATCCGCGGTGTCGGCGCGACCGTCCTGGACGTGCGCCTGCACCCGGCCCCGGCCGGAGTCACCGGTGAACTGCACCTGGCGGGCGCGGCCCTGGCCCGCGGCTACCTGCGCCGCCCGGGCCTGACCGCGCAGCGGTTCGTGGCCAACCCGTTCGGCAAGCCGGGCGCCCGCATGTACCGCACCGGCGACCTGGTCCGCTGGCTCGAACGCGACGGCAGCGCACGGGATCTGGACTACGTGGGCCGCACCGACCATCAGGTCAAGATCCGCGGCTTCCGCATCGAGCTCGGCGAGATCGACGCGGCGCTGGCCAAGCACCCGGCGGTGGAGTTCGCGACCACCATCGGCCACCGCACCACGGCCGGGTCCACCGCGCTGGTGGCCTACGTGAAGCCGCGCACTGGGACCGCGCCCACCCCGGCCGAACTCACCGCGCACATGGCCGCGTTGGTGCCCAACTACATGGTGCCGCAGTCGATCATGCTGCTGGACCGGGTGCCGCTGTCGCCGGTCGGCAAACTGGACCGGAAGGCGTTGCCGGAACCGGTGTTCGCGGCCCGCGAGGGCTACCGGGCGCCGACCGGCCCGATCGAGACGGCCCTGTGCGCGGCCTTCGCGGACGTGCTCGGCCTCGGCGCGGAGCGCCAGGTCGGCGTGGACGACGGGTTCTTCGAACTCGGCGGCAACTCGCTGCTGGCCACCAAGGTGGTCGCGCAGTTGCGGGCCGCCGGGATCGACCTGCCCGTGCAGGCCATGTTCGGAGAATCCACGCCGGCCGCCATCGCCGCCCGCCTGTCCTCGGCCGAGGGCGACGTCGGGGCGGCGCTGAGCGCGGCGCTCGGCGCGGTGCTGCCGCTGCGCCCGAGCACGGATTCGACGGTGCCGCCGCTGTTCTGCGTACATCCGGCGATCGGCCTGTCCTGGTGCTTCGCCGGACTGCTGTCGCACCTGCCGCCCGAACGGCCGGTGTACGGCCTGCAGGCGCCGCACGTGGCGGGCGAGGAAAGCCACCGGACCATCGCCGAAGCCGCGAAATACTATGTGGCGCACATGAAATCGGTGCAGCCGGAGGGTCCTTACCATGTGCTGGGCTGGTCGCTGGGCGGGCTCATCGCCCACGAGGTGGCGGTGCAGCTGCAGGAGGGCGGCGACGAGGTGGCGCTGCTCGGCATGATGGACAGCTACCAGCTCTCCGACCGGTGGCTCGAGCAGGCCATGCCGACGGTGGCCTCGATCATCGCCGAATTCGGATCCGACCTGCTCGGCGGTGACGCCGACATCGATCCGCGCCTGACCCTGCAGGAGGCGGCCGAACTGCTGCGCGGCCGCTCCGGGCCGTTCGCGGCGCTCACGATCGAACACCTGGAACGGCTCTACACCGGTTACGAGAACGGCACGGCCCAGGCGCACGGCTTCCGGCCGCGGGTCTTCGACGGCGACCTGGTGTTCTTCACCGCCGCCGACGACGAGATCAACCGGGCGGACCCGGCGCGCTGCGCCGCGGCCTGGCAGTCCCACGTCACCGGCGTGGTGCACGACCAGCTGGTGCGCTGCACGCACGCCGGCATGACCACGCCGGAATCCCTCGCCGTCATCGGGCCGGTGCTGCGGGAACAGCTGGCGGAGATCGAAGCCCGGCGGGAGGGAACGCGATGAGTCTGGCCGTGGAAGTCCAAGGGCTGGTGAAGTATTACGGCAAGGTCCGGGTGCTGGACGGGATCGATCTGGAGATCCCGAGCGGCACCGTGATGGGACTGCTCGGGCCCAACGGCGCGGGCAAGACCACCACCGTGCGCATCGTCACCACCCTCTTACGCCCGAGCTCCGGCTCGGTGCAGGTGGCGGGCGTGGACGTGCTGAAGCATCCGGCCCGCGCCCGCACCCGGATCGGTCTGTCGGGTCAGTACGCGGCCATCGACGCCAATCTGTCCGGCTTCGAGAACCTGCGCATGGTGGCCCGGCTGTACGGCATGAACCACAAGAAGGCCACCGACCGCGCCACCGAGCTCTTGTCGGCGCTGGGCCTCGACCACGCGGCCGGGCGCCGGGCGGGCACCTACTCCGGCGGTATGGCGCGGCGCCTCGACCTCGCCGGGGCGCTGGTGTGCAGACCCCCGGTGGTGGTGCTCGACGAGCCCACCACCGGGCTGGATCCCCGTGGGCGACTGGACATGTGGCGCGTCATCGGCGAACTCGTCGACGACGGCACCACCGTGCTGCTCACCACCCAGTACCTGGAAGAGGCCGACCTGCTGGCCGACCGCATCACCGTCATCGACCGCGGGCGCGTCATCGCCCGCGGGTCGGCCGACGAACTCAAGACCTCCATCGGCGGCGACAAACTCACCGTCACCCTGGCCGCCGGCCAGAATCCCGCCCCCGCCCGCCGTGTGCTGGCCGGGGTCGGCATCGGTGAACCCGAGTACGACGAGTCGACCGACGGGCTGACCGTGGTGGTGAGCGACGGCACCCGCACCATGGTCGAAGCTCTGCGCCGCCTCGACGACGTCGGTGTGCACGTGCTCGACGCGACCGTGCACCGGCCCAGCCTCGACGACGTATTCCTGTCTCTCACCGGCAAATCCGCCGACCGCACGATCGATGTGCCCGCCACCGAGTCAGTTCAAGAGGAGATCCTGTCGTGACGACCCTGCCCGCCGACCCGGAAGCGCCTCCGGGCGAGGAGACAGCGGCCACCGCCGAGCAGCGGAACGTCCGCCCGGCCGGTGAGGGGCCCGCCATCCTGTTACCGCGGGTGGTGCGCGACAGCGCCATCGTCGCCTATCGCAACCTGATCACCATCCTGCGCGTGCCGACCCTGCTGGTGACCGCCACCATCCAGCCGCTGATGTTCGTGTTCCTGTTCGCCTACATCTTCGGCGCGTCCCTGGGCGGCAGCCAGTATCGGGAGTTCCTGCTCGCCGGAATCTTCACGCAGACAGTCGCTTTCAACGCGGCGTTCACCACCGTCGGCCTGGCGAACGACCTGCACAAGGGCATCATCGACCGGATGCGGACACTGCCCATGTCGCGGCTGGCGGTGCTGATGGGCCGCACCCTGTCCGACCTGGTGGTCAATATCCTGGCGCTCGCGGTCATGGTGGCGTGCGGGTACGTGGTCGGCTGGCGGATCAACGGGGCGATCATGGACGCGGTGCTGGCGTTCGCCGTCATCCTGCTGTTCGCCTTCGCCATGTCGTGGGTGGGCGCGATCACCGGGCTCATGTCGCCGAGTGTCGAGGTGGCCCAGAGTGCCGGGCTCATCTGGCTTTTCCCGCTGACCTTCATCTCCTCGGCGTTCATCTCCGGGGAGACGCTGCCGGGTCCGCTGCGGACGGTGGCCGCCTGGAATCCGATCACCGCGGTGTCGGCGGCCGGGCGCAAACTGTTCGGCAACGGGTCACCGCCCTCGTTCACCCCGGCCACCGGCTGGGCCGCCGACCACTGCGTCGAGTACTCGATCCTGTGCTCGGTGGGCATCCTGGCGATCGCGGTGCCGCTGGCCCTGGTGCAGTACCGCAAGGTCGCCAGTCACTGAGCGGGCTGGGCCTGCGCCCCCGACCCGGTCCGGACCCTGTTCGACGCCACCCGGGGCGCCCCCGAGGCCAGCGCCCGCTATCGCGACATCCTCGCCCCGCTCGGCATGGGCGACGAACTGCGCGCCGCGCTGCGGACGGGGGCGAGCTGCTGGGGTGTGCTGTGCCTGCACCGGGAGCCCTCGCCGGAGGGCTTCCGCGCCGACGAGGTCGGGTTCGTGCACGCCATGACCGCGCATCTGGCCGAGGGTCTGCGCGCGGCGGTACTGCTGTCGGAGGTGGAGACAGGTGCGGACGGGCAGCCCCCGCCCGGCCTGCTGCTGCTCGACGACGCCGGGACCGTGCTGGCCCGCACCCCCGAGGCGAGCGTTCTCCTGGCCGAGCTCGCCGACCAACCCGCGCGCGAGACGCTGCCGCAGGCGATCGTGGCGGTCGCCGTGCGCTTGCGCAGTCTGGAACTGGATCCGAATTCGCCTGCGGTGCCCCGTGTTCGACTGCGCACCCGGTCGGGTCGCTGGCTGGTGGCCCACGCCTCCCGGCTGCACACCGATCCGGGCGCGGACCCCGAGGGACCCATCGCGGTCATCCTCGAACCGGCCCGCGCCCCGCAGATCGCGCCGCTGAAACTGGCCGCTTACCCGCTGACCCCGCGCGAACACCAGATCGCGGCCCTGGTCCTGGCGGGCAATTCGACCCGGCGGATCGCCGACGCGTTGGTGGTCTCACCGCTGACGGTGCAGCAGCACCTGAAGTCGATCTTCGAGAAGTCCGGGGTGCGCAGCCGCCGCGATCTGGTCGCCAATCTGCTTGCCGCCCAGTACGGCCCACCTCACTGACCCCCGACACAGAACGGGTCCCCCGCACCGGTGGTGCGGGGGACCCGTGTCGTCGTGTCGCTGTGCGGCTAGCCGCGGCGGCGGGACTTGATCAAGTCCATGCGCTCCTGCAGCAGCTCCTCGAGCTCTTCCTTGCTGCGACGCTCGAGCAGCATGTCCCAGTGGGTGCGGGGCGGCTTGACCTTCTTGGGCTCCTGGGTGGTGCCCTCCATGAGCGTGCCCTCCTGGCCGTTGCGGCACAGCCAGGTGGGGGGGATTTCGGCGTCGTCGGCGAACGGGACGTCGAATTCCTCGCCGTTGTCGGTGCGGTACCGCGCCATCCGACGCGGCGCCAGGTCGTGGTCGCGGTCGGTCTCGTAGCTCACCGCTCCGAGCCGAGACCCCCGGAGTACGCGATCTGCCATGAGTGCGGTCCCTTCTCGCCTGTCGGCAATGTTCTACTTCAGTGTTTCTGCAGCTGCGGTACGTAGTGTCAACGTAGCCACGCACGTTTCGGTTCCCGTGGGGAGAACCCTGCCATCCTACCCGTGCGGGTCGCCCGGTTTGCTGCGGCGTGCCACTGCACCCGGTCGGGGCCGGAAACCGCTATTGTCTCGGACCATGTCTCGACGCGTGCTGTCCTGCTGCCAGTGGTGCGGGCGGGAGATCGCCGAATCGGAGATCGGACGCCGCCGCCGGTACTGCCGGCAATCGTGTCGCCAGCGGGCGTACGAGCATCGGAACAGTGTGAAGGGCACCGGTATTCCCGAGGATTCGGTGGTCCTGAGCGCCCAGGAGGTGTCGGATCTGTCCGACCGCTGGTTCGCCGCCCGCTGTGCCGCCGAGGATGTGGCCACCGCGGTCTCCGAGGGCGCGGAGATGATCGAACTCGCCGATCTCACCGCGACTTTGGTGGCGTTGACCCGCGAGGCCGAACGGCTGCGCTGACCCCGCCGGTGCGTCCGCTCAGCGCGTACACAATCGCGATTCCCGCGGCCGTGACGGCGGCGACAAGGCCGAGCGCGGTGAGGGTTTCGGCATCGGGCGAGGTCACGGGCTGCCCGCGCAGCGCCTGCCACAGCAGCGTCGCCACCAGGCCGGTGTAGCCGAGCGCGAGCACCCCGATCAGCCGGGCGCGGGTGCGTTCGGCGCGCAGCCACCCCACGGTGGGGGCGAGGCGGGTCAGCACGATGGCGGCGATGATGAGCAGCTGGATGCCGTGCAGGCCCGCGAAGTGCGCGATCCGCACGTCACCACCGTTCGTGCTCCAGTGCGTGATCGGCACGGTCGCGATACCGTCGCGGACCGCGTCGGACTGCCCGTGCCCGACGGTGTGGCCCGCGACCAGGGTGACCGGGCGTCCGGAGGCGTCGGTGGTCTGCTGCTTGCCGCTGTATCCCATCAGGTAGCCCAGCGCCATTCCGAACACCGCGATTCCCAGGCCCGCGCGGATGGCCATCGAGGTGGGCCGGTCGGTGACGCGCTGCCACGAAAGGGTCACCGCGATCACCAGATTCGCCAGGAACAGGCCCGGCACGCCGATCATGAACACCTTCTGGCCGATGGTGTTGAACGCGTCGGTCTGGGTGTTGAAGTGGCTGAAGGTGCCGCGCGCGGCCTGCACCACGACGAATCCGACATCGGCGACGGCGGTGCCGGCGAAGACGGTACCCATCCACCAGGTCAGGCGCTGCCCGCGGTGCGGGAAGGACACCAGCCAGGCCAGGGTGCCGCAGTACAGGACCATGGCTATGGCGAACTTGAGGGGTTTGAGCCACACCGTCTCGCCGAGCAGCACGCGGTCGTCGAAGACCATGGCGCACAGGGAGAACAGGGCCAGGGCGGCCATGGCGGCGGTGGTGGCGAGCAGGGGCCGGTGCAGTCGGCGGGCGGGGGCGAGGTCGGTGAGCGGCGCGAGCGTCGGGCGATCGAGCGTGGTCATGGGGCTGACGGTAGGTTCGCGATCCGCTGGTTCACGTCCCCCGGCGGTGGTGTGGCGACCCCGTACCCGGGTATGAGAAACGGCCCCAGCGGTAGCGCCGGGGCCGTTCTCCATCGTGCGGACGACGTTGTCGCACAAACCGATCCGTGCACCCCTCATCGGTGCTCGGAGGGGTTGGGGGGTTGGGGTGGGTCTAATCCGCGGGGGCGAACCCGAAGTCGACGCCGCGGCCGGCCAGCCAGCCGATCGGGTCGATGGGCGCGCCGGGGGCGGTGTGCACCTCGTAGTGCAGGTGCGGGCCGGTGGAGTAGCCGCGGCTGCCGACGGTGGCGAGCACGTCGCCGGCGCGCAGCTGCTGGCCGACGCCGACCAGGATGTCCTGCATGTGGCCGTAGACGCCGATGGTGCCGTCGTCCTGCTGCACACGCACCCACAGGCCGAAGCCGGAGGCGGGGCCGGCCTCGATCACGGTACCGTCGGTGATGGCGCGGATCGGGGTGCCGAAGCCGTCGCCGAAGTCGATGCCGGCGTGCATGGCGCCCCAGCGGATGCCGAAGCCGGAGGTCAGCGGGCCGTCGACGGGTCGCACGGTGGCCGGGCGCGGTGCCGGGATGCCGGGCAGCGGCGGCAGCGGGATGTTGAGGCCGTTGAGGTAGTCCAGCACCTCCTGCGGCACGATCTGCGGCTGCTGAGCCTCGCGCGGGGTGAAGGCGGTGAACTGGATGTCGTCGGCGGCGGAGGCGTTGGCGATGGCCACGGGGTCGTGGGCGGCATCGGGGCCGGTGGCGGCGAGGGCGGCCATGGACGCGCCGACGAGGGCGGTCACGGCTGCGGCGCGGGTCGCGGCTGCTCGGTATCGGCCGGTTCCCCAGAAGCGGGATAACGAATCGGTTACGGGCATGTCTCGAAGCTACGAGATCTCAGCTTGCGTTCAGAAACCCTGTTGCTACCGTCACATTGGTACAAAAGCCCAGTTCGATGATTACGAGTCGATAACGACACGCGAGTAATTCTGTGATGACGTTGGATTGTCCCGATAACGCGTGTATTGACCGTTGATCGACTTGGCGGCACACTATGTAAGTGCCCACTAACGGAGTGAAGGTGATCGGCGCGCTCGCCGACGACACCCGGCGCGCGGTCTTCGAGTCCCTGCCGCAGGGCCCGAAGGCGGTCGGGGAGATCGCCGAGGCCCTGGGCGTGACCAGCTCGGCGGTCTCGCAGCATCTGAAGGTGCTGCGCGAGGCCCGCCTGGTGATGATGCGCCCGCAGGGCAACCGCCGCCTGTACTCCCTGGACCCGCGCGGCCTGGCCGATGCCCGCGACTATCTCGAACAGTTCTGGCCCAGCGCCATCGCCGCCTACTCGGCCGCCCTGTCGGAGGCGAAGGCCGCGCCGGAAGGGGAGTAGCCGGTCGGGTCCGCGCATCGACGCGATGGTGTTCCCCAGGCCGGGACCGTGCGGACGTGCCGCGGTCTGCCCGCTCGAGCGGGCGATACGGTGTCGAGGTGGGTACGTCGGTCGGAGTGCAGCGGCAACGCCGCGCGGGTCTGCCCGGCTGGTCGGTCCCGCTGGTCTTCATCGTCAGCGGGGTGTCGCTGTACGCGGGCGCGGCGATCGGCGTGCGGTTGTTCGACACGGTCGAGCCCGCGACGGTGGCCTGGTTGCGGGCCGCGGCGGCCGGGGTGGCGCTGCTGATCTGGCGGCGGCCGTGGCGCTCGCGCTGGACGCGGCGCGCGGTGCTGGTGGCCTCGGGATTCGGGGTGGTCACCCTCGGTATGAACATCGCCTTCTATGAGGCGATCGCGCGGATTCCTCTCGGTACCGCGGTGGCCATCGAGTTCCTGGGTCCGATCGCGGTGGCGGCGCTGGGTTCACGCCGGGCCCGCGATCTGTTGGCCGTCGCGCTCGTGGCGGCCGGTGTCTTCCTGCTGGCGGGGGTGTCGTCGGAGGCCGGGCCCGGCGGTGTCGGGTTCGCGGTGCTGGCGGGTGTGTTGTGGGCGGGCTACATCCTGCTGGGTAAGCGGGTGGCCGATACGGGTTCGGGGATGGACGCGCTGGCGATCGGGACGACGGTGTCGGCGATCGCGCTGGCTCCGATCCTGGTGACCCGCCAATGTGTGCTCGCCCCGGCCGTTTTCGCCGATCCGCGCACCTGGCTGCTGGGTGTGGGCGTCGGGGTGTTGTCGAGCGCGGTGCCCTATGCCCTGGACCAGGTGGTGTTGCGCCGGGTGGGCCGCGCCCGGTTCGCGCTGTTGCTGGCCTTGCTGCCCGCGACGGCGGCGGTGATCGGGGCGGTGGCGCTGGCCCAGCGGCCCGGTGCGGCGGAGCTGGCCGGGATCGGGTTGGTGATGGCGGCGTTGAGTATCAGTGCCGGGCAACGGGATCCGCGGGTCCCGGCCACCGATTCGGGGGCCTAGCCGACGCGCCGGTAGGCCTGCTGGGCGCGGCGGTCGAGGCCGGTGCCGGGCCAGGGGCGTTTGCGCAGTTGCTTGTCGACGGCGTTGATCACCTCGGGGACACCGATCTTCAGCAGTCCGGGGTCGATGGCGTCGGCGTCCGGGTCGCCGGACTGCCCGGCCCACAGCACAGCGTGGCGGCCCAGCAGGTGCGGAGGCGGGCCGCTGCGGCTGGGCGGGTTGGGTCCGAACAGCTGCACGGTACGGGTGCCGAAGGCGGCGGCCAGGTGGGCGACGCCGGTGTCGCCGCACACCACGAGCGCGGCTTCGGCGACGGTGGCGGCCAGTTCGATGAGGTTCTGCTGTCCTGCGAGGACTCGCGCCGGTGAGAGTCCCGCGCGGGAGGCGACGCCGAACGCGGTCTCGCGTTCGGATTCGTCGCCGGTCAGCACGACTTCGCGGTCCTGCACCAGCAGGTGCCGGACCACCGCGGCGAACCGGTCGGCCGGCCAGCGGCGGGCGGGTGCGCCCGCGCCGATGTGGACGACCACGGCGTCGCGGTGGCTGGTGGTGGCCACCGGCGGCACCAGGCCGAGGTTGCGGCGGTCGGCGGCGATGCCGTCGTATTCGAGGAGATGGCACCAGCGGTCCACGTCGTGCAGGTCGGGTTCCCAGGCGGGGCCGGCGAGGTCGGGGAAGGCCGGATTGCGGTAGGACAGAATGCGTTCGGGGCGGGTGCGCGAGAGTTCCACGATGCCGTCGGCGCCGGGGCCGTTGAGGTTGACCGCGAGCGCGGGGGCGGGACCGTCCCAGCGCAGCCCGACGGGGTCGCTGACCGGGATCATCTCGTCGACGCAGGCGATGAGGTCGACGATCGGTTTGAGGCGGTGGGGTGCGGCGAGTGCAATGTGGTCACCGGGCCGGGCCCGGCGCAACGCGCGCAACGCGGGAACCGCGGTGAGCAGGTCACCGAGTCCACGTGCTCGCAGCACTAGTACAACCGCCACTGAAACCTCTCCTAGCCGGCCACGCTGCCCACGACGCCTGATCCACCACGTGCGGGGACCATCGGGTGAGGACTACCCGGCCTGTCCGAGGGCGAAACCCTCGGACCGGTCCGCACGGACAGTTGGTGCCGCCGTGTCCGATTCGCGAAAAATCGCGGGTACTACCGGCTGTCGTTGTGGGGTTCCGATCGACTACCGTGACACCCATGACCTTCGTCTACAACCTCATGGTGACGGCTCATCTGCTGGGTATGGCGGCCGTGGTCGGCGGGTACGCCGCCGCGCAGCCGCGAGTGTCGGAACTGATGGTGTGGGGCGCGCGCGTGATGGTCCTCACCGGCGTGATCCTGGTGGGCATGGCCGAGTCGATCGACTCGCTGCACAAGGACCCGAACATGGCGAAGATCATCACCAAGCTGGTGGTGGCCGTGGCGGTGGCCGCGTTCGCCGAGATGGGTCGCGCGGACGCCAAGCGCGGCAAGGAGGTGGCGTGGATGACCCACGCCGCGGGTGGCCTGGCGATCCTGAACGTCCTGATCGCCGCCCTGTGGAAGTGACCCCCGCGAGAGGGCCTGCTGCACAGGACCTTGGATGACGGCGATGCCGCATCGGGTGCGTAGTCGCATCCGGTGCGGCATCGGTCGGTTTCGGGGTCAGGATCGCCCGATGAGCTCCGGCGGCACCTCCCGGGCGTGGTGACGGGCCAGGCTCTTGGCGAGTTCGGCCGCGACCACGGCGTGCCCGGCCATGGTGAGGTGGATCCGGTCCGCGGAGAGCCAGTCCTCGCGCAGCCGCGCGGGGTGGTCCCAGAACTCGGTGAGGATGGCGTCGCGGCGGTGGGCGATGCGACGGACCGACTGCGCGAACTCGGCGAAACGTGGCCGCAGCGGGGCCAGCCGCCCGACGTAGGCGTCGGCGAGGGTGAACAGCGCGAGCCGGGCGCCGGTGGCGGCGACGCTCGCGCACAGGTCGTCGAGGTCGGCTTCCACGGTCAGCGGACCGGCGTCGCGCAGGAACAGGTCGTTGCCGCCGCAGATGACGACCACCAGATCCGGTCCGAACTCCTCGAGCGCGCGGAGTTGCCCGGCGCGCACGTCGGCGATGACCGCGCCGACCACGCCGGTGTTGAGGTAGGCGGCGTCGGGGTGCGCGGCGTGCAGCCAGCGGCCCAATCGGTCTGCCCAGGACACGGTTTCGTAGCCGGGCCGCGGGTCACCGGTGCCCGCGGCGGTCGAGTCGCCGATGACGGCGAGGCGGCGGAACGGCACCGCGCGCAACATGGCGGCGGCCGCCGCATCGGAGAGCGTGTAGGGATCGGTGTTCTCGGTGCGGTCGCTCATGAGGTGGTCTCCTCGGTGCGGACGGGCAGCGCCGCGAGCACGGCCGTGACGACGGCGATGGCGGCACAGCACGCGAACAGGGTGTGGAAGGCGGTCAGCGGCTGCCCGGGATGGGCGGCGAACACCGCGGCCAGCAGGGCGACCCCGAGCGCCCCGCCGGATTGGCGGGCGGTGATGTTCATGCCGACCCCGGCCGCGAACCGCTGCGGCGGCAGCGCTCGCGCGGCGGCGGTGCCCAGCACGGTGACGAGGATGCCGATGCCGCCGCCGCCCAGGATTCCCGCGGGCACCCACCCGGACCAGAGCGCGGGCTCGGTGTCGAAGACCCCGGTGCTCATGTAGAAGGTGGACGCGGCGAACAGCAACGCGCCCAGCACGCCGAGCCATCGCTGCCACGGGACGGGTGCGCGTCCGGCGACGACCGCGGTGACCATGGAGGCGACCGCGCCGACGCTCATGGCCGCCGCGGACTCCAGCACGGAGTACTGCCAGATGGCGTCGAGCCAGAGCGGTCCGGCCAGCAGCCACGCGAACATGGTGGCGCCGAAGACGAACGAGACGGCATTGACGAGGGCGTAGGCGTGGCTGCGCCACAGTCCGATGGCGATGGCGGGGCGCGGATGCCGCCGCGACCGCCACAACGCCAGGGCCAGCAGGACGACTCCGATCAGCGCGCTGCCCAGGGTGCGGGCGTCGGTCCAACCCCATTGCGGGCCTTGGGTGACCGCGGCGACGACAGTGCCGATACCGAGTCCGGTCGCGACGGCCCCGAGGAGATCTGGCAGTCCGTGCGGTTGCCGGTGCTCGCCGCGGGCCAGCCGCCATCCGGCGGCGATGAGCGCGGCCGCGATGGGCACGTTGATGACGAAGACCGACCGCCACCCGAACCAGTCCACGAGCGCCCCGCCCACGGCCGGGCCGACGGTCGCGGCGAATCCGCCTGCCGCGGTCCAGGCCGCCATGGCCATGCCGACGCGTTCGGGCGGGCTGCTGCTCAGGACGAGCGCGAGTCCGGCGGGAATGAGGAAGGCCGCGGTGCCGCCTTGCAGGAACCGTCCCGCGATGAGCCATTCGGCGCCGGGCGCGAGGGCGCACAGCAGGGAGGTGAGGGCGAATCCGGCCAGGGCGGTGAGGAATACGCGGCCGCGGCCGAGGGTGTCGGCGAGTTGCCCGGCGGGGGTGAGCAGGGCGGCGAAGGCGACGGCGTAGCCGCTGACCACCCAGGTGAGGGTGCCGGCGGCGGTGTCGGGGTAGTCGCGGGTGATCTCGGGGAAGGCGATATTGACCACGGACAGGTCGAGGAAGGACATGAATGCCGCGCCGGAGGCGACAAGCAGGGCGAGTTTCGCCGCGCGGCCGGAGTCGGCGGGTGCCGTCGCGGTGGTGCCGGCGGTGGCCGGTTCGGGTGGGGAGGTGTCGGGGCTCGGACGGTGGATGGTGTCGGTCATGACGGGCTCTCTGGGTGAGGGTCGGGAGCGGGATCAAAACTGTACGCACGATCGTTCGTATTGTTGAAAAGTACGACCGATCGTGCGTTTACGCAACAGGTGATGCGAGGATGGATCCATGGACGAACCGGTGCGCGCTTCCGACCAGGAGATTTCCGATCAGCGTCGGCTCAAGGGCGCGCGGGCCCGCGCGAGCATCGCCCGCCACGCCGCCGACGTCGCCTCCGTCGAGGGGCTGACGGGATTGAGTCTCGGGCGGCTGGCCGAGGACCTCGGGGTCAGCAAGTCCGGGGTGGCGACCCTGTTCGGCAGCAAGGAGAACCTGCAACTGGCCGCGGTGGCCGCGGCACGCGAGGTGTTCATCGACAATGTCGTGCGCCCGGCCCTCACCGCTGACCCGGGCCTGCCACGGCTGCGTGCGCTGATGGACCGCTGGTTCGACTACATCGGTGAGCCGGTGCTGCCCGGCGGCTGCTTTCGGGGCGCGTGCCAGCCGGAGTTCGACAGCCGTCCCGGCCCGGTGCGTGACGCGCTGGCCGCCGACCGTGAGGACTGGTTCACGATGCTGGCCGCGGAGATCGGCCGCGCCCAGCAGCAGGGCGCGATGACCGGACTGGATCCGCGCGCGGTCGCGTTCCAGTTCGACGCGGTGGTGTCGGCGGCCAACACCGCGACCCGTCTGGGTGACGAGGCGGCGCTGCCGACGGCGCGCGCGATCATCGACGGCCTGCTCGGCGCGGCACCTCACCGGTGATCATGGCCGTGACCTGCGGGAATCCGTAATCGGTTCGCGTATCGCGGTGTTGCACTCGATGCACCGATCGTCAACCCTCGACCTTTATGCGCGGAATGCGTGAATGCAGTTCGGGCGCAGCCGGTTTCACGTGGAGCAATGCATCGGTGTGTCTCACGCCGAGCGTGGCGCGTACATGATGAGCGCGACCCCCAGCACGCACACCAGGGCCCCGATCACATCCCAGCGGTCGGGCCGGAACCCGTCGAACACCATGCCCCACAGCAGTGATCCCGCCACGAACACGCCACCGTAGGCGGCCAGGATCCGACCGAAGTGGGCGTCGGGTTGCAGGGTGGCGACGAACCCGTAGCAGCCGAGCGCGACCACCCCCGCGCCCATCCACGCCCAGCCGCGCTGCTCCCGGACTCCCTGCCAGATCAGCCAGGCGCCACCGATTTCGGCGATGGCGGCCAACCCGAACAACACGATCGATCGCAACACGGTCATGGGGTCACCCTAGGTCCCGTGCCCGGCCACCGGCCGGACCGCCCGGGAGCGGTCCGGCCGGTCGCGATCAGCGTTGCGCCGGGGCGCTGTCGAACAACTGCTGACCGAGATAGCCGCCCGGTCCGGGCACCCCCGGCGGGATGGCGAACACCGCCGACCCGACCGGCGTCGTCCACTGGTTGAGCGCGTCGAAGTCGGCCAGCCGCTGCTGCACCGGCAGGTACTGGGCGTCCACGTCGCGCTGGAACGAGGCGAACAGCAGCCCCGAGTTCGACACGTGCCCGGGGGCGGGCGCGTCGTCGTAGTTGTAGCCGCGGCGCAGGAACCGCTCCCCGTCGTGGGCGTGGTGGGCACGCGCGATATGGGAGGACGGCGGGATCTTCGGGATGCCGTAGCGGTCGGTGGCCGCGAAGTCGGCTTCGTCGAATTCGCGGGTGCCCGACAAGGGCGCCCCGGTGTCGACGGTGCGCCCGACGGTGATCGCGCGGCCGTCGGCGTCGAGTTCGTCCCAGGTGTCGAGGTTCATCGCGATGCGCCGCAACACCATCGAGGTGCCCCCGGCCAGCCACGGCCGGACCGCGCCGTCGTCCCACACCAGGCGGTCGAAATCCGGTGTGGCCGGGGCGATGTTGACCGTCCCGTCGACCGAGCCCATCAGATTGCGCATGGTCTGGCCTCGCGGTGCGTCCCGGAAGCCGCGTTGCACCCACTTCACCGAGACCAGCGATTTGACGTGCTTGGACAGCACGCGCACCGCGTGCGCGACGGTGGTCGCCTCCTCACCGCACACCTGCAACAGCAGATCGCCCCCGCACCAGGCGGGATCGAGCCGGTCGATGGTGAACGGCGGCAACGGTTCGAGCCAGTGCGGGCGCTGGGATTCCAGCCCGGCCGCGGTGAACATCCCGGGACCGAACCCGGCGGTCACGGTGAGCCGGGCGGGCCGGGCGGCCAGCTCCGGTTCGGTGTCGGCGAGCGCGGGCTTGCCCTGGGTGAGGCGCGCGGCGTCGTCGGTCCAGATCTTCAACAGCCCGATGACGTCCTCGCGCCCCAGACCCGGTTTCAGGTCGAAGGCCACGAACGCCGCGTGCCGGGGCGGTTCGGTGGCGATTCCCGCCTGGTGGGGGCCGTAGAACGCGACCGTGTCCGATCCGGGGTCGCGATCGTGCTCGCGGTGGGTGAGGGTGGCCGCGCCCCAGCCGATGCCGGCGGCCCCGGCCGCGCCCGCCGCGACGGCGCCGCCGCCCAGCAGCCGCCGCCGTGACAGCCGGGCGGGCCGCGGTGCCGGATCAGCCACCGTGGGCGGCGTTGTCGCCGGAGGGCTGGTAGTTCTCCTTGCCGCCAGCGAAGTCACGCACCTGTGCGGTGATCGTCTTGGTGGAGCCGTCGGAGAAGGTGAGGGTGAGCGCGGCCTCCGAGCCGGTGCGCAGCGGGCCCTTCAGATCCATGAACATGAGGTGTTCCGCGCCGGGCTTGAGGGTCGCGGTGCCGTGGGCGGGGATGACGAGACCGCCGGCCTTGGGGCGCATCGCCTTGTCGCCCGAGGCGTCGGCCACGACTTCGTGGATCTCCACCCGCGCCGAGGCCGGGCTGCTGGCCGCGACCAGGTTCACCGGCTGGTCGGAGGAATTGGCCAGGGTGCCGAACGCGGCGGACATCCCGCTGTCGGCGGCCTTGACCCACTGATCGGTCAGGGTGATCGCCGCCGCCGCGGTGGCGGGGGACGACGAGGCGGTCTGCGAGGACGAGCAGGCGACGGGCAGCAGCGCCAGCGTCGTCACCGCCGCGGCCGCGCCGACCCGGCGGGCGAATCCGCCGGTGCGCAGACGGAAGCCGTGGCAGAAGGGCATCTGGGACATGTGAGAACTCCGTAGGTAGAAGACAGTGAAAGCCACCCCGGCGGAACGGTCGAGCCCGGATCGGCGCCGGATGCGCTCGGCCGCAACGCAGTGCGTCGGCGTCAGCGCGGCACGCGTCCGGCAGCGCGCTCGCCGCCTTCGGTCACAGCGCGGCGTTGCTCTGCTCGGCTGCCGCGCGGCGTCTCCGTCGGGCACTGTGCGTGGCGTGTTCGGCGCTGCGCGGGTGTGTCCGTCGGTCGCCGTGCTCGGCCTCGGTGCGGGGTGTGTCGGCGGTTGGTGGGCATCGGTCACCGAGCGCGGTCGCGTCCGGCGATGGCGCGGTGCACGATTCGGGCGTCAGCGCCGGATCGAGGGGTGTCAGGCCGGAACGAGGTCGGTGTACCGTGCGGCGGCCGGAGGCGGTCCGCGGCGTCCGATCCCGGGGCTCACCAGCAGCCGTCGCGCCACGGCGCGGTCATCGGCCGGCCTGGGCCGCATCCGGCGCACCGGCGGCGCGAGGATCGCGCTCAGCGCGAGCAGGAACCTGCGCACACCGGTGACGGCCCGCCGCAGGCCCGCCTCGGCGGCGCGAATCAGCAACGCGCCCACCGGAATCGCCACCAGGTGGGCGATCAGCATGGCCGCGGACGACGAATGATGGTGGTGCCCCGGCGACATCGACAGCGCGGCGTGCCCGATCGCCTGCCCGGCCGCCAGCATCCCGATGGTTCCGGGCAGCCCGTAGCGTGGCCGCATCGACGACGCCACGACCCCGATCACGGTGCACGCGGCCAGGAGCAGGGCCAGCGCCGAACCGTCGGTCAGGGACGCGCCGCCGCCGAGCCCGTGGGCGAGGATCGCGACCGCACCCGAGGACGCGCCGACGGCAGCGCCGCGCAGGCGCGCGGTGTGATCCGTCGGTGAGCGCACCCCGTCATGCTACGACGTCGCGTCGTTGTCGACGTTTCCAGGTGGTATGACCGGCGTCTCCACAACATCTCCACACGCGAGGCGAACGATCTCCACGCCGGTTGCCTAATGTCGGCTGCATGGAAACCAGTGCGCGCCGGATCCTGGTGGTCGAGGACGAGCCGACCATCGCCGAATCGATCGCCGCCCGCCTGCGCGCCGAGGGCTACACCGTCGACATCGCCCACGACGGGCCCGCCGGGGTGGCGGCCGAGGCGGCCGGGGACCCGGACCTGGTGGTGCTGGATGTGATGCTGCCCGGTTTCGACGGTCTCGAGGTGTGCCGCCGCATCCAGGCCCGCCGCCCCGTGCCGGTGCTCATGCTGACCGCCCGCACCGACGAGACCGACATGCTCGTCGGGCTCGGCGTCGGCGCGGACGACTATCTGACCAAACCGTTCTCCATGCGAGTGCTCGCCGCCCGCGTCCACGCCCTGCTGCGCCGGGTGGAACGCACCGCCGCACCGGTGGCCACCATCCTCGTCGGTGACCTGCGGATCGACACCGACCAGCGGCGGGTGTGGCGCGCGGACAGCGAAACCCAGCTCACGCCACTGGAATTCGAACTGCTCGTGCATCTGGCGCGGCGGCCGCGCACGGTGCTGGCGCGCGAACGACTACTGAGCGAGGTGTGGGGGTGGGCCGACGCGTCGGGCACCCGCGCGGTCGACAGCCACATCAAGGCGTTGCGCCGCAAGCTGGGCGCGGACCTGATCCGCACCGTGCACGGCGTCGGCTACAGCCTGGAGGCGCGATGATCGGCGATGCCGTGGCTCCGGTGACCGGGGTGCGGGCGGTCGCGAACCGGGTGGCGGCACGGCTGCCGCGGCCCCTGGACCGGGTGCCGTCGATCAAGGCGAAGCTGGCGATCCTCATGGTCGGCTCCGGTGCGGGCGCGTTCGGCTACTTCGCGATCCGCATCGGCGTGCTGCCGCCGCGCGCCACCGTCGTCGCCATGGTGTTCGCGCTGCTGATCTCCCAGGTGCTGGCCCACGGGATGACGATGCCGTTGCGGGAGATGACCGCCGCGGCCAAACACATGGCGCAGGGCGACTATTCGCGCCGCGTGCGCGCCACCTCCCGTGACGAGGTGGGCCAGCTGGCGGTGGCGTTCAATCAGATGGCCGCCGACCTGGCCGCCGCCGATCAGCAGCGGCGCGAGTTCATCGCCAATGTGTCCCACGAACTGCGCACCCCGATCACCGCCCTGGGCGCGGTGCTGGAGAACCTGGTCGACGGTGTCGCCCAACCGGATCCGGCGACCCTGCGCACCGCCCACGCCCAGACCCAGCGGCTGAGCCTGCTGGTATCGGAACTGCTGGCCTTGTCGAGCATCGAGGCGGGCGCGGTGCGCCTGGACCGCGAACCGGTGGATCTCGAGCCGCTGCTGAGCGAGGTGGTCGCCGAGGCCGAGGTGATGGCCGCCGCCGTGGACCGTCCCGTCCGCTTCACCATGGCCCTCGCCCCCGGCCTGACCGTGCACGCCGACCCCGCCCGCCTGCACCAGGTGCTGCTCAACCTGCTCGACAACGCCACCCGCCACGGCCCCGCCCACGGCGAGGTCCGCGTCCACGCCCGCACCGCCCACGGCCACACCGTCATCGAGGTCTCCGACGACGGCCCCGGCATCCCCGCCGCCGAACGCGCACGCGTCTTCGAACGCTTCACCCGCGGCGGCCGCGCCACCGGCGGCGGCACCGGCCTGGGCCTGGCCATCGCCCGCTGGATCGTGGACCTGCACGGCGGCACCATCGCCGTCGCGGACCCGGGCTCGTGCATCCGCATCACCTTGCCCCCACCCTGACCCGCACTCTCTTCTCACCGATTCCCGACCGTGCCCCGGCTGCGCACCGCGCTCCCCGGGCCGGTCCCGTTCACCCGATGGAGGAACACATGCCCGACACGCCCACACCGCCTCCCGATCCGAAACCGGATGCGGCGAGCGCCCCTGCTCCCGCACCCGCGACATCGGCCGAACAATCCGTCACGCCTGTTCCGGAGTCGGCATCCTCGACCGAAGGGTCCGACGCGCACGCTCCCGCCTCGGCGACCGAAGGGTCCGCGGCGGATGCTCTTGATCGGGCTGCTGAACCGGCTATGGCCACCGTGAGTTCCGCGCCTGTGCGGGACCCGGTGAGAGCCGCGTTCGTCCCCGGTGGTCCGCCGCCCCTCGTACCGGCTGCGGCGGCACCGGCGTTCGCCCCGGCGATGGCGGGTGCCGCGCCGACGGGCGCCGGTGGACCCGCGCCGTGGCCCGCCGCGTGGCCGGCCTATCCCACCCCGGTGCCACAATCGGGTGTGGCGGGGCTCTACCGTGTTGCACCGCAAGCGATTCCGTCGCGATCGGAGCGGGTTCCGGTGCCGAACGGGTTGCTTGCCGCCACGGCCGCTGCGGGGTGTGCGGCCGCGGTACTGGTACCCCTGGACCGTCCCGGCATCGGATGGCTGCTCACCGGACTGGCGATCACCGGCATGGTGTACGCGGTCGATCGCGCGGCACGGAACGCGGATTGGGGCGATGAAGAGGACGACTCGGACCGGAGTGACGTCGACCGCGCGGATCAGGGATCGGACAAGGGCCTGAGCGGTGCCGGTGACCGCCGGGACGACGTCGCGAATGGCAGCGCAGCTCGCGCCGACAGTGGTGACAGCCCAGCCCGCGATGGCATCGGGGGCAGCGTCGACGGTCACGAGGCCGGCGCCGACGCCGCACGCGAGGAGGACACCGGTCGCTCCGGTGCCGCCGATCACGACGATGCGGCTGCGGCACGCGTGGTCGCCGCATCCGGCGCCGATCGGGCAGCGCCCGAAACACATTCGTCGGCCGGGACGGGTCCTGTCGCGGGTATCGCCGGTCTGCTGCCCGCTGCTATCAGGGAGGTGCCCTGGGGTCGTGTCTGGTGGACAGGTGTGGCGCTGGCGCTGCTGTCGGTGGGTGCCTTCCGTGCCGCGCCGTGGCTTTTCGTGCTGTGCCTGGCGGGTGCGGCGGTGGCCGGGTCGCTGGCGGTGGTGCCGCGTTCGGCGTACGGAATGTGGTTCGACGTGCTCGCGGTGCCGTTCGCGGGGCTGAATTCATGGCCGTGGCTGTATCGGGCGATGACTCGCACCCGGGAGCGGGCGGGGACGGGCACGCAGCGGGTGTGGTGGTCGATCGGTGCGGCGGCGGCGCTGCTGCTGATCATGGTGCCGTTGCTGGCGGGGGCCGACGCGGTGTTCGCGGGTCTGGTGGACGGGCTGATCCCGGCCGTCGACGTCCCGGCGGTGCTGCGGTGGGTCGCGGTGTTCGTGGTCGCCGGGTCCGGGGTGGCCGGGGCGTTGTACCTGCTGGCCGGTCCGCCCCCGGCGGCCGACGATGACTCGTTCTCCGACCGGGGCCGTGGCGTGCGCCGGTTCTCGCCGCTGGAGTGGGGAATCCCGGTGGGCGCGTTGACGATCGTGTTCGCGGCGTTCGTCGCCACCCAGGTGGCGGTGCTGTTCGGTGGCGACGGCTACGTGCAGCGCACCGCGAGCCTCACCTACGCCGAGTACGCGCGCAGCGGCTTCTGGCAGTTGTCGATCGTGAGCCTGCTGACTCTCGCCGTGATCGGGGTCGTGCTGCGTTTCGCCGCGCAGGACGACGCCGCCGAGCGCCGCTGGCTGCGAATCGCGATCGCCGTGGTGATCGGTCTGGCGCTGGTGATCGTGGCGTCGGCGCTGCACCGCATGTGGACCTATCAGCAGGCGTACGGCTTCACCCTGCTGCGGCTGCTGGTGGAGGTGTTCGAAGGCTGGATCGCGCTGGTGTACCTGCTGCTGCTCGCCAGCCTGGCGGGCCTGCGCCGGTACTGGGTGCCGCGTGTGGCCGTGGGCGCCGCCCTGACGACCCTGTTCGCCTTGTCGGTCCTGAACCCGGAAGGTTTCGTCGCCGACCGCAATATCGCGCGCTGGCAGTCGGGCAAGTCCCTCGACACCGACTACCTGTCGAGCCTGTCCCCGGACGCGCTGCCCGCCACCGACCGGCTGCCCGACCCCCAGCGCACAGCCATCGCGAACGCCATCCGCGAAAGCCTGAAAGACGATTCCTGGCAGGGCTGGAACTACTCGCGCGCGACCGCGGACCGCTGATCAGCCGAAGCCGACCGGTGTCCAGCTCTGACCCCCGTCGCGGGTGGCGAGCATCATGGTGGGCACCGGCCCGCTTCCAGGGTGGCCCAGCACCACGAAACCCGTTGTCTCGGTGACGAACTCGCCGGACAACGGCTGCCAGCCGCGGTCGGGTGCGGTGTAGGCGGTGGTCCAGGTCTCGCCGCCGTCGGTGGAGGTCAGCAGGCGTTCGTCGACGGCGGCGACCAGATGGTTGCCATCGGCGGCCAGCAACACGGCCTTGACGGACCGCGACGGGGACAGCTGCCCGGTCTCGGTGAACGTGACGCCACCGTCGACCGAGGTCACCACACGGGTGGTGCCGCCGTCGCCGGACGCCGGGAGCCCGCACAGCGCCACCAGCCGCTTCTCCGACACCGCGTGCCAGTCCGCGGGCCCGTTGCCGCCACACGGCAGCTGCCACGGCGTCCACGTGCCGTCGACCATGCGGGCGCCGCTCCTGCCGCGCCCGGTGACCACCATCCAGGCACGGCTCCCGGTAACCGACACCTCGGGCACCGGGTAGGGGCCGCCGGCACCGGGCACCGCGACCTCGACCGGTCCGGTCCACGCGTCGCGGGTGATCGGGCTGGTGAACAACGCGGTCCGCTCGTCGGCCCGCGCGGACGCCACCCAGACGGTGTCCTCGGACACGGTGAGCGACCATGCCGGTTCCGCCGTCTTGATGTCGACATCGATCTCGCGCCAGGTGGATCCGCCGTCGTGGGTGGCGAACAGTGTGTCGCGGGTCCCGATCCAGCCGTTGCGGGCGTCGGCGAACTTCACCCAACCACCGTGGTGCCCGGCGTCGCGCAGCGGGGCCGGGAGCGGCGTCTCCCGCCAGGTGCGCCCGCCATCGGTGGTGTGCCGCAACGACTGGCACAGCAGGGCCGGGCACGGATAGCTGCGGCCCAGCACCCAGCCCTCGTCCGCGGAGACGAAGTTGATCGAATCGGGTTGGAAGCCCACCGGATCCGGGTCCGCGGCGCGCGTCGCCGCCGGTGTCGCGGTCGGCGCGGCCGAGATGGGACGAGGAGTCACCGCCGCGTCCGGTGCGGCCGAGGCTCCGCTCGCCGAATCCGGCCCGCTGTCACCGTCGTCCATGGTGAGCCCCGCGATCACCCCCGCGGCGAGCACCGGCATTCCGACCCCGATGACTCCGGCCAGTACGACCGGATTCGCCCGCAACCGCACCGGACGGGACTCCCTTCGACACGAACCGGGGCCCCGTTCCCGAGCGGTCGCCCGGCGGCCCTGCGGCACAACGGGATCGAGTATGCCCGGTGCCGGCCGGTTACGCCCATCCCGTGGTCAGCGGCCTCCGCGCTGCGCGGCCAGCCGGACCGCGACATCGCCGATGAGGTCGTAGGGGATGGGGTCGCGCAGCGGGAACTTCAACGTCCCCCTGCCCTTCAGGTAGGGCGCGATCGCCTGCTGGAACCCGTCGTCGCCGGTGGGCACCGGATACACCGACAGGAAGGTCTTCCAGCCCGCGAAATACGTGACGGCCTTGCCGTTCACCTGGACCGCGGGGATCTGGTAGCTGATGGTCTCCGACGCGTCGGGCAGGGCGGCGTGGATGGTGGCGCGAATCCTCTCGAGGGCGGCGCGGGCCGGGGCGGGCTGGGCGGCCAGGTAGTCGTCGACGGTCTCGGGCTCTGTCATGCACGGCCACCCTTCCGTGGCTCGGGGAGAGAGCTTCGTCCGATTCGACGGTACCGGGCCACCCGCCCGCGCCGGACCGATGCCACGCCGTTCAGCCGCGCAGCCGCTCCAACAGCCGCAACGCCGCGTCCCGCATGCCGTCGACGGAGTCGGTGACATAGAGCAGGTCGATGAAGAAATCGTCGAATCCGGTGTCGGCCGCGACCGTTTCGACGGTCTGCGCCACCTGCTCGAGATCGGTGCCCGCGGCCACGTTCACCCGCAGCACCGTCCCGATGGCGGCGGGATCACGACCCGCCGCGACCGCCGCGTCGTCGATGAACCCCCGCAAGGCCAGCAGCTGCTTGCCCCACCCGGGCGGACCCGGCACCGGCACCACCGGCAGCCACCCGTCCCCACGCCGCCCGATGCGGGCCAGCGCCGCCGGATTGAACGCGCCCAGGTGAATCGGGGGCCGCCGCACCGGCTTCAACGCACTGCGATGCTCGGGCACCGACACGAACCGGCCCTCGTACCCGGCCGGGTCGCTGGACCAGATGGCCTCGAGCGCGTCGAGGGTCTCCTCCAGCCGTGCCCCGCGCTGCGCGAACGGCACGCCCGCGGCCGCGTACTCCTCCGGCGACCACCCGATCCCGAACCCCGGAATCAGCCGCCCCTGGCTCACCACGTCGATCGTCGTCAGCGACCGCGCCAGCAGCGCGGGCCGATACATCGGCGCGATCAGCACATTCGCCCCCAACCGCACCCGCTCGGTGACCGCCGCCGCGATCCCCAGCACCAGGAACGGATCCAGCACCGCGTTGAACTCGTCGGGAATCCGGTCGGTCCCGCCGTACCCGACCGACGGGTTGGTGGCCGCGATCAGCCGGTCACCCACCCACAGACTGTCGGCTCCCGCCTCCTCCAACGCGGTCGCGTACTGCGCGATCCGCGCGCCCTCCCGAGCCTGGGCACCGAACTGTGGAAGCGAGAAGCCAATTTTCACTCCTCCGGTGATACCAGACAGGATGGGAGCGTGGGTGAACACAAGGACCGCATGCTCGCCGGTGAGCTCTACCGCGACAACGACCCCGAACTCGTCGCCGAACGCCGCCGCTGCCAAGAACTGCTCGACACCTTCAACGCCACCCGCGCCGGGCAGGACACCCAACGGCGCGCCGTGCTCGAACGACTGCTCGGCGCCATCGGCGAGGGCTCCTGGATCATGCCGCGCTTCCAATGCGACTACGGCCACCTGATCCGGCTGGGCCGCAACAGCTTCCTCAACTACGACGCCATCATCCTCGACTGCGCCCCGGTCACCATCGGCGACGACGTCTCCATCGGCCCGCGCGCCCAACTGCTCACCGCCCTGCACCCGATGGACGACCACGAACTGCGCCGCGCCCGCTGGGAGACCGCCGCACCCATCAGCATCGGCGACAACGTATGGCTCGGCGGCGGCGTCATCGTCTGCCCGGGGGTGACCATCGGCGCGAACACCGTGGTCGGCGCGGGCAGCGTCGTCACCCGCGACCTGCCCGCGAAGGTGTTCGCCGCCGGCAACCCGGCCCGCGTCATCCGCGAACTGTGAGCCTTACCCCCGGGGTAATGGCTTGGCGTGGTTGATCGTTCGTAGGATCGGAGAATGGCGACACCCACCGCCGGCGACCTGCTGCGACACTGGCGCACCGCGCGCCGGCTCAGCCAGCTCGAACTCGCCGGCCGCGCGGACACCTCCACCCGGCACCTGAGCTTCATCGAAACCGGCCGCGCCACCCCCAGCCGCCACATGCTGCTGCACCTGTCCGACGAACTCGACATCCCGCTGCGCGAACGCAACCGGATGCTGCTCGCCGCCGGATACGCCCCCGTCTACGCCGAACCCGAACTCGACACCCCCGCCATGCGCCCCATCCGCGACGCCGTCCGGCAGATCCTCACCGGCCTCGAACCCCACCCCGCCCTCGCCATCGACGCCGCCTGGACCATGATCGACGCCAATGCCGGGATCGCCCTGTTCCTCGACGGACTCGACCCCGCGCTGCTGCGTCCACCGGTGAACGCGCTGCGGTTGACCCTGCACCCCGACGGTCTCGCGGGCAGCATCATCAACCTCGCCGAATGGCGCGGGCACCTGTTCGAACGGCTGCAACGCCAGATCGACGTCACCGGATCACCCGAACTCACCGACCTGCTCGACGAAATGCGCACCTACCCCGGCGGCGAGGACGGCCCCGGCCTGCCCGAACCCGACCAGGCCGTGGTGCCGCTGCGGCTGCGGCTCGACGGACACGAACTCGCCTTCCTCAGCGCCACCACGGTTTTCGGCACACCCATGAACGTGACCGTCGCCGAGCTGGCCATCGAAGCGTTCCTGCCCGCCGACGCCGCCACCGCCGCCCTGCTCCGGGAACGACTCACTCCATCCGACTAGTCGGTCCGCGCGGGTGGTCCGATACCGCACAATGAGGATCCATGGACGTGCCCGCGCACCTCGCCCACCTCACCGGCACCCCCGTCGCGCACCTGCACCCACTCGGCCACAACCACGCCTGGGCCCTCCACCGCGCCGACATGACGGACGGACGAGCGCTATTCGTCAAAGCCGTCGACGACAACACCCCCGGCGTCGACGCAGTCCTGACCGCCGAAGCCGCCGGGCTGCGCTGGCTCGCAACCGGCCACGCGGGCCTCGTCCCACCCGTCGTCGCCGCCGACGAACGCATGCTCGTCCTGCCCTGGCAGCCACCACAACCCGCGGACCCGGCAGCCGCCGAACACCTCGGACACGACCTCGCCACCCTGCACGCCACCCACCCCGAGACCTTCGGGGCACCCTGGCCCGGATACATCGCCACCCTGCCCCTGGACAACACACTCGCCACGGGGGAGTGGGGAACCTGGTACACCGAACACCGCCTGGCCCCCTACCTCCCCGCCGCCGCCCCCGAACTCGGCCGCGACGGCATCCGACTGATCGAACGCGTCATCGACCGCATCACCGACCTCGCCGGACCACCCGAACCACCCGCCCGCCTGCACGGAGACCTCTGGTCCGGAAACATCCTGTGGTCGGGCGGCCGCGCACTCCTCATCGACCCGGCCGCACACGGCGGACACCGGGAGACGGACCTGGCCATGCTGGCCCTGTTCGGCGCGCCCTACCTGGACCGCATCCTCGGCGCCTACCAGAACGCCACACCCCTGAGTTCCGGATGGCGGCAACGGGTCCCACTGCACCAGCTGCATCCACTGCTGGTGCACGTGGTGCTCTTCGGCGGGTCCTACCGGGGGATGCTGCTCGCCGCCGCGGCCTCAGCCCTCGCGGGTTAGCGTCTCTGCCTCGCCGGTCGGTCAGGCACCGACCGCGCGAGCCAGGACCTGCTCACACCACGCACGGAACGTCGTCGGGCTCGCGGCCGCCTCCGCGCGCGGCACACCATCATCGAGACCCTCGTTCTTGGCGCGCATCATGTCGACGAACGCGGTCGCCATCACATCACTCACCCCACGCGCGATCTGCACGGCGCGAGCCTGCTCCAGAGACAGACACTCGTACCGCACCGGCCGGCCGAGCACCTCGGACACGATGTGCGCCATGTCGTTCGGCGACAGATCCTCCGGCCCCAGCAACGCCACCTCCCCGGCACCCGACCAGGAACGGTCCAGCAGCAGCCGCGCGGCCGCCGCCGCGATATCACGCGTCGCCACCGTCGCGGCCTTGCGATCGGCCGGCACCGTGCCCGTGAACACCCCGTCCTCGCGGATCGAGTTCGCCTGCCACACCAGGTTGTCCATGAACGACGGGTTGGCCAGCGCCCGATACGCCACACCCGAACCCGCGATGAGGTCGTCCATCGCCAGCGACGCCGTCACATGCCCGGCACGACCCGCGACCGACGTACCGCGCCCGAGCGCGGACACACCCACCACATGCCCGACCCCGTGCGCTGTGAACGCCTTCGCCGCCGCCTGGGTGAACCCGGAGAACGCGGCATCCAGACTCGCCCCGCCGGGAGCCGGCGGAACCAGCCAGAAAACCGCGTCCGCACCGGCGAACGCCCGATCCACCACATCGGGATCGCCGTGCGACCCGGCGACGACGTCGACCCGGGACCGGACCGACTCCGGCAACGTCGCTGGATCACGCACGACGACACGCAATTCATCGGTGCGAGTGGAGGTTTCGAGGAGAAGCTGCAACAACTGGCCACCGATGTGCCCGGTGGGAGCGGTAAGAACGATCATGCTTCGAGTCTCGTGACGGGCCGTCGCGACGTCCAAGACCCTTTCCGGCAATTGATACCGTGAGGGTATGGATCTGGACCTGCGCAAGCTCCGCTACTTCGCCGCCGTAGCCGAGCACCGCAACTTCGGCCGCGCCGCGCAACAGCTCTACATCGCCCAACCCGTCCTCAGCCGCCAGATCAAAGCCTTCGAACGCGAACTCGACTGCACCCTGCTCCTCCGCACCACCCGCACCGTCGAACTCACCGCCGCCGGACACCAGCTCTACGAGGAAGCCCAAGGCATCCTCGCCGCCGTCGACGCCGCCGTCCGCCGCGTCCACAACGCCGACCGCGGCGTCCGCCGCCTGGTCGTCGCCTTCTCCGTCGGACTCCATGTCTCCGAGATCCTCCGCGAATTCTCCACCCGCCATCCCGACGTCGAAACCGACGTCGTCCCCGCCCGCTGGTGGGAGCGCGACGCACCCCTGCGCGACGGTCGCGCCCAGATCGCCTACCTCCGACGGCCTTTCGACGAAACCGGCCTCCGCGTCATCCCCATCGGCCACGACCCCGGCGTAGCCTGCCTGCCCGCCGCCCACCCCCTCGCCGCTCGCCCCGAACTCACCCTCGCCGACTTCGACGGTGAACGCATGCTCGACATCGCGGCCCGCCGAACCCCCTCCCTCGAAGAGAAATTCGAACTCATAGCCTCCGGCCACGGCCTCCTCATCGTGCCCCGCAGCGTCGCGCGCGCCTATGTCCGCCCCGACCTCGTCCACCGCCCCGTCATCGACGCCCCCGGCTCCGAAACCTGCCTGGCCGTCGCCGCCGACCCTGCCAAACTCGTCCGCGAATTCCTCGACCTCGCCATTCCCGCCTTGCGCAATGGTGTGCGTTAGCGTTGCCGAGGTGCAGCTGCTGCGAATTCACCACGTCGCGATCATCGCGTCGGATTACGAGAAGTCGAAGTCCTTTTACGCCGAAATTCTCGGCCTGCGGATTCTCGCGGAGAACTATCGGGCTGAAAGGCGCTCGTACAAGCTGGATCTCGCCCTGCCGGATGGCGGGCAGCTGGAGCTGTTCTCGTTTCCGGAGCCGCCGCCACGCCCCTCGCGGCCCGAGGCGGCCGGCCTGCGGCACCTGGCGTTCGCGGTGCCGAATGTGGGGGAGGCCCTGGCCGAGCTGCGGGGGAGCGGAGTGGTCGTGGAGGAGGAGCGGGTCGACGAGTACACGGGGAAGCGGTTCGCGTTCTTCGCCGATCCCGACGGGCTGCCGCTCGAACTGTACGAAGCATGAGGTCGGGTCCCGGGCGCGCCGGGGCCATCCGAATCAGCCATTAGGAAATGGAACTATGCGCATCTACGCATGTGTAGCTCCATTTCAAGCAAACTCCGCCACTCACTACCGTGCGCACCTCCCTGACCACACCCATCACCAATGAACCTCGAAGAGGGGAGCGAGTATTCGATGCCGCTCGGTCGCTGGATCGGGCGCTCCCATACGATGGGCAACATGACCAAAGTGCTCCTGAAGACCTCCGCCGGGGACATCACCCTGGAACTGGACGACGCCAAGGCACCGAAGACCGTTGCCAACTTCGTCGACTACGTGAAGTCGGGCCACTACGCGGACACCGTGTTCCACCGCGTGATCCCGAACTTCATGATTCAGGGTGGCGGCCTGACTGCGAACATGCAGCAGAAGCCGGCCCCGCAGACGGTCGAGAACGAGGCCGCGAACGGTCTCAAGAACGACAAGTACACCGTCGCCATGGCGCGCACCTCGGCCCCGCATTCGGCCAGCGCGCAGTTCTTCATCAACACCAGCAACAACGGTTTCCTGAACTACCCGGGCCAGGACGGCTTCGGGTACGCGGTGTTCGGCAAGGTCGTCGACGGCGAGGCTGTCGTGGACGCCATCGAGGGTGTGCAGACCGGCAACAAGTCCGGCCACCAGGATGTGCCGGTCGAGGCCATCACCATCCTGTCCGCCGAGCTGGTCTGACCTACTCGCGACAATTGAACGAACGGCCCGGAACCGTCTGGTTCCGGGCCGTTGTCATTGCCGCGTACAAGTTTTGGCTCAGGCGTCCAGGACGCGCGGTTTGCGTTCCACCACCGGCGGCTGCACCGACCAGGGGAAGTTGATCCATTTGTCGGTGCGTTTCCACACGTATTCGCAGTCCACCTCGGAATGCGGCTTCTGGTAGATGACCGCGCAGCGGACCTCGGCGACGTGGTCGGAGCAGAAGTCGCGCACCAGTTTCAGCGTCTTGCCGGTGTCGGCGACGTCGTCGGCGACGAGCACGGTGGCGCCGGTCAGGTCGACGGCGCTGGGCACGGGCGGCAGCATGACCGGCAGGTCGAGGCGCTGGTCGACGCCGGTGTAGAACTCGACGTTCATGACGTGCAGGTTCTTGACGTCGAGGGCGTAGCCGAGGGAGCCGGCGACGAAGAGTCCGCCGCGGGCGATGGACAGGATGAGGTCGGGTTCGAAGCCGTCGTCGGCGATGATCTGGGCCAGTTCCCGGCCGGCGTTTCCGAACAGTTCCCAGCTCAGTTCTTCGCGGTCGCTCATGCCCGACTCCGTTCTGGCCGCTGCGGTGGTCTTCGTGATCATACGAGCCGGGGTCAGGGCTGGTGGGTGATCGTGTACCAGAGCAGGGCGAGGGTGGCCAGGGCGAACAGCGGCACCAGCACCATGGTTTCGACCTTGTTGCCGGTGCGGTCGATGATCGGGACGCGGGTGCGGAGTTTGAGCGGCCACAGCAGTCGGCAGCCTCGGTCGGTGAGGCAGTCGCCGATGAGGTGGGCGAGGGCCCCGAGGCCGACGGAGAACGGCAGCCAGGCCGGTTTGTCGCTGATCCAGTGGTCGATGGCGAAGGTGCCGCAGACGGCGAGGATGATGACGGTGCCCCAGGATTTGAGGCCGTCGCCGCTGGGGGCCAGGCCCAGCGCCTTGACCGCGAGGGCGAGCAGGAAGAACACGAGGGCGAGGGTGAAGTTGCGGCCGAGCAGGTGTTCCCCGGCCCAGGTGCCGTAGGTGACGGCGGCGACGAAGGCGAAGGAGTGGGTGCCGTGGCGGTGGCCGCCGGAGATCCACGAGATGAACTTGCACGCGTAGTGCGAGATCGGCCCGAGCACATGGGAAATGGTTCCCGAGGGGTGGTCGGCGTCGGGGAGCAGGGCGGCGCCCGCGGTGAGGAAGGTGCCCATCACCAGATCGACGGAGCCGATGGCCCCGGATTGCACTGCGGGATAGGTCAAGACGGTGAGCGGCAGCGCCGCGGCAGCCGCCGACCAGGCAAGCGCGCCGCTGGTCGCATGTGAATGTCCTAGCACCACTTGAAGGTTAACGTACGGGTTCGAAACCCTTTTGAGGGCAGCCGGTTTGGTTTTCGGGGTGTGTTCCGGATCGCTTTCGGGTGACCCGGGTGCATGGGGTGGAGGGCCTCCAATAGTCTCGGATCGATTGCGCTTTCCGTTCAGAGAGGATCGGACATGTCGGTAGCGTCCGCGGTGAAGGATCAGATTCAGCAGATCGGCGGGGGATTCATGTTCTCCCGGGAGGCCCGATCCTTCGCCGAGAGCACCGGTGTCCCCGGTTTCCTGCCGGGCTATACGCGTGGCCGTGGCGGCGTGCTGGGTGACGTGGACGCGGATGTGGTGACCGCGGCGTTCGGGTTCTTCCGTCCCGAGGCCATCCGGCAGGCGTGGGAGTCGACCGCGGCGATGTCGGCGGAGGCAGGCGCCGCGGGCTATCTGAAGGCCTGCCAGGACTTCGGCCGCCGCAAGCTGGCGGACTTCGATGATTCGGGCCGGTTGGCGGAGCTGCTGCTGCCGGTGGTGGCCGCGGCGAATCCGGTCGGTGTGCCGTTGTTCGCGGGGTGGCGGGCGCTGCCGCTGGCGGAGGACGCGCCGGGCCTGGTGCTGCAGCTGATCCACATTCTGCGGGAGCTGCGCGGCGGGCTGCATCTGATCGGTGTGCTGGGCAGCGGTCTGACGCCGTTGCAGGCGGTGCTGATCGCGGGGTCGCCGTTGAAGCCGGGTCCGGATCAGGCGCGTAATTTCGGCTGGCCGGAGCCGTTCGACGAGATCACCGCGGAGTTGAAGGGCCGCTGGATGCAGGCCGAGCAGATCACCGAGGATCTGATCGCGCCCGCGTTCGCGGTGCTGGACGACAAGCAGGGCGATGAGCTGGTGGCGCTGCTCACCTCGTGTCACGCGACGGTGTTCGGCGGTCGCTGAGCGTGATCCGGGTGGGCTGGTCGCGGCCCACCCGGTGGTCCTGTTCAGCGATGCAGGAATTCGAGGGTGACGCGTTCGAAGGCTTCCTTGGCCTCGTACATCACCCAGTGCCCGCATTTGGGGAAGACGTGCAGTTCGGCGTTGGGGATCTGCCGTAGCGGGATGAGGGCCATGTCGGTGGGACATTGGCGGTCGTCGCCGCCCCAGGTCATGAGCACCGGGCTCTTGATCGTGTGCAGCATGGACCAGTAGGGCGGGGTGGGGGAGTTCTCCAGGAACTGCTGTTGCAGCGCAAGCGCTTCCGACCCGTACATGGCTTTGAGGCTGGCCTGCGCGGCGGGATCGGTGGCGGCGGCCCAGCGTTCCTCGACGAGGTCGTCGGTGATCATCGTGGGGTCGTAGATCATGCAGCGCAGCCACCGCATGAGGCCTTCGTGCGAGGGCGCGTCGGCGAATTCGGACAGCAGTCGGGTGCCTTCGCTGGGGGTCATGGCGAGCAGGCTCTGCCCGACGCCGCCGATGGCGATGATCTTCTCGACCCGCTGCGGGTGTGCCATGGCGACATTGAAGGCGACGACGCCGCCCATGGAGTTGCCGATCATGGCCGCGGAGTCGAGGTCGAGGGCGTCCATGAACCGGATGACGGAGTCGACGGCGGTGAGCACGGGGTGTCCGGGAACCGGGTCGCTGACGCCGAATCCGGGGAATTCCAGGACGTAGCAATGGAAGTGGTCGGCGTAGAAGCCCAGGTTGTTGCGGAAGTTCCGCCACCCGTTGACGCCGATCCCGGATCCGTGGAGCAGCAGTAGGGGAGGGCCGTCCCCGGCTTCGTGGTAGCGCAGAACGCCTTTGTCCGTGGCGATTTCGCGTCGGGTGTTCTCGTATGTGACATCCACTCCACCACGATAGAACAGGTTTCACTTTTATGTCACCGATATGTCGGCGAAAGATCTATAGTCGCATGCAGACATGCGTATGCATCACTTTCCGCTCAAAAGGTCGTAGCCGGCAACCCCGGCCACGACAGGACAGGGCGCTGGCATGATCGAGGTGCCACGGCGGAAGGGGAAGGCATGCCCACGGGAACGATCGGCCGAATCCAGCGGCTGCGCAGTCTGATCGAGCATCCGCGCACCGGGGTCGCGGAACGCGCGGCCGCGCAACGCATGCTGGATCGGATACTGGCCAAGACCAGTCGGCCCGCCGCGCGCCCGGGGGAGCGCAGTTACGGTGCGCGCCACGCGCGTCCGGGTCGGCACGCGAGCCTGTCGCGCATCGCGGAGATGATCACCGAGGACATCGCCGTGCTGAGTGCGGTGCATGATGCACCGGACCTGCTCACCTACTCGGTGGAAGCCCCTGCCGAGGCGGGCATTCTGATCACGGTCGGCGCCGTTCCCCGCGAGTGGGCCACCGACGCCGACGGTGTCGACTCCCCGGCCTTGCGGGCACTGGTCGATGAACTCACCGATCTGATGAACGCCTACAACCACGAGGGCGCGGACATCGCGCGCCGGTTCATCGGCCGTGTCCGCACCCAGATCGTCGACTGACCGATCCCCGGGACGCGCGATGCCCCCGAACCCTTCGGTTCGGGGGCATCGTGTCAACCGGTCACACCGGCCGGATCAACCTCAGGCGAGGTCGAAGCGGTCCAGTTCCATGACCTTCGTCCAGGCCGCGACGAAGTCCTTGACGAACTTCTCCTTGGAGTCGTCCTCGGCGTACACCTCGGCCAGGGCCCGCAGCTGCGAGTTGGAGCCGAAGGCGAGGTCGACGCGGGAGGCGGTCCACACGGCCTTGCCGGTGGCGCGGTCGGTGCCGACGTAGCTGCTGTCCTCGGAGTCGGCCGGAGCCCACTTGGTGGACATGTCGAGCAGGTTCACGAAGAAGTCGGTGCTCAGCACACCGGGCTTGTCGGTGAACACACCCAGCTGCGAACCCTGGTAGTTGGCGCCGAGCACGCGCAGGCCGCCGACGAGGACGGTCATCTCGGGCGCGGACAGGGTCAGCAGGTTGGCCTTGTCGAGCAGCAGGTACTCCGCGGGGACGCGGGTGCCCTTGCCGACGTAGTTGCGGAAGCCGTCGGCGGCGGTCTCGAGCATCGCGAACGACTCCACGTCGGTCTGCTCCTGGGTGGCGTCGGTGCGGCCCGCGTGGAACGGCACCTCGACGGCGAAACCGCCTGCCTCGGCGGCCTTCTCGACGCCGGCGTTACCGGCCAGCACGACCAGGTCGGCGAAGGAGACCGGCTTGCCGAAGTCGGCCTGGATGCCTTCGAGGACCCGGATCACCTGGGCGAGCTCGTCGGGCTGGTTGACCTCCCAGCCGGCCTGCGGCTGCAGGCGGATGCGGCCGCCGTTGACGCCACCGCGCATGTCCGAGCCGCGGTAGGACGAGGCCGCGGCCCACGCGGTGGAGACCAGCTGCGCCACGGTCAGACCCGAGTCGAGGATCTTGGCCTTGAGGGCCTTGGCGTCGGCGTCGGAGATGAGCTCGTGGTCGACGGCCGGGATCGGGTCCTGCCACAGCAGGGTCTCCGCGGGCACCTCGGGTCCGAGGTAGCGGACCTTGGGGCCCATGTCGCGGTGGGTGAGCTTGTACCAGGCCTTGGCGAAGGCTTCGGCCAGCTCTTCGGGGTGGTCGAGCCAGCGGCGGGTGATCCGCTCGTAGATCGGGTCCAGCCGCATGGACAGGTCGGTGGTCAGCATGGTGGGCAGCCACCGCTTGGTGTTGTCGAACGCGTCGGGGATGATCGCCTGACCGTCCTTGGCGACCCACTGGTGGGCGCCGGCGGGGGACTTGGTGAGTTCCCACTCGTTGCCGTAGAGGGTCTCGAGGAAGGTGTTGTCCCACTTGGTCGGGGTGGGGGTCCAGGTGACCTCGAGGCCGGAGGTGATGGCGTAGCGGCCGACGCCGGTGCCGAAGTCGGAGCGCCAGCCCAGGCCCTGCTCCTCGAGCGGGGCGGCTTCGGGCTCGGGACCGACGTGATCGGCCGGGCCCGCGCCGTGGGTCTTGCCGAAGGTGTGGCCGCCGACGATCAGGGCGGCGGTCTCCTCGTCGTTCATCGCCATGCGCGCGAAGGTCTCACGGATGTCGATGGCGGCGAGGACCGGGTCGGGGTTGGCGTTGGGGCCTTCGGGGTTGACGTAGATCAGACCCATCTGGACCGCGGCCAGCGGGTTGTCGAGGTCGCGCTTGCCGGTGTAGCGGGCGTCGCCGAGCCATTCGGTCTCGGGACCCCAGTACACGTCCTCCTCGGGCTCCCACTGGTCGACGCGGCCGCCGCCGAAGCCGAAGGTGTCGAAGCCCATGTCCTCGAGGGCGACGTTGCCGGCGTAGACGATGAGGTCGGCCCACGACAGCTTCTTGCCGTACTTCTTCTTGACCGGCCACAGCAGGCGGCGGGCCTTGTCGAGGGAGGCGTTGTCGGGCCAGGAGTTCAGGGGCGCGAAGCGCTGCATGCCGGCTCCGGCGCCGCCGCGGCCGTCCTGGACGCGGTAGGTGCCGGCGGCATGCCAGGACATGCGGATGAAGAAGGGGCCGTAGTGACCGAAGTCGGCGGGCCACCAGTCCTGGGAGGTGTGCATGACCTCGACGATGTCGGCCTTGACGGCGGCCAGGTCGAGGGTCTTGAACTCGGCGGCGTAGTCGAAGCCCTCGTCCATGGGGTTGGCGACGGCCGGGTTCTTCTGCAGGATCTTCAGGTTGAGCTGGTTGGGCCACCACTGACGGTTGGCGTTACCGCCCTCGGCCGGGTCGGAATTCCGGTCGTGCAAGACGGGGCAGCCACCGGCGGCGGGTTCGGTATTGGCTTCACCGATGGGCGGGTGTTCAGGCACGGTGTGTCGTCCTTCCATGGATGTGATCTTGTTGTCGACCACGAGTGTGGCCGCTACTTGTTTTGTGTGGCAGCGGTTTTGGAGCATTCGGGGCACAAACCCCAATAGATGACCTCGGCTTCGTCGAGGGCGAAGCCGTTGGTGTCGGAGGCGGTGAGGCAGGGGGCCTCACCGACGGCGCAGTCCACGTCGGCGATGACGCCGCAGGTGCGGCACACGACGTGGTGGTGGTTGTCACCGACGCGTGTTTCGTAGAGCGCGACCGATCCCATGGGTTGGATTCGGCGGATCAGCCCCGCGGTGGTCAGGGCTTTGAGTACGTCGTACACGGCCTGGTGGGACACGCCGCCCAGGGTTTCGCGGACGAAGCCGAGGATCGTGTCGGTGTCGGAGTGGGGGTGGTCGTGCACAGCGGTCAGTACCGCGAGCCGCGGTGCGGTCACGCGCAGAGCGGCCCCGCGCAACATGCGCTCGAAATCGGTAGGCGTGGGCACAGCACGAAGTCTGCCCCTTTTTCTGGAATCAATCAAGTATTGGTTCGGCGTGTGGGGAGAATTCCCGGGGGAGAGGCCGGCCAGGCGACCTGCTCCCGACAGTAGGCGATGTTCTCGCCCGGGAGGGTGAACGACGTCCACGCGTCGCTCGGGCCAGGGCGGTCCATCGGGCCCGCCGATCGGTGATCCGGGCGCTGACCTTGCGGCGGGGGAGCAGCGCCTCGTTCGGCCCCATCTTTTGGGGGCACAAAAAGATCGGGTACCTGTTAACGGTTTCGCCAAGCGCACCCGGATCAGGGGTTTTCGCGGCAGTCTACGACGAACTGCATTGACCCACAGGCGATTCCACGGATTTCTCGCCTGCAGCGCCGTAACAGCCGCTTCGACCCCACTGATGTGCACCATGCATGTCTTTGGTCGGGTTTCGCATCTGGAGGTTTCTCATGGGAATCAAGTCACTGGTTGTCGCCGCACTCGCCGCGGGGGTCGTTCTCGGCACCACCGCCTGCGACCCGTCCGACACACCCAAGCCACTGCCCACCACGGCCCCCGCCGGCCAGACAACCCAGCCCACTCAACCGGGCGAGCCCACCCAGCCGGGGCAGCCCACCCAGCCTGGCGGCGGCACCCCCGGAACCCCCGGAACCACCGACGCCCCGGTCCCGACGACCGGAGCCCCGGCGGGCGACCCCACCACCAAGGCTCCCGCCGGCACCGCGAAATGCACCACGTCCCAACTGATCCTGGACAAGGGCCACGGCGGCCAGATCGGCGGAACCTGGTTCCTGAAGTTCATCAACAAGAGCTCCACCGCCTGCACCCTCGAAGGCTTCCCGGGCGTCTCCCAAACCAACGGCCCCCAGGGCGACCCGGTCGGCGAGCCCGCCGAACGAGACAAGGGTCCCCAAGCCCCGCAGGCCACCACGGTCACCCTGTCCGCCAACGGCGGCGCCGCCCAATTCGAATTCATCAGCTACCCCAAGCAGGTGAACGACTGCGCCGCCCTGCGCACCAGCACCCTGCGCGTCTACCCGCCCGACAACACCGAATCCCTGTCCCTGCCCTGGGACAACCTGATCTGCCCGAGCCCCCAGCGCATGCTGGTCGTCCGCGCCATCACGTCTATGTAGAGCGGCGTCGGCACCCCGAGGGCTCGGTTCGGTCGCGGGCTGCGGTGTCTTGGATCGTATTCGGGCCGTGAGTGCCACGCTGATGGCATGAATTTCGACGTGGAGCAGGCGGGCGCACCGTTCTACGACGCGGGCAAGGCGCCGGCCGAGGTCGCCGCCGCGGATCTGGGGCCGGGGGCGGTGGTGGTCAGCAATACCGCCGCCCCGGCAACGGCCGCTACCGAAGCCCTGCCCGACCTGACCATCTCCCTCGACCGAGTCGTCGACCCGCGCAGCGGCCGTGAGGAGTTCCGGCTACTGCACCGGATCGGATACGACGATGATGTACCCGGTGGCGTCGGCCCTATCCGCGTCCCCGCCGATCTGGAGCGCTGGACCACCGACCTCACTTCGGTGCCGTCGTTCCTGACCTGGCTGGTTCCGAAGACCGGCGCGCACCTGCCCGCGGCGATCCTGCACGACGGGCTGGTGCTCGACAAGGACGAGACGGTCAGCTATATCGCCGGCCGGACGGTCCACCGTGACGAGGCCGACCGCATCTTCCGGGACGCCATGGCCAGAACCGGCACCGGGGTGGTCCGCCGCTGGATGATCTGGGCCGCGGTCACCTGTGCCACCATGCATCACTGCCGTCAGGTCGATTGGAGCCCGATCCGCAAGTGGCACTATCGCTCAGCGTTGTGGGGGACCGGCCTGGTCATCGTCCTGATCGGTCTGTGGTGCACTCTCGACCTGATCGGCATTCCCGGTGTCCCGGGCGTGCCGTGGATCGGGGAGGGGCCGTGGTGGGCGCTGGCCGGTGGGGTCGCCGGAGCGGTCGTGATCCCGCTCGCGTTGGGCGTCACGTGGGGCAAGTTCCGGATGGCGGGCTGGATCGTGGGCCCGTTGGTCGCGCTGATCGTGCCCGCCGTCGTGCCGATCGTGTTGGTCGGTGCACTGTTCGTCGGTATCGATACCGTCCAGAGGTGGCGGCCCGATATCGCGAAGGCGATGGCGATCACCGGCGTCGCCGTGGCATGCGGCGTGTTCGTCGCGGCGCTGTGGCACACATTGCGGTAGGGGGCACGACCTCAGCGCAACTTGACATAATGTTGATTATCGGCGCGCTTACGGCAACGGTGTTGATCTTGAAAGATGTTGTGTGCGTTGCGTGTTCGTGTGCATGTGGCGCTGCCTGCTCGGCTGGCGGCGCCTGGTGTGCGTGTACTTCCCTGCATGAAAACGCTGGCGCGCGCAGGGCGCAAATCGGCTCGGATGAATATTTCTGGCCTACATGCCATTTGGTGGAAAATTTCCTGTTCGGCATGGATTGGCTGGATGTGGCCCCGGGTTTGGCATCGGTGACCTCCCTTGGGTCGCTCCCCTAGGCTCGCGGGATCACCTCAATACGTCACTGTGACGTATTGAGGTGGGCTGGCTGGGTGGTGGAAGTTGTTGGTGTTCGGGCGAATTGGAGCCACCGGTAGGCCGGTCACCACCATCCCAGGATCGGCTGGAGTTCTCGGCCGAGCGCGGGGGCCAGAGACCTGGAATAGCTGGCGGTGAAGTGATGCTCGTCGTGGTAGATGAGGATGTTGCCCTCGACCACGGGGCAGATATCAGGTTCGCAGACAGCATCGGTGAGGTCGATCGGGAATACGTTGGGGTAGGCCGCCGCGGGCTCGAGAGCCGGGTCGACGGGATTGAGGGCATCGTCGCGTTTCATGCCGCAGCTGAGCCGGTCGCCACCTTTGCTCAAACAGTCGATCCCGCTGTAGCGAATACCATTGCGCCGCAACCACGGGGTGTCGCGGACGGCGATGACATTGAGATTGCGGGCGGACAGTTGGGACCACACATCCAGGTAGTCCTGGGGCGTTTCGTCACCACCGTCGTCCACGGGCCGGGTGCCAGTGGTGAACACCCAGTCTGGGCGGTCGGCACCGAGACGGTCGATCACCTCACGGGACCAGTCTCGGCAGTCCGGATTGGGCTGGCCTTTGTACATGGGGTCCGCGGCGACGGTGAGCGGACAGCCCATCTTCAAGTAGACGACAATCCGGAAGTCGTTCTCGGCGGCGAGAATCTGCAGAGCGGGCAGCCAGTGCTCGGCGTGTGAACTACCCACCACCGCCAGCGTGCGCTCCGCGGTGGTGTCTCCGTAGACACAAGTCACAACGTCACGGGTGTTCCAGTCGGCGATACAGCCATCGAGGGTGGGCGGCGGCAATTCCGAGGGCGCTTCCAACACCGTGGGCCGCATCTTGGCGAGGGGTGCGGATGCACCGCTGACCAATGCCTC
The DNA here is from genome assembly GCF_040630785.1 of Nocardia sp. NPDC005746. NCBI lineage: Bacteria > Bacillati > Actinomycetota > Actinomycetes > Mycobacteriales > Nocardiaceae > Nocardia > Nocardia sp. NPDC005746. Next base: position 125,644 of record NZ_JBEXYE010000002.1, read on the forward strand.
AGCGCCGGGGTAGATCGCAGGATCCAAGGCAAATGCACTGACGGCCGATGTGGATTGGGTGCGTATGACGAAATGCCAGGCCGAGGTCACGCCGATCACCGATACGCCGAGCACCGCGATCATCGACCACGCGGCCCGCCGATATCCGGTGGGCAGGGCCGGGGTCCGTGTCCCCGAACGCAGCGGCTGCTCGATCCATCGGTGGGTCATCCAGGCGAGTACGAGCGAAGCGCCGATGATCAACACACCGTCGGTGAATCCCGCCCGCGGGCGGCCGGTTTCGACGAGAAGGAAGATCAGGAGCGGCCAATGCCACAGATACAGCGCGTAGGCCAGTTCTCCCAGCCGAACCGCCGGCGGAGTGCCGAGCAGTCTGTTGGGCAGGGGCCGCGACGCGGGATCGGTGTTGGCGCCGCTGGCGATCAACGCGATGGTCGCTCCGACCGGAAGCAAGGCGGCCGGGCCCGGGAACAGATCGGCGCCGTCGAGGACCACTCCACATGCCAGCACCCCGGCCACACCGGCTATCGCCAGTAGCCACCGCATCGGCCGCGGCGGCGAGATCATCGGGGCCACGATCACGCATGCCGCACCGGCCAGCAGCTCCCACAATCGCGCGAAACTGTCGTAGTAGTTCCAGCCCTGATGCGTGGCCGCGCCGTGCGTGGCATACGCGAAAGATGCCACACCAACAGAGCTGATGACAGTCAGCAGCACGGGGCGCAGCAAACGGGCGGTGCCCGCGCGACGGGACAGCACCCAGGCGACGCCGGCCACGACGGTGATGGCGAGCAGGTAGTACTGGCCTTGCACCGACATCGACCACAAATGTTGCAGTGGACTCACACTCGGGTCTGCGGCCAGGTAGTTCGACCACGACAGCGCTAACTGCCAATTCTGGTAGTAGAACATCGAAGCCACCGTCTGGGTGGCGATGTCGGACCACCGCGTGTACGGGCTGATGTAGAACGCCGCGACAACCACCGCGGCCAGCACCGCGACTATTGCCGGGACCAGTCGCGCGAGCGTACGTCGCACCATGGCGACCACGTCGACCGACCCGGTCGACTCGGCTCGGCGTATCAGCATCCCGGTGAAGAAGAAGCCCGACAGCGCCAGGAAGACATCGACGCCGCCGGACACGCGGCCCATCCAGATGTGGAACATCACGACCAGCGCGACAGCCAGTCCACGTAATCCGTCCAGGTCCAGCCGGTATTCCGAGCCCACCGTTCGACGTGGCGCATCCTGGTTCTCCTCGCGGACGCGAGTCGACAACCTCATCGGCTACCCCTGACAGCAAAGATCCTGCACTGCGCCGAACGCGTCGGCTGATGCAGGGCGGGCGGAAAGTGGACAGCGGACTGTTTACCACGATCGGTAGCAGTGCAAACGAACGCACCCGTCACTCACACCACACTCACAGCTCCCGCCTCGGGCGTATTCCGGCGAACGGGTGGACCGTGCCACCAGGTCGCGGCGACGGGTGGGCCGAGCTCGCCACCCCCCCGTGGGCTGAGCTCGACCCACCCTCACGCTCGCGGATCTGCGGGAAACACTCCAGCGGTGATCGCCGGTGCGAGCCCGTTGTCAGGCCGCGCGTGCCCGTAGCCGATCGACGCTATGGAGAATTCACCGCGGGCACGAGCGCGGATCCAGCGCGAGCACGTCTGTAGCGGGACGCCCCGGCCCGCCCGGCAGCCCCGCCAGCCGGCGATCTTGGTGGACGCCGTGACCACCGCCAGCAGCACTGCCCAGCCCAGCACCGGCGGAATGCTCGCCGGATCGGTACTCGGCCCGAACAGCAGGATGACACCGATCTCGCTGGCGAGTTCGATGAATTCGTCGACATGATGAAGTTCGATGAGACCGCCGGTGCCGAACACCAGGTGGAGCGGGAATCGACAGTGGTCAGGACTCGTCGATGCTCAGGAAGATCCATTGCAGAGCAAAGGGTTCCGAGTATGCGCGGCCAACGGCAGACCCGGACAGCTCGTCACTCCGTCACCAGGTTGGTGGCCGAAAGGCGAAGACCTCGTAGAGCGCCGTTCCGCGCAGGAACGCGTCCTGACGCACCTCCGTAGCCAAACCATGGGAGCGCAACAGCGCGCAGAACTGTGCCAGGCGATCGCCACAGTCGTGGACTTCGGCGACGACGGTTCGCATCCGAGCCCAGTCCGATTCGGCTATGCCGCGGACGACATCCAGTTCCGCTCGCTCGACATCGATCTTGACCAAACCAATTTCGCCTGCCGGTGCCTGGTTCGCCAGTAATTCCGACACCGTGGTGACCTCCACGTCGATCTGTTCGCCGTCCTGGAGGTCGTTCGTGACGAGAGCGATCGCCTCCTGATCGAGGCCGCAGTTCTGCAGGAAGATCGTCGTCGTCTGGTTGTCACGCTGACGGTCCGCGTACAGGCTGTAGTTCGCTGACGCTCGTGGGTACCAAGTGAACTGTGCGGTGCCCTTCGCTGCGCCTACCCCGATTTCGAGCGCGATGCCGTCGGGGACGTGCGCAACCATGTTGCGGCGCAAGCACTCGAATGTCAGCGGAGCGGGCTCGACGGCGATGACGCGCACGCCGGGACAGGCATCTGCGAAGGCTATTGCGCTGAGACCGATGTTCGCACCGATATCGAGCACGATGTCGTCCGGGCGCAGTTGGGCGGCCGCCCGTCGGTAGTACCCTTGCGTCGACATCTCGTCCCAGAGCATCCGGGCCTCGGCGGGGCTCGTGCAGGACAGCGATCTGCCGTCCTCGAGAGTGAGTCGTTTGACGGAAGTCAGCATTCGTCAAGCACCTTTCCGGAACAGGGCCAATCGCGGCCGGCATTGTGGGGTGTATCAATTCGGGTGACGCGTATCGACGATGGTGTGGCAGATGGCCGCTGATGAAGAGCCGCCACGCGTTCACGACTGCTGCGTCGAAAACCCATCAACGTGATGAACCGGGCCAACAGGGCTGTGTCAGCCATGCGAAAACTGTTGAGCCCATGGAAGAGTCGGTCGCCGCCCCACCGCAGCGAGTTACCCGGCGGTCGCCACCCCGACCCCGGACCTTCGTCGTATCGAAGCTCGATGAGCCCGCTCGAACGGTGCCGCGCCGGGACCGCCTTCGGTCCCGTGCGCGATGGCACGTATCGGATCCACCGCGCCGATACACCTAACCACAACCAGATTTCGAATCGCCGGAACCCCGCAGCCCGGCGTCGACGGTCGTCGTACACCTAGCGGGTCACTCTAGCCCTCACGACGACTCGCGTCCTGTATTTACCGGAAGGGGTCGCATTAAATCTGAGCAAGTATGTCCGTTTGGTCTGGACTTCAGTCGCTCTGAACGGCACCGCCAGGCGGCCTGTGACGCCGCGATAGCCTTGTTAGCGAACACTTTGCCGCCGAATCGGTCTCGCTTGACTGTCGAGAGGATGTCGCGCTGACGCTCCGTGGATTCGCATCTGAGGCGGTGCGAACAGCGTGTGTGTCCCGTGAGATTTGGAGGATCCAGATCATGTCAAATTGCGAGACAGTTGCCACACACTGTGCCTATCATCTATCGGCGGCTGCTGGCCCGCCGCGTCGTGCCGCTGTACCGATCGAGTGTCTCGAGACTCTGCGGGCGCCTGTGAAGCCGGCGGCAGCCGCGCGAGGAGCCTCACGAGAATTCCGAGAAACATGTGAGCAGATTTGGGACGGATTGATGACTTCACCGGAAGTGGCCGAGCACCTCGCAACCCTGGTATCCCCCACAGGGATAGACGTGGAGTTGGGCGGAGTCGCCCGTATTCTCTCGTCGGCCCCTGCTGGTCGGACGACGACGCTGTCCGGCGACGAGCGCGAACAGCTTCTGATGGAGTGCCTCGGGAGTCTGACTCGGAGCAGTCCCGCCGCTGTTGTGTTGCGCGGCACCACAACAGCGTTCGTCGCGATTCCATCGAAGCGACCGTTCCGCCTGATCGGCCGCCGGGCGACGAACGACGTCGGCGGGTCCTCGCCGACGTTCGCCGCGCCCGCCCGTCAGTTGATCAAGGTCAAAGTCGGCGCTCTGGGCGAGGTCACTGCCCGCCTGGTCGACCCCGACAAGCCGAACAGGCCGAAACTGTTGCACTGATGTAGCACTCGGTCAGCGCCTGCCTGAGCCCCGGGCCGCAGGACCAATTCCATCGCCGTGCAGGGGATTTGGGTCCCTGCCGAACGGAGTACTTTCGGCGGCCTACCGCGGAGAATGAAGACCTTCTCGAGTTCGGCGAAGGGCTGGTCGCCTCTTGCTCGGAGCTTCCCTGGGTGATCTCACGCAGTGCGTCATTCTCAGAATTGTCGATACCACTGCCCGGTCGTGATGATCTCTCTTCCCTCCAGGATCTGATCGCGGCCGACGGGACGCCGATGCCGTTCGGTCCCACTCGCTGGACACCACTACCACGAATGTGGCTATTTTGTGGCAATAGAATCGAACCGCTGACCCTGCGCCGTACGCGATGCCGGCCCTCGGGTTCAACTGCGGAAATATAGCTCCAAAGCATCCATTTTGTCCGTTATGGGCCGGTCATTAAATGGACAAATCGGAATTTCTTTCGGTTAATGTTTAAAGATGAGCTCTCTAGCGGTAATCTGGCGAATGATCCGCAATCCCTCAATACGGATCCCGATTGGGACGTGCCCACCCACGTCCCCAATGTTGCACGGTGGTGCCGCCGAGCCCAGCGGCACCACCGTCCGGGTTTCCGCACCGTGCGATACGAAGCGAACAGGAAGAGGAAATGGTCGTTACGCCATCGACGGCGCCGTCCTCCGCGGGCGCCGCCCGGCAAGCCTTGCGTCGCCATCCACGAGTTTTATTTCGGCAAGTCCCCTTCCGTCGCTCTTCCGCAACATCGAATCGCGAGTCAAGTAAGACAACACGATGACGTCGGGGAGCGTAACGTTCGGCAATGTCCGGGTCGTATGGAGCAGCGAGAGATCTCTCTTCATAGCCTTCAGTGCGGACTTCCCGGGGCTGTACGCCAAAGACCGGTGGTCCGCCGTGCGTGCTCGCCGGCTCATGGAAGAGCGTGTACGAAGTCTTTTGATCGCCAACGAGCTGTGAGGTTCGAATGGCAACACGCAAAGTAATTGTTCCCTTGGCGGAGGTCAGTGGTTGGCAACTGCAGCACTTGTCGTCCTTTTTGTTGTCATTTGGACGATCCTGTCATTCATTATCGGGTGGGCCTTGATGGGGCGCCGGCGCTGACTTCGACCCGAGGAGGAAAACCTGTGTGTCCGCGCAAGTCAGCGGAATCAGCACTGTTGGCTGGACTGGAAATTGGGCGCGGAGTCACTGGGCGGGGGTGTGTACCCCTCGGGCCACACCGTCTTGTCGTCGTAGGCCAGATGGTCGGTGCTCCGGAGCTGGTGGAGATCGGCATCCGCAAGGTTCGCTCCTTCCAGATGAGCGTAACTGAGGTCCGCCATGAAGAAATTGGCGCGCGAGAGGTTCGCGCCCCGCAACGACGTCGCGTGCAGATCTGCGTGCGCCAAGTCCGCACCTCTGCCGTCCAACGCCGATAAGTTCACACGGTCCAACCTCGAGTAGGACAGATTCGCAAATTCGAGGTTGGCGCCGGACAGATCTGCACCCTCCAGGTTTGCGAAGTCCACTCGCCCGCCCTGCAAGTTGGCGCCATCCAGTTTGGTCGCGCAGAGCTTGGACCATGTCAACCACGCATGCATGAAGACCGTATGGCTGAAACGCTTGCCGGACAGATCGATCATGACCAGGCAGGTCTTCCGGAGATCGAGCTGGTGGTCCCGGAACGGCGTGTACATGTGACTGATGGCCGCCGCGGCGGCCCACAGGTCTGCCGGTGCCGGCTCCGCAACCGGAGAAGTGTCCACCGGCAGCTCGACATTCGGGCAATTGGTCAATTCTCGCGACCGCAGAAACGCACTGAGTACCTCGACCACCGTTTGCGAGTCGGCCGCGGAATCTCGCGCAATGCGCTCCAACGCGTAGACCCCGCCTACTCGTACAGTCTGCTGGTCGGAACCCAGATGCTCGACGGACTTACCGAAACGATCAGTGACTTCCACTTGCTGAGACAGACCGTACTGGTGCCGCGTCTCGCGCAGATTCAGACCCGTGAAGACCAGCGCCCCGACCGCCGCCGACGCGGTGGTGATGGCTGCCATTGCGGTCCACAAGTCCTTGTTGGCCCAGCCGCGCACAGCACCCGCCGCAGTCCGCGGCGGCCGCTGTCCTCCCGGTGCTTTCGGCGCTTCTGACGACGTCGGCTCACTCGAGGTCACCACGGCATCATGACGCTGGACCTGAGCTAGCGAAGGGCACCACGCCGTAGGTGACCAGCATCGACGCATTGTGCTGCTGCTGGGACGAAGTGAGAGATTTCGCCCCGGCAGCAGCAGTGTTCGTCAGTTCAGCGGATAGTGCCGAAGCCGGGGATCAGTGGGAGGTCCAGGGGGGTGACCCAGCCCGGCGGGAGGGCGTTGACGGCGGGGACGGCGTTGAGGGCGCGCATGCCGGTGGACAAGCAGCCCGCTACCGCCGGGGTGCGGCCGGAGCCGTCGGTGAAGCGGAACGAGGTTTCCTGGGCGATGGAAGGGCTGCCGAGGATGTCGACGCGGTAGACGTCGTCCTTGGTGCCGGCGGGCCAATCGGGGGCGGCGTCGAGGCCGATGCGGTTGACGTGTTCGAGGGTGATGACCTCGCGGCCGTTGTAGACGCCATTGATGGTGAAGCGGATGGCGGCGACGGTGCCTGCTTTGACGCCGCCCTTGGCGGAAGGACGGTCGGTCGGGGTGACCCACTTGTCCCAGGTGGTGGTGATGGCGTCGAGTTCGATGCCCGCGGCCGCGGCGATCATGGGAACGGTTGCGCCCCACGCCATGATGAGCATGTCGGGGTGTTCGAGCAGGGCTTTGAATTCGGGCGGGTGGCCGATGCCCATCTCGAATTCGTAGTCGCCCTCGTAATCGGTGTAGTCGAGCAGTTCGGAGGCGCGCACCGACTGCACCTCACCGCACAGGCCCATGAGGGTCAGCGGGAACAGGTCGTTGGCGAAGCCGGGGTCGATGCCGGTGGTGAAGCACGACGCTCCCCCGGCCTGGCAGGCTTCGGTGATCGGGTCGCGCCACACCGCGGGCAGCTGCTTCATCTGCGGCCACACCCACGGGGTCATGGCGGTCGAGCAGACGTCGATGCCGGCGCGCAGGAATGCGCCGATGACGCGCATGTTCTCGTCGGCGAAGGCGGCGGTGGGCCCGTAGTGGACGACGGCGTCGGGGCGCAGCGCGATGAGTTCGTCGACCGAATCGGTGGCCAGGACACCGGTTTTCGCGGCCCCGCACAGGTCTCCGGCGTCGCGGCCGACCTTGTCGGGGTTGCTGACGCCGACGCCGACGAGCTCGAAGGCGGGGTGGCGCAGGATTTCGGCCAGCACCATGGAGCCGACGACGCCGGTCCCCCACAGCACGATGCGTTTGGTGGTCATGCTGACTCCTGGATTCATCGGTGGAATTCGCCGCAGTCGACGGTGAGCATCTGGCCGGTGACGGCGGTGGCGAGGTCGCTGGCCAGGAACAGGGCGGCGCGGGCGACCTCTTCGGGTCCGGCGAGGCGGCCCAGGTCGGTGGGTGCGGCCTTCTGCCGGTAGATGTCGTCGTGGGTGACCCCGGCTTGGCTTGCCAGCCAGTCGAAGTAGGCCTTGTTGATGTCCTCGTACACATACGAGGGGGCGACGGAGTTGACGCGGATGCCGCGCGGACCCAGTTCGGTGGCCAGTGAGGACGCCAGGTGGGCGAGGGCGCCCTTGGACAGTTTGTAGCCGGAGTATTCGGGCTGCGAGCTGTAGGACACGCACGAGTTGAGCATGATGATCGACCCGCGGGACGCGGCGAGCGCGTCGGCGAACAGGGCCGAGAGCCGCAGCGGCGCGAACACATTGGTTTCGTTGGCGTCGCGCAGCGCTTCGACGTCGATCTGGGTGATCGGGTACATGGGCGGGATGGCGAAGGCGTTGTTGATCAGGCAGTCGACGCGCCCGGCCGCGGCGACCGCGCGTTCGGCGAGTGCGCGGCGCTGATCTTCCTCGGTGATGTCGGCGCGCACGACGTGGGCGGTGGCGCCGAGGGTGCGGGCTTCGTCGGCGTATTCGTGCAGGCGTTTCTCGGTGCGTCCGGCCAGTACGAGGGTGGCGCCCATGTGGGCGGCTTCGATGGCCAGGGAGTGGCCCAGTCCGGGGCCGACGCCGGAGATGACGACGACCTTGCCGGCCAGCAGCGGTACCGGGCGATAGGTGTCGGGGATGTGCGGGGCGGCTGACACGACTCCTCCTCGAGTCCTCAGCCGTTACAGAGCGTAACGACTTAGTTGTGACAGACTGTAACGACTCGTGCCCGCAGCGACAAGGACGAAATCCGTGACCACACGCCACCGGCTCGGCCCGCACCGCGATCCGGCGGTGGACACCGCGGTCCTCGACGCCGCCCGCGCCCTGGTCGTCGAACAGGGTTATGCCGCAACATCGATCGACGCCATCGCCGCCCGCGCCGGAGTGTCCCGCCCGGCCATCTACCGCCGCTGGCCGTCCAAAGCGCACCTGATCGCGCAGGCGGTGTTCCCCGACGTCGGGTCCGCGGTGGTGGCGCCGGATCTGCTCGGGGAGATCCGCAAGGTCATCCGCGGCACCATCCAGCTGTTCGGGTCCGCCGAGACCCGCGCCGCCATGCCCGGTCTCATGGCCGAGATGCGGGAGGACTCCGGGCTCTACGAGAAGCTGTCCGCCCGCCTGGACTCCCCCACCCGCGACGAGCTCGGCGACTACCTGCCCGGCCGGGACACCCGCCCGGGACTGGACCCGAACACGGTGCTCGACACCATCGCCGGGGCGGCGTTGTTCGCCATGTGCATTCGCGATATCGACGACCTCGACGGCTTCGCCGCCTCTCTCGAGGACCTGCTCCTCTACGGCATTCTCGGCCGCCCGGCCGCCGGGTAGCCCCAGAAGCGTGTTCAGGTATCGGCGGGCCCGACGCCCGGACCGAGGGTGAGCGCATCGAACAGCGGCCGGAATTCGACGACCACTCTCAGCGACCCGCTGCATTTCCGTCTCGGACAGTTCGATCATGGGGCCGGTTGGCGGTGCGCACCGGGATTCACCGATGTGCATCCCGCGCAGGCGCGATCACGCCCACCCCGGCGACTCGGATCCTGCGCCACTCCCCCACGCCCGGACGTCGATCGCTGGTGGTTCGCTGCGCGAATATCTGTGGGCCGAACGGTCTTTCGCCGGTAGCCTGCCCGCCATGGCGGCGAAGAACAACAGCTATCTCGATCAGGTCGTGGCACAACAGGCCGAACTGGAGGAGGACCTGCGGCCCGCGTTCGCGCGGTCCGCGCCCGCCCCCGCGGCGATGCCGATCCCGCCGGGCGCCCCGGGTCCGCGTGGCGCGCTGGCCAAACGGGCCGGGCGCGTGGGGTCGGTGCGCGAGAGCACCCCGCAGGGTCCGGTGGAGGTGCGGGTCAGCGGCTGGTGGCGGTGGCGCACGGTGCTGGTGCCGCCCAACGCGTTCGTGGTGCACACCCGCCGCGGCGCGGCCGAGCCCCTGCACATCGGTCTGGGTGTGTCGTTCCGGTTCGATCCGACCAAGGACTCCTACCTGGTGGTGCCCGGCGCGATCCAGACGATCCTGATCAACGCCTACTGCATCTGCAGTGAACTGCAGGGCGTGCTGGTGCAGGGGTATGTGCAGTGGATCATCGACGATTTCGCCACCGCCTACCGCAAACTCGACTTCTCCGATCCGGAGGATCCGATGCGGCTGGTCAACGTGCAGCTGCGGGAGCAGGCCGAGGCCGCGATCAAGGACAAGGTGTCCACGATGGCGGTCCGTGATGTGCTCTCGGACAAGCAGCCCATCATCGAGGAGCTCACCGCGCGGCTGCGCACGGTCGCCGAGGGCGCGGGTGACGGTGCGCGCGGGCTGGGCTTGTCGATCGTGACCGTGCAGATCAAGGAGGCCGTCGTCTCCTCGAACACGTTGTGGGAGAACCTGCAGAAGCCCTACCGCAGCGAACAGAACCGGGTCGCGCGCCTGGCCGAACTCGACGCGCAGGAAGCGGTGTCGGTGCGGGAGGCCGCCGCGGGGCGGGCCGCCGAGCAGCGGCGCATCGAGAACGAGCGGGAGCTGGCCGAACTGCGCGCCCGCAACGATGCCGCGTCCTTCGATCGCGAATCCGCCGAACGACTGCGCCGCACCGAACGCGAGCACGAGGTGAACCGGGAGGTAGCCGACCTGGCGCAGCAGTCGGCGTTGCACGCGCTGCGGCTGGAACGCGAACAGCACGCCGAGAAGCTCGACAATGCCCGCCGCGAGGCCGAGCGGGTCGCGCAGCGTCAGGAAGCCGATCTGGCGTTGGCGCAGGCCAAAACCCGGGTCGCGCACGAGGCCGCGTTGCTGGAGCTGGATCGGCAGCGGGTCGGTATCGATATTGCCAACAGTCGCAATGCCGCCACCATGCAGGCGGAGCTGATCGAGGCGCTGCCCGCGATCGTGGACAACCTGCCCACTCCGACGGAGTTGCGGACGGTGCAGATCGGCGGTGACACCACCGGTTTGGCGAGCGTGGTGGCGCAGTTGTCGGACATCATCACCGCCATCCGCAAAACCGGGCAATCCTGACGCGTCGGGTGTCGTCATTCGGCCCCGCCACGCCCACGCGCCGTCTTACCGTCTGAGAAGGCTTCGACGGTGGGAGTGGATCGAGAATGGTGATGAGCGAACCGAATACGACACCCGCAGTGTTCCAGGCGACCGCCGCGATCGACCCCGACGCGATCGCGGTCCGTTCGATCGGCGGCGCCGTGACCCTCACCTGGCGCGACTACGCCGCCCAGGTTCGCGAGATCGCCGCGGGCCTGGCCGCTTTGGGCGTGGGCCGTGGGGACACGGTGGCGTTCATGATGGCCAACCGCGTCGAGTTCTACCCCCTCGAGGTCGGCGCCCAGCACACCGGCGCCACCTCGTTCTCGGTGTACAACACCCTGTCCGCCGAGCAACTGCACTACGTGTTCAGCAATGCCGGCAACCGGGTCGTGGTGTGCGAGGCGCAGTACGTGGACCGGATCCGCGCGTGCGGGGTGCCCATGCAGACCATCGTGTGCGTGGACACCCCCGCGCCCGGCACCCTGAGCGTGGCGCAGCTCAAACAGCTGGGGCGCAGCGACTTCGACTTCGACGCCACCTGGCAGGCGGTGACCGGCGAGGACATCGTGACCCTCTGCTACACCTCCGGCACCACCGGCAATCCGAAAGGCGTGGAGATCTCCCACGCTGCTCTGGCGTTCGAATGCCGCGCCTACGCCTCGGTCATGCCGGTGGAGTTCGGTGACCGCATCACCTCGTTCCTGCCGACCGCGCACATGGCCGACCGTGTCACCGGCCTGTACCTGCACGAGTATTTCGGCACCCAGATCACCGTCGTCCCCGACCGCACCCAGCTCGGTGCCGCGCTGGCCGACGTGCACCCCACGATCTGGGGGGCGGTGCCGCGGGTGTGGGAGAAACTCAAAGCGGCCGTGGAGTATTCGGTCGCCGCAGAAACCGATCCCACCCGGAAGGCGGCGCTGGTGTGGGCGCTGGAGGTGGCCGCGCGCAAGGCCGCGGCCCACCTGGCCGGGCAGCCGCTCGCTGACGGGGCGGCGCAGGAATGGGCGCGCGCCGACGCCGCCGTGCTGGGGGCGTTGCGCGCCAAACTGGGCCTGGATCAACTCAAATGGGCGCTCTCGGGTGCCGCGCCGATCCCGGCGGAAACCCTCGGCTTCTTCTTCGGGCTCGGCATTCCGATCTCGGAGGTGTGGGGCATGTCGGAGTTGACCTGCATCGTCAGTGTCGCGCCACCGGCGCAGGCGCGGCTGGGCACCGTGGGGCGGCTGCTACCCGGCCTGGAATCCAGGATCGCCGAGGACGGTGAGTTCCTGGTGCGGGGGCCGCTGGTCATGCGCGAATACCGCAAGGAGCCGCAGAAGACCGCCGACACCCTCGACGCGGACGGGTGGCTGGCCACCGGTGACATCATCACCTGCGACGCCGACGGGTATCTGCGGGTGGTGGACCGCAAGAAGGAACTCATCATCAACTCCGCGGGAAAGAACATGTCCCCGGCCAATATCGAGAACACCATCAAAGCCGCCGCCCCGCTCATCGGGGCGCTGGCCACCATCGGCGACAACCGCGCCTACAACACCGCCCTCATCGTCCTCGACGCCGAATCCGCGCCCCCCTACGCCGCCCAGCGCGACCTACCCGACGCCTCGGCGGCGGCACTGGCGACCGACAAGACGGTGATCGCCGAGATCGCGCGCGGCATCGCCGCGGGGAACGCGAAACTCTCGCGCGTGGAACAGATCAAGCGATTCACGATCCTGCCCACCTTCTGGGAGCCCGGCGGCGACGAGATCACCCTCACCATGAAGCTGCGGCGCAGACCGATCGCCGAGAAGTACGCCGCTGATATCGACCGCATGTACGCACCCGACCTGGCCGAAGGCGTCCACGAACCCGGTCCCGCCTGACCTCTTGCCGTGACACCGGGACCCCGGCGACAGCGCTGGGGTCCGAATTCACCCCTTCATAACAGAGCAAGTGCTCTGTTATGGTCGGTGCATGCCCCGCCCCCGCACCCACGACCCCGACCGGGTGCTCGACGCCGCCGAAGCGCTCGCCGTGCGCTCCGGACCCGCCGCGGTCACCATCCGCGCCGTGGCCACCGCCACCGGCGTCTCCAACGGTGCGCTCTACCACACCTTCGGTTCCCGCGCGGAACTGCTGGGCCGCACCTGGATTCGCGCCGCCCACCGCTTCCTCGCCCTGCAAGCCGACCTGGTCGCCGCCGCCGGCGACGGCATCGACGCGGTCATCGCCGCCGCCGAAGCCCCCGCCGAATTCGCCGCCCGCCACCCGATGTCGACCCAGCTGTTCTTCACCGTCCGCCGCGACGACCTGCTCGGCGACGACCTGCCCGACACCGTCCGCACCGAACTCGCGGCCACCCAGAAAACCCTGGTCGAGCTGATGAAAACCCTCGCCCACCGGCTCTGGCGGCGCCGCGACGCCCACGCCGTGGACACCCTCACCATCTGCCTGGTCGACCTGCCGACAGCGATCCTGCTCGACCGCGACCGGCTCGATAATCCCGTGGCCCGACAGCAGTTGCGGGCCGCCGTCCGCGCGGTCCTCGACATCGGGCCCGCACCCGCCTGACCCACATCGCGAAGGAACCCCATGCCCACTGTGAGCTACCGCGACAAGATCGCCGTCCTCGACCTCGACGGCGACGAGAACCGCTTCTCACCCGAATTCCTGACCTCCGTCGGCGAACACCTCGACACCGTCCTCGCCGACGGCGCCCACGCGCTGGTCACCACCGCGTCGGGCAAGTTCTACTCCAACGGCCTCGACCTGGACTGGCTGTCCAGCAATGGCGAGCGGGCCGAATGGTATGTCGCGCAAGTCCAGTCGCTGCTGGCGCGCGTGCTCACCTTCCCGCTGCCCACCGCCGCCGCCCTGCCCGGACACGCCTTCGGGGCCGGCGCCATGCTCGCTCTGGCCCACGACTACCGGGTGATGCGCGAGGACCGCGGCTACTTCTGCTTCCCCGAAGCCGACATCCGCATCCCGTTCACCCGCGGCATGTCCGCGCTCATCCAAGCCAAACTCACGCCCAAATCGGCGATCGCGTCCATGACGACCGGCCGCCGTTTCGGTGGACCCGACGCCCTGGCCTACGACCTCGTCGACGCTATCGGCGACCTCGACACCCTCACCGACACCGCACTGGCCATGCTCGGCCCGATCGGCGCCAAAGACCACGACACCCTCGGCGCGATCAAGGCCACCATGTTCGCCGACGCCGTCTGCGCCCTCCACAACGCCTGACCCCGGGTCACCGGGTGCGGCGCACCGCGAACACCGCCAGCCGCACCCGGTTGTCACACCCGGTCCTGTCCATCAACCGCACCAGGTGCTTCTTCACCGTCGTCACCCCCAGATGCAGACGCGCCGCGATCTCGTCATTGCTGACACCCTCACCGACCAAAGCCCAGCACATCCCGCTTGCGTGGCGTCAGATCCACGGGGGCAGAGACGGTTTCGGCGGGCGTGTCGAGGGCGCGCCGGATCAGGCGCTGCAACAGGGACGGGGAGAACAGCAGTTCCGCGTCCATCACCCCGCCACCGATGAGCGACATGCCCAGAGCGACAGGCGAATCCGGCTCCCACGGCGGTCACCGACCGCCGGTCGCCGAACCGCCCACGTCGGGCTCGAAGTCAGCGGCCCTGCCAGACCGGGGGACGCTTCTCGACGAACGCGCGCATCCCCTCACCCGCGTCCATCGACGACAGCGCCGCCGCGGCCACCTGACCCTGCTTGCCGAACGCCTCGGCGACCGACCAATCCGGGGCCTGCTCGATGATCTGCTTGCTCGCATCGATACTCAACGGCGCGTTCACCGCCACCCGCGCCGCCAACTCCAGCGCGGCATCGAGAGCCTTGCCCGGTTCGGCGACCTGATTGATCAACCCGATCTCCGCCGCCCGCGCCGCCGAGATCGGATCACCGGTCAACGACAGCTCCATCGCGATCGCGCGGGGCAGGCGCTGCGACAGGCGCAGGACCCCACCGCCGACCGCGACCAGACCACGCTTGACCTCCGGGATGCCGAAGGTCGAATCACTCGCGGCGACAATGAGATCCGCGGCCAACGCCAGTTCGCAGCCGCCCGCCAGCGCCGGGCCCTCCACCGCGGCGATGAGCGGTTTGCGTGGCGGCTGGGACACGATGCCCAGGATGCCGCGCTTCTCGGTCACCGGCACCTCACCGCGCGCGGCCGCCTTGAGATCCATGCCGGCACTGAAATAGCCGCCCGCACCGGTCAGAATCGCGATCCGGGCGTTCGGATCGGCCTCGTAGGCGTCGATCGCCCGCTCCAAACCCAGCGCCGCCGCCAGATTGATCGCGTTGCGGACGTGGGGGCGATTGATCGTGATGATCATGATGTGGCCGCGGCGCTCGATCAGCACCGGCGCGGGCGGCGGAGGCGGCAACGGCACCCGCGCCACCCCCGCGGTACTCGACACCGGCTCCGCGCCCGATTCCCCCGTGCCCGATTCCTCAGCGCCCGATTCCTCAGCGCCCGAACCCGACTCGGGACGCTGCGCGGCCACCGGGGTGATCGTGTCACCGGCCACGGTCACCGGCAGACCCAGCCAGTCGTCCTCGGCCAACGCGGTCACCAGCGTGGAATCGGTGGAACGCAACAGCACTCGATCACCGGTGGGGGTCAGCAGGCTCACGATCGCGGCCTCGGGCAGACCGTCACGACCGTAGGGCAGGGTGTAGGCCTCCACCACGGCCTCGCCGTCGTAGCCGGTGCGCGCCGGGCGGGCCGGGGGATGCTCGATCACCGGAGTCAGATGCCGGTAGGGCTGTGCGGGCGGGGTCGCCGAATACACGCCCATCGCGTGCTTGGTCAGATACCAGCCCAGAGACGTGGCCAGACCGAAGGATTCGGGTTCGGCGCGCAACCGGCCCACCAGCGACGCCACCGCGTGCCCGCCGTAATTGTTGCCCGGACCGCCGCCGAAGGTCAGCCCACCGGTCACCGACAGCGGCCGCTTCGGGTCGTCGACCGGCAAACCCAGCTCGCGCGCCGCGATCTGCACCGCCACCGGGAAACACGCGTACAGGTCCACCGGGCCCAGATCCTCGGCCGTGATCCCGGCATGCTCGAATACCGCCGCACCCAGCGCCCCGATCGCCGGAGACGCCGCCAATTCGGCACGCTCGCTGACGAACCACTCATCGGTGCCCGACGCGCCCGCGTGCAGGAACACCCACTTGTCCTGCGGGATACCCGCCGCCTCGGCCGCGGAGGCGGAGGCCACGATGATGCCCGAGGCCATATCCACCGTCAGATTCGCGCACTCGAGCTTCGTGTACGGGGCCGAGATCATCCGATTGGTCTCGGTCACCGCCGCGATCTGGGTCGCGGTGAACTCCTGCGGCTGCCAGGCCTGCGGATTGGCCGCCGCCACCGCCGAGAACCGCGACCACAACTCCGCCACCGCGGCCGCGTGCTCGGCCGGCGTGCGACCCAACCGGTGCCGGAGGGCCGACTCGAGCAGCGCGTACATATTGATCGGGGCCTGCAACCCGGCCGCGGACTCCGCGGCATTGTTGGCCGCCTTGTCGATCCCCACCGTCCGCGTCGGCGACACCGAGACGTCCTGCACCGGCCACGCCACCTCGACCCCGGCCCGCTGTGCCGCCGCCTGCGTCGCCCCGGCCTCCGCGCCGGTCACCAACACCAGGTCGTAGTCGCCCGCCGCGATCGCCGCGGCCGCCTCGTTGATCACCAACTGGCCGCCGTCACCACCGAACGGACTCGACTGCACCGTGTCCACCCCGTCCGCGCCGACCGCGGCCGCCACCAGCGCCCCCAGATCCCGGTACTGCCACGACGTCGGCGACACCGCGAACACCGCGTCCGCGCGCGCCAGCAACCCGTCCCCGAGCCCGGTGTCGGCGGCCGCGGCCCGCAACGCCCGCACCGCCAACCGCGACGGATCGGCCCAGGACGCGTCGGGGGTGCGCTGCACGATCTGGCCCACCCCCACCAGCACCGGCGTCGTCGGCGCCAACACCACCCCGGAAGCCCGGTGCCGCACCGCCTTCCGCTCCGCCCGCCCCGACCCCGGCGCGGCCGCCGCCAGCACCGCCGGCAATCCCGCCAGGGACTCGGTCAACGCGTCACCGAGCGCGCGGGCCACCGTGCCGCCGAGCGGGCCCTCGATCGGCTGCCCCGACAACCCCGCGTCGATGTACACGCTCGACCCGGAACCGTTGGGCACCACCGTGATCCACAACCCCAGGCCCAAACCCTGCGGGCCGTGCCCGCGCAACCCGACCCGCGAGTCGCTCACCTCGGTCACCAGCCACTGCACATCGGCGGGAATGCCCATGAACTTGGCCACCTGCGTGTACTCCACGCCCATGGCCGCCGGCCCCGGCGCCTGCCCACGCCAGCCCGCGTGGAAACTCACCCACTCCGGAAGCCGCTGCAACTGCGCCAGATACGCCAGCGTCGCCGCCGCGCCGGTCTCGAGATCGTGATGCGCGTGCGCGGTGCGCAGATAGTCCGACAGGCCCTCGGGCAGGGTGTGCTCGACCGGCGCGGCCTCCACGGGCACCCCTTGGCCGGTCACGCCCGCGATGAACTCCGCCACGATCCGCGGATCGCGGCGCACCGTGTCCAGTAACCGGCCCCCGGCACGCACCTGTTCGCGCAGCGACGCGCCCTTACCCAGTCCCTGCTCCAGCACCGCACGCACACGATCGAAACCCGGCACCGTACTCACGGCCCACCTCCTCGCTGAGGGTCCACACCATCCGGCCCTCACGGTATCGGCCGTTCACCTGCCACGGGAAGAGTCGGCGCAACTTCGCACCCCACCAGATTTCGGGCGCGAATGTCGGTTCACAATTCGGGCGCGGTCACGGCCCGGCCACCACGGGTGGCGCCACGACCGATGCTCGTGGTTCGCCGCCCGTGAGCGGGTCAGTAGCCGTGCAGATGGCGGGCGGTGGGTGAGGTCGCGACGGTGGCCGGGTCGGGGGCGGTGCCGAACAGGCGGTCGGCGGTGTTGGCGGTGGTCACGGTGAACCAGTAGTGCTCGTTCTTGTAGTGGTGGTGGCGGTGGTGACGCCAGACCGACCGGTAGGCGGCGTGTTTGGGCTTGTAGTCGGTGTGGATGAGGTAATGGGTCCACTCATAGATCAGTCCGACGATGGTGATGGTGAGCACGAACGTCAGACCCGCCTCGATCCGGGGGAACACCAGCAGGGCCACCGCGACCACAGCGGCGATGACCACCGCGAGCGACCGGGTCGGGATGAAGATGAGCGGGATCGCGCGAGGATCGGCGTGATGCTTGCGGTGTTCGCGGGCCAGTTCGCTGTCGAGGGTGAACCGGCCCAGCGCGCGCGGCCGCCAGTGCAGGATCGTCACGTGGATCACCCACTCGTACACCGGGAACAGCGCCACGATCGCCAGCGGGATGATCGCGTCGACGAGGTGCCAGTCGCCCAGCAGAATTCGTGTCGTGAGGGCGGCCACCAGGGTGACCCCGATCATCCACGGCGAGGGGTGCCGGGCGAATTCGCGGGCCGCCGCCGCCACGGTGAGGTCGCGGCGCAGTGCGCGTCCGGCAGTGGTCTTGGGATCGGTCATGGTCGTACCTCGTGGTCGGGTCACGCCTGGTCGAGAGCGTGGAGCAGGGTGGTGGTCGCGGGGGTGAGCAGGGCGCGCGCCCGGTCCGCGGCCCGCTCCGGCTCGCCCGCGCCGATGGCGGCGGCCAGATCGCGGTAGGCGTCGATATTGCCCACCTCGGCCGACATCACCGGAGCCAGCGCCCCCAGCGCGGGCTCGTAGGCCGCGCGCAGCATGGAATACATGAGCCGGAAGGCGATCGAATCCGCCAGATCCAGGATGTGATCCCAGAACTCCAGCGCGATGAGCTGCTGGTCCAGCGGATCAGCGGACGCGGCCAGCCGCTCGGTCGTCGCGTCCAGCGCCCGCAACGCCTCGGTGACGTCGCGGCGGTCCGGTCGCGCGCCCACACGCGCGGCCGCCAGCTCGGCGATCTTGGGCCCATTGTGCAGGCGCGCCTCGAGCACGCTGCGAGCCACGGCCACATCGATGGTCGCGCCCCGCAGCAGCAGCCGCGGCAGCACCTCGAGTCCAGCGCTGCGACGGTAGTCCAGGACCGTAGTCGCCTCGCCCTGGCGCACCGAGACCAGTCCGGCCGCCGAGAGTCGTTGCAGCGCTTCCCGCACCGCCGGTCGTGACACGCCCAGCGCTTCGGCCAGTTGCCGTTCGCTGGGCAGGGTGCTGCCGGCCGCCAGTTCGCCGCTGAGCACCTCCGCGGTGATCTGTTCGAACACATCACCGGCGACGGAGCGTTTCACCACGGGGGTCCATGCCATGCCGATCAGTGTGCGCCGCCACGGACTGGTGGTCAAGTGGTAAGACCAGTTGGCCGGTGAGGGGGCCGGAGACCCCAATACGACTCACAACTCGCGGGCGAACCAGACCTGATCCAACATCCGGATCCCATCGACCATCGCCAGCTCCGAATACCCGGCCGCCGCGGTGAACACATCCGGCACGATCCGCGTCATCCGGAACCCACACCGCTGGTAGAAGCGCAGATTCCCGGCATCGGCGGTCGCGGTCGCCACCTCCAGCCGCCGCACTCCCGCCGCCGTCGCGGCCGCCACCACCGTGTCGATCATCCGCCGCCCCACCCCGGCCCCGCGCAACGGGCGCACCACCGCGGTATTGACGATCTCCCACGTCGACTCATCCGCCTCCGGCGCCGCCTGGATATGGCCGACCGCCTCCCCGCGCGCGTTGCGCGCCACCCACACCCGCCCGCGCCCGATATACCCGGCCAGCAGCGGCTCGGAGTCCTCGGCCATCCGGAACGACCACGCGATCTCGTCGCGATCACCGGTGAACTCCTCGATCCGCACCGCGTCCGCATCGTCCTCGGGCGGCACCACGATCAGCATCCAGCCCTCGGGGTCCAGCACCGCGAACGCGCCCGCCGCCACCCAATACGGATTGTCCGGAATCACCTCGGCCACACCATGATCGGCCAGCCGTTCACGCAACGCCTCGAACCCGCCGCGCAGATACAGCACCACCGCGTCCTCGGGATCCACCGGCGGCGGGGCGGGCGCGTCGTCACGGCGCACCAGCTCGAGCTGCGCGCGCGACCCCGGCAACCCGAACACGAACCCGCTGTAGCCCGCGTGATCGGAGAACGCGAAAAGCTGTGTCAGACTGACGATCTCCCGATAGAACGCCGCGCACTCGTCGAGCCGGGCCGTCGCTCGCGCGAACCGCGCCGCGCCCACCGCCAACCCGTCCACACCGGACTCCGCCGCACCCACCGAACAGCCCTCCTCACGACCGACGACACACCGCTCCCCAGGATGCGCCGTCCGCCACCGCCCGGTCGACTCATTAACACGCCCACCGCAGACAAGAACGCGCGAGCCCGGACATCCGGGCTCGCGTGTCGGTTCGTCGCGGCAGTGCGGCTACAGGGCGATGCCCAGCAGCGCGTCGACGGTGTCGGTGATCAACGCCGGAGCCGTCGTGTCGGGGCCGCCGTAGGCCAGCGCCTGCTGTGCCCACGCGTCCAGCGCCGCCAGCGCCTTGGGGGTGTCCAGGTCATCGGCCAGGTGCCGACGCACCCGCGCCACCGTGTCGGTCGCATCGGGAGCCGAGTCCAGCGCCACCGCCGAACGCCACCGCGCGAGCCGCGAAACCGCTTCGGCCAGTACCGCATCCGACCACTCGCGGTCACTGCGGTAGTGCCCGGAGAACACGCCCAGCCGGATCGCGCCCGGATCGGTGCCCGCCGCGCGCAGCTTGGACACGAACACCAGATTGCCGCGCGACTTCGACATCTTCTCGCCGTCGAGCCCGATCAGGCCCGCGTGCACGTAATGCCGGGCGAAGCGGCGGCCCTTCACCAGCGCCTCGGCGTGCGCGGCGGAGTACTCGTGGTGGGGGTAGATCAGGTCGCTGCCCCCGCCCTGCACATCGAACTCGCTGCCCAGACGGTTGAGCGCGATCGCCGCACACTCGATGTGCCAGCCCGGGCGGCCCGCCCCGAACGGCGCCGGCCACGACGGCTCACCCGGCCGTTCGGCCCGCCACAACAGCGCGTCGATCGGATCGCGCTTGCCCGGCCGCTGCGGATCCCCGCCGCGCTCGGCGAACAACCGGTCCATCGTGTCGCGGTCATAGCCCGACTCGTAGCCGAACTGCTCGGTCGCGTCGTGGCGGAAGTAGATGTCGGGATACTGCGGGTCCTCGACCACGTACGCCGCGCCCGAGGCCAGCAGCTTGTCGACCAGGTCCACGACCTCCTGCACCGACTCGATCGCGCCGATGTAGTCGCGCGGCGGGATCACCCGCAACGCCGCCATGTCCTCGCGGAACAGGTTGATCTCGCGGGTGCCCAGCTCGCGCCAGTCGATGCCGTCGCGTTCGGCCCGCTCGAACAGCGGATCATCCACATCGGTGGTGTTCTGCACGTAGTGCACCGCGTGGCCGGCGTCGCGCCACAACCGGTTGACCAGGTCGAAGGTCAGGTAGGTGGCGGCGTGGCCGAGGTGGGTGGCGTCATAGGGGGTGATGCCGCAGACGTACATCGTCGCGGTCGCGCCGGGGGTCACCGGGCGCACCTGCTTGTCGGCGGTGTCGAACAAACGCAACGCTGGTCCGGATCCGGGGACGGTCGGGACAGCGGTATCGGACCAGGACTGCATGATTCGAGGTTATCCCTGGGATCGGGCCGCGACGTCGCCGCCCCCGCACCGGTGTGCCCCACGACACGCGCCCGACCGGGCCGACCTGCACCCTAGTCGCCGACCCGGCGGTGTCAATGATTGCAATCAGCGCGACGAGAACGCCGGGGTGTCCGCGACGCAGGGGTCAGAACGCGGGCCAGGGAATCGGCCGCTGACTGGCGGGCAGCGGCATCACCGGCTCGTCGAGCAACGCCCGCCCCCGCGCCTCGAGCGCGTCGATCTCGGCGTCGGTGATCAACGCCGCCAGCCGCTCACCCAGCTCCCCGGGCAGCGCCTTCACCAAAACCGTGATGTCGGTGAGCAATTCGTCCGCCACCGGCTCACCGGCCCACCCCCACAACACCGTGCGCAGCTTCGGCTCGGTATGCAGGCAGATCCCGTGATCCACCCCGTACACGCGCCCGTCCAGACCCAGCAGGGCGTGCCCGCCCTTGCGGTCGGCATTGTTGATCAGCACATCGAGCACCGCCATACGCTGCAGCCGCTCGTCGTCGGCGTGCACCAGCGACACCGGATGCCCGCCCGGATCCAACGCCCGCAACACCTCCCGATACCCGTCGGGGATCGCGCCCACCGGGCACAGATCCACCAGACCCGGACTCGGTTCGTCCTCGGCGGTGTCGATCCAGCGCTGCACCATGCCGGGCCCGAAAGGGCCCTCCCGCAACACCGTTTCCGGGATCACGCCCCATCCCAGCGCCTGCGACACCAGATACGAGGCCACCTCCCGCCCGGCCAGGGTGCCGTCGGGGAAGTCCCACAACGGCCGCTCCCCACGCTCGGGCTTGTACACCACCCGCTGCCCGCCCGCACCCGCCTCGCACACCAGGGTGACGTTGCTGGCGGTGGTGACCTGGCCGATCACCGTCAACTCGGCGGTCTGCCACGGCCGGTCTACCGCGGGGCTGTCAGAGGCCGACACCGGATCAGTCCTCGTCGTCGGAGTCGTCATCGGATTCGGTGGCGCCGAAGATGTCGCCGCGCTTGTAGCCGTTGGTGCGCACACACATGTGCCCGGCCGTGGACAGCGGCTCCCCGCACAGCGGGCACGGCGGGCGGCCCGCCGCGATCACCCGCGCCGACCGCAACGCGAACTCCCGCGCCTGCACCGGGGTCAGGAACACCCGCACCGCGTCGGGACCCTCCTCGGTGTCGTCGAGAACCACCGATTCGTCGACCTCGGTCTCGGTGATCGCCAACAGCTCCACCACCACCGCGCCCGCGTCGGCGTCCCAGCCCAAACCCATGGTGCCGACCCGGAATTCGGCGTCGATCGGCGTCACCAGCGGCGCGGTGTCGGCCACGTCGGCGGCCTGCGGGGGCACCGAGGTCCCGAAGCGCCGTTGCACCTCGTCGAGCAGCAGACCCATCCGATCGGCCAGCACCTTCACCTGCTGCTTCTCGAGCAGCACGCTGATCACCCGCGGCTCCTGCACCGCCTGCAGGTAGAACGCGCGGTCGCCCGGCTCGCCGACGGTGCCGGCGACGAAACGATCGGGGGTGCGGAAGATATGGATTGCCCGGCCCATTGCACCTCCATTCGGTTCACTCACACTGATGAATCGGGGCGTTCGCCAGCCCCATTATCCGTACTGTCGGTGGTACCCGTTTCTCCGCCGGGAACCGGCCCCGAGCGCGATTCGCCGCCTGTTCGCGGTGAAATCGCCGCCAACCCGGACAGATCGGTACCCGTGTCATTGAGCCGCCACACATAGGGGGCGTTCGGGGTGTAGCGGACGACGCTGATCGACGCCGGTTCCACCACGATCCGCTGGAAGCCGTCGAGGTGAAGGCCGAACGCGTCGGCCAGCACCGACTTGATGACATCGCCGTGCGTGCACGCAATCCACAACACATCGCTACCATGCCGCTCGGCGAACTGCCGATCCCGTTCGCGCACAGCGGACACGGCACGGAACTGCACCTCCGCCAGCGACTCACCCGAGGGGAAGCGCGCCGCCGACGCCTGCCGCTGCACCACCTTCCACAACGGCTCGGCGACCAGGTCGGCCAGGGCCTTGCCCGTCCAGTCGCCGTAGTCGACCTCGAGCAGCCGCTCATCCGGGTCGGCCTCGAGGCCCAGCTTGTCGGCGAGGGGGGCGACGGTGCGCTGGCAGCGCAGCAGCGGCGAGCACACGATGTGCTCGATCGGCAGCGATCCCAGCCGCTCGACCAGGCTCGCGGCCTGCTCACGGCCACGGTCGGTCAGATCGACGCCGGCGCTGCGCCCGGCCAGGGTGCGGGCAATGTTCGACGTGGACACGCCGTGCCGCAACAGGATCACCGTCACCGGGACAGCCTACCGACTAGGTCGCCGACACGACGCCGGTCGCCAGCAGCGCGATCACCGTCAACCCCAGCACGATGCGGTAGCCCACGAACCAGTCCAGGGAATGGCGCGCCACGAACTTCAACAGCCACGCCACCGACGCGTAACCGACCGCGAACGACAGCACGGTGGCCACCAGCAGCTGCGGGCCCGACGCGTTGAGGCCCTCACCAGCGGGTTCGAAGGCATCGGGGAGGCTGAACAGGCCCGAGGCCAGCACCGCGGGGATGGCCAGCAGGAACGAGAACCGCACCGCCGCCTCACGAGTCAGACCGCAGAACAGGCCCGCCGAGCTCGTCGCGCCCGAACGCGACACGCCCGGGATGAGGGCCAGGCACTGGGCCAGGCCCATGATCAGGCCGTCGCGGGTGGTGAGCAGTTCGATCGGTCGGCGCGCCCGCCCGTAGGTCTTGCCCGAGTAGTACTCCGCCGCCGCGATCACCAGCGCGAACACGATCAGCATGATCGAGATCAGCCACAGATTCCGTGCGCCGGTACGGATCTGGTCCTTGAAGAGCAGACCCAGCACCCCGATCGGGATGGTGGCGATGATCACATACCAGCCGATGCGGTAGTCCAGTTCGCGCTGGGTGTCGGGATCGGGGCCGTAGGTGAAGGAGCCGTCCTCGGTCAGCACCGGCAGCTGGGTGGTGGCGCGCTCGTGCAGCGGCACCGAATCGCGTTGGCGCCCAGCGACCTTCATCCACACCGTGGTGCACCAGGCCACCAGGATCCGCCAGATGTCCTTGGCGAAGTACACCAGCACCGCCGCCTCGGTGCCCAGCTGGGTGACCGCGGTGAACGACGCGCCCGCGTCATCGCCGAAGAACACCGCCGAGACGATCCGCAGATGCGCCGAGGAAGAGATCGGCAGAAATTCCGTCAGACCCTGCACCAGGCCCAGCACCAGTGCCTGCACCCACGTCATCGACTCGCCCACGCAGCCTCCAGTCCCGAATCATCAGCTCCCGGTGAGCATTTCGATGCCCCGGGCCGCCGGCGGCGCGGCGTTCGCGCCCCGCCGCAACGCTGCGACCCTACCGGGCGGCGATGGCGGGCCCGATACCCCCGGGTGAAATCGGGTTCCGGCTCGCACGCGCCGGAATTCGCCGCGCTCGGCGCGGGCCGTAGCCGGGCGCGGGACGCCGGTGCGCCTAGGCTGACGCGTGTGACGAAAGGGCAAGCGCGGTGATGCAACAACGGACGGTCGGCCGCAGCGGACTGCGGGTGTCGAGGCTCGGGCTGGCCACCCACACCTGGGGCAGGGAGACCGACGCCGAGGACGCCGCGGCCCAGCTGCTGGCCTTCGTCGAAGCCGGCGGCAACCTCGTCGACACCTCCCCGGCCTACGGTGACGGCGCCGCCCAGCACATCCTCGGCGAGCTGATCGCCGAAGTCGGCCGCGAGGACCTGGTGCTGTCCGGAAGTGCCGGATACACACCGATACTCAGCGACGCCGCCGCCGACGCGCCCGCCGCGGTGCGCTGGACCGTGGACGCCTCCCGGCGCACCATGCGCCGCCAGCTCGATCACACCCTGACCCAGCTCGGCACCGACCACCTCGACCTGTGGACCGTCGCCGCCTGGGACCCGCACACCCCGCTCGAGGAGATCGCCGACACCCTGTCGTGGGCGGTGCGCTCGGGACGCGTGCGCTACGCCGGAGCGCGCGGCTACGACGGCTGGCAGCTGGCCACCCTCGCCGCCGCCGCGCCGCTGACCGCCGCGAAGACCCCCTACTCGCTGCTGGCGCGCGGCGTGGAACACGAATTCGTGCCCGCCGCACAGCATCACGGCATCGGTGTCATCGCCACCGCGCCGCTGGCCGGGGGAATCCTCACCGGCAAATACCGCGACGGGGTGCCCGCCGATTCGCGCGGCGCCGACGAGTCGACCGCCGCCGAGATCACCGCGCATCTCGACGACCGGGCGGTGCGGGTGGTCGACGCGGTCGTCACCGCCGCCGACGGGCTGGGGACCTCGCCGCTGGCGGTGGCGCTGGCCTGGATCCGCGATCAGCCCGCGGTCGCCTCGATGCTGGTCGGAGCCCGCGATATCGGGCAGCTCACCGGCATCCTGGCCGCCGAGACCCTCGAACTTCCCCGCGCCATCGCCGCGGCCCTCGGAGACGTGAGCGCACGCACAGAATGAGCCAGGCTAGCCTTGCCTGCATGAGGTGTCTCGTGAATGCCCACACCGCCGCCCGCACGCTGGTGATCCTGCTGCTCGGTGTCGGTCTCGTCGCCGGGGTCACCGCCTGCGGCTCGGGCACCACGAGCACCGGCGGCCGCGGACCGGTCACCGCCGAGATCGGCGACCTCGACCCCGTCACGCTGGGTCCCGAACCGGTTGCCACGCTGCCGGTCACCGTCACCTCCTTCGACGGCACCCCGGTCACCGTCACCGACACCTCCCGCATCATCGCCGCCGACCGCTACGGCACCCTCGCCCAGACCGTCGTCGCCCTCGGACTGCGCTCGAAACTGATCGGGCGCTCCAACTCCGCGGCGTTCCCCGCCGTGCGCGAGCTGCCCACCGTGTCCTCGGGCAGCGGCACCCTGAGCGTGGAAGCCGTTGCGGCACTGCGGCCCACGGTGTTCCTCACCGACACCACCACCGTCACCCCCGCCCTGCGCGACCAGCTGCGCGCCCTGGGCATCACCGTCGTCTACTTCGACACCGAACGCACCATCGCCGGAGTCGTCCCGCAGATCGAGGCCGTCGGCGCCGCGCTCGGCGTGCCCGACGCGGGCAAGGCGCTGGGGCAGCGCACCCGCGCCGAGATCGACGCCGCCATCGCCTCGGTGCCGCATCAGGACGCCAAACCCAAGATCGCGTTCCTGTACCTGCGCAGCGCCGCCATCACCATGATCGCCGGACCCGGCTCGGGCGCCGACTCGCTGATCACCGCCATCGGCGGTATCGACGCCGGAACCGCGTCGGGCATCACCAAGGACTTCCTGCCCATCACCAGCGAGGCCATGATCGCCGCCGCCCCCGACGCGCTGCTGCTGATGAGCGACGGTCTGGCGTCGGTTGGTGGGGTCGACGGCCTCGAGAAGGTCCCCGGCATCGCCCAGACCCCCGCCGGACGGGACCGGCGCGTCATCGACATGTCCGATGCCGTCCTGCTGTCCTTCGGCCCCAACACCGGCCGCGTGCTGTCGGCCCTCGTGAAGGCCGTCTACGGCCCCGCCGCCGCATGAGCGAGCGCCCCGGAGCGGCCGACAACCAAGGCCCCCACATGGATTCACCGAACAACACACCCGACGACCGCACCGCGGCGCGCAACGGCGCTGCCACCGCGCTCGGCCCCGGCGATTCACACGATGGTGCGGCCGACTCGGCACACCATGTGTCCGCCGACGCGGGCCATGACGGTCCCGCCGATGCGGAGCCCGACGGCCCGGCGCCCCGCGCCCAGGACGGCCCGGCCGAGCGCTCGACCGGCGGGACTGGCGAGCAGACACCGGCGGGTGCGGCGAAGACGCAGGCCGGGTCCGGCCACGAGGCAGCTCCCCCCGGTGAGGAGCCGGTGACCGCGGAGGAGCCGGCGACCACGGTCGCGGTGGTCCCGAGCGCTCGCCGCACGTGGTCGCGCAACACGGTGATCTTCGCCGGTGCGCTGGCCGCGCTGGTGGCGCTGGCGCTGATCTCGGCGGCCATCGGCCAGGTGCCGACCAGCCCCGCCGAGGTCGCGGGCGCGTTCCTGCACCGCATCGGCCTGGACTGGGGTCCCATGCCCGCCCACCCGGCCGGGTACGTGACCCTGTGGGAGGTGCGGTTCCCGCGCGTCGTGCTCGGCATGCTCGTCGGCGCGGCCCTGGCCACCGCGGGCGCCCTGTTGCAGGGTGTGTTCGCCAATCCGCTCGCCGAACCCGGCGTGATCGGCGTGTCCGCGGGCGCTGCGGTCGGTGCGGGCACCGTCATCGTGGCCGGGGGCGCGTTCGTGGCCGCTTGGTCGGTCGCGGCGGGCGCGTTCGCCGCCGGACTGGCCACGACACTGCTGGTGTATCTGCTGGCCCGCTCCAACGGCCGCACCGAAGTGGTGACCCTGGTGCTGACCGGTGTCGCCATCAACGCCTTCGCCGGCGGCCTGATCTCGTTCCTGCTGTTCTCCGCGTCGCCCGCGGCGCGCGACCAGATCGTGTTCTGGCAGATGGGCAGCCTCAACGGCGCCACCTGGCAGTCGGTGAACGTGGTGTGGCCGCTGACGCTGCTCGGGCTGGCCGCCGCGATCTGGATGGCCCCACGCCTGGACCTGCTCGCCCTGGGCGAGTCCGCGGCCCGGCATCTGGGCGTGGACGTGGAACGGCTGCGGCGCAACGTGATCGTCGTGGTCGCGGTGCTGGCCACCGCCGGTGTCGCGTTCACCGGCATCATCTTGTTCGTCGGGTTGATCGTGCCGCACCTGGTGCGCATGCTGGTCGGGCCCGGCCACCGGGTGCTGATCCCGCTGTCGGCCATCGTCGGCGCGGTCGTGCTGGTGGCCGCCGACATCGGCGCGCGCGCCCTGGTCCACAACGCGGACCTGCCGCTGGGCATGATCACCTCACTGGTCGGCGGGCCGTTCTTCTTCTGGCTGCTGCGCCGCACCCGCTCACGATCGGGAGGCTGGGCATGAGCGGCCTACGCGAGCTCACAACGATCTTCGGGCGCACCCCCGCCCTGCCGGAGACACCCGAACCGGGTGCGGCGACCCTGCGCGCCCGCAAGGTCAGCGCCAAACGCGGCGACCGGACCGTGCTCGACGGCATCGACTTCGATGTCGTCGCCGGGCAGATCGTGGCTTTGGTCGGTCCGAACGGTGCGGGCAAGTCGACGCTGCTGGCCGCGCTGGCCGGGGAGCTCGAATTGAGTGGCGGCAGCGTCGAACTCGACGGGCACGCCCTCACGCACTGGACGCATCTGGACATGGCCCGCCGCCGCGCGGTGCTGCCCCAGTCGCACACCGTCGGGTTCCCGTTCAGCGCCCGCGACGTCGTCGCTATGGGTCGTTCCCCGTGGGCGCGGACCGCGCGTCAGGAGGACGACCAGCGGGCCATCGCCGCGGCCATGGCGGCCACCGACGTCGAACGTTTCGCCGCGCGCCCGTTCCCGGCGCTGTCCGGCGGTGAACGCGCCCGCGTCGCCCTGGCCCGCGTGCTGGCCCAGGACACCGCGACGCTGCTGCTCGACGAACCCACCGCCGCGCTCGATCTCGGTCATCAGGAACAGGTCCTGCGCCTGGCCCGCGACCGCGCCAGCGCGGGCGCGGCGGTCGTGGTCGTGCTGCACGACCTCGGTGTCGCCGCGGCCTACGCCGACCGCGTCGCCGTGCTCGATGCCGGCCGCATCGCCGCCGACGGCCCGCCACGGCAGATCCTCACCGCCGAACTGCTCACCCGCGTCTACCAGCATCCGGTCGACGTGTTCGACCACCCGGTCACCGGCGCGCAGTTGGTGCTGCCCGTCCGGGGCTGAGCGCCCGAGGGCGGGGTCAGAGCTGCTGCTGACCCCACACCAGCCGCAGGACGCCGTTGGCCACCCAGATCGCGAAGAACACGATCCCGGCCACCGGGGTCCACGCCAGGCCCAGCAGCACCGCCGCCGCGCCGAACCACACGACTTCCAGGGCGATCCGCCGCCACCCGGTCTGCGGGAACCGTGCGTCCTTGGCCGCGCCGAACAGCGCCCACACCACGATGAACACCGCCGGGACCGCCAGCCCCGCCACGACGCGCACCGCCGGTGGCGCGGACACGGTGAACCCCCACCACGCGCCCGCGGCCAGCACCCCCAGTTCCAGCAGGAACATCAACAGCAGGTTCGCGCCCTTGAGCACGCTCATCGCCAGACCAACCTCAACACCGCAGGAGTCAACAGCATGCGAATCACGGTGGCGTCCAACACCAATGCCGCGATCATGCCGTAGGCAATGTATTTCATCAGCACCAGATCCGAGAACCCGAACGCACCGGTCACCACGATCAGGATCGCGGCCGCCGAGGTGATCACGCCACCGGTGTGGGCGATGCCGTAGCGGATCGCCTCGGGCGCATCCGCGCCGGAGGCGCGTGCCTCGGCCATGCGGGATTGCAGGAACACCTCGTAGTCGGTCGACAGGCCGAACAGCACCGTCACGATCAGCACCAGTACCGCGAACATCAGGGGGCCGGGGGTGAAGTCGAACAGTCGCGCCCCGTGCCCCTCGACGAAGATCCAGGTCAGCACGCCCAGTGTCGCGCCCAGGCTGAGCGCGCTCATCACCACCGCCTTGATCGCCAGCACCAGCGACCGGAACGCCGCGTACATCAACGCGATCGCCGCGGCGACCAGGATCAGCACCAGCAGCGGCAGGCCCTTGATCAACCCCTGGATGCTGTCGCGTTCCAGCGCGGGCACGCCCGCCACCATCACCACGACCCCGTCCGGTGCCGGGATCGAGCGCAGTGCCGCGATCACCGAGTCGGCGTCGCGTTTGTCGGACAGGCCGCTGGCCAGCACCGTCACCTGATCCTTGGTCGGCGCGGCCGGATCGAACGGACCCGTCATCCGCGGACCGACCAGCTGGTTGGCCTCATAGCGGAGATCGGAGAGCTGCTGCGCATTCGCGCCCACCACCACCAGTTTCAGCGGCTCGGTGCGGAAATGCGGGAACAGCCGGTCGAAGTCCTGCTGCGCCACCCGCGCCGGATTGTCCGCGGCCAGATACCGCTCACTCAACCCACCGAACTCGATACTGCGGAACGGCAGGATCAACGCCAGCAGCATCAACACCACCGGCACGATCACCAGCCACGGCTTGCGCATCGCGAAAACCGCCAGCCGCGAGAAGAATCCGCGATCGATCTGCTCGGCGGTGCGGATACTGGCCAGCCGATGCCAGCCCCACAGATCGATGCGCGGCCCCACGATCGACAACACCGCCGGCAACGCCGTCACCGACAGCACCGCCGCCAGGAGCACCGAGGAGATACCGCCCAACGGCACCGACCGCAGCACCCCGTTCGGGTAGATGAACAACGCCCCCAGGCTCACCGCGATGATCGCCGCCGAGAACAACACCGTGCGCCCGGCCGTGGCGATGGTCCGCGCGGTGGCCTCCTCCACGCTGCGTCCCGCCGCCAGCTCCTCGCGGAACCGGGTCACCGCGAACAGCCCGTAGTCGATGGCCAGGCCCAGGCTCACCAGCGTCACCACCGCCGAGGCGAACACATTGACCTGCAGATGGTTGGTGAGCAGCCGCATGATGCCCTGGCTGCCCAGGATCGTCATGCCGCCGATCAGCACCGGCAGCAGCGCCCCCACCACGCCGCCGAACACGAAATACAGCAGGATCGCCACCAGTGGCAGCGCGATCAGCTCCGCACGCTCGATATCGCGCTGCATGCCGGTGTTGATGCCCTCCACCACCGGCTGCAGCCCGGCCAGTTGCACCGTGGTGCCGCCCGGCCCGGAACCGGTTGTCCCGGCCTGGAATTCGTTCTTGATGGCCAGATAGTTGTCGACGGTGTCGGTGCCGCCGTCACCGCGCAGCCCGATACTGGCGAAGGCGTGGGTGCGGGAGGCGTCGGCGAACTGTCCCATCAGCGCGCCGTCCCAATACGAA
Source organism: Nocardia sp. NPDC005746 (assembly GCF_040630785.1). Taxonomy (NCBI): domain Bacteria; kingdom Bacillati; phylum Actinomycetota; class Actinomycetes; order Mycobacteriales; family Nocardiaceae; genus Nocardia; species Nocardia sp. NPDC005746. The sequence continues at coordinate 157,003 of NZ_JBEXYE010000002.1, forward strand.
TCGATCTTGAGGATGCGGTCGGCGTGCTCGGTGCGCAACCGCGTCAACTCCGCCGCCACCGCCGACCGCACCGGCTCGTCGTCGACGGTCATCCCCGCCGGGGCGGTGTAGATCGCGATCAGGTCGGCGTCGGTGTCGCGGCCGAAGGTGGAGTCGGCCAGCTTCGACGCCGCCACCGACTGACTGGATTCGTCGAACCAGCCCTCCTGGGTCAGATGATCGCCCAGGTCGCGCCCATAGAACCCGGACACCAGCACGGCCAGGCCGAACACGGCGAACACCAGGAACCGGAAGCGGTGGATCAGACGCCCCCACCGCAGGGATCCGGCCTCGAGCATCAGCCGCAGGCCGCGGTCTTGTAGTCGGCCGACCGCAGGATCCCGCACAGATCCGTGCGCGAGATCTTCCAGTGCCCGTCCTTGGCCACGAAATGCACGACCGTGGTGCGCACGTTCGTGCCGGTGCCGTCCTTGTCCAGGCTCAGCGTCGCGGTCAGGGTGCCGTCATGGTTGTCGAACACCGGGTCCTTGACCCCGTACACCGCGCGCGGATTGTCGGCCAGCGCCTTGTACATGTCGGGGATCGCGTCCTTGAACGCCTCGCCGTCCTCGATCAGCGCGGTGCGCTCGCTGTCGGGCAGGTTCGGGTCCAGCGCCCGCTTGATCTGCGAGTCCAGCTCCGCGGCGCTCGGGATCCCGGGCCGGTTGGAGCTGCTCTGCGCGGCGGCGGCCTGCGAGGACGAACTCAACGCCGCATACGCCGAAGAGCGTGCCTGGGCGACCTTCGATTCGTCGTCGGAGCCGCCGCACGCGGCGAGCGATGCGCCCAGCACGGTCAGCAGCAGCGCGGTGGCGGCCGGTCGTCGAAGTCGCATCAACATCCTCGGGAGTTCGAACTGCGGTTGTGTGCCGCTAGTTTGGCACGCCCCGCGCCCGGAAGTGCTCTCTGTGTCACAGACAGCGCCGCCCGTGGGCGTCAGCGTCCCTCGATCACCGCGCCCAACCGGCCCAGCAGTGCGCGCACCGTGGTCGCCTCGCGCGGCTGGGCCGCCGGGACCGGTACGGCCTGCGGGATCAGGTCGCGCACCAGGGCCACCACGCTGCGTTCGTCGTCGAGATCGATGTCGGTGACCGGGGCCACCGCGATCGCCTCGACGTCCTCCGGGGCCGGGACCGCGGTGGTCACGCCGGGGCGGTAGATCTCCACGGTGAGGGTGGATCGATGGGTTCGGAAGGCGAAGGACCGCCCGTCCCCGGTGACGCCGAAGCCGTGCGCGTAGCGCCCGACGGTCACGTCCTCGACGGTGAACCCCGCGCTCTGGTCGGCAACCAACAGATCTCCCTGATACAGACCGCTTTTGCACTCCACGGTAACCGCATGCCCCGACACCGCCACCGAAACCCCATGTCACATCATGCAAGTCGGCGCCGGATGCGTGCGCGAGATCGGCACGCGGACCCCCGGTCACACGGCTGGAACCCGGGACATGGTCAGATTGGAGAGCACGCATGATTTCGTCGGTCAGTTCGGTCAGTAAGGAGTTCGCTGCATGCGCCGTCGCGGCTGGATCGGTTCAGTCCTCGCGGGTGTGACCGTGGTGACCCTGCTGACCGGATGTTCGGACCAGCCGGACAACGCGAACAACGCCACCCGCGACCCGGCCACCCCGGCCGCCGCGCCCACCGCCACCCCGGCCCCCGTCGGGCAGGTGACCGCGAGCGCGCCCATCGCGCTGCTGCTCGACGAACCGGCCACCGGCATCCTGGCCGCGGTGGTGGACTCCGGCACCACCGTGAACCTGATCGACAAGGGCGTCACCCGCCCGGTCACCCTGCCCGGCAAGGCCGCCGCCCTCGTCGCGGGCAAGCCCGGCGAGGTGCTGATCGCGGTGCCCAACAAGATCGTTCGCGTCGACGTCGCCAGCGGCGCGCTCACCACCGTCGCCGTCGACGGCGACCTGCACTCGGTGGGCCTGCGCGCCGACGGGTCGCTGGTGGCGGGGCTGGCCGACGGCCGGGTGCTGCTGCTCGACGCGGACGGCACTGTGCGCCACACCATTACGGGCCTGTCGGCCGCCGACGCGATCGACACCGGCGACGGCTCGGTGGTCGTGGTGGACCGCCGCCAGTCCGCGATCGTGGAGCTCGACCTCGACGCCCACAAGCTCGGCCTGGCGCTGCGCGCCGGTGACGGGGTGACCAACATGATCGGCGACCACTTCGGCCGACGCCTGGTCACCGATACCGCCGGAGCCGAACTGCTGGTCTACACCACCGATCCTTTGGTCCTGCACCAGCGTTTCCCGGTAGGCTCTTCGCCCTACGCGCTCGCCTACGATCAGCGGTCGGAGACCGTGTGGGTGACGCTGACAGGCAGCAACGAAGTCGTCGGCTACGAGCTGTCGACGGGTATACCGGTAGAGGTGGGGCGTTACCCGACGGTGCGCCAGCCCAACTCGGTGACCGTCGATGCCCGCACCGGTGACCTGTTCGTGGGATCCGCGACCGGCGACGGTCTGCAGCGGATCGGCGCGGACCAGCGGAAGAGAGGGCAGTGATGGCTCGGGCCTCACGATCGGCGCACCAATCGCGCACATTACCCGAAGGCTGGGAGGAATCCAGCGACGAATGGGAGTACGTGCCCCTGCGGCTGCCACCCGGCGTCACCAGGGTCACCGCCACCATGCGACTGTCCATTCACGCCGAATTCGGTGGCTGGGAACTCTCGCGGGTGCGCGCCTACACCGACGGCAGCCGCCGCGTGTTACTGCGCCGCCGCAAGACCACTCCCCTGCTATCCCCGACACCCGAGGCGGTGATGTAACCCCCTATGTATGAGCGCCTGTACGCCCTGCTGCTGAAGCTGATGTTCCTGCTTCCGCCGGAACGCATCCACCATCTGGCCTTCGCCGCGATGAAGCTGGCGACCCGGTTCACCCCGGGCCGCGCCCTCACCGGCAAGGTCCTGGTGGCCGACGATCCGATCCTGCGCACCCGCGTGTTCGGCGTGGACTTCCCCGCGCCGCTGGGTCTGGCCGCCGGCTTCGACAAGAACGCCGACGGCGTCGACGCGTGGGGCCCGCTCGGTTTCGGCTACGCCGAGATCGGCACCGTCACCGCTCAGGCTCAGCCCGGCAATCCCGCGCCGCGGCTGTTCCGCCTGCCCGCGGACCGGGCGCTCATCAACCGCATGGGGTTCAACAACTTCGGCGCCGCCGCCGCGGCCGAGCATCTCGCGCACCGGCTGCCCGGCGGCGTCCCCATCGGCGCCAATATCGGCAAGACCAAGGTCGTCGAACCCGAGGACGCCGCCACCGATTACGCGATCTCGGCGAAACTGCTGGGCCCGCTGGCCGACTTCATGGTCGTCAACGTCAGCTCCCCCAACACCCCCGGCCTGCGTGACCTGCAGGCCGTCGCCTCGCTGCGCCCGATCCTGCAGGCCGTGCTCGACTCGGTGTCGGTCCCGGTGCTGGTCAAGATCGCCCCCGACCTGTCCGACGACGACATCGACGCCGTCGCCGACCTCGCCGTCGAACTCGGTCTGGCGGGCATCGTGGCCACCAACACCACCATCCGCCGCGACGGCCTGGCCACCCCCGCCGCCACCGTCGAACCCATCGGTGCCGGCGGCCTGTCCGGCCCCCCGGTCGCCGACCGCTCCCTCGAGGTGCTGCGCCGCCTCTACACCCGCGTCGGCGACAAACTGGTCCTCATCTCCGTCGGCGGCATCGAAACCCCCGACCAGGCCTGGGCCCGCATCCTCGCCGGCGCCTCGCTGCTGCAGGGCTACACCGGCTTCATCTACGGCGGACCGCTGTGGGCCAAGCACATTCACCGCGGCCTGGCCGCCAAGCTCCGCGAACACGGCTACGCCAACCTCTCCGAAGCCGTCGGCGCCGAACACCGCGCCCGGGCCTGACCCGTTCGCGGGCAACACCTTTCGATTCGCCCGGAAGACCGCACGGCCGGTTGGTCGTGCGGTCAGCCCCACAGATGCCGGGACCGGGCCCCCGTCGACGCCGCCCCGTGCGCGGCGGTGCCCCAGCCCCACAGCATCGCCGCCGGCGACTCGGGCTCCTCGTCGAGCAGCTCGCGGTGCAGACGTTCGGCCAATCGCTGTGCCAGCAGAATCACCGCGCGCTCGACCCCGATCCCCAGCCGGGTGGCCAGATCGGCGGCCCACCGGTGCGCGGCCTCGTCGTAGACGACCTCCGGATCGGAGAGCACCTCGTCGAGTTCCATCCCCGCCCGGGCCTGATCGTGGGTGAGGTGCTGTGCCGGAAGCCAACTCAACCGCCACACCACCTCACCGCGGCGGTACTCGCGCAGCGCGTACTCGGGGCTGATGTCACTGGTCATCGCCCGCGTCGTGATATCGATCGTCATCAGGACCTCCCAAGGCCATCGGCGCACGCCACGGGATCTCCGTGCGTCCACCGTCTTCGGCCCGCCGCGACCGGTCGCCGCGCGGGCCCTGCCATCCCCTCATCGACTCTGCCCCACCCCTCGGATCGGATCGGTCGGTAGGTCAAGCCGTCCGGCGCCGCAGCAGCAGAAACACCGCCTGCTCCAACGGAATCCCCACTTCGCCCGCCGCGGCGACAATCCGCCCCTGCGCGGCCTCCGCGCGCGGAGACGGGTCGACGGCCACCGCCTCGGCCGGCACCATCGCCGCCAGCGCCTGCGCACAGGTCAGCAATCGATCCGGCATCCAGCTGCACCGCCACGCCAGCGTCCAGCGGCCGGCCACCCGCACCGCGCTCTCATCGGTCAGATCGCTGGTCATCGTCCAGTCGTCGGTGGTGTAGATGGTCATGACTCTCCCCGTTCCCTGCGACGCTCGCGCAAGACGATGCGGGCATCCTCGACATCGATGCCCAGCGCGGCGCCGAGGGCGCACGCGCGTGTCCAGGCCGGGCCGCTGCCACTGGGTTCGCGCCGCAGGAGCTCGGTCAGCTCCATGGCCGCCAGCGCTTCCTCCCGCGTCAGCAGCGGCGACTGCCGCCAGCTGAGCCGCCAGACCGGTTCGGGGTGGCGGGGCAGCCGTTCGGCGCACTCGCCGGTGACGCTGCTGGTGATCGAGCTGGCGCTCGGGTAGATCATGATGGCCTCCGATGAGACGAGGAGGCGTCACCGCCGGATCGAATGTGACGCGGAGCTGGGCCGAGGCGACGTGGACGGGCGAATTCGCCTATCGCAGCGCGATGTTCGCCCCGAGATCGGTATCCGCCGCACCACACGCGCGGGGCGCGCGCCGCTGGATCCGCCGGATCGTGAGTAGTCCGGTCATCGGGAACCTCCCGGTACATCTGGTCGGGCGGCGCTCATTTGCCAATTCCAGGATGGCATTTGGCACTTCCGAATCGCAGTTTGACGCTGTCACAATTGGATTGCCGTTTCCGCCGACGTTCAAACGTGGACGGTCTTATGGTTGGGGCGAATGATGATGCAGCCGAACCTGGGAAGCAGTGGCGCCGACACGGCCGCGCAGGACAACGACGTGCGCGCCGTGCGTGACACCCTGCTGCAACTGCGCAAGCGCTGGGCCATGGGCGGCGACCGCGACCGCTCGGTCGACCTCGGCGCGTTGCTCGGCCTGGTCATCGTCCGCAGGGTCGCTCACCTCACCGGCCGCGACCCGAAAGCGGCGCTCCCCGAAGCGTTGCGCTACATCGCGGGCACCCTCGACCCGGCCGACCGCTTGATCGTCGACGCGGAACTGAACCTGTCCATGCTGGCCGATCAGCTGCCGGCATCGATCGCCGAAGAGCTCTACGGCCCCGAGCTGGGGCAGCGACGAGACAGTCTCGCGCTGCACTGGGTGACGCTGCACGAACATCTGGGCGTGCCGGTCGCTCAGGTGCCGCGCAATAATCGCGCCTTGCGTGGCCGGCGGGAGGAGGACGCGTTCACCGCGCTGGCACGGGTGCTCACCCTCGAGTCCGTTGCCGCCGACGGCCTTCCCGGTGCGACTACACGGCCGAGCGCCGTGGTGATCGGCGACGCCGCGTGGGACCGCATCTGTACCGTCGATGTCCTGCCGCGGGCCGGGGACTCGCTGTACGGGGAATTCTCCGAGCACGCCGGAGGTAAAGGACTGAACCGGGCAGTCGCTCTGGCCAGGCTCGGAGTGGACGCGCGTCTGTTCGCGGCCGTCGGCGACGACGACAAGGCCGGGCTGATCGTCGACTATCTCCGCGCGCGCGGTGTGGACACCAGTCTGCTGCGTGCGCGGCGCGGGCCCACCCCGACCGCGGCGGTGACCGTTGCCCGCGACGGCGGGAACTACTCGGTGGCGGGCAAGGACGACCGGATCCGCTTCGACGCCAGGGATATCGCCGACATCCCGATCACGCGTGCGCTCGTCCACGCCGATGCCGTGCTGCTGACCTTCGAGCAGAACGTCGAGGTGCTCGCGGCGGTAGCGGACGCGATCGCCGACCGGGAGTCGCGGCCGTGGCTGTTCGTCAGCGCCACGCCGCCGCCGAAACGATTCCCCGCTCAGTTGCCCGGCTATCTCCGGACGGTCGACTACCTGATCGCCTCGGTCGGTGAACTGGCCGCGCTGCGTCCAGGGGCCGAAACCGCCGATATCGCAGCGCAATTGGTGACGCACGGGGTCGGGTCGGTCGTGGTCCTGCACGGCGACAGCTGCGCGATGTACTCGGCCGGGGACCCGGCCGCGGAGCCGGTGTGGGCCGACATCCAAACCGACCGGCCGGGAGCGCCCGGAGCCTCGTCGGCGTTCGCTTCCGCGTTCATCGCCCGATTGATGACCCAACCCCGGTCCCCCGACCCCGACCACCGCCGACAGGCCGGGCACGCCAACCTGGTGTGGGCCGCCGCGGCGATTCCCGCGCGTGCCAGCAAGGAGACGAGCATCCCCGACTCCATGCCCACCCGCGAGGCGATCGACGCGACCCTGGACGCGTTCTAGAGGTCGGGCGACCACGGTGGGTCGGCGGTCGGAATCCAGTGCCCGTGGCGGCGTTTGGCCTGCTGGTAGTCGGCTTCCCGGCGAGTCCGCGGCGCGGTGCGCAGCGGGATGACGGTGGCGTGGATCTCGGCGTCGCGCACGGCCTGCAGTTTGTGCGGATTATTGGTCATCAACCGCACCCGGGTCAGCCCGAGAGCGACCAGCGCCTGTGCGGCGTGGGTGTAGTCGCGCTTGTCCTCGCTGTACCCCAACGTCCGATAGCTGTCGTAGGTGTCGAGGCGGTTGCGCTCGCTGATCTCGTAGCCGCGAGCCTTCGCCAGCAGCCCGTACCCGCGGCCCTCCTGTTCGAGGTAGACCAGGATGCCCGATCCGGCGGCCTGGATCAGGTCGAGGGAGCGTTCGAGTTGGGGTCCGCAGTCGCAGTCCTGGAACGACAGCGATTCACCGTAGAGGCACTGCGAGTGGATGCGGACCAGGCAGTTGTCGTCGATGGATCCGAAGGCCAGAATGTGCCCGGTCTCCGCGTCGGTGGGCAGGTCGGTGACCCGGACGCGGAGCTCTTGGCCCTTGCGGGAGATCCAGTGGCTGGCGTGGTCGAGGCTGGCCCATATCGCTTGTCGGCTAACGTCTTTCGCCGGCCGAGAACCCATCAGTGAATGGTATGTCCCGATGCCGTCCTGATTGTCCGGATCGCTGAACAGGGCGTAACGGCGCGCGCCGGAATCGGTGGCCGATGATTCTCTCCGGATACGCTCGGTGATCGCCGGGAAAGGGTAGGCTTCGGCACCGTCTGCGTGTGCCGCCTGGCAACTCCGCAGCAACGGTCGGATCGCTGCCGCTGCGCACCTTCCTGACCGGCGGTTACCACACACCAACGGACACTGTCGGGCGGCGGATCGCGGCTCGCGGGGATACGAGGCGGTCACGTGAGCGTTGCGGACGAGTCGATTGCTGTTGCGGATCTGGTGAATTCACAGAAACTCGCCTGCACCAGTCATCTTCTCACCCGCAAGGGTGCCGAGATCCGCGTGCGGGTCCACTCGATACCGGGACGCGACGGCGGCCAGGCCCTCATCTTCGGCGATATCGACCGCCTCCGGGCCCCGCTGGTGCGCATTCACTCCCGTTGCCTCTACGGCGACGCCCTGCACTCCGACGACTGCGACTGCGGCCCCGAACTCGACCAGGCCATGGACATGATCCAGCGCGCCGACGCCGGCGTGCTGCTCTACCTCGAACAGGAAGGCCGCGGCGCGGGCCTCGAAGTGAAAGCGAAAGGCCTGCGCGTCACACAAACCGAGGGACGCAACACCTTCGACGCCTATCGGGCCCTCGGCTTCGAGCCCGACTCTCGCGAGTTCGACACCGCCGCCCGCTTCCTCACCGAACAGCTCGGCCTGCACGCGGTCAGCCTGCTGACCAACAACCCCGACAAGGTGCACGCCCTGCAACGAGGCGACATCACCGTCACCCCGGTGCCCCTGATCACCGAACCCCGCAGCCACTGGGCGCGGGAGTACATGGAAGCCAAGCGAATCCACCGCGGGCATCGCCTGCCGCCCTACTCGTTCCGCCGAATCGGCCGGAGGATCGAACAAACCTGCTTCGCCCTCGGCGTGGTGGCCACCACCGCCGCGATCTACTGGGCCCCACGCGAACTCGCGGTCCTCGCCTTCATGGCATTGGCCGCGACCGCCGTAACCTGGCACCCCGCCCGCACCTCGGTGCGCCTCCGTCTGCGGGCCTGGCGTCGTCAACTCGCCCAACGCCCGCGGCACCACCCCACCCCCGCCGGCTGAACCGTCGCCGAGGCTCAATTGACAATTCCGGCCACCCCGCTGACCGCTGTTGCACGCGACACAGTCGCGAAAGTCTGGTTACGATGAGTGAGCCGCGCCACAGGTGACGCGTGGCCATCGCGTGACGGGTTGGTCGTGGTCTCGGACTTCGAAGGTTCGCGCTGGTGGACGCGCGGGTGGACGGCGAAGCGAGAGGCTATCGGGAAAAGGGCTTATGACGACTGACATCGGGTACGCGCACGCATCGGGCAAGACCGTCCACACGATTCCGGAGGCGTTCCAGGAAACCTTGACGCTGCGGCCGGGGCAGGTGGCATTGCGGACCGTGGGGGGCACACGGCAATTCACCTGGCGCGAGTACGGCGAGCGGGTGCGCGCGATCGCCGCCGGGCTGGCGGCGCTCGGGGTGGGGCGCGGGGACGCGGTGGGCATCATGCTCACCAACCGGCCCGAGTTCAATCTGGTCGACACCGCGGCGCTGCACCTGGGTGCGACGCCGTTCTCGATCTACAACACCAGCTCCCCCGAACAGATCGCGCACCTGTTCACCAATGCCGAGAACCGCGTGGTCATCACCGAACCCGCGTTCCTGGACGTGGTCCGCGGCGCCGGCGTGGAGATGGAACACATTGTGCTGGTCGAGGGTTCGGCCGCGGGCACACTGACGCTGGCCGAGGTGGAGGCCGCCCCGCAACCCGACTTCGACTTCGACGCCGCCTGGCGGGCCGTGCAGCCCGACGACGTGGCGACGCTGATCTACACCTCCGGCACCACCGGCCCGTCCAAGGGCGTGGAGCTGACCCACCGCAATGTGGTCGCCCAGATCGTGGGCCTGGTCGATGGCCCGCTGACCGTCGGCCTCGACGACCGCTCGGTGTCCTACCTGCCCGCCGCCCATGTGGCCGACCGGATCTCGGGACACTGCGCCAACCTGTTCACCGGCGTCCAGATGACGTGCGTGCCCGACCCGCGCGAAATCGCCGCCGCCCTGCCCGACGCCCGCCCGACCGCGTTCTTCGGCGTGCCGCGCGTGTGGCAGAAGATCAAGGCCGGTATCGACGCCAAGCTGGCCACCGAGGCCAGCCCGGTGAAGAAAGCCCTCGCGAACTGGGCGCTGGGCGTCGGCGCACAGGCCGCGCGCGCCGATCTGGCCGGCACCGGCCGCGGCGCCCTGCTGGATGTGCAGCACAAGCTGGCCGACGCGCTGGTGCTGTCGAAGCTGCGCCACGCCCTGGGCTTCGACGAGCTGCGCGTGGCCGCCTCCGGCGCGGCCGCCATCCCGCCGGAGACCCTGGAATACCTGCTGGGCCTGGGCTTCACGGTGACCGAGGTGTGGGGCATGTCCGAGACCAGCGGTGTCGGCACCTACACCCCGCTGGCCAAGCCGAAGCCGGGCACCGTCGGCATCCCGCTGCGCGGGGTCGAGGTGCGCCTGGCCGAGGACGGGGAGCTGCTGCTGCGCGGCGGCATCGTCACCCACGGCTACCGCAAGATGCCCGACAAGACCGCCGAGGCCATCGACGCCGACGGCTGGCTGCACACCGGCGACGTAGCCACCATCGACGGCGAGGGCTACATCTCCATCGTCGACCGCAAGAAGGAACTCATCATCACCGAGGCGGGTAAGAACCTGTCTCCCACCAATATCGAGAACACCGTGAAGGCGGCGTCCTCGCTGGTCGGTCAGGTGGTGGCGATCGGCGACGCCAAGCCCTACATCTCCGCGCTGATCGTGCTCGACCCCGATATCGCGGTGGTGCGGGCCAAGGCGCTGGGCATGCCCGACGCCGACCTGAAAACCCTTGCCGCGCACCCGGAGATCATCACCGAGATCAAGGCCGCCATCTCGGCCGCCAACGCCAAGCTGAACCGGGTCGAGTCGATCAAGCGGTTCACCATCCTGGATCTGGGCTGGGAGCCCGGTGGTGACGAACTCACCCCGACCCTCAAGCTCAAGCGCAACCCGATCGCGGCCAAGTACGCCACCGAGATCGCCGCGCTGTACCTGACCCCCGCACCCGAGGGCGTCATCAACCTGAGCTGATCCCGGGGCGCTGCACCCCCGGAATCGATGTGGGCCCGGACGTGATGTCCGGGCCCACAGCCGTTCTCAGCCCCGCACCGCCACTGTCAACCGCGCACGGCCACCCGGGTGACGCGTGCGAGCCGATCGCTCATCGCCTCGGCCACCCGGCCCATGCGGGTATGACTGTGCTCGGCGGTGTCGTACTCCACCTGCACCGTCAACCGCCCGCCGACGGTGAAGATCGTCATCTTCGGCGGCATGCCCGCCGCCATCGCGAACACCTCGTCGCGCACGAACTCCAGCCCGGCGGGCATCGGATGGGCGGGCAGCCGGCCCATATTCGACAAGGCGATCGCCGGCGGCTGCGACAGCATCGCGGCCACGTGCGGCGCGAGCGGGCGCTGCGCGGCGCGCAGGAACAACGCCGGGAACCGGCTCTCGCGCAGGACCCGCATGCCGGCGTCGACGACCGCGCCCACCGCCAGCGGATCGGCGTCGCGATCCACCAGCGCCGGTGTCCCCGCGCCCGAGGCGCAGTTGAGGACCGTCGACACCGGCACCTGTGGCGACAGATCGGGCCGCAGATCCGCGGCATGCCCGCACATCAACGGAATCGGCCCGGCCCCCGCGAGTTCCCCGCGCACCGCCGCCAGCGCCGCCCCGGCCAGCACACTGTTGACCGAGATCCCCCGCCCCCGAGCCACGTCGACCAGTTCCGCGGTCTGGCCCGGCGACAACTCGATGCGCCGCAACGCCAATCGCCCACCGGCATCCCCGACCCCGTCCCCGTCGTGCGGCATCGTGCGCGGCGCATCCGCCGGTGCGGCCGCGGCGATCTCCTGCCCGAGGTGCGCCAGGAACCCGTCCACCTCCGCCTCGCCGACCACCGCGGCCAGCAGGTCGTCGACCCCGCCGATCAGCGCGTCGTCCGAATCATGCAGCGGCAGTTCGACACCCGCCGCGTGCGCGGCATAGCGCCGCCACATCTCCTCGAGCAGCGCGAATGCCGAACGCCCGTCACTGATCCCGTGATGGATGACCAGTACGATCCGGCTCTCGCGGACCCCGCGCAGCAGCACCGCCCGGAACAGTCCCGCCTCCCAGTCCTGCGGACTGTTCACCAGCTCCCAGTACTCGTCCACGCCGCCCTCACGCACGGTCAGCGTCGGTGTGACCGGATCCCCGGCCACGAACCGCGCGACCCCGTCGACGGTGACCACGCGACTGCGCAGCAGCACATGCCCGGCGGCGAGCTCGCCCAGCACCCGTCTGAGGATGCGTTCGTCGACCCCGCCGCGTACGGCCGAGCCGATGAACAGCGGCATCCCGCCGACGGGCACGCTGCCCAGCCGGGCGTCCGCGGCGAAATATCCGGATTCGAAGGGAGACAACGGTCGTGCGGTCATATCGGACTCGTCTTCCGTGCGATGGGTTCGTGCCACCACCGACCATACACATGTTTCATACAAACGTTCAAAACAAATGTTTGAAACACGCGTTACAAACAACCGTTCACCCCGCTGTTAGGCTGACCCGCGTGGGAACCCGAGAAGACCTGCTGGCCGCTGCCAAGCACTGCCTGGCCGAACGCGGCTACGCCCGCACCACCGTGCGCGACATCGTCGCCGCGTCCGGGGCCAACCTGGCCGCCATCAACTACCACTTCGGCACCCGCGACCGGCTGCTCAACCAGGCCATGCTCGAGGCGACCGCGGCGGCGGTATCGCACATCCTCGACTCCCTGCCCGCCGACGACGCCGGAGATCCCACCGCGCGCCTGAACACCTTCTGGCAGCGGCTGATCGACTCCTTCACCAGCGACCGGGTGATCTGGGCCGCCAATGTCGAATCCATGGCCCAGGCCATGCACTCCCCCGGCCTGCGCGCGGAAATCGGTGCCGCGCAGGAACAAGCGCGCGCGGGCCTGTCACAGGACCTGGGCGGCGGCGACCCCGCGGTCGGCGCGGTGCTGCAAACCCTCATCGCGGGCCTGCTGGTCCAGTACCTCATCGACCCCGAGCACGCGCCCGCGGCGCAGGACCTCGCGGCGGGACTGCGCGGTCTGGCCGAGCAGTCGGCCGCCGATTAGCGCTCGATCACGACCCGGTCGTCGATCGTCCGTCCTCGGCCGGGGTCCTCGATCGCGGCGCGGCCGACTCGGCCCGCCGGCCGGGACGCCCCCGGGACATGACTGTGGCCCCGAGCGAATCGCCCAGGGCCACAGTCGGTTCGGCGTGAACGACTACTTCTGCTCGTGCGTTCCGATCAGGGTGGCGCGCCCGATCGCGTTCATGAACAAGTTGAACCCCAGGTAGGCGGGCGAGGCGTTCTCATCGACCTCGAGCCGCTCCACCCCGACCGCGTGCACCACGACGAAATAGCGGTGCGGACCGTGTCCGGCGGGCGGGAACGCACCCGTGTACTCGTGCAGGCCCGCGTCGTTGCGCAGGTGCAGAGCCCCGGCGGGCAGCGAGCCACCCTTGCTCGCCTGCCCCGTCTCGAGGCTGGTGGTGGTGACCGGCACATTGGCCAGCACCCAGTGCCAGAATCCGGAGGCCGTCGGCGCGTCCGGGTCGTACATGGTGACGGCGAAACTCTTGGTCTCGGCGGGGAATCCGGACCAGCTCAGCTGCGGGGAGATGTCGGATCCACCCGCACCGGCCAGCGCGCTGACCTGATCCAGCGCCAGTGGCTTGCCCTCACTGATATCGGTGGAGGTCAGGGTGAATTCCGGCAGCTGCGGCAGCGCGGCGTACGGGTCGTACGAATAGTCGGGCACGAGCAGTCCTTTCGAATCGTCAGCTGTGCAACAGGAAGTGTTCCAGCACGCGGGCGCCGAATTCGAGCGACTCCACCGGAACCCGCTCGTCGACCCCGTGGAACAGCGCCGAGAAATCCAGTTCGGGCGGCAGCCGCAGCGGCGCGAACCCGAAGCAGCGAATCCCGAGCTTGGCGAACGCTTTCGCGTCGGTGCCGCCCGAGAGCATGTAGGGCACGGTGCGCCCGGCCGGATCGTGGGCCAGGATGGCGTCGTTCATGGCGTCGACCAGATGCCCGTCGAAGGTGGTCTCGTAGGAGTCGAGCTTGGTGATCCACTCCCGTTCCACATCCGGGCCGATGAGCGCGTCCACCTCCCGCTCGAACTCGGCCTGACGCCCCGGCACCACCCGGCAGTCGACGACGGCCTCGGCGGTCTGGGGAATCACATTGGCCTTGTACCCGGCGCGCAGCATGGTCGGATTGGCGGTGTCGCGCAGCGTCGCGCCGATGATCCGCGAGATGGTGCCCAGCTTGGCCAGCTGATCCTCGATACCCGGTGCGGCGGGATCGAATTCGAGCCCCGACTCCTCCGACACCGCGGCCAGGAACTCGGCCACCGAATCCGACACCACCAGCGGGAAGGTGTGGGTGCCCAACCGGGCCACCGCCTGCGCCAGGATCGTCACCGCGTTGTCGTCGTGCAGGAACGAGCCGTGCCCGGCGCGCGCCTTGGCGCGCAGCCGCATCCAGCCCAGCCCCTTCTCCGCGGTCTCGACCAGGTACAACCGCCGCTCACCGCCGTCGGGCCGCGGCACGGTCAGCGAGAACCCGCCGACCTCCCCGACCGCCTCGGTGACGCCCTCGAACAGGTCGGGCCGGTTCTCGACCAGCCACTGGCAGCCCCAGCGGCCGCCGTTCTCCTCGTCGGCCACGAACGCCCACACGATGTCGCGCGGCGGTACCGTGCCCTCGATCTTGAACTGGCGGGCCACGGCCAGCATCATGCCGACCATGTCCTTCATGTCGATGGCCCCGCGCCCCCACACGTAGCCGTCGCGGACCGCGCCGGAGAACGGGTGCACACTCCAGTCGGCGGCCTCGGCGGGCACCACGTCCAGGTGCCCGTGCATCATCAGCGCACCGCGCGAGGAGTCCGCGCCCTTCAGGCGTGCGAACACATTGCCGCGCCCCGGCGCGCCGGACTCGACGTACTCGGTCTCGTACCCGGCGGCCTCGAGTTGCTCGGCCACCCACTGCGCGCATTCACGCTCGCCCTTGGTGGTCTCCAGTTCGCCGGTATTGGAGGTATCGAACTGGATCAGCCTGCTGACCAGGTTCACCACTTCCGACACGGCACGGGGGGTGTGGGTTTCGGCGGTTTCGGGCACGTCACTTTCCTACCACCTTCGCGCGCCCGGGTGTCGGCCCGCCGCCCTCGGCACCGCGGCGCGCCGCAGGTCGGGCCGCCACGGACGGTTGAAATCAGTGATCGCGCAAGGATTCCCGGGTCAGCGCAACACCCGGATGGTGGTGGTGAGGGTGGCGAGCGTCGACTCCAGGCGCTGGTCTGCGATGCGGCGTTCGAGAACGTCGAGGTCCAGCCGGGTCGCGGTGGCCCACAGTTCCCCGATGCGCGACTGCACATCGACATCGGTGGCGGCCAGCACCCACAGCAGCGGCGGCCACAACCGTGCGGCCTGGGCCAGGGCGGGCAGGGTGAGCAGGGTGGCCGCGTCGAGGCGGGCCAGCCGCATCCCGGCGCGGCGGCGCACCTCGTCGGGGGTGCGCGCCAGCGGTTCCAGCAGCCCGCGCCACACCCCGACATCGCTGCTGCCGTCGACGGCGTCGACGAGCGCGTCGGCGATCTCGGGCAGCACCGGATTCAGCGCCAGCCGGGTCAGCGCATGCGGGCTGAGCCTGCCCACGAAACGCAGCATGTCCTCGGTGGCGTCGGCGGCGATGAAGGTGGTCAGCAGATCGGCCACCGCGGAGGGCGGGGCCACCTCGAAGAGGATGTCGCCGACCGCGCCGATCACATCGGGCGCACAACGCGCGAACACCGACAGCGCCTCGAGTCGTAACTCCTTGGAGCCGTTGATGACCGTGCCCAGCATCCGCGGCAGCCGCCGGCCCTCGCCGGTGAGCAGCCGGCGCATCACCGCGCTGATCGCTTCGGAGGAGTAGGCGTAGGCGGCCGAGCGGATCAGGCCCTCGTCATCGGGCACGCCCTGCTCGACCGCGCTGATCAATTCCGGTGTCGCGTAGGCCAGGAACGGTCCGGCGGTGATGTAGTCGCGGCGCGCGAGCAGTTCGTTGAGAATCGCCACCACCGGGGCGGGCGGGGCGTCGTCGGTGAGCTGGCCGACAGTCCGTGGATCCAGGTACGGGCCGCAGTCCGCGGCATAGCCGACATCCAGGCGCAGCAGGGCCTCGACCGCCTTGGCCGGATACTTCACGCCGATCGCCCCGGCGGCGCGGCCGGTCATCGACGGCGGCACCAGCCGCTGCACGATGGGCAGCGAGATCGCCAGCGGAATGATCGGGACCAGCGTGGCCATGCGCTCGAAGACCGGGGTGTGCTGGTCGAAAAGGTTGGCCGCCATGCGCTGCTGGAGTTCGTGCAGCCGGTGCGGGCCGAGGTGTTCGAGGTGGGCGAGCCGTTCTACCGGCACGTGCAGGGTCCGGGCCAGCAGGACGAGCTGGGCTCGCGTCACCAGGTCGGTCATAATCGCGGCCGCTCCGTGTCCGCCTGGCAACCCGCGAATTCGACTGTGGCGGACATGTTTTCCCCGTTTCCTCGAGCGCGTGGACCCGGCTTCCCGATGTCGAGGGCCCATCATAGAGGTGACTACCCGGCAAAAAGTGCAAAAAGTGCAGAGTCCCTGTACGACGTTAGGATTCGGGCCATGAGTCAACCCGCGGGGTGGTACCCCGAGCGTCCCGGATCCCCAGTTCTGCGCTGGTGGGACGGCAGCCAATGGACCAATCACACGCAGCCCCAACAGCAACCCGCCCCGGCCCAGCAACCCGGCCTGCCGCAGCAGCCGCAGCAGCACGCCCAGCAGCAGCACGCTCCCCAGCATCACCAGCAGGGCTCCGGCCAGCAGCAATACGCGCAACAGGGCACGGGCCCGCAGCATTTCGCGCAGCAGAGCGCACCGCAACAGCAGTACGCGCCTCACCAGCAGTTCGCGCAGCAAGGCGCGCCCCAGCAGCCCCACGCCCAGCAGGGGTACGCCCCGCAGCAGCCCCAGCAGTTCGCACCCCGCAGTGAGGCCAGCCCCTGGGAGATCGAGGTCGGCAGCGCGAACAACCCCGGCGACATCCAGCGTCAGGTACAGCAGCAGGCCGGAGTCGCGCCGACCCAGAACGGCGGCGGGACCGTGTTCACCGAGCCCGTGCTGGTGGTGAACCAGAAGGTCAAGTTGATCGAAATGGTCAACGAGTACAGCGTCTTCGACCAGCACGGCCGCCAGATCGGAGCGGTCGCCGAGGTCGGGCAGTCGGCGCTGAAGAAGGCCGTGCGCTTCCTGTCCAGCTACGACCAGTTCATGACCCACAAGCTGGAGATCCGCGACGCCCACGGCCAGTGCCTGATGCGGATCACCCGGCCCGCCAAGGTATTCAAGTCGAGGTTCCTGCTCGAGCACGGCAATGGCGCGCCGATCGGTGAGATCATCCAGGAGAACATGATCGGCAAGATCAACTTCGCCTTCATGGTCAACGGCCAGCAGATCGGCGGCATTCGCGCCGAGAACTGGCGGGCCTGGAACTTCGCCATCCACGACCACACCGGTCAGGAGGTCGCCCGCATCACCAAGACGTGGGAGGGCCTGCTCAAGACCATGTTCACCTCCGCCGACAACTACGTCGTGCAGATCCACCACCGGCTGCCCCAGCCGCTGGTGTCGATGGTGGTCGCGTCCGGACTGGCCATCGACACCGCCCTCAAGCAGGACCAGCGCGGCTGGAACTGACGGGATGAACCGCGCCTCGCGCGTGTAAGCCGCACGCAAGCCGACGCAAGACTCCGGCAATCGGCCACCACCACAGTGATTCCCATGAACGAGACACGAGATGTGGTGGTGGTCGGGGCCGGACCGGTCGGACTCATGCTGGCGTGCGAACTGCGGCTGGCGGGCGTGGACGTCCTGGTCGTCGAACGGCTGGCCGCACCGGATATGACCATCAAGGCGGGCGGGATCAACGTGCCCACCGCCCAAGCCCTGGACCGGCGGGGCCTGCTGCCACGGATGCGCGAGGTCCAGGAGGCGGCCCTGGCGCGCATGGGCCAGATCTTCGGTGGCCGCGACCAGAGCCACATCGCACCGGTGCGGCGGCCCGCGGGCGCGCACTTCGCCGGAATCATGCTCTGGCAGGACAATATCGACGGCGAGGACCCGGCCTTCGCCGATGTCGGCCCGGCCGGAGAGTTCCGCTTCATCGCCCAGCAGTCCATCGAGGCCATGCTCGCCGAGCGGGCCGCCGAACTCGGTGTGCCGGTGCGCCGCGGCGTCGAGGTGACCGGTGTCGCCGACGACGGGATCGGCGTCACCGTCGTCTGCGGCGGTCACGCCATCCGCGCGGGCTGGCTGGTCGGCTGCGACGGCGGCCGCAGCACGGTGCGCAAGCTCACCGGATTCGAATTCCCCGGTCTCGACCCGGAAATCACCGGCCGCCAGGCCATGGTCGAGATGACCGGCGCGGAGGACGTGCCGCTGGGCTGGCACACCACCCCCACCGGCATCTTCGTCAACGGCCCGGTACCCGGACGCTTCCTCACCGTCGAACTGGACGGCCCGCCCGCCGACCGCGACGCCCCGATCACCGCCCGCGAACTCGAGGACAGCTTCGAACGCGTCACCGGCGTGACAGTGTCCATCGCGAAAGTCATCTCGGCGACCCGCTTCACCGACAACACCCGCCAGGTCCCCGACTACCGCCAGGGCCGGGTGCTGCTCGCCGGCGACGCCGCCCACGTGCACTCCCCTTTCGGCGGCCAAGGCCTCAACCTGGGAGTGGGCGACGCGGTCAACCTCGGCTGGAAACTGGCCGCCGTCATCCGCGGCCGCTCCCCGGAATCATTGCTGGACACCTACTCTCGCGAACGCCACCCGATCGGCGCCTGGGTGCTGGACTGGACCCGCGCGCAGATCGCGCTCATGCGCACCGATCCGCGCAGCCGCGCTCTGCGCGCGGTCACCGCCGAACTGCTCGACACCCGCGCCGCCACCACCCAGGTCCTGGCCAAGATCGCTGGCGTCCTGCACCGCTACGACCTGGGCAGCGCCGATCCCCTCGTTGGTAGAGCCACCCCCGATTTCGAGCTGGCCGACGGCACCCGGGTCGCCGACCACTTCGCCGACGGCCGCGGCGTTCTCCTGGACCTGACCGACTCCACGACCCTGCGAGACGAGCTGGCGCCCTGGTCGGATCGCGTCACCATCGTCACCGCCAAACCGGCCCAGCCGCGCGATACCACAGCTCTGCTGATTCGCCCCGACGGCATCGTGTGCTGGACCGCGGCCGAACCCCACGACCTGGTCGAGGCGCTCACCACCTGGTTCGGCGCACCCGCCTGACCGGTCGGGTACGTCGGACCGACACGCCTTCCAGTCCGACAAGACGATGCGCGTCATCCCGTACGGCGACGACGAGGTCACCCCGCTCGAGGCACTCGCCTCGAGCGGGTCAAGGCCACCCGTCGGGATCTCGCCAACGGCCTCGGCCTGCTAGGTGTCAGTGCTCCGGAGCGTCTGTAGATGCGATCGGGCTGCGCGGAGAGCGATCGGGTTGCGCGGTGGGAGGAGGATCGGGGTGCGACTGTGTCGGTGGGCGTCCGGTTCGCCGACCGCACCTGGGGCGCGGCATCCGGTCCCCGCGTCGGCACCCGGTGAGTGGGACAGGCGTTTTTGGTCCGCGCGCGGTGCTGGGACCGTTCGCGATGGACGAGACGAGAGGACGGTGCGGTCGTGGTCGACGCGGGAATGTCGTGGGATGTCGAGACCGATGTGGTGGTCGTGGGCTTCGGCGGGGCCGGTTGTGCGGCCGCCATCAGCGCCCACGACGCCGGGGCCCGAGTGCTGGTGCTGGACAAGGAGTCCGGCGCCCGCGCCGGCGGCAGCACCCGGGTCTCGGGCGCGGTGTGGTTCGACAACCAGGACCCCGAGCGGGCCGCGGTCTACCTGCGCAGTCTCAGCGCCGGACGGCCGATCCCCGAACCGGTGATCGAGGTGTGGGCGCGCGAGACCGCCCGTAACAGCGCCTGGATGGAAAGCCTCGGTATCCCGATCGGTCTGGCGGTCGCGCCGCCCGCGGAGTTCCCCGATCTCGAGGGCAGCGACGTCATGCGCGGCTGGATCGGCGTCGAAGGCCGCATGGGCGACGGGCTGCTGTGGGCGGCCCTGTCCGACGCGGTCCGCGCCCGCGATATCGAGGTCCGTCTGGGCGCTGCGGCCCGCGAGCTCGTCACCGACGACGGGACGGTCCTCGGCGTGCTCGCCGAAACCGCCGACGGCAGCCCGCTGCGGATCCGTGCCAGGCGCGGAGTCGTCCTGGCCACCGGTGGTTTCGAGGCCGACCCCGATCTGGTCCGTGACCACCTGCGCCTGACCGACCCGGTCGTGTGGGGCACCCCCGCCGCCACCGGCGACGGCCTGCGCATGGCCGTCAAGGCCGGAGCCGACCTGTGGCACATGTCCAACATGATGACCCTGCCCGGCCTGCGCGCCCCCGGCTACGAAGCCGGCTTCTACACCGCCTTCCCCGCCACCAACGCCTTCGTCTACCTCGGCTTCGACGGCCGCCGCCTCTGCAACGAGCGCGTCGCCCTGGGCCACGGCCACGCCCGCATCAACGGCAGCTACCAGCTGTTCCCCACCACCCCCATGCACATCGTCTTCGACGAGTCCGCCCGTCGCGCAGGCCCGATCGTTCCCGGGCGCGAACGCCTCGCCGTCGGCTGGGCCAGCCTCATCGAAGGCTACGAGTGGAGCTCCGACAACAGCGCCGAGATCGGCAAGGGCTGGATCCACCGCGCCGACACCGTCGAGGAACTGGCCGAGCTGATCGACGTCGACCCGGAGGTCCTGCGCGCCACCCTGGACCGCTACAACGCGGCCTGCGCGGCCGGATCCGACGACCAGTTCGGCCGCCCCGCAAAGACCCTGGCCCCG
Source organism: Nocardia sp. NPDC005746 (assembly GCF_040630785.1). NCBI lineage: Bacteria > Bacillati > Actinomycetota > Actinomycetes > Mycobacteriales > Nocardiaceae > Nocardia > Nocardia sp. NPDC005746. The sequence continues at coordinate 177,702 of NZ_JBEXYE010000002.1, forward strand.
ATCACGGAGCCGCCCTACTACGCCTTCACCAGCGCCCCCATTCTGGCCTGGAGCAATGGCGGACCCCGCCGCAACGAGCACGCCGAAGTCCTCGACCCGTTCGGTGCGACCATTCGCGGCCTCTACGCCGCCGGCAATGTCAGCTCCACCTACTCCTGGTGCAAGGACGGCGGCTTCCACATCGCCGACGCTCTCGCCTTCGGCCGTGTCGCCGGATCCCAGGCCGCCGCTCGCACCACCGACGGGCAGTAGCCCACGCCGCGATCGCCTCGCCCGCACAGGATTCGGCGACCGAACCGAATTCTGCACTCGGTGCACACCTGCGTGTGGTGCCGTTCGTGCCCGAGAGCTGGACACATACCTTCCGGTCAGTGTCTGAGGAATTAGTGCGTACTTGTCGCCCGGCCCGGAGCCCGGCAACCTCGGTACAGCGCGCGCCGAAAGTCCTCGACCCTGCCAGAAGGAGTTGTCCCGCAATGACGAACACCCAGCACAGCCCGGTCACCGTACTCGGGCTCGGGGCGATGGGCCGCGCGCTGGCCACCCGCTTCGTGGGCACCGGAATCCCGGCCACGGTGTGGAACCGCACACCGGGCCGGCACACCGACGTGGTCGCCGCGGGTGCGGTGGCGGCCGCGACCGCCGGTGCCGCTGTGCGCGGCGGCGAACTGATCATCACGGTCCTGCTCGACCACGCCTCGGTGCACGAGATCCTCGACCCGATCGCCGCCGACCTGACCGGCAAGCAGTGGCTCAATCTGACCAGCACCACACCCGAGCAGTCCCGCGAGCTGGCTGCGTGGGCGGCCGTGCACGGGATCGACTTCCTCGACGGCGGCATCATGGCGGTACCCGACATGATCGGCGGCCCCGGCGCGAGCATCCTCTACAGCGGCTCGGCCACGGTCTTCCAGGCGTGGCGCCCGACCCTCGAATCGCTGGGCGCCGCCGACTATCTCGGAGCCGAACCGGGCGTGGCCGCGTTGTGGGACTTCGCGCTGCTGTCCGCCATGTACGCCATGTTCGGCGGCTTCTTCCAGGGTGCGGCGCTGATGGGTTCGGCCGGAGTGACGGCCTCGGAGTTCGCGACCCGCGCCGCCGGATGGTTGACCGCCATGACCAACACCCTGCCCGCCTACGCGAAGATCATCGACGGCGGCGACTACACCGCCGACGTCTTCCAGGACCTGCTGTTCACCAAATCGGCTCTCGACGCCCTGCGTGGCGCGGCGGCCGATGCCGGAATCACCGACGAACCCCTCAGTGGTCTGGCCACTCTCGTGGACCGGCAGATCGACGCCGGCCACGGCACGGCGGCGTTCGAGCGGACCATCGAGGAGCTGCGAGGCGCGCCCACCCGGCGATAACCGTTGGTGCGGGCCGGAATCCCGGCCCGCACCGCCGCGGTGCGCTACTTCGTCGACTGCGCGGTGAGCGCGGTCAACTCCTCGCCCAATCCCAGCTCGGCGACCCGCTCCAGCGTGGCCGCATCGAATCGCGCGATCGCCGCGGCGAATTCGCCGGCCACGGCCGGTTCAGTGCGGTTGGCCAGGGTCAGCAGGCCCCGCCACGCCGTGGGATCGGTGGAACCGTCCACCGCGTCGGTGAGCGCGGCGAGGGTGGTGGGATCGGCCACAACGGGATTGGCGGCCAGCCGGTTCAAGGCCTCGGGGCTCAGTCCGGCGACGAACCGCAGCGTCTCCGGGATGGCTCCCGCGTCGCGGAAAGTGCGGATCAGATCGGCGATCTGCTCGGGCGAACCCTGATCGAACAGGATGTCGCCGATCGCCGGGATCACATCGTCGTCGCAGCGCGCGAAGACCGACAGCGCGGCCAGCCGCAGCTCCTCGGAGCCGGTGAGGATGGTGTCCACCAGTTTCGGGATGCGCTTGCCCTCGCCGACGAGCAGGTGGCGCAGGATGACGCTGATGTTCTCCCCGGAGTACGCGAACGACGCCGACCGGATCATGCCTTCGTCGTCGTGCACGTCCTCCTCGACCGCGCGCACCAATGTCGGTGTGGCATAGGCCAGGAACGGTCCCGCGGTGATGTAGTCCCCGCGCCGCAGCAGCTCGTTGATGATTCGCATGACCGGCTTGACCGGGGCGATATCGGCGAGTTGGCCCACGCTGTGCGGATCCATGTACGGCGCGGCCTGCGCGGCGTAGGACGGATCCAGCAGCGCCACCGCCTCGGCGGCCTTCTTCGGATGGTCGACCCCGATCGCGCCCGCCGCGCGCCCGGCCATCACCGGCGGCACCATGCGCTGGATCAGCGGGATCGAGATGGACAGCGGGATGACGGGCACCAGCAGCGACAGCCGCGAGAACGTCGCGTTGTGCTCCGCGAACATCACCTTCGCCATGCGTTCCTGCAGTTCGTGCAAGTGGGCGGCGCCCAGCTTCTCGAGGTGGGCCAGCGTCGCCTCGGGCACGTGCAGGGTCCGCGACAGCAGGGCGATCTGCGCGCGGGTGATCAGATCACTCATCGCGTCATCCGAGCCGGTTGCCGAACATGATCTTCTTGGCGGCCGTGCGCAGCGGCCACGGCAGCGCGCCGACGGTCTTGTCGACGGCCTCCACCATGGCGAGGTTCTCGGTGCGCTGCGCCTGCTGGAAGACCGCCAGCAGGTCGGCTGTCTCGGCCTCGTTCAGCAGATCGAGCGCGGGCAGCGGCCCGCCCAGTTCGCGCTCCAGTTCGTCTCTGGCACCCATTGATTCATCCCCATCCCCCGGAATGATCCGGATCACCCCGTGTGTACGTGTACCAATCTCTACCAAGATCGTCGGCGGTGCGCCAGACCGGTGTGGCGACGAATTCGGCCAATTGAGGTCGGCCGCATGCAGTTCGACGCCCGCTGAGCGGCCGCGATGCGGTTCCTCGGCCCGCGAGACCCGGTCCGGGGCGGACGCACGATGCCGACCACACCCGGTTGGCCGGGTCTTTCGCGGGTGTTCACGTGATGTTGGCGCCGGAGGTGCCGAAGGTAACCCGGTACCCTGCACGATCGGCCTCGTGCGCATCGTTCAGCTGGCGAACTTCTACGGTCCGCGCTCGGGTGGGTTGCGAACCGCACTGCATCACCTCGGCGCGGGCTACGCCGCCGCCGGACACGAGGTGGCGCTGGTGGTGCCCGGCACCCGGCGCGCCGAGGAGGTGCTCGCCACCGGAGTCCTGCGAATCACCCTGCCCGCACCGGAGATTCCGTGGACCGGCGGCTACCGCGCGGCAGATCCCCGCCGCGTCGCCGACACCCTCACCGGATTGCGGCCCGACGTGCTGGAAGTGTCGGACCGGTTGACGCTGCGCGGCTTCGGCCGCTGGGCGCGCCGCCGCGATATCGCGGGCGTCATGATCTCCCATGAGCGCCTCGACCGTCTGCTGGGTCAGGTGCTGCCCGGCCCGCTGGCGCGCCGCGCCGCCGACGCCGCCAACCGGCGCACCGCGCAGACCTACGACGTCGTCGTCTGCACGACCGAGTTCGCACGCGAGGAGTTCCAGCGCATCGACGCCGCCAATGTCGAACTGGTCCCGCTCGGCGTGGATCTGGACATGTTCCGGCCCGATCGCCACGACCACCGCCTGCGCACCGACCTCGGCGCGGACGGCTACCCGCTGCTGGTCCACTGCGGTCGTCTCTCGGTCGAGAAGCGCGTCGACCGCAGCATCGCCGCGGTCGGGGCCCTGCGCCGCGGCGGCCTGGACGCGCGCCTGGTGGTGGCCGGCGACGGACCGCGCCGCGACGCCCTGGAACGCCGCGCCCGCATGATCCCGCCGCTGCCCGACGGCCGGCCCACCGTCCACTTCACCGGATTCATCGACGACCGAACCACTCTGGCGACCCTGCTGGCCACCGCGGACGTCTCCCTGGCCCCGGGCCCGCACGAGACCTTCGGCCTGGCCGCGCTCGAGGCCCTGGCCGCGGGCACCCCGGTGGTGGCGAGCCGCTCCTCGGCCCTGGCCGACATCGTGACCGCCGAGGCGGGCGCGGTGGCCGCCGATCACCCGCGCGCCTTCGCCACCGCCGTCACCGACGTCCTGGCCCGTCCCCGCGCCGAGCGTCGCCGCGCCGCCCGCAGCCGCGCCGAGCAATTCACCTGGCCCGCAGCGGTTTCGGGAATGCTCGACCTGCTGGGCCCGAGCTGACCGCGTCCTACGGACAGCCGGCGCGACGGACCGATCCGAACCCGACCTGATCCGTCGGCTCAGCGGACCGATCCGTACTGCCTGTCGGGCAGGTCGAGCGGCCCGAAGCGCGGCGTCGGACCAGTCAGTCGCGGGTCGGATCCGGTTGCCAGGGCAGGTACTCCCGCCCGTCCGCCGCGGCCGCGTTCTTCGACGAATTCAGCTGATACGGCGTGATTCCGCCGGGCTGCCACGGCCCCGCCGAGCCCGCCGCCACCGCCGACCCGTCCTTGGCGACCAGGCCGATCTCCTCGCGCACCACCGTGATCGGGCGGTCGGCGAGGCCGAACCAGTCCAGGTCGAGGAAGTCGTGGCTGCCGCGGGTGAGCGCGCCCCGGCGCATGGCGTCACCGAGCCGGGTGGCCATGCCCGAGGTGCTCAGGTGCCCGGCGTCGGCCTCGAACAGGCCCGCGCCCGCCCGCAGGTAACCCGTCTCGAACAGCGAGATCACCATGGCCAGCAGGCTGAAAGCGCGCGGATCGTCATTGGCGCGGGCCATGAACGCGAACACCTCGATCTCGTTCTCGAGGGTGGTGCCGTACCCGGCGAGCACGTGCACCCAATCGTGCTGGGCCAGCAGCGGCGGCGCGGACCCGGGCAGTCCCGGGGTGACGAAGCCGCGGTCCCGGTAGAAGTCGGCGACACCGCGCCCCAGGGTCCCGATCGGCAGCTCCCACAACTCGGCCCAGCGCCCGGCCAGTCCCGCGTCATCGGTGACCGCGCTCCACGAACTGTCCAGTCCCGCGGTGTGCAGGGCATCCAGCCGCAGCGTGTCCGTATTGCCCAGATATCCATTGCGGGTGAAATCGACCGCGGCCAGATCCACCGCGCCGTCGGCATAGCGCTGGGCCACCGCGATCATGTCGTCGTCGACGCCGAGCGCGTCGGCGAACTCCCGCAACCGGTTTCCGGTCGCCGCGGGCAGCGGCCGCACCACCAGCGCAGACAGCAGCATCGTCTGCACGATCCGCTCCCGGAAGATCCGATTGCGCCGCGCCATCCCCGCCGCGAACTCCGCGGCCCCGATCGGCGTCACCTCGGCCAACTCCACCGGATGCCCCGTCATCGACAGGAACAGCGCCGGAATCAGCAACTCCTGCAAGGGCGTGAGCCCTCGATCGCAGGTCGCCGCACTCACCACACCCCGCGCCAGGAACCGCACCTCGGCGGCATCCGGCGGCGTGAGCAGCACCTCTTCCATCTCCCACAGCCTCCACAGCATCAGGGGACCGAACGGCCCGCGACCCATTGTCATCGCGAAAAACGGGGTTGTCATCGCGAAAAACCGCGCGTGCGTGCTCATTTCACTCTCGGCGTAGCCCTCGGCGGGAGGGCTCGGCCGCACCCGACCGATTCCTTTGCTCCGTGCCCGAGGTCTACCCGAACAACCGGATGCTCCCCATGCGGGAGCCGTCGAGAACCGCGGAAGGACCCCAGCGATGACCATTCCCGCCACGATGCGCGCGTTGCGCCAGCGCTCCCTGCACGGCCCGCAGGACATGTTCCTGATCACCGACGCGCCGGTGCCGCGACCGGGCCCGGGTCAGGTACTCATCCGCGTGGCGGCCGCCGGAATCAACTTCGCGGATCTGTCGAAATCGCACGGAACGTTCCGCGACGGTCCGCAGCCGCCCTACATCGCAGGCTTCGAAGCAGCCGGAGAGATCGTCGCACTGGGCGATTCGGTGACCGGTCCCGCACTGGGCGCACCGGTGGTCGGGGTCGGCGACGGCGCGTTCGCCGACTACATGCTGCTACCCGCTGCCGCGGCGGTGCCGGTCCCCGACGGCTGGACCTGCCAACACGCACTGGGTCTCCTGGTGAACCTGCCAACCGCGCTCGCCGCGCTGAAACTCGGCGGCCTCGACGCCGGACAGACCGTGCTGATCCACGCCGCCGCGGGCGCGACCGGGCAGGCCGCGACGATCCTGGCCAAGCATCACGGCGCGACGGTCATCGGCACGGCCTCACCGGGCAAGCACGAGACCGTGCTCGGGTTGGGCGCGGACCACGTACTCGATTCGCGCGCAACCGATCTAGCCGTCCGAGTCAAGCAGCTGACCGGGGATACGGGTGTGGATCTGGTGCTGGAGTCTGCGGGCGGATCCACCTTCGAGCACAGCCTGGCCGCAGCCAAGCGGGTCACCGGCCGCGTGGTGGTCTTCGGCCTGGCAGGCGGGCAAGCGCCGGTCACCAACTGGGACTTGGTCTACAAGCATCAGATCCAGCTGATCGGACTCAATATCGGCGTTCTCATCCACGCGGCCCCGCAGCTGTTCGGCGAGATCATGGGCGAACTGCTCGCGCTCATCGCCGCCGGGGTGCTGAAGCCGGGCGTGAGCACCGCCTACGACCTGGCCGACGGCTCCGCGGCGCTCGCCGAACTGGAAGCCCGGGCCACCGTCGGCAAGCTGGCCCTGCTCCCCCGGGTCGGATGTCCTCTGACCAGGCATTCGATTCCTTTGCCATAGCCCGGCGGTCGTCAATGGGTGAGGGTCCCGACACGCGGGACCGGCCCGTGTGAGGAGCAGCCCATGACCGATCGATCGACGACACGCCCGCGCCCTACACTCACGGCATGACGGCGCAGCTGCGGAAGGCGGCCGACCGGGACCGCTTCGCCGCCGATACCGAGCGGTTCCGCCGCGAGCTGCTCGCGCACTGCTACCGGCTGGTCGGTTCCTCGCACGATGCCGAGGACCTGGTGCAGGACACCTACCTGCGAGCCTGGCGCGCCTACCCGTCCTTCGAGGGCCGCTCCTCCATCCGCTCCTGGCTCTACACCATCGCCACCAACGTCTGCCTGACCACCTTGCGGCAACGCAGGATCCGGGTCCTACCCTCAGGACTGGACGGTCCAGCGCCCGGTCCCGGGCATGGGTCGAATCCGGTTGCTCCGGGTGAGGCCTCGTGGCTGGAGCCGTTCCCCGACGAATGGATCGCCCCGGACGCCGACGACCCGGCGACGGTGGTGGTGGCCCGAGAATCCCTCCGGCTGGCGCTCATCGCGAGCCTTCAGCACCTGCCCGCCCGCCAGCGCGCGATCCTGCTACTGCGTGACGTGCTGGCCTTCTCCGCACCGGAGACCGCCGCCATCCTCGGCACCACGACGGCCGCGGTCAAGAGCGGCCTGCAACGAGCCCGCGCTCGCCTGCACGAACTCGAACCCGAACCCGCGCAACTGCTCGAACCCGCCGATCCACGGGCTCGCGCGCTGCTCGACGGCTACATCGCGGCCTTCGAACGCGCCGATGCGAGCCTGCTCGAACAGGTGCTGCGCACCGACGCCACATTGGAGGCGACCCCGTTCCGCGACTGGCAGTCGGGGCTGGCGAACTGTCTTCGAATGCTCGACGCGCAGGTTCTGGACGCGCCCGGCGAGTGGCGCCTCACCGCCACCACCGCCAACGGACAACCCGCCGCGGTCCTCTACCGACGCGATGCGGACGGAGTCCTCCGGGCGGGCGGGGTGGTCGTGTTGTCACCCACCGCTTCCGGCGTCTCGCGCGTGGTCGCGTTCCACGACCCGACGCTGGTAGCCCTGTTCGGCTGCGCGGACCGTCTCCCCGACTGACCACACCGCCCTACTCCGCGAGCGCCGCCTCCAGCAGCGGCCACGAATCGTGCAGATCCTGCTGCCAATACGGCCAGGAATGCGTGCCGCGCGGATGGAAGACGAAGGTCGCCGGAATATCGATCTCGGCGAGCCGCCGCTGGAACGACTCGGTGCACCCGCGCACCAGATACTCCAGCACCGCACCGAAAGTCACCGCCTGCGGCATCAGCGGATCGGTCAGCGATTCCGGTCCCGGCGTCCCGCTACCGGTCGACACATACACCGCTTTACCGCGCAACGCGGCAGCGTTGGTGAGCGGATCGTGGGCCGCCCAGTCGGGGTCGCCGTCGGGCCCCCACATGTTCTCCGGATTGCCGCCGACCCAGCTCACCGAATTCCGGATGGCAAGTTTGGCATTGGTGCTCATGGTGTCCAGACAGCCGCTGAACGCCGCGAATCCGCGATACAGCGCCGGATAGCGGGTGGTGAGCGCCGCCGCCGAGAGCGCGCCCATCGACAGCCCCGCGATCGCGTTGCTCCCGCTGCCGTGGAACCGTTGGTCGATCAATGGCGGTAGTTCCTGGGTCAGGAACGTCTCCCACATCTGCACCCCGCCGAGTACGGGATCGGGCCGCTCCCAGTCGGAATAGAAACTCCCCTTACCGCCCACCGGGAGCACCACATTGACCCGTTTGTCGGCGAAGAACGACACGACATCGGTCTTCTGCGTCCAATTCGTCTCCATCGCACCGGAATCGACACCGTCGAGCAGGTAGTACGAGGGTCGCGGCTGGTCATCGGCGGGATGCAGCACGTCGACGGTCACCGCGCGGTCCATGGCCGCGGAGTACACCGAGATCCTGGTGCGCGAGGGGTCGGAGCCGGTGGCGCTCAGAATGGTCGATTCCCCGGACGGTTCGGCGTGGGCCGCACCGGTCCCGGAGATCAGAATCGCGACGAGGGTGATGATCGCGGCCGCGGCGGCACGAAAATCGGCATTCATCGATGTCCATTCATCAGGCGCGGCATTGAATCGGAAACGATGGGAGCTCTCGGGGCGGGCTACTCAAATGCTAAGTGAAACGTAGGTGATCCCGCGGTAGCGACGCCGCACCGATCTCGCCGGCTGTCGGACAGACCACGAAATCACCGCTGCCCCGCATCGTTTCTCAGTAGCCCGGCCCGGTGCATCCCTGCGGCACCAGCTCTCCGGTGAGCAACTCGTCGACCCATTTCGTGGTCAACGGAATCGAGAGCGCGCCCGCGACGAAGTGCTCACCGGGAAACGGTTGCAACCGAACCCGCGCGCCGAGCCCGCACCAATCGTCGAAAAGCTTCTTCGCGCCCGCGTACGGCACGAAGATCTCGTTGACGCCGTGGAACAGGTAGACCGGCGCGGCAGGCGCTATTCTCCCGGGCCGGTTCTCATTCAGAATCTGCTGCACCATGGGCAGTTTCAGCGGATCCGGGACCACGGTCAGGTCCTCGACCCGCAGCGGCGCGATGACCCCGAGCATGGTCTCCTGCGAAATGCAGATGTCGCGGAACGTGTGGGCGATCCGCCAGCCGTTGTCGTTCAGAATGCTCAGTAGTTCGGGGTATTCCCGGGCCAGCCCGAGCGCGGCCGCCAGCATCACCCCCGAACCCCAGTTGCCGTTCATGACCGGCATCAGCATTTCGTAATCCGCGGGTTCGCCCCCGATGATGATGCCCGCCAATCGAATCTCGGGCGCGTAGCTCGACGCGAGCTGCGCGGCCCAGCTGGTCGCGATGGAACCGCCGGAGTAGCCCGTCATCACCACCGGCGTGTCCGGGCCGAGCTCCAGCGACGTCGAGTGGGTCACCGCGCGAATGGAATCGAGCACCGCGTGCCCACCCATCAGCCCGGCCGCATACGCCTGCTTCGGCCCCTGATGATCGGGAACGACCACCGCGAAATTCTTGGCCAGCAGCAGCGAGATGGCGACGATGTCGGCGGAAACCCCCTTCTTCAGCTCCGTCGAGGGCGCGCACGAATACCCCATCGACGAGATCGGAATGTTGTAGGAGACCAGCGGCCTGGGCCCCGGCCCGGGCCATGGGTTGCGCGGCATCAGCAGGGTCGTGGTGATGGCGACCGGACCATTGTGGGAGTCGGTGGACCGCACGAGCAGCTCGGAGGCGTCGGCGGGGAAGAGCATGCCGCCGGTCGGGCGCGCGCTCAGCACGGTGCCCGGCGGCGTGTTCTCGAAGCCGGGTCGGGGCGTGAAGAACGGGTCGGCGGGCGGGGTCGGCAGCACGCTCGCGAGGTCATGGCTCGGGGTGATCAACTCCGAGAACGGATCGGCGTGCGCGTGTAGCGGCAGCAGGGTCGTAACCAGCGCCACCAGTGTCAGGATCTGTGTTGACCGGCGAGTTGCCACGGCCAGGAATCCTCACACGGGAACGGCCCGGACCACCGGATTTGGCTCGGTGCGGCGGGTCCCGCGTGGGCCGTAATCCCGGAACCGCACCGCGACCGGCGGGTTCTGGCACCCTGTCCCCATGAGGTGGTCAATCGTCCTGGTGGCGGTGCTGACCCTCGTGATCGGCTGCGTCGACCAAACCCCGGACTCACCGTGGCGGGAACTGCCGCTCCCGCAGCCCGGCGCGCGGATCCTCGCCTTCGCTCCCACGCCCGGCGGTGTGCTGGCCCTCGGCTCGATCCCCGCCGCCGACGTCCGAGCCCCCGCGGCCTGGTCGACCACCGACGGCACCCACTGGACCACGGTCCCCGTCCACCCGGAAACCCCGTACGGCGCACGGGCGGAGTTGATTTCGGCGGGCACGGGCGATCGCACCGTCGTTCTCGGAAGGGCTTTCGGTGGCGCGCACAGCAATCCGCGGATGAGCATCTGGAGCGGCGACGCCCACGGCCTGACCGAACACGAGCAGGCCTTCGAGATGTTCGGCGGCCCGCACGCCATCGCCGTCAGCGCCGCGGCCGCACTCGGCGGCGCCGACCTGCTGGTGGGCGACTGGGACGGCCCGACCGGCCGGTACGGTGCCGCCTATTGGGCATCGGCCGACGGCGCGAACTGGCAGCGTCACGCCGACGACCCCGCGCTGTCGTCCGCACCCGGCGAACAAACCGGCGCGGCCGCCGTCGGCACCGGTCCCCGAGGCTTCGCGATCGCCGGTGAAACGCTGCGGGACAGCATCATTCGTCCACTGGAATGGACCTCTCCCGATGGCGGCCGATGGCAGCGCCTCGAACTGCCCGGCGCGAATGCCCTCGCCAGTGGTATCGGCTGCGCGACCACCTGCACGGTCTTCGGGCAATCCGTCGGTGCCGACCCGCACGTCCTGTGCTGGCCCACGCCTGATACCGGGGCCCTACCGGGGCCTGCCGCGCGGAACGTCGATGTCCAGCAGGTGGTTCCGACGCCTTCGCGAATGCTGGCCCTCATCGCGTTGGACCACCGCGTCAGCCTGATCTCGGTCTCCTCGAATTGCACCGACTGGCAACAGTTCTCGCTCCCCGCGCCCGCCGATGCCGCGCGCATGACCACCCTGCCGGCGGGCCTGCTGGTGGCCGGAACCGACGCCCAACACACCAGGCTATGGCTGCGCACCCGATGAAAACGCCTCCGACCTGGGCGAATAATTGCCGACCTGGGCGAATAAGTAAAGATTCGAATATGTTTCATTGACGGCGGACCGCTCGGAATACTCGTAAGTCCGGTTGACAGAACATTGCCGTAACTTTTGAATTGCGACACCCTGAACTTCTTGCCGACCAGCGGAGTTCGTGGCACCGTATACGACGGTTTGACTCAGTTCAACTCACAACGAGGAGTTTGGAAATGAGGAACAACCTTTCTTACGATGCGCCGCTCGGGAACGCTTTCGACTTTCTGCAGGTTCAGACCGACAATTCCGCCGTACACGGTGCGAAGAATTCGCGGAACCGATCGCTGCATATCGTTATGGTCGCTCCCCCCTATTTCGACATTCCGCCGGTCGGCTACGGCGGCATCGAGGCGGTCGTCGCGAGCCTGGCCGACGAGCTGGTCGATCAGGGCCACCGCGTCACCCTGCTCGGCGCGGGCCGGGCCGGGACGAAGGCGGACTTCGTGCGGGTCTGGGACGAGGTCCAGACCAAGCGCTTGGGTGAGCCGTACCCCGAGATCGTCAACGCCATGAAGGCCTGGCAGATCATCGAGTCGCTGCACGCATCGGACCCGATCGACATCATTCACGACCACACCTTCGCCGGTCCGGGGAACGCGCCCGCGTACAAGATGCTCGGGATCCCCACCGTCGTCACCGTGCACGGCCCGGTCGACGCCCAGATGGACGAGTACTACCGATCCCTGGACCGCTGTGTGAAGCTGGTGGCGATCAGCGACCGGCAACGTGAGCTGGCGCCGGACCTGAACTGGATCGGGCGTGTGCACAATGCGATTCGCCCCTCGGAGTGGCCGTTCCGCACCGAGAAGCTCGACTACGCGCTGTTCCTGGGCCGCTATGCCCCGTACAAGGGGCCGCAACTCGCGCTCGACGCCGCGCACGCCGCGGGCGTGCGGCTGGTGCTGGCGGGCAAGTTGAACGAGCCGCCCGAGCACGAGTTCTTCGCCGAGTACATCACGCCGCGGCTCACCGAGTCCGACGATGTCTTCGGCGAGGCGGACGCCACCGCGAAACGCCAGCTGCTGGCCGGGGCGCGCTGCCTTTTGTTCCCGATTCGGTGGGAAGAACCCTTCGGGATTGTCATGATCGAAGCCATGGTCTGTGGCACCCCGGTGATCGCACTGCGCGGCGGCGCGGTGGAAGAGGTCGTCGAACACGGCGTGACCGGATTCGTCCTCGACGATCCGGACGAACTGCCCGGCGCGATCGCACGCGCCCACGAGATCGATCCGTACGCCTGCCGGGAACGGGTCGAGAGACTGTTCTCCACCGGGCTGTTCGCGCAAGGCTACGAAGCGGCCTACCGCAAGGCGATCGAACTGGCGAAGTCCCGCACGATCGCCGGCTCGGTCCGGGTGCGGCTGCCCGGTGACTCGCGGATCCTCAGCACCCAGGTGCCGGGTGGTCGCGCGTGAGTGTTTTCAATGCCGGTCCGCCGGTGCTCATCGAGGGTGGCGCGGGCGTCGTCACCCTCGTCGAGGCCGGCACCTTCAGCCTGTCCGACCAGCTCGGCGATATCCACCCGGGCACCGCGCACGGCTTGTACTACCGGGACACGCGCATCCTCACCCGCTGGGAGCTGCGCGTGGACGGTCTTCCACCGGAACAGCTTTCGGTGGTCGTGCGCGAGCCGTTCCAGGCCCGATTCGTGGCGCGCAAACCGCCACCGCACGGGGTGGCCGATGCGACGGTGCTGATCCAGCGCCGTCGCATCGTCGGCGAGGGCATGCAGGAGATCATCAGCGTGCTCAACCTCGGCGACGAGGACACCGCGCTGACGATCGTCCTCGACGCCGAGGCCGATTTCGCCGACCTGTTCGCGGTCAAGGAGGGCCGCGTCGGCGGTGGCGGCGGTGAAACCACAGCCACCGACCACGCCCTGCGCATCACCGACCGCGGTCAGCAGGGCCGCGGCGTGGTCATCACCGCGACCGAGGAGCCCGAGATCCAATCCGGGTCGATGACCTGGCGGATCCTGATCCCCGCGCACAGCAACTGGCAGACGGTGGTGCACTGCCAGCCCATCGATGACCATCGAGCCGTCCCGATGAACTTCGACGACGGCGACGAGGACGGTCCCGAACACAAGATCCGACGCTGGCGCGCCAGCACCACCACGCTCACCGCCAGCGGCGCGGGCCTCAACACCATCCTGCAGCGCACCGAGACCGACCTGGGCGCGCTGCGCCTGGACGACCCCGCCGACGGCACCTCCTATGTGGCCGCCGGCGCGCCCTGGTTCATGGCGTTGTTCGGCCGCGACAGCCTGCTCACCTCTTGGATGGCGCTGCTGCTGGATTCGGACCTGGCCGTGGGCACGCTGCGCCAGCTGGCGAAACTGCAAGGCACCGAGACCAATCCGATCACCGAGGAGGAACCCGGCCGCATCATGCACGAGCGGCGGTACGGGCCCGGCAGTGATCGGGTGCTCGGCGGAACCGTCTACTACGGCACCGCCGACGCCAGCCCGCTGTTCGTGATGCTGCTGGCCGAATGCCATCGCTGGGGCGTCGGTGACGCGGCCGTGCGCGAACTGATCCCGGCCGCCGACGCGGCGCTGGGGTGGATCGACACCGACGCCGACCTCGACGGCGACGGATTCGTCGAGTACCGGCGCAAGACCGACCGCGGTCTGGCCAATCAGGGGTGGAAGGACAGCTGGGACGCCATCAGCTTCGCCGACGGCCGCCTCGCCGACCCGCCCATCGCGCTGTGCGAGGTGCAGGGCTACGTCTACGCCGCCCGCATCGGCCGCGCGGAACTGGCCGACGAGTCCGGCGACCACCCCCTCGCCGAACGACTGCGCGCGCAGGCCGCCGACCTGAAAGCCCGGTTCGACGAAGCCTTCTGGATGCCGAAGAGCGGCTGCTACGCGATGGCCCTCGACGGCGCGAAGCAGCCGGTCGACGTCGGATCCAGCAACCCCGGTCACTGCCTGTGGACCGGCATCGTGCCCGACGAGCGCGCCGCCGAACTGATCGAGCGGCTCGGCGCGGCCGACCTGAACAGCGGATTCGGTTTGCGCACACTGTCTTCCACCGCGCGCCGGTTCAACCCCATGGGCTACCACACCGGTTCGGTGTGGCCGCACGATACGGCCATCGCGGTGGCCGGTCTCATGCGCTACGGCCACATCCCCGGCGCGGTCGACCTGAGCGTGAAACTGGCGAGCGGGCTGCTCGAGGCCATCCAGGAGTTCGGCGCCCGCCCGCCGGAGCTGTTCTGCGGCTTCGCGCGCGACGAATTCCGTTCCCCGGTGCCCTATCCCACCTCCTGCTCGCCGCAGGCGTGGGCGAGCGCGGCGCCGCTGCTGCTCATGCGCTCGTTCCTGGGCCTCGCGCCCGACGTCCCGAACCGCAGCCTGACCATCGCGCCCCGCCTGCCCGATCGAGCGGGCACGGTCCGGCTGACGGATCTGCGGCTGGGACCGGCCACGATCACCATCGAGGCCTGCGGCATGGACGCGCGCGTCGAGGGCCTGCCGGCGGACTGGCAGCTGAACCGGAAGTAGCACTGGCAAATAGCAGAAGGCGGTCCCGGCTCAGAGCCGGGACCGCCTTCTCGTGCTGTGTCCGGAGGGGGACTTGAACCCCCACGCCCTAATACGGGCACTAGCACCTCAAGCTAGCGCGTCTGCCATTCCGCCACCCGGACCGGTGGTGCTCAGCAAGGTTATCGGATCGGGCCGCGCGGACCAAATCGGTCGATGTAGTGCGTGTTTGCCGAGCGAGCGGAGGCGGTGGGAGTGGTTGCCGCCGGGCCGGATGCCGGCCCGGCAGGCCACCCCCCCGATCTCAAGCCTTCAGCGCCTCCAGCAGCGCGGCGCGCTGCCGGGAGCCCAGGCCGCCGATGCGGCGGTCGGCGGGGATCTCGGCCTCGTCCATGAGCTTGGCCGCCTTGACGGGGCCGATACCCGGCAGCGCCTTGATGACAGCCGCCACCTTCGTCTTCTTGACCAAGTCCTCCGCGTCGGCGCGCTTGAGCACCTCGGCGAGACTGACAGACCCCTTCTTGACCTGCGCGATGAGTTCCGAGCGGGCCTTACGAACCGCCGCGGCCTTCGCCAGCGCCTCGGAGCGTTGTTCGGGGGTCATGGTGGGCAGAGCCATATGTCCTTACCTTTCACTCGTTCGCTGGTATTTCGCCGACGATTCAACAGGACAGTGGGCCCTCCGCAAGTACGACACACCGCGTGGACGTGGCCGACACGTCGACCGACCGGCGAAATTTCGACACGGGAGGCCCGTCTCGAGCCTCCCACGACACCGGTCGACTGACCAGAAGTTTGCTGGCAGACGTAGCTGGCAAATACCCGACCCCACGCTGGGCATCGGTACTACGGTGGGCGCGAACATCACCGGGCACCGGCGAAGGGCGGGGCAGATGCAGGGGTCGTATCCGTACGCCGAACCGGCCACGACCGTGTCGTCCCTGGCCGATCGATACGCCAGCGCGGACCCCGTGACCTGGAACGGAGCACAGGTCTACCCGCTGCACTCGGAGGCTCTCGGGGACTCCTCCGCCACCGTCCGGCTGACCCTGCGCACGGCTGTCGCGCGGGCAGGGGTGCGCAGCCTCGGCATCGGGCTGGCCGTGGACCGGGGGAATGTGTTGCTGGGCGGCCGCCAGATCAGGGGGGTTGACGTCTGGAGCGACGCGATGGACGGCGGGATCGACCTCGAGGTGTGCCCCACCGGCATCGACGCCGCGATCACCGTGACCCCCGTCTGGGTCGACGACACCGGCGCGACCGTCTCCTGGGTCGGCAATTACGGGATGCTCATCAC
Source organism: Nocardia sp. NPDC005746 (assembly GCF_040630785.1). Taxonomy (NCBI): domain Bacteria; kingdom Bacillati; phylum Actinomycetota; class Actinomycetes; order Mycobacteriales; family Nocardiaceae; genus Nocardia; species Nocardia sp. NPDC005746. The sequence continues at coordinate 193,881 of NZ_JBEXYE010000002.1, forward strand.
CCGCGAACGAACCGTGACCGTCCTGCACTGCTCGACCGGCGTCGGACCGCCCGATTTCGGAGAACTCGTCGTCGAGCTCACCACTGCCAGGAATCCGCCGCGTCCCGACCTGCCCGCGGAGGCCGGCCGTTACCAGAACGCGCTCTACGAGCTGGGTGTCGCGATGCAGAGCCGCGGCGATGAGGAGCAGGCCTGCCAACTATGGGCGCAGGCAGCCGAATTCGGGCACGTGGGCGCGGCCTATGACCTGGGCGTGTTCCGCTACCGGCGCGGCGACTATCCCGCGGCCGAACATTGGTGGCGCATGGCCGCCACCCACGGCGACACGCGTGCGATGGCGGGCCTGGCCGAGTTGCTCGGTCGCCGCGCCAGCCCCGGTGAGGCGCAGGTCTGGCGCACGGCCGGCGCCACCGAGTCCCGCTGACGACCTCCGACGCGTGCTGTGACGCGATTCACGCGACCCGGAGTTGAATCTCCGGGTCCGCCCCCGATTGCGGGGCGGTCGCGCCCATCTACAGTGGCGGTCGATCGCGCGGCCGCCTCGGCCCCGCGCACGACCCACGAGGAACGCATGATGAACACCGCGCGATGGACGGCCGTGGCGGCCGCCGCACTGGCCGTAACCCTGCTCTCGGGTTGCTCGGATGTCGAGAAGGCGCTCAACCAGGGTGGCGACACCAAGTGCAGCGACTACCTGATCCAGAACGTCGACACCCAGCGCATCACCATCACCAAGTTCATCAAGCAGCAGGGCAGCACCCAGAACGAACCCTCCGGCACCCAGGTCGACCTCTCCATGGCGGCAGTCCAGAGCCTCTGCCAGATCCAGGCCAACAAGGACACCCCCATCAAGAACGCCAACCTCCTCGGCATCCTCCACTAGCCCCAATCCCTCCCCCGCGCACCCCATTTCGCCTGGCCCAGCCCCGATTTCCGTTTCCGCCAACCCCTCCGCTAATCTTGTCCCGCACCACCGAGTCCGGGTGGCGGAATGGCAGACGCGCTAGCTTGAGGTGCTAGTGCCCGTATTAGGGCGTGGGGGTTCAAGTCCCCCTCCGGACACCACGAACACCCGAATGCTGTGCACCACACAGCATTCGGGTGTTCCTTGTTTCAGCCGCCGCGCTTGCCGGGAGTCGGGTCGCGCGCAGGGCGGTGGCGATCCGAGGCGGCGAGTCCGGTGGACGGGCAACCACACCGGCGAAACCCCCAGGCGTTCACCGATATTGGCCGACATCGCGTCGAACAGCAGCGCGGCCGACACGATCCCGCATCGACCGGGCGCTACGCCTCGATCGGGGCGTACCAGTCGGCGTTCTCGAGCAGCACCCTCGTGCCCAGGTCGCGGTCCCATTCCGGCGCGATGCCGTGGCGCCGGAAGATCGGAAACACCACGTCGTCGAGCAGCCGGGTCACATCGGCCGTGTAGAGGTCTGCCTTCGCGTCATCGCTGAGCGCGTCGTAGGCGGCCTCGTCGAAGTCCTCGGGCGGGAACGCGCCGTAGCCGATGTACGTCGCGCCGTCCTCGACGAGACGGCCGGTGTCCTGCTGATGGAAGTAGACGTAGCCCTTCCAGTGCCGGCTGTCGTCGCGTTCGTCCCAGATCTCGCCGGACGCGCAGGTGCCGCAGCAGGAGAAGTCCGCTCGCGCGACCACGCCGTTGGCATTGAGCTCCTCGAACGCGGCGATCGTGCGAGAGGTGTACGCGCCGATCTCGGCCTGCTGGAGCAGCCGCGCGGCACGGAGCGCGGCGAAAGCCGCCTCGAGCTGCTCGTCGGTGAGGTCGTAGTCCTCGCCGTAGCTGTCCACGAAATCGTCGGCGTCGCCTCGGCCGGTGATCAGCTGATCCCAGATCTGCCGGGCCAGCTCTTCGCGATCGGCCGCATCGAGAGGCAGATCGGGCAGTGTGGCATAGGGCGGCAACGTGTTCGGGTTCGACAACGCGCTCACGGCGTAACCTCCAGACGACGAGCGAAACCGTGCGAATCACCCGCGCTGGCGATGCTAGCCTCCGTCGATCCGTCTCACCCATGGACGTCGGACTGTCCGGTGTCGGCATCGCCTGCGAACTGCGCCCCCCGGTGAAGCCGCTTGCATGGTCGAGGATTTCGACCAGCCCCTTCACTCCCGCACCGCCACGAAGGGCTGGACACAACACCCTCCGCCTAGGTTATGGTTAGCCTAACCTAGCCTGAAGGAGATCTGCTCATGATTCGCAAGTTCGTCGTCGCCTCGATGCTGTCCGCCAGCTTGTTGGCGCCGGCCGTCGCCGTCGTCGCGACCGCCCCGGCCGCGGTGGCCACGCCGGCCACGCCGTCTACGGGTGAGCTGCAGGGCAAGCTGCAGGCGGCGCTGAACGGGTCCGCCGCCGAGCTGGAGTCCGGCGATGCGAGCCAGATCGTCAACGTGGCTCAGGTGATTCAGCGGATTCCGGGGTACAGCTGGGACGTGTCGGGGCCGGTCTCGGTCGACGGCGACGTCCTGTCGGCCACGCTGAACAGCCGGCTGGGATCCTATGCCTTCCCGTTCTCGGTGACCTGGAAGAACGTCGGCGAAACCTGGAAGCTCTCGCGCGAGAGCCAGGACATGCTCGTCAGCTACGCGAACATGGCCTGGTGATAGCGCACAGCCTCTACTGAGGAAAGACGGGAACTAGTACGCGCGTAGCGGCGTTCGGGTTTCCGATCTGCCGAGACCATCGACCTGGTCGAGCGCGCCGAGCCCGGCCCGCCGCGCTCGAAGAAGCACCCGATTTGCTGGACATCGTCGGCGTTCGGGCAGTGCACGCCTCACGCACGAGCGCGCATGTGGTGCCGCCGCCCCGGCGGCGGCACCGGTGTAGCGCATGGCGGGCAACTCGATCGTGGGTTCGCCGACCGCGCGATGCACTCGCGCGAGAAATTCGTCCAACTTCTCCGCGAGTGATGCCGACGTCGCGGCCACGAGGAAAGCCGCTGCGGCGCAGCGGCTTTCTCGGCCGGGGGCGGGCGGTCAGGCGGGTGGGGTGGTGGTGTTGCGGGCGCAGCGAAACCGGTTGGCTTGCAACGGAACTCGCGATCGAGAACGGAGCGGCCTCGTCGCTTTCGGGCGCCTGATCCCGGACGCCGGGAAATTAGGCAAGCGTACGATCGAAGCCGATGTCGGCGCAGGATTTGTCCAGCCGGTAAGAAATCGCTGACCTGGGGTACCAGAATTCGGTAGTCGACGCCTCCGTTTACCGAAATTCGAGTACAGCACTACTCGATACCTGACGATTGTCCGGCGCGACACTCGATGGGTGTTTACAGGATCAGCGGCGAAGAACATCGTCATCTGTCTCGACGGGACCGGCAATCAACTCCGAGCCACCGGCAGCACCAATGTCGTCCGCCTTTTCGAGATGCTCGATCTGATCGATTCCACCGAACAGATCGCGTTCTACGATCCGGGCGTCGGCACCTTCAGCGCCCGGGGCGCGTGGTCGCCGCCGGCGCGCTGGGTGTCGCGCATGCTCGGGCTGGCGGTGGGCAGCGGTCTGCGCTCCAATCTCGCGGAGGCCTATACCTATCTGATCGAACATTGGCGGCCGGGCGACCGGGTGTTCGTCTTCGGTTTCAGCCGCGGCGCCTACACCGCGCGCGCCCTGGCGGGGCTGCTGCACGAGCCCGGGCTGCTGCGGCCGGGCAGCGAGAATCTCGTCCAATATGTCGTCAGCGCCTACACCCGCAAGACGACGGATTGGCCGGAACTGCGCCGCTATGCCCGCGCGTTCTGTTCCAAGACCCCGGAGGGTGAATTCTCGATTCCCATCGAGTATCTGGGGGTCTGGGACACGGTGAAGGCGGCCGGGTTGTTCCGCTGGAATCTGAAATGGCCGTTCACCCGTCAGATCCCGAATGTCGAACGCGTCCGGCACGCCGTTTCCATCGACGAGAAGCGACGCCCGTACGAGCAATACCTGGTCGTCCCGAAGGGCGAGCGGCCCGTACTCACCGAGGCGTGGTTCGCCGGTGTCCATTCCGATGTCGGCGGCACCTTCGAGGACGATCCGCGCCTGGCCGAAGTCGCGCTGAAATGGATAGTCGACGGCGCGATCGAGGCCGGACTGAACGTGAAGCCCAGGGCCTACCGCGATGTCTGCGCCCTGACCGAGAACCACGCGAGCGGCCGGGTGCACCGCATGGGCTGGATCTGGGCGCTGCTCACCTACCGGCACCGCCGCGTCCCCGCGGATGCCCTGCTGCACGCGAGCGTGCGGACCCGGTGCCAGACGGATACGAACTACGGCAAGCGAATCCCGCGAGCGGTCCGGTGGGAGGACGAGCAATGGACCAAACCACACCTGTAGTCGCCTACAGCATGGGCGGCATCTGCCCGCCCGCCCGCCGCCGGCTGCGGACCTTCGCCTTCGACCCCATGTCGACGCGCCTGACCGGACGCTTCCTCACCCTCGACATCCCGTTCGAGAAGTTCAAGGGTCCCGGCCCGGACGGCGGACTCGTGCAGGTCGTCGACTACGACGCCAGCCGCGAGAAGTGGTACGCCCCGATCGACCTCGACGACCCGTATCTGCTGGCGCAAGACGGAATTCGCCCGACCGAGAGCGATCCCCGCGCCCACCAGCAGGTCGTCTACGCCGTCGCGATGAGCGTCCTGGAACGCTTCGAACGTTTCATGGGCCGCCGTTTCCGCTGGCATCGTGAGCAGGTTCTGCGCCTGGTTCCGCACGCCTTCGAGGGCCAGAACGCCTACTTCGATCCGAAGCGCCGCGCGGTCCTGTTCGGCTACTACCGGGCCGACGCCGAGAATCCGGGCGCGAATCTGCCCAGCCAGATCATCTTCACCTGCCTGTCGAGCGATATCGTCGCCCATGAGGTGACCCATGCGATCGTGCACCGAATCCGCCGCCTCTACAGCGAATCCACGCACCGGGACGTCTTCGCCTGGCACGAGGCCGTCGCCGATCTGATGGCGCTGTTCCAGCATTTCACCCACCGCGACGTCGTGGTCGACGCGATCACGAAGACCTCGGGCGAGCTCGGCAAGAGCGGCGGACTCCTGGACCTGGCACGCGAATTCGGCGAATCCACCGGCCGCGGCGCGGCTCTGCGCTCGGCGATCCGCAGCCCGGACCGCACCCCGAATCAGTTTCTGGCCGCGCAGGAGCCGCACGAACTGGGCGCGTGCTTCGTGGCCGCGGTCTTCGACGCGTACCTCGACTCCTATCAGAGCGCCATCGCGGACCTGATGCGTATCGCGACCGGCGGCACCGGCGTGCTGCCCCCCGGCCACCTGCACCCGGATCTGGTGTCCCGCATCGCCGACGAGGCGGTCAAGACCGCGGACCGCTTGCTTGGAATGGTGGTGCGCGCCTTCGACTATCTGCCGGTGGTGGATGTCCGCTTCGGTGATGTGGTGCGCGCGATCGTCACCGCCGACCGCGGCCTCTACCCCGAGGACCGCCGGCATCTGCGCGCCACCCTGGTGGAGGCGCTGCGCCGGCGCGGCATCTGGCCGACCAGCGTCACCTCCTTGACCGATGAGGCGCTGGTCTGGCATCAGCCCGATACCGGCCTGAACCTGAGCCGGGGCAAGCACGCGGTCGACCTGTCCAAGGTGATCCTGTCGGCCTCGCGGGATCTCGATCCGGTCGGCGCCGCAGGCGATTTGCGCACACCGCCGGTCCCCGACGGCAATGGCAGTCCCCGCGCCCTGGAGCTCCCGACGACGAGTACGGTCTTCCGCGAGGTCGCCGTCGGCATCACCGCCTGGGCCCGCGTGAACGCCCTGCAAATCGGGCTCGATCCGAAGCTGCCGATCAGCTGCGACGGCATCCACGTGTCCTACCGGCAGGCGGGCGATCGGCTGCCGCGCCCGGAACTGGCCATCCAGCTGCTGCAGCGGCGCACCGACCTCGAGGACCCGAAGCAGTACAAGCCCCCGGCGATCCGCGCGGGCACCGCCCTGGTCGTCCGGGCGGACGGCAGCGTCGAATACATCATCGCGAAGCCACTGCCCCTGAGCGATCTGGCGGTGGCGACCGACGACAGCGCCAGACAGTTCCATGAAGCCGGTCAGCAGCGGCTCGCCGAAATGACCCAATGGTTCGAGGACCTGGAGGCCGCGGACCCGTTGAGCGCCTTCACGGCCGAGCACGCGATCCACCGTCTCGGCTTCGCCACGATCCATTCCGACACCGGGGAGTAGGTGCGAGATGGCCACCCGGACAACGATTTCGGTCCGCATGTACAACGTGGGCTTCGGCGACGCGTTCACGGTGACCGTCCGCCGCGGCGAGGACACCTGGCGGATGCTGGTCGACTGCGGTGTCCACAGTCAGGGCCGGGCCCGCCCGATCCGCGAGTCGGTGCGCGCCATCATCGCCGATCTCACCGAGTCCGCGCCCGATCACCGTCCGCACCTCGATGTCGTGGTCGCCACCCACCACCACGCCGACCACATCACCGGATTCGCCTGCGAGGAATGGGAACAGGTGCTGGTGGACGAGGTGTGGGTGCCGTTCGTCGAGGACCCCGACGACGCGGACGCGCGCCGCATCCGCGGCGGTCAGGCCGAGGCCGCGAACGGCCTGCTGGCGCTGAGCGAGCGGCGGGTCGCCGAACTCGACGGCCGCCTGCCCGCCGGTGTCGCACAGGCCCGGATGTTCGCGCTCAACGCGCAGGGCAATGCCGCCGCGACCGATCGTCTGCTGGGCCGCAATCAGCGCGGGTTCGCCGCCCCGCACCGGGTTCGGTTCCTGCCCAGCCGGGCCGAGGCCGAGAACCGGATCGCCGTGGACCGCGTCGGCGTTGTCGCCCACATTCTCGGGCCCTCCCGCGACATCAAGTTCCTCAAACGCATGGATCCGCCCGCCCAGCAGTCGTGGCCGCTGGTCCGGGCGGGCGCCGGCGCCGACTCCGCCGCGCCGCTCACGCCGCTGTTCCACGCGCGGTACATCACCTCCGGTCAGCTGCCGGGCCGGCTTCCGGAGGCGAAAACGGATCTGGCGCTGGAGAATCTGGTGCACGATGACGACCGATTGCTGCGCGCCGCGGCGATTCTGGAGAACGCCGTGAACAACACCAGTGTCTTCTTCGTCCTCGATGTGTCCGGAACGCGGCTGCTGTTCCCCGGGGACGCGCAGCAGGGTGCGTGGGAGTACGTGTTCTCCGACGCCCGCAATATCGACCTGCTGACCGACCTGGCGCTGTACAAGGTCGGCCATCACGGATCGCACAATGCCACTCCTCGCCGATTCGTCGAAAAGGACTGGCAGACATCGGGATACGCGATGGTTCCATTCGGGCCGGTGCAGCGATGGGTGAAGACCATACCCAAGAAGTCGCTGGTCGAGTCGCTCGAACAGCACCATCACACGGTGGTCCGAGCGGACCAGCCGCCCGCAGCCGTACCCGGTCACCTGGCCGTGCACGGCGACCTCTGGACCGAGGTCACCCTCACCGCAACGAATCACCATCAGGAGTGAAAGACATGTCCACCGGAGACGCCATCATCGTGTGCACGCCGCGCAGCCTGCCCGGCGACACCCTGTTCGCGGCCGCCAAGACGGCCGTGGAGATCAATCCCGCGAACCGCCCGTACCTGCGTCCGGTCACCGGATTGGTCGCCCCGGGCACGGTGAACAAGGAGTTCATCTCCGCCCTCACCACCAAATACTGGCGCAGCGGCGGCGTCCACCTGGCCGTCCGGTTCCTCGATACCGACGACTCCGACCTCAAGAAGCGCATCGTCAGCCACATGAACGCGTGGTCGCCGGGCGCGAACATCAAGTTCTCCGAAAGCCGCGGCAAGGACGCGGAAGTGCGGATCGCCCGCACTCCCGGCGACGGCTACTGGTCGTATCTGGGCACCGACATCCTGCACATCGCCGCCGACCAGCCGACCATGAACCTGGACTCCTTCTCCATGGACACCCCCGAGAGCGAGTACAAGCGGGTCGTGCGCCACGAAACCGGCCACACCCTGGGCTTCCCGCACGAGCACATGCGCCGCGAAGTCGTCGAGAACATCGACCCCAAGAAGGCGATCCGGTACTTCCAGGAGACCGACGGCTGGAGCCCGGACACCACCCGCGCCCAGGTGCTGACCCCGCTCGAGGACGTCAGCCTCATCGCCACGCCGGCCGACACCGTGTCGATCATGTGCTACCAGCTGCCGGGCTCGATCATGCGCGACGGCAAGCCCGTCCCCGGCGGGCTGGACATCGACGCCCAGGACCGCAAGTTCGCTCAGACGCTCTACCCGGCGGCCCTGGTGGGCACACCCCACCCGGCCGCGAAGGCCACCGCGCACGCCCGGTGACCGCTTCGATACGAGGGGACGGCCGAAGCCGCTGCATCGCAACGGCTTCGGCCGATCGAAGTTGGTGAGTATCGGCGCGTCACGCGCCCGTGCGCTCGATCAGCGTCCGCAGTGCGGCGATATCGCGGTCGAGATTGCGCTGCAGCATGCGGGCCAGCAGCGCGCCGAACGGTCGCTGCATGCCGTGCGGAGTGACCCGCAGTTCCAAGCGAATCCGGGATCGATCGGTGCCGATCGGGGTCACGGTGCGGGCGCCCTCGGCATCGGCTCCCGAGGTGGTGCGCCAGGTCATCCGGGTGCCGGGGTCGACCGTGCGGACTTCGCCGCCATTGCGCCAGGTGCGTCCGGCGAATCGGAGTTCCTCGGCGGTGCGGGTACCGGGTGAGGCGAGGCCGGGCGGGTGCGCGGCCATGGCGACGACGCCGGTGCGCCAGGCGGTGTCGTTGGCGTAGTCGGCCAGGATCGCCCAGACTTTCGAGGCCGGGCAATCGACGGTGGTCTCGGTGGACAAGTCGAAGGTGGTCACCGGTTCACCGTCGCCGAAGGGTGTTTCAAATCCGCTACAACGGCTTGCCGGCGGCGTCGTGGACGAGATCGACCATGTCCGTCCAGCTCATCCGCTTCCCGGCCTGTTCGGCGGCCGCCGCGTCCGCATCGGGCAGCAGCCGATTCATCCGCTCGATCAACGCCGGATGCGCGAACTGCGCGTAGCGGCGCGGGTCGGCTCCGACACGCTCGGAGTGGTGTAGCGCGGCCGCCCGCAGCTGAAGTGCCGTCCGGGGTTCGGAGGTGAGCATGAGCGCGTGCGCCGCCGCGTAGATCGCGCCGAGGGCGTCGGAGATGTTCGACTGTTCGGCGAACACGCCCAAGGCCCGGTCGAGCGCGGTCAGTGCCTCCGCGGCGGCGTTCCTGTCGTCACCCGGGGAGAGCACCGACCAGGCGACCACCACATCGGCCATGCCCTGGCACCAGAGGTGACCGCAGTCGGCGCTGAGCTCCCGCGCACTGCGCAGCCATCGGAGGGCCTCGATCCCGTCGCCCTCCAGCAGCAAGGTGATGCCGTGACCGAACTGCGCGCAGCCGCGGATCCAATCGGGTGTGGGCAGGCGGTCGACCTCCACGATCAGGCGGTCGACGGCCTCCCGGGTGGACTTCGCGTCACCGAGGGCGGTCAGCGCCAATGCGCGAAACATCAACGCGTGCAACACTGGATCGCGCTCGGACTCCGGGGCGGTCAGGAGATCCAGGGCGGTGTCCGCGTGCGCGAGTGCTTCGGCGGGATCCCCGGCGTGGAAGGAGACGATGGACAGGGCGGCCAGCCCGCGCGCCCGATCCGTGCTGTCCGCCGGTGCGGCGCGGTCCAATGCGGTCCGCAGTAGACGGCGACCGTCCGCCAGCACCCCGAGTGTCGTCCACGCGAATTGCAGAGCGGCCGCCGTCCTCAGCGCGCGCACGGGATCGTGATCGAGGTCGTGGTCGATGCCGGTGCGAATGTTGGGCAGCTCCCCCGCCAGGGCGCGGTAGGCGGGCCCGGCCCCATGCCCGGTCAGCAGAGCGGTCTGCGCCGTCACGAAATCGTGCACCCACGCGGCGTGCGCGGTGCGACTGGCCTGCGGATCGGGATCGATGTCGCGACAGTAGCGGCGAATGGTCTCGAGCATCCGATAGCTGGTCGGTGCGGTCGTGGTGTCCGCGCTGATGACCGACCGATCCAGCAGCGCCGCCAAGGTGGCGAGCACCGCGGTTCCGGCGGCCGCGGGCCGGACCGCCTCGGCGGCCTGCCAGGTGAATCCGCCCTCGAACGGCCACAACCGCAACAGCATCGCGCGATCGGCGTCCGTCAGATGCTCGACGCTCCATCCGATGGCGGCATCGAGTCCCGCGTGCGGTGACAGCGATCCCCGTGGCGTCGGTCCGAGCACGTCGAGCCGATCGCGAATGTGGGAGGCGATGTCGCGCAGCCCGAACGCCCGCTCCCGGGCCGCCGCCAATTCGATCGCCAGCGGCAGGCCGTCCAGGGTGGCGCAGATGTCCCGCGCGAACGCCCGATCGTCCTCGGCCGGTTGCCAATTCGATCGGCCGGCCCGCACCCGATCGATCAGCAGCCGCACCGCGCTGCCATCGGTGCCGTCCGGGCCGGTCACGGGCAGGGGTTCGACCGCCAGCACATGCTCGCCGTCGATACCCAGAGGCTGGCGGCTGGTCGCGAGAATCCGCAAACCAGGACAGCCGGCGAGCAGCAGCACGCTCAGCTCGGCGACGGGCTCGATCAGATGCTCGCAGTTGTCGAGTACCAGCAGCCCCGGCCGTACCGCGAGCGCGCGCCGCACCACGGCGGCGGGGTCGCCGCTGTGGTGGATGAGCCCGAGCGCGGACGCGACCGCCATCGCGACCGCGTCGCCGCGGCGGACTTCACCCAGCCGCACAACCCAGCGGTCGACCGTATCCTCCTGCGTCGCACAGTATTCGACCGCCAGCCTGGTCTTGCCGACCCCGGCGGGCCCTACGAGACCGACCATTCGCTGCTCGGTCAGCAGCTCGGTCAGCAGTCGTAGTTCCCGGTCGCGACCGACAAAGGAGGTGAGCAGCCTCGAAACGGGCTGCGGCACAGCGCGAACCGCGCCGTCGGCCGGTGGCCGAGGACGGGCCGTGGTCAGCAGCCCGGGATCGTGTTCGAGCATCCGCTGCTCGAGCAGGCGCAGCGCGGGTCCGGGCTCGACGCCGAGCTCCTCGACCAGCAGCTCCCGCACCCGCCGCAGCTCGGCCAGCGCCTGCGCCTGCCGCCCGCCGCGATACAGCCCCAGTGCCAGCAGCTCCCAGCGCCGCTCCCGGAACGGGGCCTGCGCCACCGCCTCGCTCAATGCCGCGACCGCCGCTGCGGTCTGCCCGCAGGCCAGTCGCGCCGCCTGCAACTCTTCGACCGCGACATCGCGCAGCTCGGCCAGCCGCGTCCGTTCGGCGGGCAACGCGGGCGCGTGATCCAGCTCCGGCCACGGTTCCCCGCGCCACAGCGCCAGCCCATCCGCCAGGAGCCGCTCCGCGCGCGCCGCCTCCCCGGCCGCCAGCGCCCGAATTCCTTCGGTGACCGATGCCGCGAAGCGCCCACTGTCGGACCACTCCGGCGGCACCTCCAGCCGATATCCGGATACGCCGCGCTGCAAGAGGTCCCGGGCTGCGGGGCCGAACGCCGACCGCAGCCGCGAAGCCACCACCCGCAGCGTGCCGCCCACCTGCTGCGGCCGATCGGCGCCCCAGATCAGCTCACCGAGCGCCTCGTCGGAAACCGCGGAGCCGAGCGTGGTCGACAGGGCCGCGAGGAACCGCCGGGGAACGGGCCCGCCGATGTCGACGAGCCGACCGTCCACCTCGACCTCGATCGGGCCGAGCACCCGGAGGAACAGCACCCGGAAAGCCTAGTCGCGCCCCGGGGGCGTGGTCACGGGGTCGGGAACGGCCGGCATGCGATCAAGGTCGTGTAGTCGATGCCGGACTCCCGGTGCTGGTGGATCTGCTCGTATTCGGGTGCCGTCACCATGTCCAGAAATGCTTGGCGACTGGGGTATTCGACGAGGGCGACGTAGTCCCAGTCCTCGTCGCCGATCAGCGTCTGCTGGGGTTCGCCGTGCCAGAGCAGGCGGCCCCGCTGCTTCTCGACCATGGCCAGCACGGCTGCCCCGTAGCTCGCGTATTCGGCGCGATCCCGGAATTTGATGAGATTGAGCATTGCGATCGGCCCCTCGCCGGCGGTTTCGGCGAAGCGGGTGAACTGATCGGCGTCGGGCACGATGGCCATGGGGATGTTCCTTTTCGGCGGCTCAGGTGAGCATGCGGGTCAGGACCGCGGTCACGGCCGCGCGGGCGGCGTCGACCGGGAGGGCTTGATGGCGGCGCAGGACGTCCCAGGTCTCCCAGGAACACATCGCGAAGACGGCTTCGCGGGAGGCCGGTTCCAGCGCGTCGAGTTCGGGCAGATTGGTGCGCAGGTGGGCACGTAGCGCCGCGCGGCTCTCGTTCAAACGTTCGGAGAGGACCACGGATTCGTGTTCGCGCAGCAGCGCGGCTCGGCGGGTGCTGGTGACGTTCTCGAACAGGTCGGAGCGCAGGGCCACGAGGGTGTCCATGCGTTGGTTCAGGTCGCCGGTCACCGGTTCCAGGAGTGCGATCCAATGCCGGGCGATCTGGGTCTGCGCCGCGTCGAGATACAGCGTCTCCAGATCCTGGAAATGGTGGTACACCGACCGCGTGGCGACGCCCGCCCGCTCGGCGACCGCCTGCGCGGTCGGTTGCAGATTGCCCTCGTCGATGAGCGCCAGGGCGGCCTCCAAGACCGCCTGGCGGTTCTTCGCCGCTCGTGCGGTACGTCCGTCCATCACGGTCAACCCTACACAGGAAAATTGATTGTTGCACTCCACGTGCAAATAGTTTTAGGGTCGGCAGCATGCACGCACTGCGGACACCGGACGACCGGTTCGCCGATCTGCCGGACTTCGACTTCGAACCCCACTACATCGACGTCGCCGCCGGAGACGGGAGCGCGACCCGGCTGCGACTGCACTACCTCGACGAGGGCCCCCGCGACGGGGACGTCGTCCTGCTGCTACACGGCGAACCGTCCTGGAGCTTCCTGTATCGGACCATGATTCCCGTGCTGGTGAAGGCCGGATTGCGCTGCATCGCACCGGATCTCATCGGCTTCGGCCGCAGCGACAAACCCGCCGATCGCGCCGACTACACCTACGCGCGCCACGTCGAGTGGATGCGCGAGGCCCTGTTCGACCACCTGAACCTGACCGGCATCACGCTGGTCTGTCAGGACTGGGGCGGCCTGATCGGGCTGCGGCTGGTCGCCGAACACCCCCGCCGGTTCGCCCGCGTGGTGGTCGCCAACACCGGATTGCCCACGGGCGACGCGAAACTCACCGACGCCTTCGCCGCCTGGCAGCGGTTCTCCCAGGAGACGCCGGCCTTTCCGGTCGGCGGCATCATCGCGGGCGGCTGCCGCACCACCCTGTCCCCCGAGGTGGTGGCCGCCTACGACGCGCCCTTCCCGGACGAGACCTTCAAGGCGGGTGCGCGAGCGTTCCCGCTCCTGGTCCCCACCCGCCCCGACGATCCGGCCGCACCGGCCAACCGGGCGGCGTGGGAACAGTTGGCGCGGTTCGAGAAACCGGTACTGACCGCCTTCTCCGACGGCGACCCGATCACCGCGGGCGGTCACCGACCCTTTCAGGAGAAGGTGCCCGGCGCCGCCGGTCGGGCCCACACCACCATCACCGACGCCGGTCACTTCCTCCAGGAAGACCGTGGACCCGAACTCGCCGCCGTGGTGAGCGCGTTCATCGCCGCCACCGGCACGACCACAGGAGCGATCGAATGATCAGCAGGAGAGGGTTTTTCGGCACCGGCGCGATGGCCGGCGCCACCGCGGCCGCGGTCGCGGCAGCGGGCCCGGCCGCCGCGGAACCCGACCGCCGGGACAACGATCCGGGCAAACCGAACATCCTGGTCGTCATCGTCGACGAGATGCGGGCCCCGATCTGGTTCCCCGAGCAATCCGTCCTCGACACGATCCTGCCGAATATCGCCGCGCTGCGGAACAAGTCGGTCTCCTTCGAACAGCACTACACCGCCGCCAACGACTGCACCCCCTCTCGCGGCGCCCTGGTGACGGGCCTGTACGCCCACCAGACCGGCTGCCTGTCGACCTCCCAGTCGGAACTGGCGGCGGGCTTCCCCACCTGGGGGTCGATGCTGCGCGAACAGGGCTACCGCACCGCCTGGTGGGGCAAATGGCATCTGGGCCACTACGCCGACACCACCCCGGGCGGCCTGGACCGCTACGGCTTCGACGGCGGCACCTACCCCTCCCCCAACGGCGCGCCCGAACAGGGCCTGCAGATGGACGGCCGCATCGTCGACGAATTCGTCCAGTGGCTCGACAGCGATGCGGCGCAAGGCCCGTGGTGCACGACGGTGTCGCTGGTCAACCCGCACGACATCCAATGGTGGCCGCGCTGGACGCGACGCACCCTGGCCAACAACAACATTCCACGCTGGATCAACGACCTGCCCGGCAATTTCGAAACCCTCGACCAGCTCTCCCGGAAGCCGCGGCTACAGATGGCGCTGGTGGAAGTGTCGGCGGCGACCTTCGGCCTGGCCCCCTACGGCACGCCGGGCGCCGACCAGGAGTGGATCGACCTGCGCAACCTCTACCTGTGGTTCCAGCAGCAGGTGGACATCCAGATCGGCCGCGTCATCGCCGCGGTCGAGTCCCGGCCCGAGGTCGCCGCGAACACGGTCGTGGTCTTCACCTCCGACCACGGTGACTACGCGGGCTCGCACGGCCTGCACGGCAAGGGCGGCGGCGCGTATGACGAGGCCCTGCGGGTACCGCTCTACATCCACGACCCGCGCGGGCTGCTCACCCCGTCCCCCGGCGTGCGCGACCAGCTCACCTCCAGCGTCGACCTGGCGGCCCTGCTGCTGACCATCGGCACCGGCGGCGCCGGGTGGCGCGCCGACGACCGCTACGCGCACCTGGCCGGGCGGCACGACATCGCCGCGGTGGCCCGCGACCCGCGCGCCCCCGGACGGCCGTGGATCCTGCACACCACCGACGAGCACTCCATCGAGGAGGCCGCGGTCCGATTCAACGGTGACGCACCGGGACACGTGATCGCGCTGCGCACCGCCGACGCCAAATTCGTCCGCTACTCGCACTGGGCCGCGGGCACGTCACGCATCGACCCGGCGCAGCAGGAGGAGTACGAGCTCTACGACTACTCCACCCCCGACGGCCGGCTCGAACTCGACAACACCGCCGCCATCGGCGGCGCCTTGCGCGACACCATGAGCCGACTTCACGACGAGGCCGTGCGGACCGAACTGCAGCAGCCGCTACCCTCCTCCCTGCAACAGGCCCAGCAGGACGGATGGAACGATTACTTCACCCAGACCGCGAAACCCTTCGGGGAGCAGCTCGCCGACTTCCTCCGGGACGGCATCGGTGCGAAATAGCTCCCGCGGCGGCGTCATCGGCGCCGCCGCCACCGTGTTCGCCGCGGTCGCCGGAACCGCGGCGGCGCTGCCCATCCCGGCCGTGCCCGGCGCACCACCGGTCTTCCTCGGCAATCCGGCCGTCGCGCAACCGATCACCGGTCTGCCGCCGGTTCCGCAGCACCCCTACCTCGCGCCCAACGGCAGCTCCGGCATCCACGACGACGGCTGGATGAGCAACACCACCACCCGCCCCGGACCGCTCGGCCACGATATTCGCGTGGTGTCGGCGGTCATCGGCGGCGAGTGCGGATCGCTCACCTTCGACCGCGCCGGCCGGATCATCACGACCTGCATCGGGCCGTCGCCCGCGCTGTACCTGCTCGACCCGGTCACCCTGAATGTGCTGGGCCGCAGCGCACTTCCCGGCGATCCGGGCGCCTTCCTGCGGCCGGGCGCGTTCGGCAACTTCACCGGCGGCGCGTACTTCTACCTCGACGACCAGGATCGCGCCGTGGTCGCCTCCCGCGACGGCCACATCCGCGTCTTCGCGGTGAACAGCGCCGGTGACGGGTTCACGGTCGTGCACGACCACGACCTGACCGGACTGCTGCGGCCCGGCGAGACCTTCAACTCGGCGCTGCCCGACAGCAATGGGCTGCTGTGGTTCGTCGCCCGCACCGACGGCGTGGTCGGCACCCTGGACCTGAACTCCGGTGCGGCACAGGTCATCCGGCTCGGCGACGGCGCGAACGGTGAGATCGAGAACTCGTTCGCGGTGGGCAACGACGGAGACGTCTACATCGCGACCAACCGCGAACTGCTCCGCTTCGACGCGGGACCCGACGGTGCGCCCGCCATCACCTGGCGCACCACCTACGCCAATAGTGGACAGCGCAAGCCGGGCCAGGTCGACGACGGCACCGGCACCACACCGACCATCCTGTCGGGCGGTTACGTCGCCATCACCGACAACGCCGATCCGATGAACGTCGTCGTCTACCGCACCGCACCCGGCGCGGCACAGCGACAGGTGTGCGCCGTCCCCGTGTTCGGCGCAGGTGCCGGTGACACCGAGAATTCGTTGATCAGCGCGGGCAATTCGCTGGTCGTCGAGAACAACTACGGGTACACCGGTCCCGAGGCCACCCTGCTCGGAAAGACCACCACCCCGGGATTCGCCCGCATCGATATCGACCCCGACGGCGCGGGCTGCCACCAGGTCTGGGCCAACACCACCGAGGCCGCCCCCACGGTCGTCCCCAAGCTCTCGCTGGCGACCGGCCTGATCTACAGCTACACCAAGGGCTCCGAACCCAGCGATCCCTGGTATCTCACCGCGCTGGACTTCCGCACCGGGGCCACGGTCTGGAAGCACCTCGCCGGCACCGGTCCCGGCTTCAACAACAACTACGCCGGAATCAGCATCGGCCCTGATGGCACCGCCTATCTGGGGGTCATCCCGGGGTTGATCGCCCTGCGCGACAACTGAATCGCCACTACGGTGGTTCGGGCACACGCCAGCCCGAACCACCGTGGGAGTCCGCATGCCCGTTCCGACGAGGGGCGCCGCGGCCTCCGTGAATCCCGCCGCACCACCCGGGCGGTCGATACCGGCGCCCATGGTGTGGCTGATCGGAGCGCTGGGCGTCCTGGCCGCCTGCTGGTACCTGCGCCAAGCGCTACTGCCGCCGCGCGCGATGTTCCCGCTGGACGATCTCGATGTCTACCGGGTCGCGGCCGACCGTGTGGTGCACGGGGTTTCGGTCTACGACAGTCCTTTGCGCGGGCACACGCGCGGCGAATGGGAATTCGTCTACACGCCGTTCGCGGCTCTGCTGTTCGTGCCGCTGGTGGTGCTGCACGGTGCGTCGTTCACCGTGGCCGGTGCGCTGGGCAATATGGCACTGCTCGCCGGGTCGGTGTGGGCCGCCTTGTCGCTGCTGGGTTTCCGGCGCGACCGGCGACTCCTGATCGTCATCCCCGCCGCCACCGCGGTGCTGCTGTGGTGTGAGCCGACGCGCCAAACCATCGGCCTCGGCCAGGTCAATCTGCTACTCCTACTGCTGGTCCTGGCCGATATGACCCTGCCCGACTCGTCCCGCTGGAAGGGCGCGCTGACCGGTATCGCCGCCGGAATCAAACTGACGCCCGCCTTCTTCATCCTCTACCTGCTGGTGACCGGCCGCTTCCGGGCGGCCGCTGCGGCGGCGAGCGCCTGCGCCGCCACCCTGGTGATCGGTCTGGCCGTCATGCCGAAGGACTCCCTCACCTTCTGGAGCGGCGCCTTCGCCGATCCGGCCCGTGTCGGCGTCCCCGGCAACCCCGACAACGAATCACTGCGCGGGCTGCTCGCCCGCTCCCTCGGCTCCGGCGGCCTCGCCCAATTGCTCTGGCCCGCGGCCGCTCTCGCCACCGCCCTGGCCTGTCTCGTCGTGGCCCGCCGCCTGTCGGCGACCGGCCAGGAACTCGCCGCTCTGACCCTGTGCGGCATGACCGCCGCCGCCATCTCCCCCTACACCTGGATTCACCACTGGGTCTGGCTCGCGCCCCTGCTGATCTGCGCGGCCGACCTCACGCTCCTGCGCCACCGTTCGGTTCTGACGGCCTCGGCCCTGATCGCGGTATTCCTCCTCTGCTCGGGCGGCATCTTCCCTTTCCTCGGCCTGCCGTCCGATAGCGTTCTGCGCCTTGCCGATCCGGGCCCGTTCGCCATCGTCGCCCACAACGCCTACATCTGGCTCACCTGGACGCTCCTGGTCGCCGCCGCGATCGCGAGCCGCCGACGCGCATCACCGCGTCCGGCCACGAGCTCACCGTTGATCGGAGCTCACTCCCGGTAGCGGGCGACGAAGCGGCGCAGGATCTGCTGGGGCACGGTGATGTGCTCGCGGTGGCCGAGTTCGGTGAGGTAGTCGGCCTCGGCGGGATCGAAATAGCCGTCGTGGCGATAGATTTCGATGCGCAGGGCCAGGCCTCGGCCGTCGAGCTCGGGGTGGAACTGGGTGGCGTAGACGTGTTCGCCGACGCGGACCGCTTGGACCGGGCAGCCGGAGGAGCGGGCCAGCAGCGTCGCGCCGGGTGGGACGTCCTGACAGGACTCCTTGTGGCCGACGAAGGCGCGGAAGGCGTCCGGGAGGCCGTGGAGCAGCGGGTCGGCGGCGGCGTCGCCGGTCAGTTCTATGGTGGTCGCTCCCGGCGGTTCGGAGAAGCGCTCGGTACCCACGGTCCCGCCCAGGGCCTCGGCCAGCACGCCCAGGCCGTAGCAGGCGCCCAGGTAGGGGAAGTCCCGGCGGACCACCTCAATGAGCAGCTTCCTCAGTTCAGGTTCGAAGACGCGCTGGTAGTCGTACTTGCGGTCCTCGGGGTAGCTGATATTGCTGGGCCCGCCGCCGACGATGACGGCCCAATAGTCGTCGAGGTCGAGATCGGGCATGCCGCGATTCATCTCGACCCGTGTCACCTCCTCCGGCGCGAGACCACCCGCGTCGAGGATCGCTTCATACTCCTGGTCGGAGGCCGCTTGCTCGGGCCGCAGCTGCAACAGCAGACAAGGCTTCGCCATCACCACATTGTCGATGAGCTCTGGTACAGTCGGCGTACCTCATCAGATATTTCCCAAAAAACAAAGTACGTGTAACCGCCGGTTACACGTACTTTGTTTTTTTGCCCTGCCCGCACGGTCGTCTCCCCGCGATCAGCGATCGCGATGAGCGACCAGCTGAGCCAATGCGCTCAGATCATCCGACACCAGATCATCGGGCAACGCAGCGAAGGCCGCTTCCAACGCCGTCGACGCCCGCCGCAGCGTGCGCTGCTTGCCGCCCGCCCGCTCGACCAGCTCCGCGGCGCGCGCCGCGCGTGCCGCGGTCAACGGATGCCGGGTGCGGTAGAGCCGAGCCAGCTCGTGACCCGCGGCCGTGCCCGATTCCAGTGCGCACACCACCGGGAACGACTGCTTGCGATGGATGAGATCGCTGTGCGCGGGCTTCCCGGTGACCTCCGGATCACCCCAGATGTCGATGTAGTCGTCGACCAGCTGGAACACCAGGCCGAGTTCCGCGCCGAAGGTGTGCATCGCCGACACCACGCGCTCGTCGGCCCCGGCGCACAGTGCGCCCAGCGCGCAGGCGCAGCCGAGCAACGCGCCGGTCTTGCCCGCGGCCATGCCCAGGTACTCGTCGACGGTGACGGCGGCCCGGGTCTCGAAGTCGCAGTCCGCGTACTGCCCGTGGCACAGGTCGACCGTGGCCCGGGTCAACCGGATGACCGCCTCGGCGGTGACCGTCTCCGGCACGCCGTCGCACAACGCGCCGAGCGCCACCGCCTGCAGCGCGTCGCCGAGCAGGGTCGCGGTGGTCTCACCCCACACCCGCCACACCGTGGGACGGCCGTGGCGGAAGGCGTCGCAGTCCATCACGTCGTCGTGTACCAGCGAGAAGTTGTGCAGCAGTTCGACCGCCGCCGCCGCGTGCACCGACGTGCCCGGATCCCCGCCGCACGCGGTCGCGGCCGCGAAGGTGAGCGCCGGGCGCAGCGCCTTGCCCTGCACGCCGGTAACGGCCGCTCCCTCGGGATCGCACCAGCCGAAGTGGTACCCGGCCATCAGGTCCAGCGGCTCGGTCAGGCCACTGACCGCGGTCCGCAACACCGGGTCTATGGCCGCTCTGGCCTCGCTCAATTGTCTACGGGCTCTTCGCTCCGCGGTCGAGTCGAGGGGGCGCGTTATGGATTCGGCTGCCCGCGCACGGGATTCGTCATGCCCGGCGTGGACGGCCACGGCGAGGCGGGACAGGCCCCACCGCCGCTTGCCCTCCCCCTGCGCTCCCACGGTGAAACGGATCGGTTTCGACGCTCGCATAATCGGCCCCGCTCTCTCGGACACGGATACCGCAGCCACCCGGTGGCAGCTGGGTAGCAATGCTCAGAAGAACCCCATAGTCCCATCGGAAACTGAAACCCGGGGGTTGCCTGCGAATTTCAGTTCGGCAACGGTGCGTTGTCGGGCGTGGTCAGGTCAGTGGCAGCCCGTGTTCGAGCGCCTCGGCGGGCGCGCTCGTGTAGCGGGCGGCCTGATAGTGGTAGTCGTGGTTGGCGCGCACGTAGACGGTGTAATTCGCGGCGGTGGCGAGGGCGTCGGCGCGTTCGCGGCCTGTGATGCCGGCGTCGTCGAGTTCGGTGGGCAGACGCTCGACCGCGTCGGTCATGCGCGCCACGCACTCGGATAGCATGCCGTTCACCAGTTGCCGGGCTCGAGCTCGATCGTGGCCGTGGTGATACTGCGCCAGCAACACCGAGTTGTACAGGTAGCCGGACGCCTCGTCGGAAGCGACCGACAGCACGTCGTTGAACAGGCCCATGTGCTCGACGGCCGCGGCGCGCAGACTGCGCATGGCGGGCAGGTGCCGGGTCGCCGGGCTCAGGTCGACGCCGTCGGCGCGCTCGCTGATGTCGAGGAACACGAACAGCGCCACGCCGTCTCGCCGATGCGCGCGGTAGTCCTCGAGGTCGGGCAGATTGCCGGAGAGCCGTCCCACGCTCTCGGCGTAGTAGGTCCACAACCAGTCCCGGATCTCGCCGCGCACACTCTCGCGCCATGCCGGGGACCGACCCTGGCACAAGCGTTTCCACAGGTCGGCGAACGCGATCGCGAGCACGCCGGACGGCTTGGCGATACCGTCCAGTACGGCTTCGATGGCGAGGATCGCCGCCAAACACCGCTGCGGCTCGGGGATTTCGATATCGAACTGGTCGTCCACGATGAAGGCCCACGCGGTGTACTGGCTCAGCAGGGTGAGCTCCTCGGCGTTCGCGCGCGGGCACCACAGCGCGTACATACGGGCCGGTCGGGTCCGTTCCATGCGCCGCCGAGTGGGCTCGGTCGGCACCAGCGAGTAGGCTTCCAGCCAGGCCCACATTCCCGCTTCCGCCTGCGGCTCCGCGGGATTGAGCCCCGCCGGTTCGAACGGCATGAAGACTTCGAGAGCTTCCATACGAAACTGCCTACCCCCCAACTATTTACTGAGTAGATCGTAACGATAACGGCATTTCGGACGTTTGCACTCGCATCTGGAATCCCAGTCATTAGGAATCTGCGGGCCACCCGACCCGGCGTGGCCCTCGCGCGGTCCGTTTCCGCTAGTCGGGGGTGGCGTCGCGGACCCCGGTGATCCGCCGCAGCCCCTCCGCGAGTTCGCTTCCGCTGGGCGCCCAGGTGTCATCGGTCCGCTCCGCCAACTGAGCCTGGGTCTCCGGATGCGAGAGCACGTCGAAGGTCGCGGCCCAGAGCCTGTGTGGCGATCAGGGTGTAGCGTCCCGCCTGCTGTGGGGTCCAGGTGGTTCTGTCCGTGGAACCGCAAGTGATGCTGGTCCAGAGCGGGGGTGTGTCGAGGGCGGTGCCGTTCACGGTGAAGGTGACCAGTGTCGTGGTGCCTGACGCCCTCCGGCGAGTTGTAGTCGAGAATCGTGACGGTCATCGAGGCGGATTGGGTGCCCTGCGATCGGCTGTCACCGATTCGCGAATGGAGTCCCAATGGGAGGCGAAGCGCGGTCAGACCTCGCGCCGAGACGAGACAGGTCTCGGTCCCGCGTCCAGGGTGGTGACGTCCGTCGCGGACAGGTCTAATACCGCGGCTCGGACACCGCACTGCTGTGCCGTCGCCTGGCAGGCGAGCACGTCGGGACCGCCTCCCACTGTGAGGATGACGGATTCCGTTGCGGCTGTCGCCATTCCCGTGGCGGCCTGCAGTGCCGCCGAAGCCCCCTCCACTTGGGGATCGCCCGCCATCAATCGGACTTGCCCCCAACATCTTTCGGAAATGGCAAGATCAACGCCGACCCTGGGCGTACGGTGGCCCACCGTCCCTGAAGAGTTATCGGCCATACCCGGAGGCAGCATGTTGTCCCTGCAGGAGATTTCGGATCGCATGGAAATAGAGGACCTCATGGTCCGCTATTCCCACGCCGTGGACACCCACCAGTGGGAAATGCTGGACGAGATCTTCACCCCGGACGCCCACATCGATTACACCGCCATGGGCGGTCCGGCCGGCGACGTGGAATCCACCAAGAAATTCCTCGCTACGGTCATGCCCAACTTCTCGGCGTTCCAACACATGATCAGCAATTCCTCCATCCGGGTCCAGGGTGACAACGCCACCGCGCGGACCATGTGTCACAACCCGATGATGGTCGGAGCCGCCGATGGCGAACGGCGGCTCATGCTGTGCGGCCTCTGGTACCACGACACCTTCGTGCGGGTCGACGGCGAGTGGCGGATCAAGCAGCGCGTCGAGGAAAAGAGCTACATGTTCGTCGCCTCGGACGCGGTGCCGCCCACCAGCTGATCGAACAGGTCGCGATAGCCGCGCAACGCCGTTCGCAGTACCTCGGTGTCGGCGGCTTCGCCGCGCGCCCACTCGCTTTCGAGCTGCTCACGGCGGCGCGAGCACTGATCGGTGAGCTGCTCGAGCGCATCGCCCACGAGCGCGTCCGCGCGGGTCACGGCGTCCTTGGGATCGTCGACGAACCCAGCCTGGATATCGCGCCACTGATCGCGCAGCCGCCCGGGGTCGCCGTCGCCGTGGGGGTCTTCGCGCTCGGCGGACTCGGTGGCCGGGATGTCCTCGCGCGGGTGTGGATTCATGATCATCTCGATGCCTCACTGCTGGTGGTGGGAGGTGCTGTGGTGATCGCCATGATCGACGCCGACCAGTTCGGCGAACACCTCGCGGTAGTCGACGATGGCCACGCGCATGTCCTCGGTGGACGCCTCACCGTGTCCGGCGCGCGCGGCGATCTCGTGGGCGGCGCGGAACCGGCCCAGCGGGCGTGAGTGTTCCACCGACAGGTCCGCCACTTGTTGGTCATAGTTCTCGTTCGGGTAGCCGCGGTCGGTCATCGCCTTCGTCACGAGGCGGTCGGCGGCGTCGAGTGCCCCGCCGGGGTCGTCGATGAACTGTTCCTGGATGTGGGTCCAGGCCGCGTCATAGCGCTGCTTCTCCTCGGGCGACAGATCCCGCAGATCCAGTTCTTCGTGGCGTTTTTCGCGGTCTGTCAGCTCCTGTTCGGCGTCCTTGCGGTTCGGCGCCGCTTCCACGGTCCGGTCGTATTCGGGTCCGAACCGACGCCGCAGCCGGCGGCTGCGTCTGCGCGGCCCGAGCACCGCCGCGATCACCAACACCACGATCACCGCCGCGGCGACTATCACTGCGATCCATACTCCGCTCGACATTTGATCCTCCTGGTCGAGTCCGTGTCCCTGTTGGCGTAATGCCTCGAAATCGGCACTTCAAACCCGGTGGGTCGCCACCGGCGAAGGCCGCGAAGCGACGCCGGACGATTTACTCCGCGGACTGCGGCGAATGCGGCCCGCACGGTGCGACCGCGCGCCATCATGGGATATCGCTCGGTCCGGAGGCACCGCGAGGAGTTTGCGCCATGACACAGCTGCCCGCCGCGTCGCGTCAGCGTGCGGAGTTGGAGAAGGCCTGGGAGCGGTGGACCACGTCCACCCCCGGCTGTCCGCCCGGCGCCCAGGTGGCGTTGCGCGGCGAGGTGGCCGCGTCGTGGGAGCGGTCGCTGCGCACGGTGGATCCGACCCGGGCCGTGGCCCCGGGAACCGACCGCGACGAATTGGGTTCGCGTTGGGCCGAATCGCCGCTGCGCACCCCGGTCACCGAGATGGCGGGCGAGCTGCGGGCGCTGACCGAGGACTCGGGCATGATCGCGGTGGTCACCGACGAGGCCGGGACCGTGCTCTTCAGTTGCGGCGACCGCTCGGTGCGGCGGCGGGCCGAATCGGTGAATCTCGCCCCCGGCGGCTGCTGGGACGAGCCCTACATGGGGACCAGCGGCATCGCGCTGTCCCTGCACAGCGGCCGCCCCTCCCAGGTGTGGGCCGCCGAGCATCTGGTCGAGGCGTTGCACGGCTGGGTCTGCTACTGTGCGCCGATCCGCGCCGCCGACGGCCGCCAATTGGGCGTGCTCGATCTATCGACGTACTGGGACCGCTCACATCCGCTGATCCTCACCACCGTCCGAGCCCTGGTGACCGCCATCGAATCCCGAGTGCACGCCGAACAGCAACACCCCGCTGCCACACCCCGCCTCGAAGCGCTGGGTGTCCCCCGGTTGTACCAGCAGGGCAGCCAGGTGCCGATGCGGCCGCGGCAGCTCGAGATCCTGACCCTGCTGGCGCTCGAGCCCGAGGGCTTCACCCCGGAACGCTTGCACGAGGCCGTCTATGGCGGCCGGTCGGTGTCGTCGAGCACGCTCAAATCCGATGTCTCCCGTCTGCGCGCCGCCACCGACGGCCGCATCGCCGACCGCCGGTACATGCTCACCGAACCCCTCGCCTGCGACGCCGTCGAACTGCTGGCCGCGCTCGAGGCGGGCGACCTGACCACGGCCGTGCGGCTGTATCGCGGTCCGCTGCTGCCGGATTCGGATGTCCCGGGCATCGTGCAGTGGCGCGAGCACCTCGACGTCTGCCTGCGCACGGCCGTACTGGCCGACCACAATCCCGAGCACGCCCTGCGTTTCGGCCAGCGCTGCCCCGACGATATAGAGATTCACGAGCACGCCCTGCGCCTGCTCCCCCACGGCGACAGCCGCCGCGCGCTGGCGGCCGCGCGTCTGCACACCGCGCTGCGCTAGCGGCACAGCATCGCGTGCAAGGTCGCGCAGCGTCCCAGCATCCGAATTGCCCGTTACCACAGCCGATTTCGCAGATCCTGACTCGGCAACCTTTCGCCGACCCCGCGCCAACCTCCCGCCAACCTTCGCGGTTCATAGTGGCCCCCGTCACCGCAGATAATGCGATCAGGAGCCGCGCCATGATCTACGCCAAGCCCGGCACAGAGGGCAGCATCATCAGCTTCAACCGCCGCTACGACAACTTCATCGGCGGCGAGTGGAAAGCGCCGATCGAGGGCCGATACTTCGAGAATCCCTCCCCGATCGACGGCGAGACCTTTTGTGAGGTGGCGCGTTCCAGCGCGGCGGACATCGACATGGCACTGGAGGTCGCGCATCGGGCGGCCGAAACCTGGGGTGCCACCTCGGTGACGGATCGTGCCAACATCCTCAACAAGATCGCCGACCGGATCGAGGCGAACCTGGAGCGCCTCGCCGTCGCCGAAACCTGGGAGAACGGCAAGCCGGTCCGCGAAACCCTCGCCGCCGACCTGCCTTTGACGGTCGACCACTTCCGCTACTTCGCCGGCGCGGTCCGTGCGCAGGAGGGCCACCTCTCCCAGATCGACGCCGACACCGTCGCCTATCACTTCCAGGAACCCCTCGGCGTGGTCGGGCAGATCATTCCGTGGAACTTCCCGATCCTGATGGCCGCCTGGAAGCTGGCGCCCGCGCTGGCCGCCGGCAACTGTGTCGTCATCAAGCCCGCCGAGCAGACGCCCGCCTCGCTGCTGCTGGTGATCGAGCTCATCGCGGACCTGCTGCCGCCGGGAGTCGTCAACGTGGTCAACGGTTTCGGCGTGGAGGCGGGCAAGCCACTGGCGTCGAGCCCGCGCGTGGCCAAGATCGCCTTCACCGGTGAGACCACCACCGGGCGGCTGATCATGCAGTACGCCAGCGAGAACATCATCCCGGTGACCCTCGAGTTGGGCGGCAAGAGCCCCAATATCTTCTTCCCCGACGTGCTTTCAGCCGATGACGACTTCCTGGACAAGGCCGTCGAGGGTTTCGTGATGTTCGCGCTGAACCAGGGCGAAGTGTGTACCTGCCCGTCCCGGGCGCTCATCCATTCGTCGATCTACGACGAGTTCATGGCGCGCTGCGTCGAGCGGACGAAGGCCATCAAGGGCGGCAACCCGCTCGACGACGCGACCATGATCGGCGCGCAGGCCAGTAACGACCAGTACGAAAAGATCCTCTCCTACATCGACATCGGCCGTCAGGAGGGCGCGAAAGTGCTCACCGGCGGCGAGATGCGGAAGGTGGAGGGTTTCCCCAATGGGTACTACATCGAGCCGACGATCTTCGAGGGCCGCAATGACATGCGGATATTCCAGGAGGAGATCTTCGGACCGGTGGTAGCGGTGGCCCGCTTCGACAACGAGGTCGAAGCGGTAACCATCGCCAATGACACGCTCTACGGCCTCGGCGCCGGCGTGTGGAGCCGCGACGGCGGCATCGCCTACCGGGTGGGCCGGGCGCTGAAAGCCGGTCGGGTGTGGACGAACTGCTATCACGCCTATCCCGCGCACGCGGCGTTCGGCGGCTACAAGAAGTCCGGCATCGGCCGCGAGAATCATCGCATGATGCTCGACCATTACCAGCAGACGAAAAACCTGCTCGTGTCGTACTCGCCGAAGAAACTCGGATTCTTCTGAACCGGGGGGCGATATGACGGCGGGTCCGGTATCCCGGGTGACCATCACCGAGGCCGCGGCGGCGGTGCTGCAACGGCTCATCGACCACAACGGCCCGGTGATGTTCCACCAGTCGGGCGGCTGCTGCGATGGCAGTTCCCCGATGTGCTATCCCCTGGGCGAGTTCCGGGTGGGAGCGGCCGATGTACTGCTCGGCCGCGTCTTCCCGGACACGTCGTTCTGGATGAGCGCCGACCAATTCGAATATTGGCGCCACACCCACCTCACCGTCGACGTGGTCCCCGGCCGCGGCGGCGGCTTCTCCCTCGAGGCGCCCGAGGGTGTCCGATTCGTCATCCGGTCACGCCTGTTCACCGATGCCGAGACAGCGGTGCTGGAAGCGGCTCCTGCCCCGCTCCGCGGCAACGAACTGGCCGGATGAAGGAGGGTGGCGCGGCCGGTTTCTCCGGGTCGGCCGCGCCACCGTACACACCTGTTGCGGCCCCGCGCTGACCGGCTCAGCGGCCGGGCAGGAAGCGGAGGCTGCGGGCGATGGTCATCAGGAACGGCTGCCACTTGTCCTGGGGGACGAAAGGCGGGGCGTCCAGGTTGAGGAAGCGGGTGACCACGATGGACTGGGGTTCGGTGAACTTGAGCAGTCCGTCGGGGCCGTGGCGGCGGCCGACGCCGGAGATGCCCATGCCGCCCATGGGAGCGCCCGTGGTGCCCCAGGCGGGGGCGTAGCCCTCGTCGACATTGACTGTGCCCGCGTGCAATTGCCCGGCGATGTGCTCGCCCTCGGCCTTGCTGCCCGCCCAGACGCTGGCATTGAGGCCGTACTCGGTGTCGTTCGCGCGGGTGATGGCCTCGTCGACCGAGTCCACCGGGTAGATGGAGACGAGGGGGCCGAAGGTCTCGTTGCGACCGCACTCCATCGCGTCGGTGACTTCGGACAGCACCGTCGGCTCGAAGAACAGCGGGCCCAGGTCGGGGCGGGGGTTGCCGCCCGCGAGCACCTTCGCGCCCTTGGAGACCGCGTCGGCGACGTGCTTGGTGACCGTCTCCAGCTGCGATTCGGAGATCAGGCTGCCGATGTCCTTCGAGAAGCCGTACGCCGCACCGAGTTTCGCGGACTTCACGGCGGCGGTGAACTTACCGGTGAACTGCTCGGCGACCGCGCGCTCGACGTAGATGCGCTCGATGGAGATGCACAGCTGGCCCGCGTTGGAGAAGCAGGCGCGCACCGCGGCCTTGGCGGCTTTGTCCAGGTCGGCGCCCCGCGTGATGATCATCGGGTTCTTGCCGCCCAGTTCGGCGGAGAAGCCGATGAGGCGGCGTCCGCACTGCTCGGCCAGGGTGCGGCCGGTGGCGGAGGAGCCGGTGAACATCAGATAGTCGCAGTCGTCGACGATGGCCGTGCCGACCACCGTGCCGGGACCGGTGACCACGGCGAACAGATCCGCGGGCAGCCCGGCCCGGGCGAACAGCTCGGCATTGGCCAGCGCCGAGTACGGGGTCTGGCTGTCGGGCTTGACCACCACCGCGTTTCCGGCCAGCAGCGCCGGAATCGAGTCGCCGACCGCGAGCAGCATCGGGTAGTTCCACGGCGCGATCACCCCGACCACGCCCTTGGGTACCGGGCGCACGGAGGCCCGGTTCAGGACCGGGAACGCGCCGGGCACGCTCTGGGCCGCCAGTAGTTTCGGCGCGACCCGGGAGAAGTAGCGGGCCGCGAGGAACAGGCCCATCACCTCCTCCTGTGCCGCCCAGCGCGCCTTGCCGGTCTCGGCCTGGATGACGTCCATCAGGTATTCGCGGTTCTCGATCACCAGCGCGCGGTAGCGGTCCAGCACCTCGGCCCGCTGCTTGGGCGTGCGCGCGGCCCAGTCCGCCTGGGCGGCACGGGCTTTGGCGATGGCGGTGGCGACATCGGCGGCGGTGCCGACCGGCACCTCGCCCAGCGTGCCACCGGTGAACACCTCGGTGATCGCTCTGGTCGCGTGGTCCTGCGTGGTATCCACGGCCGCGAACGAGCGCAGCCGTTCGAACACCGCGGCAGCCGGCACCGGCATCATCGCCTCCTACTTGCGAGTAACTTTGGGATACACACAATCTACCCCCTGACCTCGGCGCGGGGCCCGGACTGGGAAATCTGATGATTGCCACAAATTTGCCAATTCGCCCAGCGATCCGAGAGTAATGTTCTCGACGGGGTGCCCTTCTCGAAGGAGTGCCCACAATGACCAAGTTCGTTCAGACGATCGAGTTCACGACCACTCACATCGATGAGTTCAACGAGAAACTCGACGCGTGGCTCACCGCGACGGCGGGCAAGCGCACGGCCGTCCGCGGTCTCGAGGCCAAGGATCGCGATCACCCGAACACCTATATGCAGATGGTCGAGTTCCCCTCCTACGAAGAGGCGATGAAGAACTCCGACCTGCCCGAGACCGCCCGCTTCGCCGAGGAGATCGCCGCACTGTGCGACGGCCCGGCGGTCTTCCACAACCTGGATCTGCTGCGCGAGGACAATATGGCCGACGGCCAGGGTCGCGGTGTGGTCGTGCGCAGCCTCGACACTCCGGACGAAACCCGCCCCTTCGAGGCGGGAACGGGTCGGATGGACCTGATCGAGACGCCGTTCGGCGCGCTCGGCCGCGCGGTCTTCGAACCGGGCTGGCGCTGGTCCACCCACGTCAAGCCGATCGCCGGCACCGACACCTGCCAGGCCATGCACGTCGGCTACTGCATCTCGGGCCGGCTGCGGATCCGGATGGACGACGGGGCGGAATCCGAGATCGGCCCCGGCGACTACCTGTTCTGTCCGGCCGGTCACGACGCCTGGGTCCTCGGCGACGAGCCGTGCGTGATGCTCGATTGGGCCGGTGCGGCCCAGTACGCGAAACGCACCTGACGACAAGCGCATCGGCGACCGCCCGGCCACGGGCGATGCGGCACTCCGTCTCGGACGGGGTGCCGCATTCATTTTGTCCATATTGCCGGAATTCCAGCATTTTGCTGCGAATTGTGTAACCGATCGAGATCGGCGAGCGAAGAAACAGCCAGTACTACCCCGGGCAGGAAATCTCCCGCCTGTGAAGGCAGCGTCGACGGGTCGGGCCCTGATCCCGCGCACGTACGAGGGGTGCGTGCGCGGGATCGCCGAAAGGCTTGCGGCTCAACCTTATTCGTTCACCAGCACCGGAATCGACAGCACCGCCGCCGACACCGGAGCATCGGCCGGAGCCGACACGATGGTGAACGGAATGCCGTTCACGCTGGGTACGTGCGGCCCGCCGCCGGTGGGTTCCTCGTCGGCGTGCTGGAACATCCCTGTACCGACCAGTCGGCCATTCGCGTCGTAGAACGCCGCACTCACCTCCAGCGCCAGCACATCGCTGACATCGGAGGTGATCGCCAGAGTGCCGCGCACGGAAGACCCTTCGAGACGGGTGCCGCTGAGCCGCACCCGATCAGTGAACGGCCCGGCCGCCAGCCGCACCTCCCCCGCCGGGATCGCGAGCGTCGCGGCCGGGGGCTCGGTCGTGCGCGGGGCGGCCACCGGAGCGGCCGCGGGCGCCGGGTTCGCGGGCTGTGGCGCGGAGGAACATCCCGCGCCCAGGCCCGCCACCGCCAGCAGACCCGCGATCACCGCTCCGGCTCGCCGCGTCACGGCAGCAGCGCCTTGTGCATCTTGGTGTACAGCGAGGTGTTGTCCTGGCTGGTCGCGAACACCTGCGCACCCGGGCCGTAGGCGTAGATCTGCACGTCGGCGCCGGTGTGGTTGCCCGAGAGGTAGGTCAGCCACAGGCTCGCCTCGGGCGTGCCGTCCTTCACCTCGGCCGGGTCGTCGGGCGTGCGGAAGGTGGCGGGGGCGAAGTTGCGCGGATCCTGTTGTCCCGCACCGTTGACCAGGCCCGGCGAGCGGACCGGGTCCTTCACGTTGTCCTTGCCGTCACGGCCGGGCTTGCTGTTGTTGGCCGGGTTGGTGGCGTCCACGTTCGTCGGCGGCGCGACGGCCTCGGCGTTGGTGAAGGTGTTCTTCTCGATGATGTTGAAGCCCGCGCACTCGTGGTCGGCGGTCACGATCACCATGGTGTGGCCGTCCTTCTTGGCGAAGTCCATGGCCGCGGCGACCGCGTCGTCGAACGCCTTGACCTCGTCGAGGGTCTGGGCGGCGTCGTTGGCGTGCGAGCGCTTGTCGATGAGCGCGCCCTCGATCTGGAGCAGGAAGCCCTTGCCCTTGCGCGCCGACAGCAGGTCGATCGCCTTGGTGGTCATGTCCTTCAGCGTCGGCTCCTGCTTCTGCGGAGCCGAATCCGGCAGCGCGTTGCGGGCATTGGTGACGGTCATGTTCCCGCGATTGAACAGGCCGATCACCTTCTGCGCGGTCACCGACTTCAGGTCGGCGGCGGTGGCCACCTTCTGACTCTCGGCGGTCTGCGCCTTCAGCGCGGGATCACCCATGGAGCCGAGCACCTCATAGCCGTTGTCCAGCATGGCCTTCTGGTCATCGGGCTCGAAGCGGGCCAGGCCGCCACCGAAGATGACGTCGGCGGTGTTGTTGCGCGCGATCTGCTCGGCGATCGGGGTGACCAGTGTCTTGTCCGCCGGCTGCGCCTCGTAGCTGCCGTCGGCCTTCTTGGGCAGGCAGGTCGAGTCGCTGAAGGTGGGGCCCTGGCAGCCGCGCAGCAGCGCGTGGCTGAACATGCCCGCCGGGGTGGCGTCGGTGATCTCGGCGGTGCTGACATTGCCGGTCGCGAAGCCCGCGGCCTTGGCCTGCTCCATGAGCGTCGGCACCGACTTGCCGTAGGCGTCCACGCCGATGGCGGCGTTGTAGGTCTTCACACCCGACGACCACGCGGTGGCCGCGGACGCGGAGTCGGTCACCAGCGACGGCTTGGCGCTGTTCGGCTCCACCGCGTAGGTCGCGACCGCGCCCACGTACGGCAGCTTCTCGAGCTGCAACTGCCCGCCCGCGCCCTCGAACCGCTGGCGTGCGGCGGTGACATGGGTCCGCCCCATACCGTCACCGAGCAGGTAGATGATGTTGTGGACCTCGTTGTCGCCCTTGCTGTCCGACCCGCATCCGGCCACCAGCGTCGCGGCCGACATCGCGGCGGTCGCTGTCGCGATCGCGACCGACCACACGCGTTTCCTGTGCTGCACTTCGTCTCCTCCGTCGTCGCGTCCCCGAGGTCCGGCGGCGCGGCTCATGTCCCGGGCGCGGCTGAACGTAGTGCTGCAGGTTAGCCCGTTTCCGACTCGCAGTAATCTCCCAGTTGGCGCGCAGGTTAACGGATGCCCCACGACCAGGGCCTACGGGACGCGCCGGAGCGCTGTCAAACACCATCCCGCACAAAAGGACTCGCGCCGACCGCGCATCTGACGCCCGGCTACGTTGCGGCGATGCGTTTTCCGAAGCTCGGCGTCCGGACCCGGGTCCTGGCCATCGCGCTGGTCCCGAGCCTGGCGCTGGCGGTCAGTGGTAACAGTGCGGCCGGTGTCCTGGTGGACCGCGCATCCCGTGCTCGAACCTGGGCGGGTGAGATGCAGGCCGGGATCGCGCCCACCCGTGAGTTGATCGAGGCGGTGCAGGCCGAGCGTCAGCTGACCTTGTGGCGGCTGGCCGGGGTGGATGTCGAGGTGCGGCAGTTGACGACCGCGCGGCAGCGGCTGGATACGGCGGTGCGGCTGCTCGCGCCCGCGCAGTCGGAGTTGTCGCGGATCGGGCCCGATTCCATGGGGCAGGCCACCACGGCGATGGGGGAAACGAGTAAGCAGCTGGCGGGGATTCGGTCCGGGATCGACGCGGGCACCGTTCCCGCGGCGGAGGCCTACGCCTTCTACAACCGCATTCCGCAGTCGGTGATGGCGGGCGTGGAGGTCGCCCAGCGCTCCGCGCCGGACTCGGCCACCGCTGTGGAGCTGGCCCAGGCGGCGGACGTGTTGCACTGCCTGGAGGCGATGAGCCGCGCCAACGCGCTGGCGGTGTCGCTGCTCGACGGCAACCACCTCTCCCCCGAGCTCGGGGCCGAGTATCTCAGCCTGGTCGGCTATTACCGCACCGCGGTCGCCGCCATCGTGGCCGCGCCCGACGAACAGCAGGCCGCCGCCGCGCGCGCCCTGGTGTGGAGCGCCGCCTGGCTGCACCTGGGTCAGGTGGAACCGGTGCTGGCCCGGCGCACGCTGGCCGTGCCGGAGGGGTCGGCCAAACGGTCCGCGCCGCAACCGCTTCCGGTCCCTGTCGACCAGTGGCAGCGCAGCGCCGCGGAGGTGGCTCACGGGCTGGCCGAACTCTGGCAGGCCGAGAACGAGGAGGCCCAGCGGCTGGCGGTGGCCGCGGCCTCCGACACCACCCGCAAATCCGTGTGGGCCGGGGCGGGCATGGTCGGGCTGGGCGCGATCTCGATCCTGGTCGCGTTGGCGCTGGCCAACCAGATCATCCGCCGGCTGCGGCGACTGCGGGACCGCACCCTCGCCCTCGCCGACGACGAACTGCCCGAGACCATGCGACGCCTCGCCGCGGGCGAGCACCTCGAGATCGATGCCGCCGCACCGGTCCTCGACCGCGGGCACGACGAGATCGGGCAGGTGGCACGGGCGTTCGGGCACGCGCACGCCGCGGCCGTCGGCGCCGCGTTCACCGAGGCCCGCACCCGCGAGGGCGTGAAGTCGGTGTTCCTCAATATCGCGCACCGCAGCCAGGTCGTGGTGCACCGTCAGCTGGAGATTCTCGACGCCGCGCAGGCGCGACAGGAGGATCCGGCGCTGCTGGACATCTACTTCCGCCTCGACCACCTGGCCACCCGGGAACGCCGCAATGCCGAGAACCTGATCATCCTGGCCGGTGGCCGCCCCGGCAGACAGTGGCGCAACCCGGTCCCCCTGCTCGAACTGGTGCGTTCCTCCGCCGGCGAGACCGCCGACTATCAGCGGGTCCGGATCGGCCGTCTGCCAGCCGGTTTCCTGGTCGGCGCAGCGGTCGCCGATGTGGTGCACCTGCTGGCCGAACTGGTCGACAACGCCGCCTCCTTCTCCCCGCCGCAGTCCTGGGTGGAGATCACCGGCACGGTGGTGGCTCGTGGCGTGGTCGTGGAGATCAGCGATCAGGGCATGGGGATGCCCGCCGAGGATCTGGACCGCCGCAACGAGCTGCTGAGCGCCGCACCGGACTTCGCGGTCACCCGGCTGTCCGAGGACTCGCGACTGGGTCTGTTCGTGGTGTCGCGGCTGGCCGCCCGGCACGGCATTTCGGTGCGTTTGTCCGATTCCGATCATGGCGGCGTGCGCGCGATCGTGTTGTTGCCCACGGTCCTGATCGAGCGCGAACCGCCGGACGTCATGCCCGATTCGTCCCATGCCGTCGATTCGCGGCGACACGCCTGAGCGGTGCGAATCGTGCTGTGCCGCCACCTATTAGGGTAGCTATCAGATTGCTGTTTGACGGCTTCGAATGCGATGCACCATCATGTATGACCCAGTCTGTCAAACGCACTCCCGCCCAACGGGATCGATGCGGCATTTGTGACCTACGCCCCGTTACCTTTGCCCGATGTTCAGAGCAAGGCTCGGGGTCCGCACCCGCGTGCTTGCCATCGCACTCGTCCCGAGCTTGGCGCTGCTCGCGATCGGCGTGGGTGGCGCGGGGTACCTGGTGGTCGAGAGCAAGCAGGCGCGGGAATGGGCGGACGCGTTGTCCGCCGCCGGAGCGCCCACCGGAGAATTGATCGCCGCGGTCGAGCAGGAGCGCCAGCTCTCGCTGGCGCAGATGGCCGGTGGCGACGACGCCAACCCGAAGGCCCTCGCGCAGGCGCGAACCCGGCTCGACAACGCGTTGCTGGGGATGGCGCCGGTATCGGCCTCCATGCGCGAATCCGGTCCGGAATCGGTCACCGGCGACGTCGGCGGGTTCCTGACCCTCACCCGCCAGCTCGCCGGACTGCGCACCGGAATCGACACCAACGGCGTATCGGTGTCGGACACCTATTACTTCTACGGCAAGGTGCTCGAGTTCATCTGGATCGGCACCCGCATCGTCGCCGACCGCGCGCCCAATGCCGCGGTCGCCATGGAGATGATCAACGGCCTGCAGATCGTGCAGTCGGCCGAAATGCTCTCCCGTGAAGCCGCGGTGGCCGAGGTGCTGTTGTCAGGCGGTGCGCTCCCGCCCGAGCTGGCCATCGAATTCTCCCGTGTGGCAGGCACCTACCGCGTCAACCTCGGCGTGCTCGCCGGTGGTGACGGCGGCGCCGGCAATGCCGACATGCAGGCCCTGATGAACGACCCGGACTGGACGAAGGTCGTCATGATGGAGAACGTCCTGCTCTCGCGGGCGCTCGACCCCATGACGCTGCCTCCGGTCAAGCCCGGTACTCCCCCGGTGGTCGCGCCGCTGACCTTCACCCCGCAGGAATGGCGGGACACGGTGTCGCGCCTCAACGCTCAGGTCCTCAAGCTGTGGGACAAGAACAGCAAGCACAACGAGCGCGCCGCGGCCGACGTGGCCGACACCGACGCCCGTAACTCCGCCCTCGTCGGTGGCGCCATGGTGGCGGTGTCGGCGCTGGCCTTCCTGGTCTCGCTCATCCTCGCCAACCGGATCATCCGCCGCCTCAAGGGCTTGCGCGACGAGACGCTGGTGCTCGCCGACGAGCGGCTGCCCGAGATCATGGCCAAGCTGCGCGACGGCCGCCCGCTGGACCCGGCCGACGAGAAGGCGATCCTGGACTTCGGCCACGACGAGATCGGCCAGGTGGCCAAGGCGTTCACCCACGCCCACGCCTCCGCCGTGTCGGCCGCCATCACCGAGGCCCGCACCCGTGAGGGCGTCAAGGCGATGTTCCTCAATATCGCCCACCGCAGCCAGGTCATCGTGCACCGCCAGCTGGAGATCCTCGACGCCGCGGAGTCGCAGCAGGAGGATCCGGCGCTGCTGGACATCTACTTCCGCCTCGACCACCTCGCCACCCGCGAACGCCGCAACGCCGAGAACCTGATCATTCTCGCGGGCGGTCAGCCCGGCCGGCAGTGGCGAAACCCGGTGCAGCTGCTCGAGATCGTGCGCTCCAGCGTCGGCGAGACCGCCGACTACACCCGCGTCAAGATCGCCCGCCTGCCGGAGGTGTCGATCGTCGGCAGCGCCGTGGCCGACCTCGTGCACCTGCTCGCCGAGCTCGTCGACAACGCCGCCCACTTCTCGCCGCCGCAGTCGCAGGTCGAGGTGCGCGGCAACGTGGTCGGCAAGGGTGTCGCCATCGAGATCATCGACCAGGGCATGGGTATGCCCGAGGAAGAGCTCGCGCGGATCAACGAGGTGCTGCGCGAGGCCCCGGATTTCGGTGTCGCCATGCTGCCCGACGACTTCCGCCTCGGCCGCTTCGTGGTCGCCCAGCTGGCCTCGCGCCACGGAATCACGGTGCGGCTCACCGAATCCGACTACGGCGGCGTGCGCGCTATCGTGCTCGTACCCACCGTTCTGACCGTGCAGGCCTCCGGCCGCACCGGTGAGATCCCGGTGGCGCCGCGTCAGCTCGAGACGGGCGGGCTGTCCGCCGCCTCGGCCGCGGTAGCCGCGCTGCCGCAGCTGCCTGCCGCCCCGGCGGTCCCGCCGTCGATGACCTCGAGCTATGATCTGCCGCTGCTGAACTACGATGCGCCGCTGACGACTCCGCCCGAGCCGCCGGTCACCCCGGCCGAGCCCGAGCCGGAGCCCTTCGGTCCGTCGACGGGTTCGTTCGCCCCGCAGACCGGCTCCTTCGCCCCGCCCACGACGTCCTTCGCGCCGCCCACCAGCACCTTGGGCCCGACGACCGACTCGGCCGTGCCGCCGGTCATGTCCTTCGGGGCGGCGACGCCGTTCGACCCGCCCACCTCGCCGCCGCGGCCCGAACCGCCGCAGCAGCCGCGACTGGACCTGCAGAACGGCGCGGTCCCGCCGTCCGAAAACGGCTTCCGTGCTCGCGAACACGATCGGTCCCATTACACTGGCTCCGACACCCGGCCCGCGCTTCCGCGACGGCACCGGCAGGCAAGTCTCGCACCGGAATTGGCGAAGGAGCAGTCGACCCCCGAGTCGGCGGTCCAGGCCACCCGCACGGCCGAGCAGGCCCGAGACCTTTTCTCCGCCATCGAAAACGGAACCAGGCAGGGCCGCCAGGCCGATCCCGGTTCGTTCGGGCCTGAGTCCCAGGCCTTTTTCGAAGGCACCCAGCAGGAACGACAGGAAGGCGACGGTGACCACCTCAAACGCTGGTGATCTCAACTGGCTACTCGATGATCTGGTCGACCGGCTAGCGGGCGTCCGTCACGCGGTGGTGCACTCCACCGACGGACTGCTGCTGGGCCGCTCATCCGCCATGAGCCGTGAGGACGCGGAGCACTTCGGTGCCATGTCCTCCACCCTCTACGGGCTGGCGCGCAGCGCGGGTGGCCGCTTCGACGGCGGCGGCGTCCGCCAGGCGGTCATCGAACTCGAGCGCGCGGTGCTGTTCGTGACCGCCGCCGGCAGCCACGCCTGCCTCGCACTGCAGGCCACCGAACAGGCCAACCTCGGCATGGTCGCCTACGAGATGAACCTGACCGTGCAGCGGGTCGGCAACTACCTGTCCACCACGCCGCGCCACAACCTGGCCGGACAAGGCAACCCGCGGCTGTCATGAGCGCGGGGCCGGGGGAACAGTGGTTCGATGACGCGGCTGGTCCGCTCGTGCGCCCCTACGCACGGACCGGTGGCCGAACCATGGGTGCGGGGCACGATCTGGACATGCTGACAGTGGTGGTGGTGCCGAACGCCGCCCCACCGCTGCGGCGTGCCGAGCCGGAATACACGGAAATCGTGCGGTTGTGCCGGCTTCCGCTGACGGTGGCCGAGGTCTCGGCCGCCCTGCGGTTGCCCTTGGCGGTAACGAAGATCCTGGTGGGGGACCTGATTTCCGACAACATCCTCAAGTTCCGGGCCCCGGCCTCCCCCGAAGCCGCGCCCGGTGACCTCAACATTCTGCGAGCGGTACTCGATGGCATCCGAAAACTTTGATTCCGCCGCGCCCATGGCCGCCTCGGTGAAGATTCTCATCGCGGGCGGTTTCGGCGTGGGCAAGACAACCATGGTCGGGGCGATCAGTGAGATCACTCCGCTGCGTACCGAAGAACTCATCACCGAGTTGTCCGCCGGCGTAGACGATCTGCGTGGGGTGGAAGGCAAGACCACCACCACGGTCGCGCTGGACTTCGGCCGCATCACCATCGACCAGAACCTGGTCCTCTACCTGTTCGGCACCCCCGGACAGGATCGCTTCTGGTTCCTGTGGGACGAGCTGGCCCGCGGCGCCCTGGGCGCGGTCGTGCTGGCCGATACCCGCCGGCTCGAGGGGTCGTTCGCGGCGATCGACTTCTTCGAGCGTCGCGGCGTCGCCTTCACGGTGGCCGTGAACTGCTTCGAGGGCGCACCGCTCTACACCCCGGCCGAGGTGCGCGACGCACTCGACCTGGACGAGCGAATCCCGGTGCTGCTCTGCGACGCTCGTGATCGCGGCTCGGCCAAGAACGTGCTGATGACGCTCGTCGAGTACCTCATCGAGCGGGCCGCCACCGCCGGGGTGCGGTGAGCGGTTCTTCGGCGAAGACGATTCGAGCCCGTCCGGCGTGTGCCGGGCGGGCTCGATCTCTATGGTCGTTTCGACCAGCGCCGTTGCGGCGCCGGTCAGTTGGGGACGACGTCCGCGAAATCGCTGATCCAGCGGTGCGGGCCGCGCGGGCTGTTCGGCTCGCCCGGGCGGGTCACGCCGATGGCCTGCCAGCCCGCGGCCGCCGCGGCGTCCACCTCGCCCGGGTGGTCGGACAGGAACAGGATCTGTTCGGCCGGAACGCCGATGGTGCTCGCGATCTTCTCGTAGGACGCGGCCTCGCGTTTGGGGCCCGCGGTCGACAGGTCGAAATGCCCGCTGATGAGCGGGGACAGATCACCGCCGCGCGCGAATTCGAACCAATCCTTCTGATTGCGCACCGAACCCGACGAATAGATGTAGAGCTCCAGCCCCGCGTCACGCCAGGCCCGTAGGACGGGGGCGACATCGGGGAAGAACTCGCCGTGCAGCGCGCCGTTGCGGAACCCCTCGGCGCAGATGATGCCCTGGGCGGCCTTGAGCGGCTCGGACTTCACATCGGTGTTGAGCCACTCGATGAGAATCCGGGCCACCTCGGCAGCGTCGGCGTCCGGGCGAACCGCCTGGGCGCGGGTGGCCTCGATGACGGGATCGGCGTCGCCACCTACGTTCTCGGCCAGCCAGCCCGGGAGCCGTTCCCGGGTGTAGCCGTAGAGCTCCTCCCGCACCGAACTGGTCGGGCTGGTGGTCCCCTCGATATCGAGCACGACCACCTTGATCATGCCGGGGCCAGCAATTCGTCCAGGGTCGGGAAGCCCGCGGAGATCTTGTCGCCGCTGAAATCGCCGATCCAGCCGTCCTCTTCCTCGAAGAAGCGCACGGCCACGAACTCCGGGCGGGTGCCCATGTCGAACCAGTGCAGCGTGCCCGCGGGCACCGACACCAGATCGCCCGCGGTGCACACGGTCGCCAGCACCTCATTGCCCAGGTGCAGGTAGAAGCAGCCCGCGCCGGCGGCGAAGAAACGGACCTCGTCCTCGGCGTGCCGGTGCTCGTCGAGGAACTTGGTGCGCGCGGCGACCGCCTTGGCAGGCCACTCCGGGTCGGCGTCGTCGGGGTGGATGCGGGCCACGTCGATGAACTTGTAGCGGCCGTCGACGTTCAATTCGTCGATGCGGCCCTGGTATTCGGCCAGCAGCTGCTCGGTCGTGGTGGCGGCGCTGAAGCCCTCCAGCAGCGGCCAGCGCTCGAAGGTGATGCCGCGCTTGCCCAGCTCGGCGGCGATCACCGCGTCGTCATCGGTGCGCAGGACGACCTCACCGGCGTCGGTGTCGGACATGATCTGCAACAGGGTCATCGGAGGTTCCCTTCTCGGAACGCGGTATTCGTTTCACACATGGTCGCGCACCGGGAGCTCCTGGTGCCCGGTCAGAGTGGTCAGTTCACACATCGCCTCGAGGCATTCGGCGCGGTCGCGGGCCTGCGCCAGCGACGCGCCCCAGGTGGTGATGCCGTGCCCGGCGATGAACAGCACCGGCGGGGCCTCCGGGTGCTCGGTCAGATACTTCTCGATGTCCGCGCCGATCAGTGGGACATCGGCGTGGTTCGGGAACACCGGGATGTCGATGAGGTCCGGGCGGGTCGAGCCCAGGCCCTTGATCAGCTCGTATCCGGCGAAACGTGCGGTGGTGATTCCGTTTCCGCCGGTCCGGATCGACACGGCCGTGGCGTGCGGCGGGTGCACGTGCACCACGGCGTCCGCGCCGCGGGTGCGGTAGACGGCGGTGTGGATGGTGGTCTCCGCCGACGGCTCCCGGCCGGAGTCGTCCACGGGCCGGGAGTCGACCACGGCGACCGTGACCATGTCCGAGGCGGTGAGCTCGCCCTTGGACAGCCCGCTCGCGGTGATGACGGCCGTATCGCCCTGGCGCACAGAGATATTGCCCGCCGTGCCCGGCATCCAGCCGCTCGCGTACAGGCCGCGCGCGATGTCGGCGATCTCGGCGCCGACGGCCGCGGCCGATCCGGGCGCGGTCGCCGCACCGGCGGCGGTGCGGGCGGCGGACGGGTCCTCGAGCACGCCGAACTCGGTGACCACGGCGGTGACCAGCTCGGCCGGGGTGACGTCGAAGGCCGGATTGAAGGTGGCCGTGCCTTCGGGAGCCGTTGCGACGCCGCCGAATCCGGTCACCTCGACGGCCGCGCGCTGCTCCACCACGATGTCGGAGCCGCGCGCGGTGGAGATGTCGCGCGTCGATTCCGGCGCGACCACGATGAACGGAATGCCGTGGTGCGCGGCCGCGATGGCCAGCATGTAGGTGCCGATCTTGTTGGCCACGGCCCCGTCGGCGGTGATCCGGTCCGCGCCCACGACCACCGCGTCCACACCCTCGGTGGCCATGGCCCACGCCGCCGCCGAATCGATGGTGAGCCGGTGCGGGATCCCGGCCTCGGCCATCTCCCACGCGGTCAGGCGCGCGCCCTGCAACAGCGGGCGGGTCTCGTCGACGATCACCTCGGCCAGCGCGCCACGTTGATGCAGCACCCGCAGCGCGCCGATGGCGGTCCCCCACGCGGTGGTGGCCAGGCGGCCGGTATTGCAGTGGGTGAGCAGCCGCAGCGGGCGGTCCCCGCACAGCCGCTGGATCAGATCGGCGGCCTCGGTGGCGGCGGCCAGGTTCACCCGGCCGTCCTCGGCCAGCAGCTCCAGCGCTTCGGCCTCGAGCGCCTCGACGCCCTCGGCCAGCTTGGTCAGCGTCCGCTGCACACCCCACGCCAGGTTCACCGCGGTCGGGCGCGCGTCCGCGATGCGGGCGGCCTCGTCCTCGACCCGGGCGGTGTCGAGGACGCCGTCGGTGGTGGCGGCCCGGGCCGCGATCACCACACCGAACGCACCGCACACGCCGATGGCGGGCGCGCCGCGCACGGCCAGCGTCTTGATGGCGTCGATGACCTCGTCGACCGTCGTGATCCGCAGCTCCCGCACCTGGTGCGGCAGGGCTCGCTGGTCGATGGTGACTATGGCACCGTCGGCCCACACGATCGAACTCTGATCCATCGAGTTATGTCCTCTTGACTGGAGATTTGCGGCGATGCCCACGGCGGTGGGCACACTCCACCGTATCGAACCCGCCCCCGTGCCTGACCGGCAGGTTTCCGATCACGCCGATCCGAATAGCCCGATTTCGTGCGGGATTGCGCCCCTGCGGTTCCGGCGCTCGGCGCGGGTGTCAGCTTTTGTCCACCGCACATACCGCTTTACTATCGCGGTATGGCGAGACCGCGTCGCACCCGCAAGATAACCGTGACGATGCCCGAGGACATCGCCGCCACTCTCGACGACTGGCGCAGCTCCGGACGCATCGCCTCGATCTCCGCGTTCGTCGCCGAGTCCGTGAAGGCGCGCGTCGACCGCGCCGACTCGCTGGCCCGCCTGGAGAACGCGCTCGGCGGCCGACCGCCGCTGGATCTGATCAATCGCGCCCGGGCGGTGCAGGGCCTGCCACCTTTATCCGATGACGAGGAGGCTCCCGGCGATCACGCCGGCGCGGCATGAGCCCCGCTGCCCCGACCCTGGGCGGCGTCGTCTTCGACACCGCCGCGCTGACCGCCTGGGCCCATCGCGTGGCCTACGTGCAATCGGTGGTGTGGGCGACCGCGGACGCCGGGCACACCATCATCGTCCCGGCCACCGCGCTGGCCGCGGCCCGCGCCCTGATCCCGCCTGGGCGCTGGGACATCCTCACGGTACTGCTGGACCTGCCCAACACCGTCATCCAGCCGCTGGACCGCCCCGCCAGTGATCAGCTGGGCGACACCCTGGCCGACCGGCCCGACGCCGACGCCCTCATTCCCGCCGGGCACGCCACACTCGAAGCGGTGAGCCGGGATTGGCCCTGCTTGACCGACCGGCCCGACACCCTGCGCAAACTGGATCCGCGTGTCCAGACCGACAAACTGCCCTGACCTGCCTGAATCGCGTTGTGCCGAGCCAATTTCCGCTCAGGCGGGCGCGAGCGCCAGCGTGACGTTGTGGCCGCCGAAGCCGAACGAATTGCTCAGGGCGTACCGCAGCCGCTGCTCGCGCGGCTTGTCGGCGACCACATCGAGCTCGATCCCCGGGTCCGGATTCTCGAAATTCAGTGTGGGCGGCACGATCTGCTCCGCCAGGGTGCGCAGCGTGAGGATCGCCTCCAGCGCGCCTACCGCGCCGATCGAATGTCCTAGCGCCGATTTGGGCGCGTACACCGACGCGTGCGGCGTCACCGCCATGAGGGCCTTCGCCTCCGACGCGTCACCGACCGGCGTGCCGGTGGCGTGCGCGTTGACATGGTCGACATCCGCGCCTGTCAGCCCCGCCGCCGCGAGCGCCTTGCGCATGGCGCGGGCCGCGCCGTCGCCATCGGGCGAGGTGCCGGTGATGTGATAGCCGTCCGAGGTGATGCCCGCGCCCAGCACCCGGCCGAGCACCCGCGCACCCCGCGCCCGCGCGTGCTCGGCCGACTCCAGCACCAGCAGCGCCCCCGCCTCGCCGAAGACGAAGCCGTCCCGGTCCCGGTCGAAAGGCCGTGAGGCGCGCTCTGGTTCGTCATTGCGGGTGCTCATGGCCCGCATCATGGCGAAACTGGCGATCGGGACCGCGTCGATATGACCCTCCACGCCGCCCGCGATTGCCACGTCCGCCTCACCGGTGGCGATCAGCCGCCACGCGTGGGCGATGGCCTCCGCGCCCGACGCACAGGCCGAAACAGGCGCGTACACACCGCCTTTCGCGCCGATCTCCAGGCCGACCGTGGCGGCCGGGCCGTTCGGCATGACCATCGGCACCGTCATGGGCGGCACCTTCCGGTAGCCCCCGGCCTTCATCAGGTCCACGGCATTGATGAGTGCGTCCCCGCCGCCGAGCCCGGTGCCCACCGCGACCGCCAGCCGTTCCGCCTCGACCCGCGGCGCCCCCGCGTCCTGCCACACCTGCCGTCCCAGCACCAGCGCGAGCTGCTGCACGAACGACATCCGCCGCTGCTCGATCCGGGTCAGTCGCTCCCCCGGTTGTGTCACCAGCCGTCCGCCGATCCGCACCGGCAGCTGATTCGCGGTGACGAAATCGTCGGTGAGCGTGCCGATCCCACTGTCCCCCACGAGCAGCCGTGACCAGGTGGTGTCGAGGCCGGCCCCCAGGCAGGTGGTCGCCGCCATCGCCGTCACCACCACGTCCCGTCTAGTTTCTGTACCAATCGCTACACTCATGGAGACATGAATACCTGTAGCACCCGCTACAGTCAACCGGTGCCCCGCCCACTCGACCACGCCCGCCGCGCGCAGCTCCTCGAAGGCGTCATCGCCTACATCGCCGACCACGGCCTCACCGAACTCTCACTGCGCCCCCTGGCCGAATACCTGGGCACCAGCTCCCGCATGCTGATCCATTACTTCGGCACCAAGGAGGCGATGCTGGTCGCCGCCTTGGAATCCCACCGCCCCGACATCGGCGCGATGTTCTCCGGCATCGACGACACCGCCACCCTCGCCACCCGCCTGACCCGCTCCTTCGACCGCAATACCGCCGGAGACAGCGCGGTGAGCCTGCGCGCCCTGCTCCAAGTCCTCGGCGCCGCAACCGTTCCCGGCAGTCCCTTCCGGCCCTACGCGACCGACGCGATCACCGCGGTGGTCACCCCGATGGCCGAGTCCCTGCACCGCATCGACCCGAGCCTGCCCGACCCCGAAGCCTCGGCGACGCTGCTCGTCTCCGGCATCCGCGGCCTCATCATGGACTGGTGGATCACCGGCGACACCGACCGCGTCGAACGCGCTGTCGCCCTCCTCGTAGCGGGGGTAGTCACGCAGCCGACCTGAAGCCGGATGCTGAGAAGTTGTCTGTCAGTCGTTGCGGGAGCGGTCGGTTCGACCCAGTCGGTCGCGCCGGGCGAGCAGGAAAGTGCGCTCCGACTGGTTCCTGGTGAGCTGCGCCGCGGCGTCGAAGGCCTGACCGGCTTCTGCTGGTCGCCCGAGGCGGGCGAGGAGGTCACCGCGGATCGCGTGAAATAGGTAGTAGTTCTCGAGATTCAGATCCTCCACCACCGGCAGTGCGGCTGCCGGGCCCTCAACCTCGGCGAGCGCGACAGCGCGGTGGAGCGCGACCACCGGGCCGGTGTCGAAGTGCGCGAGTTGGTCGTAGAGCGCGAGGATCTGCGTCCAGTCGGTGACGGGGTCGGTGTGCACGGCATTGATCGCGGCCAGAATCTGGTACCGGCCCGGCCGATTACGGCGC
This sequence comes from Nocardia sp. NPDC005746, assembly GCF_040630785.1. NCBI lineage: Bacteria > Bacillati > Actinomycetota > Actinomycetes > Mycobacteriales > Nocardiaceae > Nocardia > Nocardia sp. NPDC005746. The sequence goes on from NZ_JBEXYE010000002.1 coordinate 238,388, forward strand.
AGGCAGGCGCGGGTAATCGCGCGACCCTCGGTCACCAGGTCGGCGTTCCAGCGGGAGCGGTCCTGGTCGGCGAGTCGGACCAGGCAGCCGTCGAGGTCGGTGCGGGCGTCGCGCCGGGCCTCGATCAACAGCATCAGCGCGAGCAACCCCGCGGTCTCCGGCTCGTCGGGCATGAGCTCGACCAGTAGCCGGGCCAGGCGGATCGCCTCGGCACAGAGTTCGGCGCGAGCGAGTTCGGTGCCGGAGGTGGCGACGTAGCCCTCATTGAAGATCAGGTAGAGCACCGCGAGTACCGCGCCGAGCCGGTCGGGCAGATCGGCGTCGCGGGGCACCCGGTAGGGGATCTTGGCGTCACGGATCTTGGCCTTGGCTCGGACGAGGCGCTGCGCCATCGTTGGTTCGGGCACGAGGAACGCGTGGGCGATCTCGGCCGTGGTGAGCCCGCCGAGGAGCCGCAGTGTGAGCGCCACCTGCGCGGGGAGAGCCAGGGCCGGGTGGCAGCAGGTGAAGATCAGCCGCAGACGGTCGTCGCGCACCGGGCCCTCCTCGTCGGGTTCCTCCGGGCCGTGGAGGCGCTGAGCCTCGGCGTGTTTGTGCGCGCGGACCGATTCGCGGCGCAATTCGTCGACGGCCCGGTTGCGGGCGGTGGTGATGATCCAGCCGGCCGGGCTGGGGGGCATGCCATCGACCGGCCAGCGTTGCAGGGCCGTGGTGAACGCGTGGGCGACGGCGTCCTCGGCCGTGCTGATATCGCCGAGTCCGCGCACGAGCACGGCGACGGCTCTGCCGTACTCGGCGCGGAACACGGCCGCGATCTCCTCCGGTGCCGGACTCAATACGGTTCGACGTCCTGGAACGGGCGGACTTCGATCGGCAGCGTGGTCGCGGCGGCCGCCTTGCGGCCCCACTCCAGTGCGACGTCCAGATCGGGTGCGGTGATCACCCAGATCCCGCCGACGTGTTCTTTGCCCTCGATATACGGACCGTCGGTGAGCATGCCGTCAGCGCGCACGACGGTTGCCGTGCCGGGCGCGTGCAGGCCGCCGGTGAACACCCACGAGCCGCTCTCCCGCAGTTCCTCGTTGACCGGTGCAGATCGGCCACGATCCGGACCATGGCCGCGGGATCCGCCTCGCCCTCGGGCTGGTAGATCGACAGCAGGTACTTCTGCATGGATTCCTACCTCACAGACGGGTGTAGTGGGCGATGATCACGCCCTTGGTGGTGGTGACGCTGCCGGTGAGCTCGAATTCGGTGAGCGGGGCGCCGCCCTCGAACAGTCGCATGCCGGTGCCGAGCGTGAGCGGATGGATCAGCAGCGTGTAGCTGTCGACCAGGCCGGCGGCGTGCAGGTCGCGAACCAGCGAGGCGCTACCGATGATCGTCAGGTCCCTGCCGACTTCCGTGTCGAGTTCGGCCACCGTCTCGGCGGCATCACCCGACAACAGGATCGAGTTCTGCCAGGCGTCCGCGTTATCCAGAGTCCTCGAACAGACGTACTTGGTGGCCGCGTTCATGTGCGTGGTGAACGGGTTGTCGTCGATGCGGGTGGCCCAGGCGGTGATGAAGTCCGCCCAGGTCCGGCGTCCGAACAGCATGTCCGTGGGGTTCGACATGCTCTTGCCCATCTCCGCGGCCATGACGTCGTCGTTGTACTCGCCGCCCCAGCCCCCGTGGGTGAAGCCACCGCGGGTGTCCTCGTCCGGACGGCCGAGGCCCTGGACGACTCCGTCGAGAGTGATGGACAAAGTGGCGTTGACCTTGCGCATGGGATGCTCCTTCGCTCAGGCGGACCGCTCTTCCGCGACCGTTCACCTCCTACACGAAAAGCCACAGGCGAAATCGACACCGGCGCCGAACTTTATCCCAGTAAGGGTATTCGGCTGTGGTGCCGTTCAGGCGTTCGGACGGGTGAGTTCCACTGCCAGCTTCAGGAGTTCGGGGAGGTGGTGGCCGTCCGAGGGTGCTCGGCGCAGGGCTTCCGGGAGAGTGAACAGTCCGACTTCCTGGATCTGTTCGGCGTCCTCGGGATTGGTCGGTGCGCCCGTCAGCCGCACCTCGGCGGTGCACCACAGCCAAGCCTTGTGCGGATGGGGCTGCCAGGGGCGATACGGCGCGGGCCGGTCCGTCGTCGCGTAGTGCGCACCGAATTGCCGGATGGGTCCGGCCAGTTCGGCGCCCGCCTCCTCCGCGAGTTCCCGGATGACGCAGGACTCGATGGATTCTCCGGCCTCGCGGGTGCCGCCGGGCAGGATCCAGACATCGCGGTCATCGCGGCACAGGACGATGCGGTCGCCGACGAAACAGACGACGTGGATATTGGTGACGAGGTCGCCGGGTGGCAGCTCGGTCGAGAACTGGACGTCGAGCCCGCCCCACTCCCAGCGGGCGGGGGCGTGCAGGAGTGGGTAGCGCTCGGCGAGAGTCATGAGTCGACGGTACGGGGGCTGGGGCGTAAGTGGCCGGGGCCGTAGGTGATTGCGCGGAGCAGGTATTCGATCGGGCCGTAGCGGTGCCGCCGGGTCCAGCTGGATGCGAGGGCCAGCTGCGCCGTGTACAGGACGACCGCTATCGCCAGGACCGTCCAGTCCGTCATGCGGCCCGCCAGGGCCAACCCATAGCCGGTGAAGATCAGTGACGTGATCAACGATTGGCCGATATAGATGGTGGCGGTGGTCCGGCCCGCGGGTGCGAAGAATTCGGCCACCCGGGGATGGTTGTGGCTGATCCGCAGCAGCGTGGCCCCGTACGCCGCGGCCACCAGCGGACCGGCGACCATGGCGGGACCCGCGAGGGGCGGCCACTGCGTTATTGCATTCGATGCCGAAATCGGCAGTCCGGCACCGAAACCTACCCATTGCACGCGAGGCAGCCACGGCAGATATCGCTCGGGTGATTCGAGCCGTCGCGCTGTGCCCGCGGCGAGACCGACCAGAAACAGCGGCAGGACGTTGAACAGTCCGAACAGCAAGAAGGTCGGCAGCCGCCCCGCGAACAGCTCCCACCGCCACGCGGCGGCCGTCCCCCAGCCGGCCCGTGCGATATCGAGCAGCCGGTCGCGCTCCGCGAGCGAGACCACGTCCTCTCGGCCTGCGGCCGTCATCACCGCGATGACCAGCGTGCCGATCCCGTACAGCGCGGCCGCGACCCAGAGCGCTGCCCGTGGTCGCAGCCGCCGGCCGATCACCAGCAACACCAGCCCGATCGCCCCATAGCCGAACAGCACGTCCCCGGTGAAGAAGAACACCGCGTGCACCACCCCGATTGCCATCAGCGCCAGGCATCTTCGCACCGTGCGACCGCGCCCGCTCGCCCCGGCTCGTTCGGCGGATCGGAACTGCATGGTCAGCGAGTAACCGAAGAGGAACGAGAACAGCACATAGAACTTGTTGTGGAACAGCGCCTCTGACAGGGTTCTCGCGGCGCCGGGCGCGAATCCGCTCGGGTCCGACATGATCTCGATATTGACCAGAAGGACTCCGCCGAGGGCGAATCCGCGCAGCGCGTCGAGTTCCCGCAGTCTGGGCACCACCGGAGGGGCCTGCTCAACCGTCATGCCCGGACGGTAGGAGTGCCTCCCGGTCACCGGGATCCCCCGCCGGAGCGAGATGCGGGTGCCTCCACGGAGTGAGACCCACCCCGCCATCTAGAACTGGTGTCAGTATTGTTCCCCCATGGCCTTCGTCATCGACAAAAGCGTGGAGATCGACGCACCCGCCGAGCTGGTCTGGCAGGTGCTCACCGATGTGGACGCGTACGGGGAATGGAATCCCTTCGTCCTGGAGTGCAAGACCACCCTGGAACCCGGCTCCCCCATCGACATGCGCGTGCAGCTGGTCGGCCCGCCCAAGCAGCAGCGCGAGTTCATCCGCTCCTGCACCCCGGGGCGCGAGTTCAGCTACAACATGAAGCCCGCGCCGCTCGGCGTGCTCAGCAGCGAACGCTCGCACCTGATCACCGATCTCGGCGACGGCCGCACCCGCTACGACTCGCACTTCCAGCTCAACGGCCCGCTGTCCGTGGTGGTCGGCGGTCTGCTCGGCGGCGCGCTGCGCAAGGGCTTCACCGGCATGACCGAAGCCGTCAAGACCCGCGCCGAGGCCCTGAAAGCCGCGCGCGACTAGCGTTCACGCCTCGAACGGCACCACATTGCCGGCGGCGTCGCGGCCACCGCTCTCGCTCGCGATAGCGGTGGCCAGGTCCTGCACGCTGGTCCAGCTGCGCGGCTCCTCGTCCTCCAGATTTCCGATGGTGTACCAGGTGGCGGTACCGCGATAGCGCACGAGCCCGTGGCCCGAGTAGTCCAGCGTCACATCGAGATCCCCGGAGACCGTTCCCTCTTCCCGGGTCATGACGGCTGCCTCGCTCTGGATTTCGACGATGGCGACTATGTGAACTCTCCCTTGCTGATGCAGTCCTTCACCGCTGTCTGCAATGCGGACTGTTCCTTGGTGTCGACGTTCAATCCGTACTTTAGTTTCACCTGGATGTAGTGCCCGATATAGGCGCACCGGAAGTTTCCGGGCGGCAGGTAACTGGACGGATCCTGGTCGCCCTTGGAACGGTTGGCGGTGGGATCGGAAATCACCAGGTTCACCGCGTCATTGGCGATATGACGGCGGGTATCGTCATCGAGTTTCGCCGCGCCCGATCGCCACGCCTCGGCCAGCGCCACGATGTGGTCGATGTCCAGGCCCGACGAATCGGTGGTCCACTTGTAAGGCTTGAGGGCATTGGTCTTCTTGTCCATGACCCCGTACTGATCGCGCCAGCCCGCATCGGCGCCGAGAGTCAGTTTGCAGCTGCTCGGATCCAGTTTCACCGGTCCGGTCCCGTCGCGTAGCAGCACCACCTCGCGGGTGGTGCAGCGGCTGTATTGCGCGAAGCTGTCACCGAATCCGTGCTCGGGCTTCTCGGTGTCCCAGTGCGGGAAACGCTCGCGCGAGTAACCGGTCATCGGCAGTTCGTCGGCCACCTTGAGTTTGCCCAGCAGCGCGTTGATCTCCTTGGCCGATCCGGCCGGTTGCGCGCCGCGATCGGGAATCGGCGGGCCACTCGATTCCGGTTTGTCTGTGCCGCCGCGTTTTTCGAGGACGGTGATCGCGACGGCCAGTGCGACCACGATCAATAGCGATACGACCGCTTGCAGCAGGCGGCGTTGGGCCGGGGACAGGCGGTCCGACAGGCGTAATGGATTTGTGCGCAACATATCCCGCAAATCTTCGCAATCAGCGACCCGAATCGGCAAGTCGCACGAGGTTCGGAGACCTGTTTGACATCCTCCCCGCCCTGACGGGCGGGGATTCCCTGCCTCGCGGCAGAGTGTTCCTGTTTCATCGACGGTTGCCTTCCCGCATCAGCTGCGGGGCGGTCTCACACCATCTCCGCAGGCGAGCGCCGCAAGCCCTGCGGCACGTATGTTCTTGGCGGCGTTCACATCCCGGTCGTGGACCGCGCCACACAGGCACGTCCACTCTCGGATGTGAAGGGGCAACGAGTCCGCGATACGCCCGCATGTCGAGCACGTCTTGGACGACGGATAGAACCGGTCCACCGCAACCACGGTGCGGCCGTACCAGTCGGCCTTGTACTCCACCATGGACCGGAACTGCGACCAGCTCGCGTCCGAGATCGCTCGCGCCAGCGAACGATTCCGGACCATGTTGCGCACACTCAAATCCTCGATGGCGATCACTTGGTTTTCGCGCACCAGCCGAGTGGAGAGTTTGTGCAGATGGTCCCTGCGGCGGTCGGAGATCCGAGCGTGGATACGCGCGACCCGCAGACGTGCTTTGGCCCGGTTGTTCGAGCCCTTCTGTTTCCGGGACAGGGCACGCTGAGCCTTCGCCAGCGTGGCCCGGTCCTGTTTCTCGTGTCGGGGGTTGGAAACCTTCGAGAGCGTGTACAGCGAGGTGATGCCCGCATCCACACCCAGGGTGGTTTCGGTTGGGTGTGCTCGCTGATCGTCTCCTCGATCAAGATCGAGATGTGGTAGCGGCCCGCACTGTCGCGTGACACCGTTACCTGCGATGGCTGTACACCCTCGGGCAGCGGGCGAGACCAGCGAATATCCAGTGGCTCGGAGTGTTTCGCGAGCTTGATCCGGCCGTTGCGGTAGGTGAAGCAGTTCGAGAAGTAGGTGGCCGAGTCCTTCGACCGGCCTTTCTTCTTGAACTGCGGGTACCTGGTCTGCTTGCGCCAGAACTTGTCGAACGCGCCCTGAAGATTCCGCAGTGCCGCTTGCAGCGGTCCTTTCGACGGCTCCGTGAGCCACGCGGTTTCGGGATCGCGTTTCCATCCGGTGAGCATCTTGTCGGACTCGGCGTAGGAGATCCGCCGCTGGTCCTGCGTCCACGCACGAGACCGTTCGGCGAGGGCGCGGTTGTAGACGTAACGAACGCAACCGAAAGTTGGCGAAAGCTGCTGTACCTGTTCGGGAGTCGGATAAGAGCGGTACTCGTATGCCCGCTTCACCATCTTCACTCCCATAAGTGACTTGGTAGCGCGCTGGTGTGTCACCGCGTTGATGCGCCAACCTGGCCCTGAAGGACCAGGTCTGCGCGCTACGTTTCGCGGTCACACCCAGCGTTCATTCCATGGTGGGTCGCGCGAAGTTCGAAACAATGGCGGCGCAGCCCTTCCCGTGCTGCTACCTGCGGATATGCGACGGCGCGCCGGGTAGTGGCTACCCGGCGCGCCGAATTGTCCTGAGAATCAGGCCATGTGGTTGTCCTGAGGATCAGGCGGTGTGGATCAGGCGTTGTTGAGCTTGTTCAGCCGCTCGCATGCCTCGAGGTACTCGTTGATGAGGCGCTGCATCACGTCCGCGGAGCGCTCCATCTTGTTCATCATGCCGACGACCTGGCCGACCGGATTGAAGTTCACGTCCTTGGCCTGCTCGGGGTAGCGGTGGCCACGCTTGACGCCGTCGAGGGCGACCATCATCTGCAGCGGCATGCCGAGCGGGTTCGGGGTGTCCTCGGCCTCCCAGGCCTCGGTCCAGTCGTTCTTGAGCATGCGGCACGGCTTGCCGGTCCACGAGCGCGAACGCACGGTGTCGGAGCTGGTGGCGTCGATGTAGGTCTGCATCTGCGCGGGCGGCACATTGGCCTCCTCGACGGTCAGCCACAGCGAGCCGGTCCACGCGCCCGCAGCGCCCATGGCCAGCGCCGCCGCGACCTGACGGCCGTCGCCGATACCGCCGGCCGCGAGCGCCGGCATGTCGCCGATCGCGTCGATGACCTGAGGCCACAACACCATCGACGAGATCTCGCCGCAGTGGCCGCCGCCCTCGGTGCCCTGCATGACCACGAAGTCCAGTCCGGCGTTCTTGTGGTTCATGGCGTGCTTGACCGAACCGCACAGCGCGCCGATCAGGCGGCCGGAGTCCTGGATCTGCTTGATCACGTCGTCGGGCGGGGTGCCCAGCGCGTTGGCGACCAGCTTGGCCTTGGGGTGGTTGAGGATGACCTCGATCTGCGGGGCGACCGTGGTGGCGGTCCAGCCCAGCAGCTGGTTGTGCTTCTCCTCCGGCGGCAGGTGCGGCACGCCGTGGTCGTTGAGGATCTTCTCCGCGAAGTCGCGGTGACCCTGCGGAACCAGCTTGGCAAGCTGGGCTTCCAGCTCCTCGGGGCTCAGGCCCTCGACGCCCTTGCCCTCGTACTTGGACGGGATGACCAGGTCGACGCCGTAGACGCCCTGCACGTGCTCGTCCAGCCACTGCAGCTCGACCTCGAGCTGCTCGGCGGTGAACCCGACCGCGCCGAGCACACCGAGACCACCCGCGTTGCTGACCGCGGCGGCCACGTCCCGGCAGTGGGTGAAGGCGAAGATGGGCACGTCGATGCCGAGGCGATCGCAGATCTCGGTACGCATGGTGTGGTGGGCTCCTCTGAACTTTCCGACACTGGAAATGTTGTGCCCACCACACTAGAACATGTTCTACATTCGGACCAGTCTCTCGATGCCCACCTATAGGTCACTGTCAACAACATGTTCTAGTTGCCGGGAATGGTCAGCCGTGCGCGAGCAGCCCGTCGGCATGCAGGTCATCGAAAAGGAGCTGGTCCACGGGCGGCACGTGCGGCCGGTCCGCGTAGCTGAACCAGGCGATCTCCTCGATCTCGCTGCTGACCGCGATATCGCCGGAGTATTCGGCCGTATAGCAGGCCATGCGCACGACCGCGTCGGGAATCAATGCCTCGTAGGTGCCCACGTGAGCGACCGTCTCCGGGGCGATCTCCACGGTCAGCTCCTCGCGGATCTCGCGCACGAGAGTCTGCAGATCGGTCTCGTCCCCCTCGCGTTTACCGCCCGGGATGTAGAAGACGTCCTTGCCGCTCGGCCGCGCGCACAGAATCCTCCCGCCCTCGATCCGCACCCACGCCACCGTGTCGATCAGCCGCTGCTCCCGCTCCGTCCGCATTCGCGCAGCCTAGCGGGCGTCAGTCCGTGGGCCGTGGGATGCGTTGCGCCCATGTCGGCAGCCAGATCTCGTGGTCGGGCCGGACAGTGCGCCGCGCGTCGAGGTGGCTGCGGAGTTCGGTGAGGGCGGGGTGCGGATTGTCGGTGCGCCAAATGATCGACAGCGGGTAGACGAGCGCCGGGCCGCGAATCGGTACGCGCCGCAGGTCGTAGCTGTCCGGCCACAGGTACCGGGTGCCAGCGCCGACCAGGGTCGCCAGGTTCGGGGAATCGGCGATCTCCTCCAGCAGCGCCTCTTTCGAGAAGACCGGGCCGAGCCCGTCGATCGTGAACCCGAAGGTGTCGGTGAGTTCGGCGAAGTAGTCGGCCACCTCCCCGTGCGTGGGCAGGCCGGGCATCCAGATGCGATGCCCGGCCAGTTGCGTGGGCGTCACCGCCCGCGCGTCGGCGAAGGGGTGGCCGGGGCCGACCAAGAGCTCGTGCGGTTCGTCGATCACCCGGGCCGCGCCGATCCCGTGGGGCAGTTGCTGTCGTGTGCGGACAGCGTGGAAGGTGGCGTCGATGGTGCCCGCTTCGACGGCGGCGATCGCGGTCTCCGCGTCGCCTTCGAGGGTGACGATGTCCAGCGCGATGGTCGGATGCGCGCGATGGAAGTTCTGCAGCAGTGTCGCCATGACGACCCGGCGGGCCACGACGTCGACGCGGAGCGCGCGCCGGCCGGGTCGCACCGAGGCGTCGGCGCGCTCGGCGACCCGCAGCAGTTCCCGCGCGTGCGGCAGGAAGGCCCGGCCGTCGATGGTGAGTTCGGCGCCGCGGGCTGTCCGGGCGAACAGGCGCACGTCCAGGTATTTCTCCAGTGCGGCAATGCGTTTGGAGACCGCCTGCTGGGTGATCGACAACTCGGCGGCGGCGTCCTGGAACCGGCCCGTGTCGGCGGCCGTGACGAAGGTGCGCACGCCATTGAGATCCACGGCGACACCGTACCCGCACAACGATCGGTTGTGGCTCGCCGAGGGATCGGTTGTTTGATCTCGATGTTTCTGGCTTGGTTGGATCGCTGCTGTCAACGGCGGGTTGTTCGGAGGTGCGGGAGCGTGATGGGCAGGCGGGCGCTGGGCCGGGAGTTCGGGTGGCTCTGGGCGTCGTACGCGGTCAGCGCTTACGGGTCGGGGCTGGGGTTCGGAGCGTTGCCGTTGATCGCCGTCGTGGTCTTGCGGGCCAGTCCGGTTCAGGTGTCCACGCTGGCGGCGGTCGGTCCGGCGGTCGGCGCGTTGATCGCCTTGCCGCTCGGGCCGTGGGTGGAGTTCCAGCGCAAGCGGCCGGTGATGATCGGGATGGATCTGCTGCGGTTCGCGGTCATGCTGAGCATTCCCGTCGCGTATGCGCTCGGCGGATTGAGTTTCGGTCAACTGATGGTGGTGTCGGCGGTGGTGGCTGCGGCCAAGATCGCGTTCGGGGCGGCCAGTGGCGCGTATCTGAAGTCGTTGGTGCGGGCGGACGATCTGCTCGTGGCCAATGCGCGATTCGAGTCGACGAACTGGAGTTCCATCGCTGTCGGGCCACCGCTGGGTGGTGCGGCGATCGGATTGCTCGGACCGGTGGTCACGGTGGTGGCCGATGCGGTGAGCTATCTGCTGTCGGCTTCGGCGTTGGGGGCCATTCATGATCGGGAAGAGCGCCCGGTGCGCGGTGGGGCGCCAACCCCGCGTATGGATGAACTCCTCGACGGGTGGCGGCATCTGCTGCGCCATCCCGGATTGCGCGGTTTGTATCTCAATCAGCTGCTGGTGAGCGGTCTGATCATGGCCACCGAGCCGTTGCTGGCCGTGCTGCTGCTCCGTGAACTCGGCTTCTCCCCTTGGCAATACGGCCTGGCCTTCGCCGCGCCCTGCCTCGGCGGGCTCCTCGGATCACGCCTGGCCAGTCGAGTCGTCGCACGGCACGGCCAGTTTCGGATCCTGCGTGTGGTCGGCGCGCTGCGCGCGATCTGGCTGATCGGGCTCGTGTTCGTCCAGCCCGGGGTGATCGGTCTCGTGACGGTGATCGTGGTCGAGCTCGCGATCATCGTCAATATGAGCCTGTACACGCCGGTACTGGCCACCTATCGACTCGAACACACGCCGAAAGACCTTGTCGCCCGAACTCTTTCGGCGTGGTCCATCGGCAGTGGCCTCGCGATCGCCGGGCTCAGCGCGCTGGGCGGGCTCCTCGCGAGCGTGACGAGCCCGCGCGCGGCCATCGCGGTGGCGGGCCTGGTGATCCTGCTCAGCCCGCTCCTGCTCCCCCGCGAGGAGCGCCCGGGCGGTGCCACCGGCCCGGGCGTCTCGGAAACCGCGCGGACTCGGGTCTAGCCGGGCGCGCCGGCGGCCTTCGGCATTCGGACCGCCAGGCCCAGTGCTCCCGCGGCGACGGACACGGCCGCGACGACGTACCACCCGTGCTGGAACGCGGTGAGCGTCGCCGGTCCGCCGTGCGGCGAACCCAGCACCGCCACCAGAATCGCCACGCCGACCGCCATGCCGAGCTGGCGGGCCATGGTCAACACCGCGGAGCCTGTCGCGAACTGCTGCGGCGGCAGGCCCGAGGTACCCGCGGCGGTCCCGGTGGGCAGGGTCAACCCGACGCCGAGACCGGTCAGCAGCATGCCGCCGAGGAATCCGCTCGCGTAGTTGGCGTGCAGCGCCACACCTTGCGCCCACCACGCGATGCCGGCCGCGAACGCCACACCGCCGAGCGCGAGCACCCGGCCCACGCCGACCCGGGCGATGAAACGCCCCGCCGAGATCGCCACGATCGGCACGACCAGCGGGCCGGGCGCGATGCCCAGTCCGGTCTTCAACGCCGACCAGCCCCAGACGTTCTGCATCCAGAGCACCGCCGACAGCAGCATCGCCGCGAACGCCGTATTGAACAGCAGCGAATTGGCGAGTACGACACCGAAATTCGGAGCCTTCAGCAGGCCCGGGTCCACGACCGGGCTGTGATGCCGACGTGAGGAGGCGACGAAGACCGCCGCGAACACGACCGCCGCCGCGACAGCACCGAGCACGCCGGTGGAGGCCCAGCCCCAGTCATCGCCCTTCACCACCGCGAGGATCAGCGAGGCCACCGAGGCGATCAGCGCGAGCGCGCCCACCCCGTCCGGCAGCGGGCCGCCGGTGCCCGCGGGCCGGGGCAGCAGCCGGGCGCCGACGATCAGGGCGATGATCCCCAGCGGCACGTTCACCAGAAACACCCAGCGCCAGTGCAGTTCGACGAGCAGTCCGCCCGCCACCGGACCCAGTGCCGCGCCCAGCCCGCCGAACGCGACCCACAGCCGCACCGCCGTCGCCCGCTTCTCCGCCGGTGTCGCGGCCAGTAGCAGGCCGAGCGAGGACGGGGTGAGCAGCGCGGCACCCGCCGCCTGCACCACCCGGAACGCGACCAGCGCCGCGCTGTTCGGGGCGACCGCGCACAGCGCGGACCCGAGTACGAAGACGCCGAGCCCGGTCAGGAAGGCGGTCTTGTGCCCGTTCCGGTCGCCGAGCCGCCCGGCGGGCACCAGCAGCGCCGCGTAGACGATGGCGTAGGCGTTGAGCACCCAGGACAGCCCCGAGATCCGCGCGGCGGAGAAATCCTCCGCGATCCGCGGCAACGCCACATTGACGATGAACAGATCCAGGCTGGACAGCAGCACCGCCACGGCGACGACGCCGAGCACCATCCGTGGATCGGTCGCCCGCCGATCCTCCTGCACAACAGCGGTATTCATCGGGTCTCCCCCTGTGCCTCGCGGACGGTCCTAGTGAGTTGCTTCATAAGACGGACCATAGGGCAGTGAGTTCTTTGAAGCAACCGACTATGCTGGAGTCATGCGGCGAACCAGCTTCGAGGACATGAACTGCTCCATCGCCCAATGCCTGGAGGTGGTCGGCGAGTGGTGGACGTTGCTGATCGTGCGGGACGCCCTGTTCGGGGTGACCCGCTTCGACGACTTCCGCTCCCGCCTCGGCATCGCCCGCAATGTGCTCACCCAGCGCTTGGAACACCTGGTCGAGCAGGGAGTCCTGGAAAAGACGCCCTACCAGGACAATCCGGTCCGCTACGACTATCTGCTGACCGACAAGGGACGCTCGCTGTGGACGATCCTGGCTGCCATGCGGCAGTGGGGCGACGAATGGGCCGCCCCCGACGGCCCGCCGATCGAGGCCGTCCACAAGCAGTGCGGGCATGTCACGACCGTGCACCCGGTGTGCTCGGAGTGCGGCGGGCATCTCGCCTCCCGGGACCTGCGTCTCCAGCTCGGCCCAGGCGCGCACGATCCGGCGTTGCTCCCGGGTCGCTGACGGTCGCCCGATGGAAGTCGCGGACGGAAAACCTCCAGGCCGCGAAACGGTGCGTGCCCTGGACTCCGAGAGGTCGGCGATCGAAGTGGGTCGCGCACAGCGGATTCGGAGGGATCCCGATATGTTCGACGTGCGCCGGACACGGTGGACCCGGAAGTTCCTGGTCGCTGACCATCTCGGCGGGCTCGGTGCTCGCCAGTGGGGCCGGCTTGATCAGGAATCTCGGCCACCCGGGCAATTCGACCAGGTAACCTCGCGCAGGCGGTCCTCGCCTGCACCGCGGTTTCCTCAGCTGGTTGCCGCGGCAGCGGAAGAAAGGTGGTGGCGGTGCGTCCCGCTGAACCGAGTGAGTCCACCCGGCCTAGCCCGGAGACCGTCCTGTCGGTCGGCGGCTGGCATCCGCGACATTCGCGCGTGCTGGCGCTGGCGAGCAACGGCGAGTTCGCGTTCGCGCTCGTCGACACCAATGGCGACGGTTCCGAGATCGACCTCGACGAGCTGATCCTCGACGACGGCGAATGGCGGCCCGGGATGAGCGTCGGCGCGGGCGAATTCATCGCCGTGGGCAGTCGCGGCTCGGTCTACGTGCTCGGCTACGGCTCGAACGTGAGCGGCGTGCGATGGGCCTATGGTCGTGCCGACCGCCCCGGCGCCGCCGAGGTCGAGGTGGACGGACGCGCGATCACCGTCACCGTCGCCGACACCGGGTGGTGGGTATGGGTCGATCCGGTCGTCGAATCGAACTGAACCACACCACTGTCGGAGTCATGCGGCCCGGACGCCGGTGATCTGCCGGCCGGTGGCCTCGGCGACCGTCGGCAGCTGAGCGGTGATCTCGGCGGTCGGCACCGGCGCGCCGTCGAACATGGACACGACCAGCGCGCCGTCCTCGGCCTCCCACGTACCGGCGATCCGGCCTCCGACCAGCACCAGCGGCGAGATCCAGCCCGCGGTGCGGCTGACCTTGGCGCGATGGTCGCCCGGCAGCAGCACGGTGTCGCCGGTGCCGGGGCCCAGCACGTACTGGTCGAACTGACCGAGTAGATGAACCGCGGAGGTCGGCTTCGTCTGCGCCAGCTCGTCGAGGTGCTCGGTCAGGAAGTACCCGCGGCGGCCCTCGACGTCGATCTCCGTCAGCTCGTTCCCGAGTGCCGAGAACCAGCGGCGCACAGTCGTCTTGCCGAGGAATCCGCGGGTCAGCCAGGTGTTGAAGATCTCCGGCGACGCCGGGCCGTACGCGCCGAGATAGGCGCGGACGATCGTGGGCGCGGCGTCATCGGGTTCCGGAAGCCCGGCCCACCCGGGGACGACGTGCGCCGGATTGGTGAAGGTGACCGAGGTGCCACGCGCCGGGCCGTAGCAGAGCGCCCCCTGCCAGGCCAGCGGCTTGAGCATCGACCCCCACCCCGAGCGCAGGTGCTGCTCCAGCGGCTGGAAGCGCGGTTCGGCGGTCAGGGCCGACACCAGCTCGTCCCGCGTGAGCACCTGCCCGTCGAGAATCCCGCCGACCGCTTCCACCAGTGCGGCCACATCCTCGGGCGTCGCCCCGGAGGCCTTGGTCCACGCCGGTTTCTCCCAGGTCCGCGCCGAGGCCATGAGCGAGAGCGCGGCCGCGCCCTGCTCCGGCGTCATGGCGTGCAGCGTCCCGCGCATGGCCCAGGTCTTGAGCAGCGTCCCCTCCCCCAGCGCGTCGACGACCGCGCCGGGCTGCCGCGCTGAACGCCGCAGCGCCACAGCCGTTTCCGCGGCCGAGGTGACCTGCGCCTGCACCCCGCACAGCCGTTCGGCCACGGCCACCGCGTCCGCTGTGGTCCGCCGATCCACGAACTGCCGTCGCACTCGCCAGGCGAACACCTGATCCCACGAAACCCGCACCACGCCTCCAGAACCCGCTCGACCGCAACGGGCCAGAGCATACGACCGAGGACCGACGCGGTCCGTGATCCAGTGGGTGCGCCGACCCCGCCCGCCGACGTGGCCGAGATGTCCAGTCCCCACACAAGGAAGACACGCGGTCGGATCGCAGGCACGACAGTGGCTGCCGTCAGGGCGTTTCCGAAGAAGCCCTGCTCGCTTCGGCTGCTGGCTCCTGCCTGGGCGGGATCCAGACCCTCGTGGTCCGACATGTCGTGGAGGTCGGGTCAGGACCTGTCCGCCCGGGACTCCCGCGCAGGGGTCACGATCGGGGCGGCAGTGCCGTCCATCGCGTCCGGCGCGGGTTCCCGTGTCAGGCACGCATTTTCAGAGGCGTTCGATGATGGTGGCGTTGGCCAGACCACCGGCCTCGCACATGGTCATCAGGCCGTAGCGACCGCCGGTCTGCTCGAGGTGGTTGAGCATGGTGGCCAGGATGCGGCCGCCGGACGCGCCGAGCGGGTGGCCCAGGGCGATCGCGCCGCCGCGCGGGTTGAGCTTGGCCGGGTCGGCGCCGAGCTCCCGCGCCCACACCAGCGGCACCGGCGCGAAGGCCTCGTTCACCTCGTAGACGTCGATATCGTCGATGGACAGCCCGGCGCGAGCCAGTACCTTGCGGGTGGCGGGGATGACGGCGGTGAGCATGAGCAGCGGGTCGTCGGCGGTGACGGCGAAGGAGTGGAAGCGGGCGCGCGGCGTCAGGCCGAGCTGGGCGGCCTTCTCCTCGCTCATGATGAGCGCGGCGGAGGCGCCGTCGCTCAGCGGCGAGGAGTTGCCCGGGGTGATCGACCATTCGATCTCCGGGAAACGGGCCTTGAACTCGGCGTCGGTGAAGGCGGGCCGCAGTCCGGCCAGGCCCTCGACGGTGGTGCCGGCCCGAACGGTCTCGTCGGCGCTGATGGTGCCCGCGGGCACCAGTTCGTTGTCGAAGCCCCCGGCCGCGGCGGTGGCGGCGGCCGATCGGTGCGAACGGGCGGCGAACTCGTCCAGGGCGGTCCGGTCCAGCTTCCAGCGCGCGGCCAGCACCTCGGCCGCGATGCCCTGCTGCACCAGGCCGTCCGGGTAGCGGTGCGCGATCGGACCGCGGTTGGCGTCCCGGCCCTGCGCGTTGGAGAACATGGGCACCCGCGACATGGATTCCACACCGCACGCGATGGCGATGTCGTAGGCCCCGGCCATGACGCCCTGGGCGGCGAAATGGGCGGCCTGCTGTGAGGATCCGCACTGCCGGTCCACCGTCGTGGCGGGCACCGCTTCCGGGAAGCCGGCCGCGAGCACCGCGGTGCGGGAGATATTGAACGCCTGCTCACCACTCTGGGTGACGCAACCGCCGATCACATCGTCGACTAGCGCGGGGTCGATTCCGGTGCGCTCGATCAGGCTGCCCAGCACTCCCGCGAGCAGCGTGGCCGGATGGACTTCCGACAGGCCGCCACCGGCTTTTCCCTTTCCGGACGGGGTGCGAATGGCGTCGACGATGACGGCGGAAGTCATGACTTCTCCCTGTTCCCAGCGTATGATCCGGATGCGAATTCCGGTTAACATACGGACTGTACCTCACGACCGGTGGCGCCGTCAGTACCCGGATTTTCACCCTCCCTGGCACTGCGATTCCGATTGCTAACCTGTTGCTGTGACCGCCACCAGCAATCGAACCCGTGCCCCCTTCTGGGACCTCGAGATGCGGCTGTCCGCTGTGTTGTCGGTGCTCGCCGGATTCATCGGCGCGGCCGCCTACGCCCACTCCGAGGGCTATTTCGTCACCTTCATGACCGGCAATACCGAACGCGCCATCCTCGGAAACTTCGCCGGCGACTACACCCTGGCCGTGGGTGCGGCCTCGATCATCGTCTGCTTCCTGGCCGGTGTCTTCGTCGCGTCGATCTGCCGGCGGTACTGGTGGACCAATCACCCGCACGGCGCGACCATGCTCACCTCCGTCGCGTTGGCGTGCGCGGCCATCGTCGACAACATCCTCGACGACCGCGGCATCGGCCTGGTCCCCATTCTTTTCGTCGCCTTCGGCATGGGCGCGCTGAACACCTCGTTCGTGAAGAACGGCGAGGTGTCGATCCCGGTCAGTTACGTCACCGGCACGATGGTGAAACTCGCACAGGGCATCGAGCGGCACGCCTTCGGCGGCGGCAGCGTCCGTGACTGGCTGGGCTATGCGACGCAATACTTTTCGTTCGGCACGGGCGCGCTCATCGGCGGCCTGGTGGCGGTGGTGGTGGACGGCGCCTACATGCTCAACGCCGCGGTCGCAGGGTCGCTGCTGGTGGCCTCCTACACCTGGCGAGCCGACATCCGCTGGGTGCGCCGCACGGCCCGCCGGGCAATGGACGAAAGCTGAACCACGCGACACGGGCAGGTCACAGCCAGGCAACACATGGCTAATTGACCGCAAATGCGGCGAACTGGTCATATTCTGCAAAACATGACAACCAGCAAAGAGGGAGTTTTCGAGGGGCCGGTTCAAACACTGGCCCGCAGCGCGTGGCAGTCGATCCTGGTCACCGGCATTCTCTCGGTGGTGCTGGGCATCCTGATCCTGGTGTGGCCCGGACCGACCCTGGTGGTCGCGGGCGTCCTGTTCGGTATCTACCTGCTCGTCTCCGGCGTCTTCCAGCTGATCGCGGCGTTCGGTCTGCATGTCAGCGCCTGGATGCGGGTGCTGTCGTTCATCACCGCCATCCTGTCGTTCATCCTGGGCTTCTTCTGCTTCCGCAACGAGTTCCAGGCGATCGGCCTGCTGGCGTTGTGGATCGGTATCACCTGGATCTTCCGCGGCACCGCGGTGCTGGTGGCCGCGATGTCGGACTCCGCGGTTCCGGGCCGGGGCTGGCAGATCCTGTTCGGCATCCTGCTGATCGTCGGCGGCGGCCTGCTGATCGTGGAGCCGTTCCGCTCCATCACCACCCTGGTCGTCGTGGTCGGCTGCTGGCTGATCGTGATCGGCATCTTCGAGGTCGTCACGGCGTTCCAGGTCAAGCGCACGGCCAAGCACGTCGCCGCGAACCTATAACCCTTCGACAGCGAGAATGGCGGTCGCCCCGGAGCCGGGGCGGCCGCCATTCTCGTTGCCGGGTAGATCGTTTCAGCGCAGCAGCCGCTTGGGCCGCTTGTCCATGAGCCGCAGGATCAGCGGCGTGAAGATGAGCTGCATCGCCAGATCCATCTTCCCGCCCGGCACCACGATGCTGTTGGGCCGCGACATGAACGAGTCGTGCAGCATGGACAGCAGATACGGGAAGTCGATCACCTTCGGGTCGGCGAAGCGGATCACCACGAAACTCTCGTCCGCGGTCGGAATCGTCCGGGCGGTGAAGGGATTCGAGGTGTCGACCGTCGGCACCCGCTGGAAGTTCACGTAGGTCCGCGAGAACTGCGGGCAGATGTGCTTCACGTAGTCGGGCATGCGCCGCAGAATGGTGTCGATGATGGCCTCGCTGGAGTAGCCGCGTTCGGTCTTGTCGCGGTGCACCTTCTGGATCCACTCCAGATTGATGATCGGCACCACGCCCACCAGCAGGTCGGTGTACCGCCCGACATCGACGTCCTCGCCGACCGCGGCCCCGTGCAGGCCCTCGTAGAACAACAGGTCGCTGCCCGGCGCCAGCTCCACCCACGGCGTGAAGGTGCCCGCGGGCTGCCCGTAGGGTTTGGCTTCCTCGTCGTCGTGCAGGTAGCGGCGTACCGCCCCGACGCCGGTTTCCCCGTAATCGCGGAACAGCGTCTCGAGCTCGGGAAGCAGATTCGCCTCCGGCCCGAAATGCGAGAACGTGAGATTGCGCTGCTGTTCGGCCTCGGCCATGGCCAGTTTCATCTCGTTGCGGTCGTAGCGATGGAACGAATCCCCTTCCACGATGGCCGCGTTGATTCCCTCGCGGCGGAATATCTCCTGGAAGGTCCGCGTGACGCTGGTCGTCCCCGCACCGGACGACCCGGTGATCGCGACCACGGGATGTTTGACCGACATGGCACCTCCTCGATTGCCGGACAGCAGGTTTCGCGCGCCCGGCCGTTCAATGACGGGCCGCGCGGAACAGTGAGCGGGAACCGAAGAGCGAGGCGTCGAAGCTGGGCCCCTCCTCCGGTTCGCGGTGATAGCGCTCGATCCGCTCGACCTCGTTGCGGGAACCGAAGATGAACGGGACTCGCTGATGCAGTTCCTCGGGCCGTACGTCCAGCACGCGTTCGTGCCCGGTGGAGGCCGCTCCCCCGGCCTGCTCGACGACGAAGGCGATCGGATTGGCCCCGTACAGCAGCGAGACCCGGCCCGGCCGTTCGGGATTGCGGGTGTCGCGCGGATACATGTAGAGCCCGCCGCGGGTGAGGATGTGGAAGGTGTCAGCCACCAGGGAGGCGACCCAGCGCATATTGAAGTCGCGCCCGCGCGGCCCGTCCACGCCTTCGAGGCATTCGTGGACGTAGCGGCGCACCGGGCGCTCCCAGAACCGCTCGTTGGCGGCGTTGATCGCGAATCCGGAGGTGTCGTCGGGGATGCGCATGCGTGGGTGGGTGAGCACGAACGCGCCGACCTCGCGGTCGAGGGTGAACCCGTCCACGCCGTTGCCGGTGGTCAGTACCAGCATGGTCGCGGGCCCGTACAGCGTGAAGCCCGCGCAGACCTGCTGCACGCCCGGCTGCAGGAAGTCGTGCCCGGCCGGGACGCGCCCGTCCTCGGGTGCGCGCAGCACGCTGAAGATCGTGCCGACCGGCAGGTTCACGTCGATATTGCTCGACCCGTCGAGCGGATCGAAGGCGAGCAGGTACTTGCCGCGCCGGATCTCGGTGGGCACCTGATGGCATTCGCGCATCTGCTCCGACACCAGGGCGGCCAGCGGTCCGGTCCACTGGCTTTCCGACACCATGATGTCGTTGGCGATGGCATCCATCTTGCGGTGCACCGTGACCGGCAGGTGGCCGGCATCGGAGGCGCCCAGGGAGCCGACGATCGCGCCCCGGGTCACCTGATTCGCGATGATCTTGGTGGCGGTGGCGAGCACGTTCAGCAGCGCCGAGAACTCCCCGGAGGAGCCGGGATGCTTGTGCTCCTGTTCGATGGTGTACCGGGTCAGGGTCTTCAATCCTTCGGGCACAGTCCCTCTCATTCCCTCATGGAGATGCCCCCTCGTCGGCGAGGGCGTCCGTGAACACACTGCTGCCGAGGACGTCGCTGTCCGTCAGGGTGATCAGATCGGTGCGGCCGACCGGCCGATGCAGTTCGACCAGGCGTTTGGCCTGCCGCAGCCGGCAGCGGTCGAGGGCATTGCGCACGCTGCGGGCATTGGCGAAGCGGGGGCGGGCCATGCGCAGCTCCAGATAGCGTGAGAAGGATTGCGCGGCTTCGGGGTCGAAGCGGAAGTTCTCCTGGCGCACCATGAGCTCGCCGATGGCCATCAGCTCGTCGTGGGTGTAGTCGGGGAACTCGATGTGGTGGGCCACCCGCGAGGACAGGCCGGGGTTGGCGGAGAAGAAGGTGTCCATCCGGTCCGGATAGCCGGCGAAGATGACCACCAGGCTGGTGCGCTCGTTCTCCATCTCCTGCAGCAGGATCTCGATGACCTCCTGCCCGTAGTCGCGCTCGTTCTCGGGGCGGAACAGGTAGTAGGCCTCGTCGATGAACAGCACTCCCCCGGCGGCCTTGGCCAGCGCCTCCTTGGTCTTGGGCGCGGTGTGGCCGATGAACTGGCCGACCAGGTCGTCGCGGGTGACGGTGTGCACCTTGGGTTTCCGGATGTATCCGAGGGCGTGCAGCATCTCGGCCATGCGCAGCGCCACGGTGGTCTTGCCGGTGCCGGGGCCGCCGGTGAAGCTCATATGCATGGTCGGGCGGGTGGCCTGCAGGCCGAAACGCTGGCGGGCGCGATCGATGAGCAGCAGGGCCGCGATCTCGCGCACCCGGCGTTTGACATTGGCCAGGCCCACCAGTTCGGCGTCCAGGCGGGTGAGGGTGTCCGCGACGTCCTTGCCCGCGACGTCGGTCGACAGATCCAGGACGGCGTCGTCGGCCAGCGGTTCCAGTAGGTGGCCGGCCGCCACGGTGTCCTCTGGTCGGGGAGACGCGTCGGCGGCCGTGCCGCGCAGCGGGCCGGGGCTCGTGGCCCCGGGCCGATGCATCTGGAACCCGCCCGCCGGGCGGCCGGCTGCAGGCTGCCGGCCGTCCGATGCCGCGGGGTGTTCCGAGCTCACGATAACCTCCAGATCCGAAAGATGTTCAGCCGCCGTATCTTTGGCCGGATCGCTGATCCGACGAGTAGGCGTGGAAGCCGTAGCGCTGGCTGCGGTCCGCGCCCTCGGTGCGGTCGAGGCGGAAACCGGGTTCGTCGGCCGGGCGCTGCACGATGAAGCTCAGCGCCGTGGTCTGGCGGCCGTAGGAGGCGTCGTAGGCGTTGACGCGAATGTAGTGGCGCGGGAACGTGGCCCGGCAGGCGTTGATCTCGGCGAGCACGCCGTCGGGCTCGTCCAGATCGAACAGGGGCAGGCCCCACATCTCCCAGTAGTTGTTGCGCGGGTGCGGATCGTCGGTGTACTCGATCGACACCGGCCAGTTGTTGAGCAGGGCGTAGCGGACCTGGGCGGCGATCTCGGTGTCGTCGAAGTCCGGCAGGTGCGAGAAGGTGCCTTGGCGCAGATGCATGGGTGGCTCGACTTTCAGCGGGAGGCCGTGGGGACGGCGTCGGGGGCGTCGGTGGAGGTGTAGTCGAAGGTGACGTCGCCCCAGGTCTGCAGGGCGACCTCGAGCGGGCGGCAGCGCTCGGCGGAGCGGCGCAGCACGTCCGGGCCCTCCTTGAGCAGATCGCGACCCTCGTTGCGTGCCTTGACCACCGCTTCGAGCGCGACCCGGTTGGCCTCCGCGCCCGCGGCGATGCCCATCGGGTGGCCGATGGTGCCGCCGCCGAACTGCAGGATGGCGTCGTCGCCGAACAGGTCCAGCAGCTGGTGCATCTGGCCGGCGTGGATGCCGCCGGAGGCGACCGGCATGACGCCGGGCAGGCTGGCCCAGTCCTGGTCGAAGAAGATGCCGTTGACCGGGTTCGTGGGGATGTGGTTGTCGCGCAGGGTGTCGTAGAAGCCGCGCACGGTGTGCGGGTCGCCTTCGAGCTTGCCGATGACCGTGCCCGCGTGCAGGTGGTCGACGCCGATCAGCCGGCACCATTTGGCCAGGACCCGGAAGCTGACGCCGTGCGTCTTCTGGCGGGTGAAGGTGGAGTGCCCGGCCCGGTGCAGATGCAACAGCATGCCGTTGGTGCGCGCCCACTTCGAGATGGACTGCATGGCGGTGTAGCCGACCGTCAGGTCGATCATGATGATGCAGCTGCCGAGCGATTTCGCGAACTCCGCGCGCTCGTACATGTCCTCCATGGTGGCGGCGGTGACATTGAGGTAATGGCCCTTCAATTCACCGGTTTCGGCGATGGCGCGGTTGACGCCCTCCATGGCGAACAGGTAGCGGTCACGCCAGCGCATGAACGGCTGCGAGTTGATGTTCTCGTCGTCCTTGGTGAAATCGAGTCCGCCCTTGCAGGCCTCGTACACCACACGGCCGTAGTTGCGCGCGGAGAGCCCGAGTTTCGGTTTCACCGTCGCGCCCAACAGGGGACGGCCGTATTTGTTGAGATACTCGCGCTCCATGACGATTCCGTGCGGCGGACCCTGGAAGGTCTTGACATACGCCACGGGAATACGCATATCCTCCAGCCGCAATGCCTTCAGCGGTTTGAAACCGAATACATTGCCGATCACCGAGGACGTGAGGTTCGTGATGGAACCCTCCTCGAAGAGGTCCAGATCGTAGGCGACGTAGGCGAAATACTCGCCCGGCCGGCCCGGCACCTCCTCGACGCGGTAGCACTTGGCTTGGTACCGGTTGTGCGCGGTGAGACGGTCGGTCCAGACGACTGTCCAAGTGGCGGTGGAGGATTCACCGGCGACGGCCGCCGACGCCTCGATCGGGTCGACGCCGTCCTGGGGCGTCACCCGGAAGACCGCGAGGACGTCGGTGTCCTTCGGCTCGTAGTCCGGGTTGTAGTATCCCATCGACGCATACGACTGCACGCCCGGATCCCACCGGCTGCGCTGATCATCGTCAGATCCGGCCATCTTTCCTCCTGCGAACCGGGTTGGGTCACTTGCGATTCCCAGGATGACGGGCCCGTTAACGACAAACAATTCGATTGTTTCTGTTCTCGCTCAACCTTTTCGTCGGGTTTGCTACCGTTGAGTATGGGTACGGTGAGCGCGGTGCGCATGGAAACCTTTCTCGCCGTTGCCAAGCACTCCAGCATTCGCCGGGCCGCCGCCCAGTTGCACATCACCGAGGCCGCCGCCTCCGCCGCCGTAGCACACATCGAGAAACAACTCGGCGCGAAACTCGTGACCAAATCCGGGCGCGGCATCGCGCTCACCGAAGCCGGGCGGGTGTACGCGGACTACTGCCGCAGCATCCTCGGTCTGATGAAGGAGGCGCACGCCGCCGTCCGGGAAGCCGAGACCGGCCGGCTGCGTATCGGCGTCGTCGCCACCGCGGGCGAATACGTCCTGCTCCACCTGCTGGCGTCGTTCCGGACCCGGTATCCCGACATCGAATTGGGTCTGTCGATCCACCCCCGCGACGTCCTCTTCCTCGAACTCACCCACCACGAAACCGACCTCGTGGTCGCCGGTCGCCCGCCGCGCGACACCGGCCTCATCACCCGTGCCCGCCGCCCCTGCCAACTGGTCGTCGTCGGCGCGCCCTCGCGGTGGCCCGACCCCTGTGACGCCACCTGGCTCCTGCGCGGCAAAGGTTCGGGCACCCGAGACACCACCCTCGCCCTCTTCGACCGCCTCCAAATCCACCCGCCCACACTGACTCTCGGCACCCACGGCGCCGCCCTGGCCGCCGCGCGCGAGGGTCTCGGCATCACCCTCATCCACTCCGACGCCGTCGCCGCCGATCTCGCCACCGGCCGCCTGGAGATCCTCCCCGTCGAGGGAACCCCCCTCACCCGCCCGTGGCATGCGGTCACCACCCGCACCCCCACCCCCGCCGCGCGCCTGTTCCTCTCCCATATCACGGATCCGGATCGTGTCGGCGACAAAGCATTTCGTGGTGTCTGAGGTCGTCGGCGATCCCCCGACAGGTCACCGTGGCCGCTGTACTCTGCTGCCGACCCGGCCACGCTGACCGCGGCATCGGTTGCGACGCGGTCAGGTGCCGGTGGCCGGGGAAGGTGTCAGTGGTGGAACATGCGGAGGTTGGTGCGTGCGAGGGTGATCCGGTGTTCGTGGCAGGCGGCGATGATGGCGTCGGCGCGCAGGGCTCCGGCGGGTTCGATGATCGCGGTGACGCCGTGAGCGGCGGCGACGTCGACATTGTCGCGGAAGGGCAGATAGCCGTCGGACACGAGCGTGAGACCCGAGAGCCGAGGCGTCCACGCGGTGAGGTCCGGGTCGGAGGTCGGCTCGGTCAGCAGGTCCGCCAATTCGCGGTGCTGCGTGGCGGTGAGTGTGCCTGCGGCGAGGGCGATCCGCCAGTTCAGGCGCTCCTGCCGGGGTAGGGACGCGGGCAGCGGCAGGGCGCGGACACCGGGGTGGCGGCGGTGCCACCAGGTGCGGGCCTTGGCTCCGGCCAACAGGGTGCAGTCCACCCGGGACTGCTGGCCCGCCCCGACGCCGACGGTCATGCCGTCGCGCACCAGGACCACCGTGTTCGACTGCGTATAGCGGGCGGTGATCATGCCGAGCAGTGCGTCCGAGACCGCCGCTTCGGCGAGCGCGGGCCCGCCGGCCACGCGGATCAGCTCCGGGGTGATCGGCCGGCGGTCGCGGTCCTGCTCGAGGGTGACACCGAAGACGGTGCGGCGCTCGGTCTCCGGCGGCCGGTACGCGGGATCGACCTCGACGACCAGGAACCGGCCGCCCTTCTTGCGGGCCAGCTTCGCCACGGTCCCGGGCGCGTAGCCCGGCGCGATGATGCCGTCGGACACCACACCGCCCAGCAGGTCGGCCAACTCGTCGTCCACGGGCGCGGACACCGCGATCATATCGCCGTACGAGGAGCGCGGATCGGCGTCTCGAGCCCGAATGTAGGCGGCGGCAACCGCTCCCAGGCCGGTGTCACCCAAACCCCAGGACTCGTTCAGGGTTTCGTCGAGCTCCCCGTCGAGCGCCGCCCCGGCGGGTGAGACGTGCTTGAACGAGGCGGCCGCCACCCGGCCGGTCGCGGCCTGCGCCTCGGCGACCAGCTGCCAGGCATTGAGCAGGTCGAGGTAGTTGATCAGCGACGCGGAACCGTGCAGCACGCGAATGTGTTCGGCGCTGTCGACCACACGGGCTCGCTGGTGGGGATTCATGCCGTATCGAAGATCCATGATGGCGCCTACTTCCCGAACTCGAGTTCGGGAGCACCCAGGCGGACGACGCTCCGATACGCGCTTCCTCGTGGTCCGATCCACGTCACGCCAGTCGCGACACCACTGTAGCCCGCGTCTCCGCGGTGTCAGGATCGGGCCGGTAACGGGTCGCGCCGTCTCGGTACGCGTGCGTAGAATCCTGTTGTGTCAGAACAATTTCGAGTGCAGCGGGCCGTTGCCGCATCGGCGGCCGACATCTTCGCCATCCTGAGCGATCCCCCGGGTCACGTCTCCATCGACAGCTCCGGCATGCTGATGGCGGCCAGCGGAGACCCCGTCACCGCCGCCGGCGACACGTTCGTCGTCCACATGGACCGCGAGGCCCTCAACGACTACCCGCTCGGTCTGTACGACGTGACCGTCGAAATCGTCGCATTCGAGCGGGACAAGCAGATCGCCTGGACCGTTCGCGGCCGGGTCGAACCGGGCCACGTCTACGGCTACCTCCTCGAACCCATCGAAGCGGGCACCCTCGTGACGTCCTATTACGACTGGTCCGCGGTCCCCCAGGAATTCAAGGACGCCGATATCTTCCCGGTCATCCCCGAAAGCGCCCTCCGCGCCACCCTCGGCATCCTCGCCCGCACCGTCGCCCCGGGAAAGCCCCGGCCGGAACTGCCTTCGCCGTAGGGCGGCCCGGGCGACCGGCCGGGTTCAGAAGGTGAACTGGTCGCCGTAGGCGGTGGTCTGCACCACACCCCTCGGGGTGGCCACCGTGGTGGTGACGAAGGGGACCGCCGACACCGGCGAAGCGCATTGGGCGACGTTCAACGCGGCGTTGTTGAACGCGATCTGGTAAGGCCACTCAGTGGCGCTGTCCAGGGCCGCGGTCGCCGTGGTCGCGGTGGTGACCTGGCCGGGCCCCATAGTGGCCGTCAAGACTTCCGTCACGCCCAGCGCCCCGCCCACGCTGGGTCCGAGACTGATGTCGGGCGGGGTGACCGAGGCGCTGGGCGTGACCGTCCCACTCGGCGGGCTGACGGAGGTGCTCCCGGGGGTCACCTCCGTCCCACTCGGCGGGCTGACGGAGGTGCTCCCGGGGGTCACCGACGGGGCGATGGCGGCGGCCAAACCTTGGTTGGGCTCGATACCGACGGTGACGCCGCCGGCCACGCTGATCCCGCAGCCGAGGATGAACCCCGCGACAGCCTGACCGGACGTGATCGGGCCACCGTCCACGGTGACCGAGTAGCTGCCCGACATCTGTGCGGCATGTGAGAACGTCATCAGGAAGTTCGGCGTCCGGTTGCCGGGCGGATTCACCTGGACGGAGTCGACCGACGCCATGACATGCACGTCCGCGGCGGACATGTCCCCGCCGGGTGCCTGAGCCCGGACCGTATCGGCACCCCAGGCCCATAGGCTCGCCAGGGTCACACCGGCCACGGCTGTTCCTGCCGCGGCGGCCATGAGCGCATGTCGCATAACCGGATCCTGTTCTCGTTCTCGAAAAGGTGTACGAGCTCGATACCGTTGGCGCAGGTCCTGAATAGCAGCGTAACTGCAAATCGCGCCGAACATGTGCGCTGCGGCACGCGTGTCGACCGGCCCGAATCGGTGGTGTCGAATCTGGGGCAGGGCTGGGAATTCTTGCCGCACAGGAGGAGTCGGCCGGATCTGTAATCCGTTTGCCCCCTGCAGCGTCCGAGGCTCGACGGATCGGGTACAAGGTTGCTTCCGCGCGGCGACAAGGCCGATCAGTTGCCCGGTGGACAGGTGCCGTCGGAGTAGGCCGGGTCGACGGCCCTTTTCGATCAGATGGCCGACGATGGAAGGTCACCCTGGTCGAAAGTGTTTGCGAGGCACAGTAATTCCCCTCGGCGAAACCGGCGCTCGTCGCGGCGGCCGTTCGCGAAAACCGTACAACGCCCTGTTTTCGGCCGCTAGGCATTCCGCTGAGTGAGTCATACCCGATTTCATTAGTTAGCAACATGCAACTATATTGGGGACGTTCGTTCGTAGACTCGCGGGAGGCTCTGATGGCTGCGGCCCCTACCACCGGATTGGATGCCGGTGACGTCCAGACCATTCGGAGACGACTCCGGATCGAGCACGATCACCCCAGGTACAAGTGGGTGGCCCTGTCGAATACGACGCTGGGCATGCTCATGGTCACCATCAACTCCTCGATCGTGACGATCTCGCTGCCCGACATCTTCCGCGGCATCGGGCTCAACCCCCTGGAACCGGCCAATGTCAGCTACCTGCTGTGGCTGATGATGGGCTTCCTGCTGTCCTCGGCCGTGCTGGTGGTCATGTTCGGGCGGCTCGGCGACATGGTCGGGCGGGTGAAGATCTACAACTACGGGTTCGTGGTGTTCAGCCTCGCGGCCGTGGCGTTGTCATTCGATCCGTTCACACACGGCGGCGGCGCGGTGTGGCTGATCGCCTGGCGTGTGATCCAGGGCGTCGGCGGCGCGATGCTGATGGCCAATGCGAGCGCGATCCTCACCGACGCCTTCCCGGCCGACGAGCGCGGGTTCGCGCTCGGGATCAATCAGGTCGCGGCGGTGGCCGGTTCCTTCCTCGGTCTGCTCATGGGTGGCGTACTGGCGCAGTGGGATTGGAAGGCCATCTTCTGGGTGAGCGTGCCGTTCGGCATCATCGGCACCATCTGGTCGTACCGCTCGCTGCACGACAATGGCCAGCGCAATCCGGGATCACTGGACCTGCCGGGCACCGTCACGTTCGCGCTGGGCTTGACCGCGTTGCTGACCGGCATCACCTACGGCATTCAGCCGCACGGGGATTCGAAGACCGGCTGGACCAACCCGTGGGTGCTGGGCGCGGTGATCGGCGGCATCGTTCTGCTGGCCGTGTTCTGCGTCATCGAATCCAAGGTCGCGCAGCCGATGTTCAATATGTCGCTGTTCAAGAACCGGGCGTTCGCACTGGGCAATATCGCCGGGCTGATGTCCTCGCTGGGCCGCGGCGGTCTGCAGTTCATGCTGATCATCTGGCTGCAGGGCATCTGGCTGCCGCTGCACGGGTTCTCCTTCGAGCAGACGCCGCTGTGGGCGGGTATCTACCTGCTGCCGCTGACCGTCGGATTCCTCATCGCCGGCCCGGTTTCGGGCAAGCTGTCGGACCGGTACGGCGCGCGGTTGTTCGCCACCGTCGGCATGCTGATCACCGCTCTGACCTTCGTGCTGCTCGTCGTGCTGCCCGTCGACTTCGACTACTGGGTGTTCGCGCTCGTCATCGCCCTCAACGGCCTCGGGTCGGGCATGTTCGCGTCGCCGAACACCGCCGAGGTGATGTCATCGGTGCCCGCGGCACAGCGCGGTGTGGCCTCCGGCATGCGCGGCACACTGTTCAACGGCGGTATGGCGTTGTCGATCGGCCTGTTCTTCTCGCTGATGATCATCGGCCTGTCGAATACGCTGCCCGACGCCATGAATTCGGGCCTGCAGGAGCAGGGTGTGCCCGCGCCGGCCGCCGAGGCGATCTCGGACATGCCGCCGGTGGGCAGCCTGTTCGCGGCCTTCCTCGGCTACAACCCGATCAAGGAATTGCTCGGCCCCACCGGCACTCTCGACCACCCGGGCGTGCACGGCGATGTGCTCACCGGTCAGGAGTTCTTCCCGCACTTGATCTCCGGCCCGTTCCACTCGGGTCTGGTCGTGGTCTTCCTGGGAGCCGCGATTATGATGCTGATCGGCGCGGCGGCCTCCTGGTTCGCCGGTAGCCCGACTGTCACGGACGAGGCGGCCGAATTGCGTGAAGCCGCCCGCGAGGGAATCTGACGGAGGAGATCACGCTGTCCGAGCCTATGGGTGTCGCCGACCCCGACCAGCTCACCGAGGCCGCCGAGCTGTACCACTCGATCGGCCGCCTGCTGCGCTTGTTGCGTACCTCCGGCGACCTCGGGGCGCTGAGCCCCGGCGCGGCGTCCGCCCTCGCGACGGTCGCCCGCTCGGGCCCGCTCCGCCTGGGCGACCTGGCCTCGATCGAGCGGGTCAGCGCCCCCACGATGTCCCGCATCGTGACGGGCCTGGAAAAGGGCGGCTACCTCACCCGCGACGCCGACCCCGAGGACGGCCGGGCCCAGCTGCTGACCGCCACCGAGGCGGCCCACAACCTGGTCACCGGTCTCACCTCGGCCCGCATCCAGCGTTTCGCTCTCGCCCTGGAATCCCTCACTCCTGCCCAGCGCGAATCCGTCAGCTCCGGCCTCGACACCCTCATCCAGGCCCTCGACCAGTAGGCGGGGCTCCCCCGCCCTCGAGGGGCGGGGTCAGGCGGTCAGGACCGAGCGGATGCGGTTGTCGGGGTCCACCAGGCTGCGCAGTGTGGCCAGACGGGGGTAGTTTGCGCCGTAGTAGCGAGACAGTGGATCGCCCGGCTCGAGGTAGTTGATGTACGCGCCGACCGAGTCGGGGGTCAGGGTGGCGTGCGCGTCGGCGATCCAGGCCAGCGCCGATTCGTGCGGGATGGGTTCGTACGCACCCCATTCCACCAGGGCGGCGTGGCTGCGCCAAGGGAACGCGGTGGCGTCGGGGGCCAAGTCCCGGATCGCGCCGTCGAGGGCATTGATCTGGACCCAGCCGGTACCGCCGACGCTGGAGTAGCGCGCCACCGCCTCGAGGATGCGACCAATCGTGTCGGGGGTGAGGTCCGCGACGATGTCGGAGCCGTTGGTGAAGGCGGCGCGCGGCTGATCGGCGGTGCCGCCCGCCAGATAGAGGACCGCGTCCATGTGGGACAGGCTGCGCGGTTCGACGATGCCGGGAGCGACGCCGATGGCGTCGACGAGTTCGGCGGTGGCGGTTTCGCCGGCGCCCGCGGGACAGACCAACTGCATCCAGCAGTGCATGCCGCCCTCGCCGTCGGCATCGATGCTGACGTCGGCCCACTGCTCGCGCGGGGCCGAGCGCAGCCACTGCTGCCAGCCCGCGATCACGGTCGCGGCTTCCTCGCCCTGGAAGGTCAGGCGCACTACGTCTTTCGGTGTCGCCGGGATGGTCTCGAAGGTGAACGAGGTGACGACGCCGAAGTGCGGTCCGCCGCCGCGCACGGCCCAGAACAGATCCGGGCGGGTGGTGGCGGAGACCTCGGTGATGGTGCCGTCGGGCAGGACCATGGTGGCGGCGGTGAGCCGGTCGCCGGTGAGGCCGTGGGCGCGGGACTCGTTGCCCAGTCCGCCGCCCAGGGTGAGACCCGCGATGCCGACGCCGGGGCACATGCCGGAGGGCAGGCTCAGCCCGCCGCGATCCAGTTCGCGATAGATGTCGTAGAGGGTGTGGCCGGGCGCGATGACCGCTGTGCCGCCCTCAGCGCGAATGCCCTGCATGCGCCGCACGTCGATGACGAGTGTGCCTGTCGCCGTAGACATTCCCGCATACGAGTGGCCGCCGGCGCGGGCCGCCACCTGGAGGTTGTTCGCGGCCGCGAACTCGAAGGTGGCGGCGGCGTCCTGGGCGTCCGCGATCTGCACGATCGCCGCGGGCATCTCGTTGTCGAAGCGAGTGTTGAAAACCTCCTTCACGCCCGGATACCCGTAGTCCCCCGGCAGGACGACCCGGCCGCGCAGCTTCCCTTTGAGCTCACGCCATTTCGGGTCGGCGCTCCCGCTGCTCGATCCGGAAGCACTGCCCAGGTCCCCGGCGTTCGCGCCGGAGGACCCGGTGTCCGGTGTCGCATCCGACGTCGGCAGCCGGGTGGCTCCCGCGAAACCCACACCGGCGACCGCGATTCCGAGCGCTCCGCGCAGAAACACGCTGCGCGAGAATTGGGGTCTCACACCAGCCCCTTCGGGCTACCGGAGATCCGCTGTGCCGTCAAGTTATTCGCTTTCGACATCAAAGTTCGCGACCCACCAATTCCCATCGAACGACACGGCACCAATTGATCATGGTTCACCCACCGTTCATTCGTCGAAACGGGTGCTGGTGTCCATCGGGCGCCGCCTACCGGGACCCGATGTCGGCCGCGGCATCCGGCGGAACGATCCACCGCGCGAACGTCTCCTCCGGACTGACGGTGATCACATCCGCCCGCCGCACCAGCTCCCCCGGCACCTGCCCATCCTCGAAATGCTCCAGACTCGTAACGATCACCGCATCCACCCCCAAATTCCCGACCAGCACCCCCAACCGATGCACCGGCCGATCAGTATGCGGCCCGAACACCGCCGTCCGCCGAAGGTCATACCCCAACCGTTCCGCCAACGCCCGAATCCGCCGCTCATCCCACTGTCGTCGTGAGCCGGACACGTCTTCGCGGAGAAGTCCCAGAGCCCCGGGGTTCATTGCTCGCCCTCTCGATCGTCGAGTCTGCTACCAGCGGATTCCGAATCAGGATCGGGCCGCGAAGATTCTGCGGCAATGGCACTTTCCGGGGTCCGCCAGCGGAAGTGCCACGAGGCGATCAGTATTCGAGGTGAATGAGGTCGGCGAGGGCGCGCATCTCCGGGGTGAGGGTTCGGCGTCTGCCGATCAGCCTGGCCAGGAGATCCTTGGCCAACCGCTGCTCGATCAACCAGGGGCGGGCCTCGCCGGAGAGCCGAACCAGGATGTCCAGGGCCGGATCCGGCCGGGCGAGGTCGAGATGGGCTCGAGCGACGTCGAGCAGGTGCCGATTGCGGTTATCGGAGGTGGGCCGCAGGCCGGGCGGCACGTCATGGGCCAACCGCAGTGCCAGGTCGGGCCGGTCATCGATGACCGCGTTCTCGACGCGCTTCATGGCCACGGTGGCGGGTCCGAAAACCGTCCAATAGTCCTGGTAGCCGCGCGGTTCGCGTTTGACGGCCACCGCGGCGGCCTGCGCGAGCCGCATCATGTCATCGGCGTCGTCGGGCCGGTTGTCGCGGATCGCCGCCGCAGACCCACGCAACAGCAGCCAGCCCCACGTGGAGAGCTCGCGATCGGTAGCGGTCGAGATCCGTGGCTCGATTCGGTCGGCCCAGTCGATCGCGAGGTCATCGACCTGCTGAAATCGCCGCTCCACCAAGAGCAGCCAGCACAGCGTGACGACAACGGACGCGGCATCGAGTAGATCATCGCTCGCCTGCGCCGCCGCCAGCGCGTGATCGAGAACTCTGCGCGCCGTTCCCAATTGCCGCGTCTGCACCATGACCGAGCCGGTCAGCTGGAGAATTCGCGCTCGCAGCACGGGCGAGACACTCTCACTCGCGTCCACCAGATCGGGCAGAACTCGCGCCAGCGGCTCATACCGGTTGTCGTGGTAGAGCCGCACGGCCGCCGCAAGGGATTCGGCCACAGCCTCTTCCGCGTGCGGCTCCACCGCCACGTCCGGCCGAGGTGCATCGATCGCTCGCCTGGTGGCGGCCCACAACTCGCCGTCCCCGCTCTCCGGAGCGCGGGGCGCGGCACCGATGAGCGCAGTCAGCGGGCACCCCAGGGCCACGGCCAACCGCCGCAGCGTCTCGATCCGGGTGTCGTCCCGCTCCCCCTGCTCGATCTTCCGGATCAGCGACACGGAGACAGCCGAATTCGCGGCCAGCTCCCGCTGCGTTAGCCCCCGCCGCTTCCGAACCGCTTGCAGCCGCTGACCAAGGTCGCCGCTCATCGCTCCAGATTAGGTCGGCCACCCAGGCATGCGCAGCTGGTAGCGGAACGTCCTGAGCGCCAAGCGGTCCGACCGCCGCCGGATTTGTCGGACCCCCGTGCTGAAGTATCGTGTGGCGGCCCGGCCAGTCGGTCTTACCTGAGACTCTCGACCGGGCTCTTTCGTGAAAAGGAACAACATATGAAGAAGCTCGCAATGACCTCCCTGGTCGCCCTCGGCCTGATCGCCGCGATGGGCACCGCCCACGCCGGCAAGGACACCGAGTGGCAGGTGGACGGCAACTACCCCACCGAGGCCGCCTGCGACGCCGACGGCGAAACCGGCACCTTCACCCGCCCCGACGGCACCCAGCTCGTCCCCGGCGACGACATCTACGAATGCACCCTCGGCGACGACGGCCTCTGGTACCTCTCCATCTGGACCGACTGACCCCACCGGCGACAGCCCGAGCCATCGGCCCGGGCTCGACCCGCCCGCCGAACGCGGCGAAAAATCCGTGGCCGACCGCGCTGGTTCGTGATCTGGTGTGGTGATGACGGATTCGGTTGCGGACAGACTGGCGATCCACGAAGTGGTCGCCCTGCACGGACATCTGAGCGATTCGGGCGAGTTCGATCGATGGACCGAGGTGTTCACCGAGGACGTCGCCTACGACCTGACCGCTTTCGGCGCGGGCACCGTGCCGGGAGTGGAAGCCCTCCGCGACATGGCACGCGAACTGGGCGACGCCAACCCCCTCGCCCACCACGTCACCAATGTGGTGGTCACAGCCCTGGACGGCGATACGGCCCATGCGATCTCCAAGGGCCTGGCAGTCAACACCGACGCCACGACCACCAGCGTCACCTACGAGGACGCCCTCCACCGCACTCCCCACGGCTGGCGCATCACCCACCGCCGCGTGATCCCCCGCCGAAAGCCCTTGACCCCGTAGGTGGCCCGCCCGGATGGCCACCACTCGGGTAGGGCCTTATCCGCAGGTCAGCGGAGTGTGGAACGCACCTGCGCCAGCAACTCGCATTGCCCCCGCCAGTCGCCTCCGGCAATACCGATGACGAAATGGTGGGCGCCGGCGGCCCGGTAGACGGCTATGCGTTCGGCGGCTTGCTCGATGGAACCGGTGATCGGAATCGGCAAGGTCTCCTCGATTGACTTCCCGTAGTTTTGGCTGATTCCAGCAGCGATCTCGGCGCGGGTAGGCAGGTCCGCGCCGGTGCCGAGAACTCCGGTCGCGCCGATGGTGACCGTGGGCGCTGGTCGCTGATGCTGCGCGGCGAGTTCGGTGATCTCGGAGAGCCCGGCCGCCACCCGGGCCGGTGGGATCAGCGACGGAAACCAGCCGTCACCCAGCTCCGCGACCCGTCGCCGGGCGGGAGCCGAGTCGTTTCCGACCAACACCGGCGGAACCGGGACGGGTGGAGCCAGCTCGATATCGATCGGCTCGGCCGTATCGGGGAGCGCGGCTCGCTTGCCCGCCAGCAGCTCGGGCAACACACGCAGCGCGGTGTCGGTGCGAGTTCCACGCTGCCCGTACGGAATCCCTGCCGCCGCCCACTGGGCCGGACCGCCCCCGGATCCGACACCGAGTTGCAGCCGGCCACCACTGACGTGCTGCAAGCTCGCTATCTGCTTGGCCGCCCAGGCCAGTGGGCGCAGCGCCGGAACGTAGACACTGGTGCCGATCTGGATCCGCTCGGTCGCGGCGGCCGCGACCGCCAGGGCAATTGCGCAATCCAGCACAGGCACACCGATCGACAGGTGATCCCCGTGCCAAACTCCGTCCAGCCCGATCTCCTCGGCGTGACGAGCAGCGGTGGCTATATCGAGTTTCTGAGTCCGTTGTGTCGCCACCGAAGGCAGGATGACACCGATCTCCACAGGGAATGTCTGCACAGTCCCTACCCTGCAACCTCAACTCGAGTCGAGGTCAAGGTCCTGACGTCACGACAGTGCCGGGTGCCGGTCAGCTGTGGAGGTAGCGGACCAGGGCTTCGCGTTCGGTTTCGAGTTCGGAGATTTGGCTTTTGACTACGTCGCCGATGCTGACTATGCCGATCATCTGGCCGTCCTCGAGGACGGGGAGGTGGCGGATTCGGTGTTCGGTCATGATCGCGTTGAGGGTTTCGACGTTGTCGTCCGGGGAGCAGGTGTGGAGGGCCGCGGTCATGATGGTGGAGACCGGGGAGTCCAGGAGGGGTGCGCCGTCGCGGTAGAGGCGGCGGACGATGTCTCGTTCGGAGACGATGCCGGCCATGGCGGTGCCGTCCGGGGAGACGATGACCGCGCCGACGTTGTGTGCCGCCAGGATTCTGAGCAGTTCACGCACGGTTGCATCGGGTGCAATCGTGACGACTTCGCCGCCCTTCCGGCGCAGGATTTCCGAGATTCGCATGTGCCCACCGCCCAACCAGCTAGGACTATCGATGGTTACCAGGATGCCGCTGTTACGCGGGTGTGAACAGCAACGATTGCGATTCGATGCCTAAACGGACGCGAGGGCATCGAGCGCGGATTCGATGGCGCGGTGGAAGGTCGGGTAGGCGAGGATCATCTCCCGCAGGGTCGCGGTCGGGACCTGGGCGTGGACGGCCACCGACAGGGCGCTGAGGACTTCGCCGCCCTGCGGCCCGGCCGAGCACGCGCCGACGAGCACCCCGCGGTCGGCGTCCTCGACCAGTTTGATGAACCCGGCGTTGCCCGCTTTGTGGATCCAACCCCGCGTGGACGCAGGTACTTCGGTGATTCCGACCCGGACGGTCAGCCCTGCGGCCCGGGCCTGTTCCTCGGTCATACCGACCGCCCCGACCTCGGGATCGGTGAACGTCACCCGCGGTACGGCGTGATACCGCGCTACCTCGTCCCCGCTACCGAGAATGTCCTGTGCCACGATCCGCGCCTGATACATGGACACGTGAGTGAAAGCCCCCCGCCCGGTGACGTCACCGAGCGCCCACACCCCTTCGGCCGCCCGCAGCCGGTTGTCCACCGGTATTGACCTCGCCGACTCGTCCAAGCCGACCGCCCCGATTCCCAAGCCCGCCAGTTCGGTTCGCCGCCCCGCCGCGACGAGCAAGCGCTCGGCACGCAGCACCTCGCCATTATCGAGAGTCAGTGCGAACTCGCGCCCGTCGTACCGCACCGCAGTCCCCCGAACCCCGCCCCGGACCTCGATCCCCTCCTCCGCGAACACCTTCGCCAGCAGCTGCCCCGCCTCCGGCTCGTCCTGCGGCACCAGCCGCCGCGGCACGACCACGGTCACCCGCGCCCCGAACCGCGCGAAGATCTGCGCGAACTCCGCCCCCACCGGGCCTCCGCCCAGCACGATGAGCGACTCCGGCACCTCGGTAGCCGGCACCGCCTCCCGGTTCGTCCAGAACGGCGTTCCCGCCAGCCCGTCGAGCGGCGGAACAGCCGGTTCCGTCCCCGGATTCAGCACGATCCCCCGCCGCGCTCGAAACACCCGCTCTCCGCTCTCGGTCGCCACGGTCACCTCCCCCGGCGCACTGATCCGCCCCCACCCGCGCACGAACCGCCCACCCGCCTTCTCGAACCGGTCCACCGCCGCCCGGTCGTCCCAATCGTCGGTGGCCTCCTCCCGGATCCGCGCAGCGACCGGCCGCCAATCCGCCTGTGCCGTGGCCGACCCCGCGAGCCCCTCCACCCGCCGAGCCTCGGCCAGCACCCCCGCCGCCCGAACCATCATCTTGGTCGGCACACACGCGTAATACGGGCACTCCCCGCCCACCAACCGCCCCTCGACCCCGACCACGGCGAGCCCGCCCCGCGCCACCCGCGTGGCCACGTCTTCCCCTCCGGGCCCCATCCCGATCACCACGACATCAACGGATTCGGCAGTCACGCGTGCTCCTTCGCTCGGCAGCTTTCTGTGACGCTATCCCCACATCCGGCTGGATCGATCCAAGCTCCGCCGTCAACGTCCGTGCGGCGAGTCGAAGGTGAACACCCGGCCACCGAGCAGCAATTGGCTGCCGGGCGCCAGGACGGTGGGGTGGCCGGGTGCGGCCCGGATCCAGTCGGGGCGGCCGGGCGGGCGGATGTGCGTGCCATTGGCGGACCCGCGATCCATGACCAGGACGTCCCAATCCACGAGGCGGATCTCGGCGTGGACACGGGACATGCCGCCGGTGGCGTCGGGGATGCGGATCGCTTGGGCGCCCCGCCGCACCTGCGGTGAGCGGGCGGGCGCACGGCCGATCACGAGATCGCTGTCGAGGACATAGGAGGTGCCGTCGTCGAGCAGCAGAACGCCCAGCGGCGGGCGGATGCCGGGGGCGAGGACGCAGGTCAGCTGCTCCATGCGAATGCCGCACACGACGCAGAAGGACACACGGGGGTCGTTGAGATGTCCTCGAGCGCAGGTGAACCCGTGCACGACGACACCGGTGGGAGCGGTCTCGATTCCCGCGGGAATGGCAGTGGGTGCGATGGTGCGCCCGCTGCCGGAATCGCGCGGGACCGGGTCCCGACCTCCGGCTGCGATCTCGGGCTCGGGTGTATTCGCCTTCTCCCCCAACCACATCACCGCTCCCGAACCCGGCACCCGACCGTCGCGCAGCGACCACACGCTTTCCCGGGGAAGGCTCTTCCGCGGTGCGCCGTCGTCGACGAAGACCGCCGCCGCTCGCCCCGGCGCCGGACTCACCACCCGATCGACGCTGAATCCGGCATCGCGGCCGTGCAGCACCTCCCGGTCATCGGTCCCCTCGAGCATCGCGGTGACCCGCCCGTGCAGAAAGACCGCCAGCCCCCGCTTTCCCGGTGTGAGCACCCCGAATTCGATCCGCTCCTCGTCCGTGCGACCCATGAGCCACGTGCTCGCCAGCCGTGCGAAGGTGCGTCCGGTGCGCCGAGTCTCCCGCGACGACGCCTCCGCCACCATCTCCAACACCTTGTCCAGCACGGCAATAGCCTCGGACGCCGCGGTGATCACACTCGAATCCCGGTGCGCGACAACCACGACCACCCCGTCGACACAGGCCACCAGGTGGCGGCCCGGCACCACCTCGACCCGCGCCGTCATAGCACCCGGCCCCCGGTATATCGCCAGCGTGGCAGCACCACCCGGATCGGACCGTTGACGAATCCCCAGTACGCAAGCCAGGTCAGCGTGAAATCGATGCCGAACGCCGGCGCGGACGGCCGCAGGTCCCGGGGCACGACCGCTGACGTGTACCGCGTCAGCAGCCACAGCAGCAGTCCCTCGTTCGCGATGGTCACCAGCCCGAAGACTGTCGGCCAGTCCTTGTCCCACCGGAATTGCTGCAGGCCGTGATACGCCAGCTCCCACCCGACTCCGAGCAGGATGACCGCCACCAACATGGTCAGCGTGACCCGGTACCCCTGCTCCAGTGACAGCCTCTCCATCGGCAGCAGCGGCGTGATCAGTAGCGTGATCACCGCCCCGATCACCCCGAGTACGATCACGCGAGTCTGAATCCGCCCCCACAGCGTCGGCGTCATGCCGGAATCTTCCGGTCGGTGATCCACAACCACCACTGCCGTAGCGACCGCAGCGCATCGAGTCGTCGGCAGAACCCGTTCGCCGCCAGGTCATCGGCGATCTCCAAGGCCGCGTACTGCAATCCGGCGAACGAGTCCACGGGAGCGAAATACCCGCCCAGCGTCGCGCTACCCGAGGCGTACACCCGCCCGGGCCCGCTGCGGGTTCCGAACAGCTCGAAGGTCCGATCCACATCGAGCCGCCCGAGCGGATTGGCCCGCGCCCCGGTGTGATCGAGCAGATCGGCGAGCAGCCGATGCTCCCGGATGTCGGCTTCGAGCCCGGTGCAGTCGATGACGTAATCGGCATGCACGTCAACCGGCCGGTCGGTCGACGCGAAGCCGCTCGGCCCGTCCGCCTCCGGCGCGACCGTCGTCACCACCCCGGGCCGGGTGCGATCGGGCCGCAGATTCCGCGCCGACCCCACCAGGATCTGATACCAGCCCTGCGCCCGCCCCCGCGTCAGCTGTTCCTCCCACCGCTTGCGCCGCGGCGTCGTGGTCCCGCCCAGCGTCTTCAGCGCCTCCGCCCGCTCCCGCCCTTCGAGCTTCAGCAGCCGCTGCTTGATCTGCCCACCGAAGCTCGCCTTGGGAAAGTTGAAGGCTTGATATGCCCACCCGTTCGCTCCCGCCCGCCGCCCGAACACGCTCTCCCCCTGTGGTCCCGCCACATAAGTCCGGAACAGATGCAGGATCTGGGTGTTGAGCCGCAGCCGATCCCGGTCGTCGATCAGCCGTTGCAGCACACGACTGGCTACTATCCCGCTGCCGCGCACCATGACCGTCCCGGGCCGCCGCTGCAATGCCTCGTACACGTGCTCGTGCGGCTCGTAGGCGTTCACCACCCGCGTCGGATCGCGATACCGCTCGCGGTACTCCTGCAGATCCGGCAGCAGCCGCAGCCCGGGGTACCCGACCGCGATGTGAACATGACTGCTGCGAAACGCGATTCGCTTGGTCGCCGCTGCCCCTTCCGGTGGCGTGAGGATCGTGAAGTACCCGCCGCCGACCCGTTTGCGCACCATGCGGACCTGCCCTTTGCGCAAGGATCGTGCGTATTCGACCCGCTCGAATTCGCGCTCCAGCGCTACCAAGACCTGCCCTGCCCGAGGCGTGTGGTGCTCGGCGAGAACAGGCTCCACCAAGACATTCCACACAGCTGACAGCGACTTTTCAGCTATTGCCTCACGCAGGGCATAGGACGGAAATCCCCAGATATTGTCCGGCGTCCCGCCCGAATCGCTGCGCAGCCGTTCCCCGCGCGGAATCTGCGACACCCGAGTCAGGTATTCGTAGGACCCCCATGGCACGTCCTGTGGCCCGAGCACCGCCATCGCCGCCCCGGGCACTCCGTAGATCCGCAAGGTGTCGAACAGAGTGAACGATCCCAGCCCGCTGCCGACGCTCACCAGCGGCACATCGAAGACCGGAATCCCGGCTCGCCCCACCAACTCGTCGGTCCACACGTCGGTTTCGATGAGGCGTTGCGTGACATCTCCCCTCATTCGCGGGATCGTACCGGTCTCGGATTACGAACAACCGGCCATCGACACATTGCGCGACAGGCGATTCCGCGACGCGTACGCGGACTTCTCGCGAAGCTGCCCCGCGCCGCCCCATCTGCGACGTAGCATGCGGAACGTGGCCGATGCCAAACGTCCCGCCGCCGTGCGAGTCCTCGTTTACAGCAGTGATGCCGACACCCGGAGCCAGATCATGCTGGCGCTGGGCAGACGGCCGCACCCCGATCTGCCGCCCATCGACTACGTCGAGGTGGCCACGGGCCCGGTGGTCCTCGAGCGCATGGACGCCGGTGGATTGGATCTGCTGATCCTCGATGGCGAGTCGGCCCCGGAGGGCGGTCTCGGCCTGGCCAAGCAGCTCAAGGACGAAATCGCCGACTGCCCACCGATTGTCGTGCTGACCGGTCGGCCCGATGATGCCTGGCTGGCGAATTGGTCGCGCGCGGAAGCGGCGGTGCCGCACCCCATCGACCCCATCCGGTTGACCGACGCTGTCCTGGGTGTGCTCGGTAATAGCTTCGCGGTCTGATCTTCCTCTGCCCTCACGATCAGGGCAAACCCGTGTCACGTGACAAACGGGATTGCGTCCAATCGGTCATAAAAGACCGTTCCGAATTCGATCAAACGCGATCGCGAATCGTCATGTATCTTCTCGTCCGAGTTGTAATCTGTGCCGTAGCTCACAGGAGCGCGGGGAGATGCATGACTGCCATGCACCACTGACATCATCCCGCCGCGCCCGCTGCCGTCCGTAGTGCGTCGTCCAGCTCGCAGGAGGGGTAGTGCTGAAGTGAATATCGAGGTA
Source organism: Nocardia sp. NPDC005746 (assembly GCF_040630785.1). NCBI lineage: Bacteria > Bacillati > Actinomycetota > Actinomycetes > Mycobacteriales > Nocardiaceae > Nocardia > Nocardia sp. NPDC005746. Next base: position 278,829 of record NZ_JBEXYE010000002.1, read on the forward strand.
CCGACCCTGGTTCTCGGCGCGGTCGCCGCCGCGTTCGGGGTGTTCTCCATCTTCCTGGCGGCCCTGATCGGCCCCAGGCGCTACAACCGGGCCAAGCTCGAGGCCTACGAATGCGGTATCGAGCCGACCCCGCACGCGGTCGCGGGCGGTCCGGGAAACGCTGCGGGCCAACGCTTTCCGGTGAAGTACTACCTCACCGCCATGCTGTTCATCATCTTCGACATCGAGATCGTCTTCCTCTACCCGTGGGCCGTGCACTTCGACGCACTCGGAGTGTTCGGGCTGGCCGCCATGGCGTTGTTCATCTTCAACGTCTCGGTCGCCTACGCCTACGAGTGGCGGCGCGGCGGTCTCAGCTGGGATTGATCGGCGCACAGGGGATTTCCATTCACACATCCCGTGCGAGGCGGGATGTCCCGATCCGGGAGAAGTAGTCCGACATGGGTCTCGAGGAGAAACTGCCCAGCGGGTTCCTGCTGAGCACGGTGGAAGATTTGGCCGGCTATCTGCGCAAGAGTTCGCTGTGGCCGGCGACGTTCGGCTTGGCGTGCTGCGCGATCGAGATGATGGCCACCGGCGGCGGGCGATTCGATATCGCCCGCTTCGGCATGGAGGCGTTCCGCGCCTCGCCGCGCCAGGCCGATCTGATGATCGTGGCGGGCCGGGTGAGCCAGAAGATGGCCCCGGTGCTGCGCCAGGTCTACGACCAGATGACCGAACCGAAATGGGTGCTGGCCATGGGTGTCTGCGCATCCTCGGGCGGCATGTTCAACAACTACGCCATCGTGCAGGGCGTCGACCACATCGTGCCGGTCGACATCTACCTGCCCGGCTGCCCGCCGCGGCCGGAGATGTTGTTGAACGCGATCCTGAAGCTGCACGAGAAGATTCAGGAGATGCCGCTCGGCGTCAATCGCGAAGAGGCCGTGCGCGCGGCCGAAGCCGCCGCGCTCGCCAGCACCCCGACCATTCAGCTGAAGGGGCTGCTGCGATGAGCTTCGATGCACCTGTCGGCACGGAGAGCCCCCCGGAGGCGGCCGTGGAACCCACTGAGAAGACCCCGGACACAACGGAATCCGCCGCCGCCGAGTCTCCGGCCGCCGAGCCCGCGCCGCCGGCCGACGATGTGATCGGCGTGCGCCAGGGCATGTTCGGCGTCTCCGGCACCGGCGACACCTCCGGCTACGGCCGCCTGGTCCAGACCGTCTCCATGCCCGGCGGTACCCCCGCCCCCTACGGCCCGGTCTTCGACGAGGTCATCGCGCATCTGCGCCTGGCGCTGGCCAAGACCTTCGACGAGGCGGTGGAGAAGATCGTCGTGTTCCGCGGCGAGCTCACCCTGCACATCCGCCGCGATCACCTGGTGCTGGTCGCGAAGACGTTGCGCGACAACGAAGCCCTGCGCTTCGAGTTGTGCCTGGGCGCCAGCGGCGCGCACTACCCGGAGGACACCGGGCGCGAGCTGCACGCGCTCTACCACCTGAACTCGATCACCCACAACCGCCGCCTGCGGCTGGAAGTCTCTGTGCCGGACAGTGATCCGCACCTGCCCTCCCTGTACTCGGTCTACCCGACGGTGGACTGGCACGAGCGGGAGACCTACGACTTCTTCGGGATCCTGTTCGACGGTCACCCGTCGCTGACCCGCATCGCCATGCCCGACGACTGGCGTGGCCACCCGCAGCGCAAGGACTATCCGCTCGGCGGAATCCCGGTCGAATACAAGGGCGCGCGCATCCCGCCGCCCGACGAGCGGAGGACGTACTCCTGATGAACAACACCGGCACCAAGTCCCGTCGTGACACCCAGGACCGGCCCGAACGCTCGGTCACCGTGGTGGGAAACGACTGGGACGAGATCTCCGCGAGTCTGGACGGCATCGCCGAGGAACGCATCGTCGTGAACATGGGCCCGCAGCACCCCTCCACGCACGGGGTGCTGCGGCTCATTCTCGAAATCGAGGGTGAGACCGTCACCGAGGCGCGCTGCGGCATCGGCTACCTGCACACCGGCATCGAGAAGAATCTCGAATACCGCAGCTGGGTGCAGGGCACCACCTTCGTCACCCGCATGGACTACCTGTCGCCGTTCTTCAACGAGACGGCGTACTGCCTGGCGGTGGAGAAGCTGCTCGACATCACCGATCAGATCCCCGAGCGCGTCAATGTCATCCGCGTGATGCTCATGGAGCTGAACCGCATCTCCTCGCACCTGGTGGCGCTGGCCACCGGCGGCATGGAACTGGGCGCGCTGACCCCGATGCTGTTCGGTTTCCGCGAACGCGAACTGATCCTCGACGTGTTCGAGACCATCACCGGTCTGCGCATGAACCACGCCTACATCCGCCCGGGCGGCCTGGCCCAGGACCTCCCGGACGACGGCGTGCAGAAGGTCCGCGAACTGCTGGACCTGCTGCCGACCCGCCTGCGGGACATGGAGATGCTGCTCAACGAGAACCCCATCTGGAAGGCCCGCACCCGCAATGTCGGCTACCTGGATCTGACGGGCTGCATGGCGCTCGGCATCACCGGACCGGTGCTGCGTTCCACAGGTTTGCCGCACGATCTGCGCAAGTCCCAGCCGTACTGCGGCTACGAGAACTACGAGTTCGAGGTGCAGACCGACACCGGCTGCGACTGCTACGGCCGCTACCTGATTCGCGTCAACGAGATGAAGGAATCGGTCAAGATCGTCGAGCAGTGCCTCGACAAGCTGCGGCCGGGCCCGGTCATGGTGGAGGACAAGAAGATCGCCTGGCCTGCCGACTTGCAGCTCGGGCCGGACGGCCTCGGCAACTCGCCGAAGTACATCGGCCAGATCATGGGCACCTCCATGGAATCGCTGATCCACCACTTCAAACTGGTGACCGAAGGTCTGCGGGTCCCGCCCGGCCAGGTGTACGTGGCGGTCGAGTCCCCGCGCGGCGAACTGGGCGTGCACATGGTGAGCGACGGCGGCACCCGCCCGTACCGGGTCCACTACCGCGACCCCTCGTTCACGAATCTGCAAGCGGTGGCGGCGATGTGCGAGGGCGGCCTGGTCGCCGACGTGATCGCCTCCGTCGCCTCCATCGACCCGGTAATGGGAGGCGTGGACCGATGACCGAGATCCTGCTGAACCTGACCACGCGGCCGATCCCGTTCCCGCCGGAGGCGCACGACCGGCTGCAGGTGGAGGCCCGGGAGATCATCGCCCGGTACCCGCATCCGCGTTCGGCACTGCTTCCCCTGTTGCACTTGATGCAATCGGTCGAGGGCTACGTGTCCGGTACCGGCATCGAATTCTGTGCCGAGCAGCTGGGATTGACCGATGCCGAGGTCACCGCGGTGGCCACCTTCTACTCCATGTACCGGCGCACCCCGACCGGCGACTACCACGTCGGCGTCTGCACGAACACGCTGTGCGCGGTCATGGGCGGCGACGAGATCCTCGCGGACCTGAAGCGGCACTTGGGACTCGGGAACGGCGAGACGACCCCGGACGGCATGGTCACCCTCGAGCACATCGAGTGCAATGCCGCCTGCGACTACGCGCCCGTCATCATGGTCAACTGGGAGTTCTTCGACAACCAGACCCCGGAATCGGCCAAGGAACTGGTCGATTCGCTGCGCCGCGACCAGCCGCCGACCGCCTCGCGCAGCGGCATCCCGCCCTGCACGTTCCGCGAGACCGCTCGTATCCTCGCGGGCTACCCGGACCAGCGACCCGGCGCCACCGACGGTGTGGCCGGGCCCGCGTCGCTGGCCGGTCTGCGTGCCGCGGAAGAGAACCCGACCGACGGAGGCGCTCGGTGACGACTGCTCTGACTCCCGTCTTCACCAAGCACTGGGCGGACCCGGACAGCTGGACCCTGGCGTCCTACCGCAGTCAGGGCGGCTATCGGGCGCTGCCCAAGGCGCTGCGGATGCAGCCGGACGAGGTTATCGCCACCATCAAGGATTCCGGTCTGCGCGGCCGCGGCGGCGCGGGCTTCCCGACCGGCATGAAGTGGGGCTTCATCCCGCAGGGTCCCGGCCCTGACGGCGTCACCAAGCCGCACTACCTGGTGGTCAACGCCGACGAGTCGGAACCTGGCACCTGCAAGGACATTCCGCTCATGCTGGCCACGCCGCACACCCTCATCGAGGGCGTGATCATCGCGGCGTACGCCATTCGCGCCTCGCACGCGTTCATCTACGTGCGCGGCGAGGTGGTATCGGTGCTGCGCCGATTGCAGGCCGCCGTGCAGCAGGCGTACGAGGCCGGCTATCTCGGCCGCAATATCCAGGGCTCGGGTTTCGACCTGGAGATCGTGGTGCACGCCGGGGCGGGCGCCTACATCTGCGGTGAGGAGACCGCGCTGCTGGATTCGCTCGAGGGCCGCCGCGGTCAGCCGCGCCTGCGTCCCCCGTTCCCGGCTGTCGCCGGCCTCTACGCCTGCCCGACCGTGGTCAACAACGTGGAATCCATTGCGTCCGTGCCACTCATCCTCGCGAATGGCGTGGAGTGGTTCCGGTCGTTCGGCACGGAGAAGTCGCCGGGGTTCACCCTCTACTCGCTCTCCGGTCACGTGACGCGACCGGGCCAGTACGAAGCGGCTCTCGGAATCACGTTGCGCGAGTTGCTGACCTACGCCGGAGGCATCCGCGAGGGGCACACCCTGAAGTTCTGGACTCCGGGCGGTTCGTCGACCCCGCTGTTCACCGCCGAGCACATCGACGTCCCCCTCGACTACGAGGGTGTTTCGGCCGCGGGCTCCATGCTCGGCACCAAGGCGCTGCAGATCTTCGACGACACCACTTGCGTAGTGCGGGCGGTGCTGCGCTGGACCGAGTTCTACGCCCACGAATCCTGCGGCAAGTGCACCCCCTGCCGCGAGGGCACCTACTGGCTGGTCCAGCTGCTGCAACGCTTGGAGAGCGGACGGGGCCACGAGACCGACCTGGACAAGCTGGCCGACATCGCCGACAACATCAACGGCAAATCCTTCTGCGCCCTCGGTGACGGCGCGGCCAGCCCGATCTTCTCCTCCCTGAAGTACTTCCGCGACGAGTACGCCGAGCACATCCGCCTCGGCGCCTGCCCGTTCGACCCGGCCCGCACCACGGCCTGGGCCACCCAAGGAGCACGATGACCTCGACAGTGAGCTCCACAACCGGTGGCGGGGTGACCCCCACCGACATGGTGACCGTGACCATCGACGGCACTCCGGTTTCGGTGCCCGCCGGAACCCTGGTGATCCGGGCCGCCGAACTCATCGGCGTCCAGATCCCACGCTTCTGCGACCATCCGCTGCTCGACCCGGTCGGCGCGTGCCGGCAGTGCCTGGTGGAGGTCGAGGGGCAGCGCAAGCCCGTCGCCTCCTGCACCCAGACCGTGGCCGAGGGGATGGTGATCAGCACCCAGGTCTCCTCGCCCGTGGCCGCCAAGGCGCAGGAGGGCGTGATGGAGCTGCTGCTCATCAATCACCCCCTCGACTGCCCGGTGTGCGACAAGGGCGGCGAATGCCCGCTGCAGAACCAGGCCATGTCGGCGGGGCGCGCCGAATCCCGTTTCGACGGTGAGAAGCGCACCTATCCCAAGCCGATTCCGCTGTCCTCGGCGATCCTGCTGGACCGGGAGCGCTGCGTGCTGTGCGCGCGCTGCACCCGGTTCTCGCAGCAGGTGGCCGGTGACCCGTTCATCGAACTGATGGAACGCGGTGCGCTGCAACAGGTCGGCACGGCCGCCGGGGAGCCGCTGGACTCCTATTTCTCCGGCAACACCGTGCAGATCTGCCCGGTCGGCGCGCTCACCGGCAGCACCTACCGGTTCCGCGCCCGGCCCTTCGACCTGGTGTCGAGCCCGGCGGTGTGCGAGCACTGCGCGAGCGGCTGCGCTCAGCGCACCGATCACCGGCGTGGCAAGGTGATGCGCCGCCTGGCCGGTGACGATCCGCAGGTCAACGAGGAATGGAACTGCGACAAAGGCCGATTCGCGTTCACTTATCTGACCGAGAAGGACCGGCTCACCACACCGCTGGTGCGCGGCTGGGATGGCAGCCTCCAACCCGCGTCGTGGTCGGAGGCCATCGGTGCGGCGGCGCGCGGACTGGCCGCGGCGCGCGGCAAGGCGGGCGTCCTGGTCGGCGGCCGGGTGACCCTGGAGGACGCCTACGCGTACTCCAAGTTCGCGCGAGTCGCGTTGAACACCAACGACATCGACTTCCGGGCCCGCGAGCACTCCGTCGAGGAGGCCGACTTCCTGGCCGCCCGGGTGGCCGGGCAGGGCATCACCGTCGACTACGCCGCCCTCGAACGCGCGCCGTTCGTGCTGCTGGTGGGGTTCGAGGCGGAAGAGGAATCGCCGATCGTCCACCTGCGGCTGCGCAAGGCCACACGCCGCAACGGCACACCGATCTACTCGCTCGCGCCGTATGCGACCCGCGGCCTGCAGAAGCTGTCCGGCACCCTGCTGCCGGCGGCGCCGGGTGCCGAACCGCATGTGCTGGAAGCGATTCGGACCGGTGAAACCGACGATCTGACCGCCGGATACAGCGGTCTGCGCGAGGTCGCGGACCTGCTGCGCGAGCCCGGCGCCCTCATCCTCGCCGGTGAACGCCTCGGAGGCATTCCCGGTGGCCTGTCCGCGGTGGCGCGGCTGGCCGACGACACCGGCGCGACGCTGGCCTGGATCCCCCGCCGCGCCGGTGAGCGCGGCGCGCTCGAAGCCGGGGCGCTGCCGGTGCTGCTGCCCGGCGGACGGCCGGTCGCCGATCCCGCCGCGCGCAAACAGGTTCGCGAAGCCTGGAACGTGAACGAACTGCCGGGCACTCCCGGCCGCGACACCGCCGCCATCCTGGCCGCCGCGCCCAGCTTGGGCGCGCTGCTCATCGGCGGCGTCGAGGTCGGCGACATGCCCAACTCGCATGCCGCCTTGCAGGCCATCGACGCGGCGGGCTTCGTGGTGTCGATGGAGTTGCGCCGCAGCGACATCAGCGCCCGCGCCGATGTCGTGTTCCCGGTCGCCTCCGCCATGGAGAAGGCGGGCACCTTCCTCACCTGGGAGGGCCGCCACCGCCAATTCGAAGCCGCCCTGCGTGATTCCGCCGTCCGCCGCGAGGCCGCGCCGCTGCCCGAATACCGGGTCCTCGACGCCATCGCCAATGAGATGGGGGTGCGGCTGGGCCTGCGCGACGCCGCCGGAGCCCGCGCGGAACTGGCCGACCTCGGAGTCTGGGACGGCGCGCCCGCCCCTACGCCGGTGCACCGCCCGCATCCGCCGGCCCAACCCCATTCGGGTACAGCGGTTCTCGCGTCCTGGCGGATGCTCATCGACCGCGGCCGGCTCCAGGACGGCGAACCCAACCTGGCGGGTACCGCCCGCACCCCCGTGGTGCGGCTGTCGGCCCGGACCGCCGCCGGGATCGGCGCCACCACCGGCGATCCGGTGACCGCCGCGACCGACCACGGCCACATCACCCTGCCCCTGGTCATTACCGAGATGCCCGACGGCGTGGTGTGGCTGCCCATGAATTCCCCCGGCTCCGACGTGCTGGTGCAGCTCGGCACCACACCCGGCCACCTCGTGCGTATCCGACGGGAGGACCACCGTGAGTGAGCTCGATCTGATCAGGGTGCTCGCGGGGCCCTCCGTGGTTACGCAGGCTTCCTCCTCCGGGCCTGACGCGAACACCCTCGGCATGTTCGGCCACGATCCGTGGTGGCTGGTGCTGGTGAAATCCATCGGGATCTTCGTGTTCCTGCTGCTCATCCCGATGCTGGCGGTGTACGCGGAACGAAAGATCGTGGCGTTCATGCAGATGCGCGTCGGACCCAACCGGGTCGGGCCGCGCGGCTCGCTGCAGTCCATCGCCGACGGCGTGAAGATGCTCCTCAAGGAGGACATCATCCCGGCCATCGTGGACAAGCCGATCTTCATTCTCGCGCCGGTGATCTCGCTGATCCCCGCCGTGATGGCGTTCGCGGTGATCCCGTTCGGGCCGCAGGTCAGCATGTTCGGGCACCAGACCATGCTGCAGCTGACCGATATGCCGGTGGGCGTGCTCTACATCCTGGCCATGGCCTCGGTCGGCGTGTACGGCATCGTGCTGGCGGGCTGGGCGTCCGGGTCCACCTATCCGCTGCTGGGCGGGCTGCGCTCCACCGCGCAGGTCATCTCCTACGAGATCGCCATGGCGCTGTGCTTCGCCGCGGTGTTCCTGCTCTCGGGCACCATGGCCACCTCGGGAATCGTCAAGGCGCAGGAGGGAACCTGGTACGTCTTCCTGCTGCTGCCGTCGTTCCTGATCTACGCGGTGTCCATGGTCGGCGAGACCAACCGCGCGCCCTTCGACCTCCCCGAGGCGGAGGGCGAGCTGGTCGGCGGCTTCCACACCGAGTACTCCTCGCTCAAGTTCGCCATGTTCATGATGGCCGAGTACATCAATATGGCGACCGTGTCCGCGCTGGCCACCACGCTGTTCTTCGGCGGCTGGCACGCGCCGTTCCCGATCAGTCTGTGGGCGGGCGCGAACAGCGGCTGGTGGCCCATGCTGTGGTTCACCGCCAAGGTGTGGACGTTCCTGTTCGTGTTCATCTGGCTGCGTGGCACGCTCCCCCGGCTGCGCTACGACCAGTTCATGAACCTGGGCTGGAAGCTCCTGATCCCGGTGTCGCTGGCCTGGGTCATGTTCGTCGCGACCCTGAAGGTGTTGCAGAACAACGGCACCCACATCCAGACCGCGGGCATGGTGATCGGCGGGCTGGTGGTCGCGGCCGTGCTGCTGGCGCTGGTGATCCGGGCCGGGCACGCGGGCTACGACCGCGCCAACGCCTCCCCGGACCCGGATTCGACGCGGGCGTACTCGGACTTCCCCGTGCCGCCGATGCCCGCGACACCGATGGCGTCCACGCCGAAGCCGGATCTGCTGGCCCCACTGGGCGGATTCGTGGTCACCGCATCCACGATGTTCAAGAAGCCCAACACCGAGCTCTACCCCGAGGTCAAGACCCCGACCGCGCCGCGCTATCACGGCCGGCACCAGCTCAACCGGCATCCGGACGGGTTGGAGAAGTGCATCGGCTGCGAGCTGTGCGCCTGGGCCTGTCCCGCCGACGCCATCTACGTGGAGGGCGCCGACAACACCGAGGACGAACGCTTCTCTCCCGGTGAGCGTTACGGCCGCGTCTACCAGATCAACTACCTGCGCTGCATCGGGTGCGGTCTGTGCATCGAGGCCTGCCCGACCCGGGCGCTCACCATGACCAACGAGTACGAGCTGGCCGACGACAACCGCGCCGGGCTGATCTACGAGAAGCAGGATCTGCTCGCCCCGATGCAGCCGGGCATGGTCGCCCCGCCGCACGCCATGTACCCCGGCGCGGACGAGGGCTCCTACTACCGCGGCGAAGTCCCCGGCGCGGCAGATGAACTCGCCGGAGCGGAAGGGACCAAGCAATCATGATCACCGACCGGATCGCCCAGCCCGCCCAGCAGATCGTCACGCACACCTCCACCGGCGAGGCCGTCCAGTTCTGGATCCTCGCCGTGGTGGCCGTGCTCGGCGCGCTCGGCATGGTCTGCGCGCGCAAGGCCGTGCACTCGGCACTGTGCCTGGCCGCCACCATGATCACGCTGTCGGCGTTCTACATCGCGCAGAGCGCGCTGTTCCTGGGCATCGTGCAGATCGTCGTCTACACCGGCGCGGTCATGATGCTGTTCCTGTTCGTGCTCATGCTCGTCGGCGTGGATTCCGCGGAGTCGCTGCGGGAGACGCTGCGCGGGCAGCGGCTCGCGGTCGTGGTGGTGGGCACCGGCTTCGGCATGCTGCTCATCAGCGGCATCGCCCGCGGCATGGCCGACCGGAGCGTCGCCGAGACCGGTCCCGGCCTGGGCGGCAACTACAGCGTCGGGGCGCTGGCCGAACTCATCTTCGTGCGCTACGTGTGGGCGTTCGAGCTCACCGGTGCCCTGCTCATCACCGCGACCATCGGCGCCATGGTGCTCGCGCACCGCGAACGGTTCGGGCCGCCTACCGATCAGCGCACCCTGTCCAAGGAACGCTTCCGCGCGGGGACCCGGGTGACGCCGCTGCCCACGCCCGGCGTGTACGCCCGCCACAATGCCGTCGACGCGCCCGCGCGGCTGCCGGACGGCTCCTTCGAGGAGCTGTCGGTCAGCACCATCCTGCGGCACCGCCGCAATCGCGCCCACACCGAAGCGGTCGTGCTGACCGTCGGCGACGGCAGCGACGTTCCCGGCGACGACACTCACGAGGAAGGCCAGCGGTGAATCCGGACAACTATCTGTACCTCTCGGCCCTGCTGTTCACCATCGGCGCCGCCGGAGTCCTGGTGCGGCGCAACGCCATCGTGGTGTTCATGTGCATCGAGCTCATGCTCAACGCCGTGAACCTGGCCTTCGTCACCTTCGCGCGCACACACGGCAATCTCGACGGTCAGGTCTTCGCCTTCTTCACCATGGTGGTGGCCGCCGCCGAGGTCGTGGTCGGCCTGGCCATCATCATGAGCATCTTCCGTGCCCGCCGCTCGACCTCGGTCGACGACGCGAACCTGCTGCGGTACTGACATGGATACCGCACAGATGCTGTGGCTGATGCCCGCGCTCCCGCTCGCGGGGGCCGTATTCCTGCTGCTGATCGGCCGGATCGGCGACACCTGGGGCCATATTCCGGGCACCGCGCTGGCGCTCGCCTCGTTCGGGGTCGCGGCGTGGGCGTTCTCCGACATGCTGGACCGGCCGAATTCCGAACGGGCCGTGCACTACACGCTGTTCGAGTGGGTGCCGGTCGCCGGGTTGAAGGTCGACTTCGCGCTGCAACTCGACCAGCTGTCGATGTGCTTCGCGCTGCTGATCACCGGCGTCGGATCGCTGATCCACATCTACTCGATCGGGTACATGAACGGCGACGAGGGACGGCGGCGATTCTTCGCCTACCTCAACCTGTTCCTGGCCGCCATGCTGGTGCTGGTCCTCGCGGGCAACTACCTGGTGCTGTACCTCGGCTGGGAAGGCGTCGGCCTGGCGTCCTACCTGCTGATCGGATTCTGGTATCACAAGCCCTCCGCCGCGACGGCGGCGAAAAAGGCGTTCGTGGTCAACCGGGTCGGCGACATGGGGCTGGCCATCGCGCTCATGGTCATGTTCGCGACCTTCGGGAGCATCGACTTCCAGACCGTGTTCGGGTCGGCGAGCCACGCGGGCACCGGAACCCTCACCGCCATCGGGCTTCTGCTGCTGCTCGGGGCCTGCGGCAAGTCCGCGCAGGTGCCGCTGCAGTCCTGGCTCGGGGACGCCATGGAGGGTCCGACACCGGTGTCGGCGCTGATCCACGCCGCCACCATGGTCACCGCGGGTGTCTATCTGATCGCCCGCTCGAACCCGATCTTCGATCTCGCGCCGGGCGCGCAGGCGGCCGTCATGGCCGTCGGCGCGGTCACTCTGGTGTTCGGCGCGATCATCGGTTGCGCCAAGGACGACATCAAGAAGGCGCTCGCCGCCTCGACCATGAGCCAGATCGGCTACATGGTGCTGGCTGCCGGGCTCGGCCCGGTCGGGTACGCGGCCGCGATCATGCACCTGCTGACCCACGGCTTCTTCAAGGCCGGACTGTTCCTCGGCGCGGGCTCGGTCATGCACGCCATGAACGACGAGACCGATATGCGGCGCTACGGCGGACTGCGCAAGCTGCTGCCGGTCACCTACGTCACCTTCGGGCTCGGATACCTTGCGATCCTGGGTGTTCCGCCGTTCGCGGGATTCTGGTCCAAGGACCGGATCATCGAGGCGGCCTTCGCGTACGGCGGGGTCGGCGGCGTCGTCACCGGTCTGGCCGCGCTGTGCGGCGCGGGCATCACGGCGTTCTACATGACCCGCGTCATGATCTTCACCTTCTTCGGTGAGCGCCGCTGGAAGGAAGGCACGCATCCGCACGAGGCGCCCGCCTCGATGACCGGGCCGATGATCCTGCTGGCCTTCGGATCCGTCTTCTCCGGCATGCTGTTCGCCTACGGGTCCTCGCTCACCAACTGGCTGGCCCCGGTGGTCGGCGAACATCACGGCGAACCGGTGATTCCCGCCTGGGCCATCACCTTCTTCGCGCTCGCGGTGGTCGCGGCCGGCGTCTGGGTGGCCTACGACCAGTACGCGAAGTCCCCGATCGCCGAGACCGCGCCCGCCGGCAACCCGCTCGTCGAGGCCGCGCGCCGCGACCTGTACGGCGACGCCGCCAACGAGGCCGCGTTCATGCGTCCCGGCCGGCACCTGACCCGGTCGCTGGTGTTCGTCGACAACCGCGGCATCGACGGTCTGGTCAACTCCACCGCCGCGGTGATCGGCGGACTGTCGGCCCGGATCCGGCGCGTGCAAACCGGTTTCGTGCGCTCCTACGCCCTGTCCATGTTCACCGGCGCGGCCCTCGTGGTCGCCGCCCTGCTGGCGGTGAGGTTCCTGTGAATGAGCTTGCGAACGCACCGATGAACTCCGTGAGCGACTTTCCCTGGCTCACCCTGCTGTGGGCGGTGCCGCTCGGCGGGGCGGCGCTCGCGCTGCTGTTCCCGGCGGGACAGCGGACCGCGGTGCGGGCCTTCGCGCTGATCGTCTCGCTGGGCACGCTCGGGATCGGAATCTGGCTGGCCACCCGGTTCGAAACCGGTGGGGCGCAATACCAGTTCGTGGAGGACCGGCAGTGGATCCCGGCCTTCGGGGCGGGCTACACGGTCGGCCTCGACGGGATCGCTCTGGTTCTGGTCCTGCTCACCGCCGGACTGGTGCCGCTGCTGCTGATCGCGGGCTGGCAGGACGAGCGGGAGGTCGGCACCGGGCCGCGGGTCGCGCACTACTACGTGGCGCTCACCCTGGTCGTGGAATCCATGGTGCTGGTCTCGTTCACCGCCTTGGACATTCTGCTGTTCTACGTGTTCTTCGAGGTCATGCTGATCCCGATGTACTTCCTCATCGGCGGCTTCGGCCCCCGCGCCGGAGATATGGCGCTGCGTCAGCAGCGGGCGCGGGCCGCGGTGAAGTTCCTGCTGTACAACCTGTTCGGCGGACTCATCATGCTGGCCGCGGTGATCGGGCTCTATGTGATCACCGCGCGCGAGAAGCTGGGCAGCCACGGTGGCGGCACCTTCGACTTCCGGACCGTCATGGAGGCCGCCAACTCCGGGCAGCTCGGGTCGACGCCCGCGGTGCTCAACGCGCTGTTCCTCGGATTCATGTTCGCGTTCGCGGTGAAAGCGCCGCTATGGCCGCTGCACACCTGGCTGCCGGACGCCGCGGCGGCGGCCACCCCGGCCAGCGCGGTGCTCATGATGGCGGTGGTCGACAAGGTCGGGACCTTCGGCATGCTGCGCTACTGCCTGCTGCTGTTCCCCTCGGCCACATCGACATACGCGCCGCTGATCAGCGTGCTCGCGGTGATCGGAATCCTGTACGGGGCGCTGCTGGCCATCGGGCAGACCGATGTGATGCGGCTGATCGCCTACACCTCGATCTCGCACTTCGGGTTCATCATCCTGGGCATCTTCGCGCTCACCACCCAGGGCGGCACCGGGGCGACGCTGTACATGATCAACCACGGCATCTCCACCGCCGCGCTGTTCCTCATCGCCGGATTCCTGGTGTCGCGGCGCGGATCTCGGTTCATCGCCGACTTCGGCGGCGTCCAGAAGGTCGCGCCGATCCTGGCGGGCACCTTCTTGATCTCCGGCCTGGCCACGCTGTCGCTGCCCGGGCTCGCCCCGTTCATCAGCGAATTCCTGGTGCTGATCGGCACATTCACGCGCTACCCGGTGGCGGCCGTGATCGCGGCCTCCGCGCTGGTGCTGGCCGCGGTGTACGTGCTGTGGATGTACCAGCGGATGATGACCGGCCCGGTGAAGGAGGGCAATGAGCGGCTCTACGACCTGCTGCCCCGCGAAATGGTGGTCGTGGTCCCGCTGATCATCGCCCTGCTGTTCCTGGGCGCGTACCCCAAGCCGGTGCTCGACCGGATCGATCCGGCCGTCGCCCGCACCCTCACCACCATCGGACAGCACAATCCGGCCCCGGCGGTGCAGCCGGAAGCCGCCCAGACGAACACCGGAGGTGCCCACAAATGAGTGGAGGTCTGCTGCTCGCCGCCGCGACGGTCCCGGCACCGAGCATCGAATACCGGTACCTGTCACCGATGCTGATCGTGTTCGGTGTCGCGGTCGCCGGGGTGCTGGTGGAGGCGTTCGCGCCGCGCGCGTCGCGCTATGTGATCCACCTGGTGCTCGGGCTCGGCGGTATGGCGGTCGCGCTGGGCGCGGTCATCGGACTGCGCGATGTCCGGGCGACCGCCGTGGTGGGAGCCGTTGCCATCGACGGGGTTTCCCTGTTCCTGCAGGGCACCATCCTGGTGGTCGGCATTCTCGGACTGCTCTTCATCGCCGAGCGGCGGGCCGACCGGATGCCGGTGCGCCGCGAAGGACCCGGCACCTGGAGTCTCACGGCTTCCCGCGGCGGGGTCGACGCCTTCACCCCGCAGGCCGCCTCCACGCCCGGCAGCCTCGACGAGATCGCCGCCACCAAAGCGGGAATCGCGACCACCGAGGTCTTCCCGCTCACGATGTTCGCGCTCGGCGGGCTGATGCTCTTCCCCGCCTCGAACGATCTGCTCACCATGTTCGTGGCATTGGAAGTGCTGTCGCTGCCGCTGTACCTGCTGTGCGGCCTGGCCCGCCGTCGCCGTCTCCTCTCCCAGGAGGCCGCGTTGAAATACTTCCTGCTGGGCGCGTTCTCGTCGGCCTTCTTCCTCTACGGAATGGCACTGCTCTACGGCTACGCGGGAACGATCCGGCTGGCGGGCATCGCCGAGGCGGTGGCCCGCGACGACAGCAAGTCGCACACCCTGGCCGTCATCGGCGTCGCCATGCTGGCCGTCGGCCTGCTCTTCAAGATCGGCGCGGTGCCGTTCCAGTCCTGGGTCCCCGACGTCTACCAGGGCGCGCCGACCCCGGTCACCGCGTTCATGGCCGCCGCCACCAAGATCGCCGCGGTCGGTGCACTGCTGCGGGTGCTGTACGTCGCGGTCCCCAACCTGCGCAACGACTGGCGTCCGGTCTTCGCCGCGGTCGCCATCGCCACCATGGTCGTCGGCGCGATCCTCGCCGTCACCCAAACCGACATGAAGCGCATGCTCGCGTATTCCTCTGTCGCCCACGCCGGTTTCATCCTGACGGCCCTGGTCTCCGCCACCACCGCCGGCGTCTCCTCCATCCTCTTCTACCTCGCCGTCTACGGCCTCGGCACCGTCGGCGCCTTCGCCGTGGTCAGCCTGGTCCGCGACGAGAACGGCGACGAGGCAACCGCACTCCCCGCCTGGGCAGGCATGGGCCGCCGCTCCCCCTGGCTCGCCACCACCTACTCCCTGTTCCTCCTCTCCTTCGCCGGCATTCCCCTGACCTCCGGATTCATCGCCAAGTTCGGCGTCTTCGCCGCCGCCACCGGCGGCGAGGCCGCGACCCTCGTCATCGTCGGTGTCATCTCCAGCGCCATCGCCGCCTTCTTCTACATCCGAGTCATCGTCCTCATGTTCTTCACCGACGCCCCGGCAACCCCGCCCACCGTCGTCCACCCCACCCTCACCAGCACCATCATCGCCCTCACCGCCGCAGCCACCCTGGTCCTCGGCATCTTCCCCCAACCCCTCCTCGACCTCGCCAAGAACGCCGCCACCCTCACCCACTGAACCCACCGGATCGAATGAATCGGGCTCGCCGCGAATTTCGCGGCGAGCCCGATTGGTATTGACTTGGAGTGTGCTCCAGATTCTAGGTTCGGGGCATGAGCAGAATTCTGATTACGGGTGCCAATAAGGGAATCGGGTTCGAGGCTGCGCGGCGGCTCGTGGCGGAGGGGCACACGGTGTATCTCGGGAGTCGGGATGCCGGGCGGGGGCTGGCGGCCGCGGAAGCGGTGGGGGCGAGGGCTGTTCGGATCGATATCACCGATGACGAGTCCGTGCGCGCGGCGGTCGCGGCGATCGAGGCCGAGGGTGGGCTGGACGTGTTGATCAACAATGCGGGGATTCAGGCGGAGATGAGTGCGGACGGGAGCGTGTTGGGGGCCGGGGAGATGACTGCCGAGATCATGCGGGAGACGTTCGAGACCAACGTTTTCGGGACTGTGCGGGTGCTGGAGGCCTTTCTGCCGTTGCTGCGGAAGGCGGACGCACCGGTTGTGGTGAACGTGAGTAGTGGGCTGGCGTCGTTGAACAGGCTCGCAACGGATGGGGACACCGCCGGTCGGTATCCGGGGGTGGCGTATCCGGCGTCGAAGACCGCGGTGAATGTGCTGACGATTCAGTACGCCAAGGCTTTTCCGGGTATTCGGATCAATTCGGTGGAACCGGGTTACACCGGTACCGATCTCAACCACAACCTCGGGCATCAGACGGTGCGGGAGGCGGCGGAGATCATCGTGCGGATGGCGCAGATCGGGGCGGACGGGCCGACGGGTGGGTTCTTCGACGCGAAGGGACCGCTGGCCTGGTGATCGGGTGGGTCAGATGGTGATTCCGACGAGGTGGCCGATGGCGTAGGTGGTGATCATCGCCAACGCGCCGCCGGCGAGGACGCGGATGGTCGCGCGGGCGACGGGAGCTTGCCCGAGGCGCGCGCCGACCGCGCCGGTCAGGGCCAAGGCGGCCAGCACCGCGCCCATGGTGAGGGGAACCCGGATCGCCTGGGGCGTCAGGATTGCCAGGAGCGGGAGCAGTGCGCCGAGGGTGAAGGACAGGGCCGAGGAGAGGGCCGCGTGGAGGGGGTTGGTGAGGTCGTCTGGGTCGATACCGAGTTCGGCCTCGGCATGGGCGGCGAATGCGTCCGCGGCGGTGAGTTCTTCGGCCACAGCCTGAGCGGTGGCCGCGGACAGGCCCTTGGCGCGGTAGATGGCGGCCAGTTCGGCGAGCTCGGCTTCGGGTGTTCTGCCAATTCACGGCGTTCGGTTTCCAGCAGGGCGCGTTCGCTGTCGCGTTGAGTGCTGACGGAGACGTACTCGCCGAGGGCCATCGACACCGCGCCCGCGGCGAGTCCGGCCACGCCCGCGGTCAGGATCGCGGTGCTGTTGCTCGTCGCGGCCGCGACACCGACGACAATCCCCGCGACGGAGACGATCCCGTCGTTCGCGCCCAGAACGCCCGCACGCAGCCAATTCAGGCGAGTCGCCATTCCTGTCGCATGGGGTTCGGCGGGATGCGCGAGCGCCACCGAACCGGTCATTTCGTCCCTCACCGGGGGAACGGTAGTAGTTCACAACATTTGCCGCCAGCAAAGAAAGGCTCACCGAAATTAGGTAATGCATTGCATATCAAGGGGTTTCGGCGCGGTACACACCCCGGGTGATCCGCGACACGGCGATCGCGACACGTTTGCGACAAGCAGATTCTCGGTGGATTCGGGCCCTGCGCGGCACGGGTTGGCCGTAGCGTTGTCTTCGGCGCCAAGCGGATCGGGTAAGAGAGCGGCAGGATGCGGCCACAACCGTCAGCGATCGGATACCTCCGGCACGATGTGTCGGGGGCACAGCAGCAGTGGGACGAGGCTCAGATCCAGCATCTGGCTCGCCGGCTCGGCTATGACCTGTGCAAGACGGTGGTCTTCGGTCCCGAGACCGATCGGCCGTTGGTCCGGGTCCGCACCCTGGTCTCCCGTATGGAGGCCGACGCGGTGATCATCCCCAGCCTCGCGCACTTCGGCGGGCACATCCCCGATGACATCGTGCAGGTCGCCGACATCATCACGGTGAGCCCCGAAAACACCTACGCGCGCTGGGCGATTCCGCCGCTGGAATGACCCCGGCCACGCCGGACATCGCGTGACCGCACCGGTCAGATGCCCGCCGCACGCACCAGGCTGTCCGCCAGCCGCGGCGACACCGTCGACAGCAACCGCAAGGCCGCCGCATACGTGGGATACAGCTCGACCGGACGGTCGCGCACCGCGGTGAGCACCCAGCCCGCGGCCTGCTCCGGCGTCAGCGCGGCCTGGGTGTCGTAGTCACTGGTCGGGCTGATCATCGGCGTACGCACGAGCGGGAATCCGATTGTGGTGACCGCGATTCCGGTGTCATGGCACTCCGCGCCGAGACTGCGCCCGAATGCGGCCAGCGCGGCCTTCGAGGCGTGATACGCGCTGAACTTGGGCATGACACCGGCGGTGGTGCCCCAGGTGCCGATATTGATGATGTGGCCGCTGTTGGCCGCCCGCAGCGCGGGCAGCAGGGCCAGGGTCAGGCGGACAGGCCCGAAGTAGTTCACGGCCATGGTGCGCTCGTAGTCGTGGGCCCGGTCGGTGGCGTCGAAGGCGTTGCGGCGGATGGACCGCCCCGCATTGTTGACCACGATGTCGGGAGTGCCGAAATGTTCGAGCACGGTGGCCGCCAGCTCGCCGACCTGTTCGGGATCGGTGAGATCGCAGGGCATCGGGTGGGCGACGCCGCTGTCGGCGGTGATGGCCCCGCAGGTCTGCTCGAGCCGTTCCCGGTCCCGGGCCACCGCGAGGATCCGCGCTCCGCGGTCGGCGAGCAGATGCGCGGTCGCTTCGCCGATGCCCGAGGACGCGCCGGTCAGAATCACGGTGCGGCCGTGCAGATCGGGTGTGCTGGTCGCGCCGACGATCGATCGGATCGAGGGCGTCGGCTGCAGCAGCGCGGTGGCCAGATAGTTCTTCATATCGGTACCCGTCGTCGGTGGCGAGGTCGGCGGATGCGGGTAGCTGGATCTTGACCCACACGAATTGACTAATCGGTAAATTACGACGGGGGCAGTTCGCTGTCAATCGTCGACGGCCATGCGCCGGCGCTCCGGCTCGACACATGGCCGTCGACGAACCGGCTAGTCGGCCTCGATGACTTCGCGGACCCGCTCGGCGAACGCGTCGGGCTGTTCCATGAACCCGGCGTGGCCACCCGGGAAGAGGGTCGGTTCGATGTCCAGCTCACCGCCCAAGGCACGCGAGGTGCGGTCGCAGAACAGCCCCGCGGACTCGTCGCCGATGCCGATGACAATCGTCGTCGGGGTGGCGCGCAGCGCGTCCAGGGAGGGCTGCCAGCCGGAAGTGGTGTGCAGTTCGTGGCGGTAGAAGAAGTCGTCGGAGGCGATCGCCCGGGGGTCCCGCTCGTCGCCGAACATCTGCTGCAGCATCTCTTCCGGCATGTACAGACCGGACATCTCACCGAATTTGCGCATCGCGCCGATGACGTCACCGGTGTTGTACACGTCCACGATCTCGTCGGTCCGAGCCCGCAGTTCTTCGCGGTTGTCGAGCAGTTCGCGCAGCGGCGGCTCGTGCGCGATGAGCGTGGACACCAGCTCGGGCCGATCGATGGCGAGCGCCAGGCCGGTGATCGCGCCGCCGCTGGAGCCGAGCACCACGGCCGGACCCTGACCGATGTGGGTGATCACGCGGGCCAGGTCGTCGGCGCGCAGTTCCGGCGTCGAGTCCTTGTCGGCGTCGGTCACGGTGCTGCGCCCGTGGCCGCGCGGGTCGGGGCACAGGACGGTGTGGTCGGAGGCGAGCAGTTCGGCCAGCGCGCCGAAGGGGCCGGAATCCATCGGGGCGCCGACCAGTGCGATCAGCGGGCCGCTGCCGCGGACTTCGTAGTAGATGGTGCCGTCGGGCACCGCGACGGTTCCGGACGTGACGGGTGCGGTCGAGGTCATGGGTGGCTCCAAGTGGCTCGGAAGAGGGACACCTGGATTGACGGTCCGACCGCGCCGAATTCATCGCCGCGGGAACGGAACAGCCTCAGCCGACCTGACGGCGGGATTCGGGCAGCGCGCAGGCGACTCCCTCGGCCGAGCCGAGCGGACGCACGCCGAGCGCTTGGTTCAGCCGCGCCCGCTGGTTCTCCCACGCGATGGCGGCGGTCAGTTCGGTCAACTGGGACTTGTTCATCCGGTTCAGCAGCTGGGTGCGCAAGTCATCGAGGTCCAGTGCGGTCGGCGTGACCGTCATGGCCTCGGCGAAGGCGATCACCAGCTTCTCGGTGTCGCTGTAGGCATCGCTGTCCTGATACGTCGGCAGGTCGGTGACCTGCGCTGCCGTGACCCCGCCGAAGTGGGCCAGCGTGGAGCCGATGTCGAGACAGAACTGGCAGTTGACCAGGGCCGCGGTCTTGAGCTCGGCCAGTTCCTTGAGGGTCGGGTCGAGTTTGTTGGAGAACAGCAGCATCGTCTCGTGGAGCAGGGTGCCGATCAGCAGCTGCGGCCGCCGGATGAGCCAGCCGAACAGATCGGTCTGATTCTTACGAGCCCGACCGAAGGCCTTGACGTAATGAATGATTCGGGCAATTGCGCGCATGATGCCTCCCCATGGCGTTTCACGGGATCTTCCCTGCGTATCAGCCTAGGCCGAACCTGCGACGGCTTAGTAGCAATGCGTGTCCGATTTCAGTGATCTGCGTCTACCGCCCGCAACACCGGACCCGAGGCATTCCACGACCCCAGAATCCGCAACTTCTCATAGCTGTCCGACCCTCCGGCGCGGTATAGGTGACCAGCGCCTGATCCTTGGCCGTGAGCACCTGCAGCACGTGCCAATCCAGTTCCACGTCCCCCACCGCGGGCAACCCCACCTGGTCCGGAGATACCGCCGCCCGCTTGGCCTTCAGAAATTCCCCGTGCTCGCTCACGCACCCCAGTCTGGCACCGGCACCCGCCCGGTTCCTGGGGGTGACGCCCCCGGGAACGGTGGATTGCCGTTCCCGGCAGGCAATTTCGTCGGACCGTCCTGTTAGCTTGCGCGCCATGACTGAAGAAGCGCAGCACGGGGCCGGCTTGACGCGGCGGGTGATCGAGTCGGTGCGGAGTGAGCCCGGCCGGGCGATGTTCGAGCCTGTTGCGTGGGTCGGTTACACACCGTGGGTGGCGGGTGAACCACGGCCCATGGACGAGGAAGCGTTGGCCGGGGCGGTGTTTCCATCGGGGCGGCCGCTCTCGCCGAGCCTTCGAGAGTGGCTCGCGTTCGATACCGGTTTGTTCGAGCGTTGCGGATGGTTCGCGGAGGACGGCGGATTCGCGCCGCGGCCATTGGACGAGCTGGTCGGCGATGAGCTGGGGCAGCCCTGGGGTGAGACCTTCGAGGGGCTGGCCGAGCGGTTCCCGGAGTGTTTCCTGCTGCCGGGCGGGTCGGACTCGCGGCGGGTGCTGGCGGTGGGGGCGGCCGATTCGCTGGGCGAGTACCCCGTGCTCGCTCTGGATGTCGACGACATGCCGTACGCGGGGCTGATGTACCCGGGCTTCGATGTATATGTGGCGGAGGTGGCAGGATTCGTCCGGTGCGAGTTCGAGACCTATACGGATCTGGGCTCGGATGCGGTGTACGGGTGGCGGATGCGGGAGCATGCCGTTCGTAGTTTCTCAGGGCGACTGTGTGCGGAGTATCCCTTCTGATGTTTTCCGCCACGGCTGCCGAATCGTGTGAGAAGGTGTCGTTTCACTCATGATGTCGGTGGGCCACCACCGGTTACCGTGTGGAAGGAATCCGGATGGAGGAGGGCTTGGTGGAGGCGACGTTCGACGTAGCGGGGCTGGTAGGGCATCACTACCGCCTGGACGACTACTACGAGGTGGGCAGGGAGAAGATCCGGGAGTACGCGCGAGCGGTCCAGGACTTCCACCCCGCGCACTGGAGTGAGGACGCCGCCCAGGGGCTCGGATACGTCGGGCTGATCGCGCCGACCACGTTCATCTCCACCGCGGCGATGCTGGCCAATCGCAAGCTGCTGCAGACCGTGCTCGAAGGCTACGACGTGATCGTGCAGACCGATCAGGTCTTCGAGATGTACAAGCCGGTGGTGACCGGCGAGCGGTTGGTCAGTGATGTCGAGTTGTCCTCGGTGCGCCGGATCGGCGGCAAGGATCTGCTCACCATCACGAACACGTTCAGCGACATGGCCGGTGACATCATGCAGGTCATGCACACCACCGTCGTGGGGCTGACCGGCGAGGACGTCAACGCCGATATCAGCGCCACGATCGACCGGGTCATGATGACCGGGCTCGAATCGACGCCCGCCGCTGGCGCCGACGCGGCCCGGGTGCCCGAGCCGGGCGACGCCGCACGGCATTCTCCGGTGTCGCGGTTGCGGACCCCGCTCACGTCGGTGCGATTCGAGGACCTGGCCGTCGGTGACGAGCTTCCCCCTCGGACCGTGACCTTGACCCGCGGCGACCTGGTCAACTACGCCGGGGTCTCCGGCGACGTCAACCCGATCCACTGGCATGCCGAGATCGCCACGCTCGCTGGCCTTCCGGACGTGATCGCGCACGGCATGCTCACGATGGGCTTGGGCGCGGGATTCGTGACCGGCTGGCTCGGCGACCCGGGCGCCATGCTCCGCTACGGAGTCCGGCTGTCGAATTACACGGTGATCGAAGCCGCCTCGGCGGGCGTCGTCGAATTCACCGGCCGCATCAAGTCGCTCGATCCCGAGACCCGGACGGCCGTGGTCGTCATCGTCGCGAAGGCAGCGGGGCGCAAGATCTTCGGTCTCGCCACCGCGGACGTCCGACTCGCCTAGCCACGACGTTCCAGGTGGTGTCATCCCCGGCCACGACACCACCTGGATGCCGCCGGCGATCACGGCGAATCTGATCGCCATGACAACACTTTCGCTCGACACCGCCGCCCGCCTCGCCACCCTCTGACCGATCAGTTGCCGTGGGGGACGAATCCGGCGTCGAGCAGGGTCTTGTAGTCCGGCAGCGGCGTCGAACGGTCGACCTTCCCTTGGTCTTTGGCCCAGGTCCCGAGCTCGGCGAGGGTATCGGCGAGCTCCGGCCGCAACTGCAGGGTGTAGTCGAACTCGGGCAGGATCTTCGCGAGCAACGGCGGGCTCAGCTGGGTGGCGGTGGCGACCGCGGACACCGCCACGCCGGAGCGCGCGGTGAGCTGGGTCCCGGCCTCCCCCAACGCGGCGAAGAACGCCGTCAGCGCCGCCGATTTCGACGCGATGGCGGTATCGGTCGCCAGGTACAGGCTGTGCTGGTTGTAGGTGCCGCCGGTGAGCTCGACGGCATCGTCACCCAGCGATTCGGCCACCTGGGCCTGGTAGGGCTGGAAGATCGAGACGGCATCGACATTGTGCTGGGCCGCCGCGGTCAGCGTCGCGGACGGCGCGACCTGCACGAGATTCGCCGAAATACCGTGGTGCGAGAGCACATTCGACGCGAAGTAGGCGGCGCTGGTGCCCAGCGGCGTGCCGATCGAATGCCCGGCCAGGTTCGCGACCGAGGTGATTCCGGCGCTGCGCCGGGCGATGATTCGTGAACCCTGCCACCGCGATCCGTCCCCGACCACCCGCAGCGCGGGCGACCGGGGCAGGGTGGCCGAGGTCGGCACGTCGGCGGCGGTGGCGATATCGACCTGGTGGGCGGCGAGCGCCTGCAACGCCTCCACGCCGGTCGAGAAATTGACGACCTTCACTTTCACGTCGTGCTCGGTGAACAATCCGGCCTGCTGGGCGACGGGAATCTGCGCCCACGACGGGTCGACCACGAATCCGACGGTGAGGGTCTTGGGGTCGGAATCATCGGAGGACCCGCACGCTGTCAGCGGAAGTGCCAGGGCGAGTACGGCCAGGGCGGCGGTCAGGGGGCGGAGGAGCTTCTTCACAACTGTTCTCTTCTTCTCTTCATATCGCGTGCTGGATACCGAGTTCGTGGTGGAGCAGCCGGCGCAGTTCGCTGTAGCCGGGCTGGTCGGCCAGGGCGTCCGCGGGCCGGGGCCGGGACAGCGGATTGGGGATCTGATTGGTGATCCGCCCGCCCGCGAGCACGCTGATGGTGTCGGACAACCGGATCGCCTCGTCGACGTCATGGGTGACGAAGACGATCGTGCGTTGCAGCCGGGTCCACAGATCGATGAGCAGGTCCTGCATATTGAGCCGGGTCAGCGCGTCCAAGGCCGCGAACGGCTCGTCCATCAGCATGATCTCGGGTTCACCGGCGAGCATGCGTGCGATCCCGACGCGTTGACGCATGCCGCCCGACAACTGGGCGGGCCGCTTGCGCCGCACCTCGGCGGGCAGCCCGACCACGTCGAGCAGCTCGTCGATCCGATTGCCGCGCAAGCGAACCGGCACCCGATGGGCACGCAGCGCGAAGTCGATATTGCCCGCCACGCTCAGCCACGGGAACAACACGTCCCGCTGGAACGCGACGCCGCGCCGCGGATGGGGGGCGAGCACCGGCACGCCATTGTCGGTGACGGCGCCCGAGGTGGGTGTGATGAGCCCGGCCAGGCAGTGCAGCAGTGTCGATTTGCCGCTGCCCGACGCGCCCACCAGCACCGTGAACGAGCCGTCCGGAACGGTCAGATCGATGCCGTGCAGGGTGGGCTGCGGGGTGTTCGGGAAACGGACCGTCAGGTCGCGGGTGGCGATCGCCATGACTAGCTCACCTCCCGCGCCCAGCGCTGAACCGGGGCGCTGATCGCCGCGATCACGGCGTCACCGATCGCACCCAGGACCCCGAGCACCAGCAGGCAGAAGATCAGCCGGTCGGCCTGGGAGAACAGCTGCGCCTGATAGATCCGATACCCGAGACCCGCCGTGGTGCCGGTCATCTCGGCGACCACGATGAGCACGAACGCCATGGCCGCGCCGACCCGCACACCGGCCACCACATCGGGCAGCCCTTCGGCGATGACGACGCGGGTCAGCGTCTGCCAGCGCCCCGCGCCGAGGCAGCGTGCGGCTTGCAGGTAGTCGGCCGGGGTTCCGGAGAATCCGGAATGGCTGTTGATCCAGACCGGAACGAACACACCCAGGGCGATCACCAAAATCTTGCTGTTCTCACCGATCCCGAACCAGAGAATCGCCAAGGGCACCAAACCGATCGTCGGCACCGGCGACAACAGGCGCAGCACCGGCTGCAACAAGGCCCGCCCGGCCCCGGTGCTCGCGGTGAGGACGGCCGCGAACACGCCGGCGGCCACACCGAGCAGCAGACCGAACACCGCGCGGCGCAGGCTCGCCGTCAGATCGGGGATCAGCAGACCCTCGGTCCACAGCGTGTGCCCGGCGGTCAGGATCTGGGGGACGGTCGGAAACAGCTGGCGGGGAAAGGGTTCGGCGGCGGCGACCAGGGACCAGGCCAGCACGGCCAATCCGATCCCGGCCGCCGTGCCGCCGATCGTTCGCCATCGCGGTGACCAGCGCGGGTACGGCCGCCGCGTCCGGCGCGGTTCGTCCGCCACCGCGGCGGGCGGTCGCGACGCGGTGCGGCCCGACGTGGTTTGCACGCTCGATGTCATGGGATTCACCTGAATTCGGCGGAGCTAGGTGGTGGGACGGACCGTCGTCCGCAGATCGACGGCGGCCAGATCGGGATGCGGCTCGAGCGGCACCCATTCGGCGGGGACGGCCTGCGCGCGGTACACCAGCGGGGTGTCGCTGAGCCGGTCCACGCCCGGCACGCGCGGCTCGTGCACCTCGGGTTCACCGGCGACCCCTCGACCCTCATAGGGCGACACGTACTCCCACACCACATCGCCCTGCGGGGTGACCTGGAACAGGCGGCCGGTCATGCCCTCGGTGATGAGGGTGTTGCCGTTCGTCAGTCGCTGGGCATTGCTGACGAACGAGCTGAAGAATGTCCACGACGGCAGCCCGGAATCCTCCGCGGTGTACTGCCACACGATCTGCCGGGTCGTCGGATCGATCTCGAGCACCCGGGATCCGGCGTAGATGCCCAGGGCCGCCGGCGGATACCCCGCGCCGCCCTGATTGTCGAAGACGAGGATATTGCCCGCGCCCGGCAGGCCGTCGGCGATGAGATGCGGATTGTGTTGTCCGGAGATCTGATCGAGCGGCCGCGGCACCTTGTGCGCATTGATCCGCTGATGCTGCGCCCCGGCCTCGGCGTCGAAGTACGGGCCCAGCTTCCAGACGATCGAACCCGAAGCCTTGTCGATCAGCGCCACCACATTGGCCTTGCGGCTGCTGATCAGGATGTTGTCGGGCTGGAACACGCTGTCGGGGTCGGCGCGATGCCAGCGGTTGGGTCCCAGCGTCTTCGCACTGTTGATCTCCAGATAGCCCCAGGCATCGTCGGGGTCGCGAGCGACGGTCTCGCGCAGGGCATCCCACCCGGCCTCGGAGAATCCGAGTTCGTCGAGATGGTCACCGGCCCGCCACTCCCACACGATCGACCCGTCCGGAGCGACCTCGTACAGCCCCTGGTCGCCCACCACGGTCGAGCCCAGCTGCGGAACCACGCGGGGAATGGTGACCAGCAGCAGGTGGTTGCCATTGGCCAGCAGTTCCCAGTCGTGGTTCTGCCGGGCCGCGCCGCCCGGAGCCTGCGTGCCCCACTCCCACACCCGCTCGCCGTCCCAGGTCAGTTGTCCCACAGTGCCATTGGCGTAGATCCCGCCACGCGGATCGCCACTGAGCGAGAGCTGCACTCC
This sequence comes from Nocardia sp. NPDC005746, assembly GCF_040630785.1. Lineage (NCBI taxonomy): Bacteria > Bacillati > Actinomycetota > Actinomycetes > Mycobacteriales > Nocardiaceae > Nocardia > Nocardia sp. NPDC005746. The sequence continues at coordinate 305,246 of NZ_JBEXYE010000002.1, forward strand.
GATGTCACCCAGCCGTCCGGTCAGTGCCGGATCCAGGATGCGCGGCGGCACACCGGCACAGGACCATTCGTGGTGCACCGCGCCGTGCATGTCGATGAGCCGGGTGACGGAGTCCGCGCCGGTGAACACGATGTAGCTGTCATGGGCTGATTCCGGTTCGTAATAGGTGACACCGGTGAGTCGTACGAAGGCCATGCATTCACTCCATCAGTCGGCTGTTAAGCGGTCGGGTCGCGGATGTAACGAATCTAATCGATTTGCGCGGGACGGAACCGGTGCGGAGACTGTAAGAATCAGAACGATTTCAAGCCTGGGCAACCGGCCCGCGAGCGACGAGAGTTGGGACCAACGTGACCGCCAAACGCGCCACCCTCGCCGATGTGGCCCGGCGAGCCGGTACCTCCACCGCCGTCGTCAGTTATGTTCTCAATGACGGTCCCCGTCCGGTCTCGGACGCCTTGCGCGCCAGAGTGACCGCCGCCCTCGACGAACTCAACTACCGCCCCGATCGCGTCGCGCGCGCCCTGCGGCGCCCGCGACGCTGGCGGCACCTCGGCCTGCTCGTCCCCGACGTCCGCCTCCCCCTCTTCGGCACCCTGGTCGGCCACATCGAGATCGAGGCCCGCCACCGCGACCACCTCACTCTGATCGGCAATACCGCCTACGACCCCGAACGCGAGATCGAATTCGCCGCCGCCTTCGTCGACTCCGGCATCGAGGGGCTGATCGTGGTCGGCGGGGCCAACGGTCCCGCGACGGCCGAATTGTGCAGGCAGGCCCGCATTCCCATCGTCTGGGTGCACAATAACCGCGACCACGTCGACGCCGGCATGGTCGGCGCGGACCATGCGCAGGCGGGACGGCTGGCCGCGAACCATCTGGCCCGGGATCATCGGCGCCGATCCATCGTCTTCGTCGGCGGATTCACCCCCGACGAGGTCGCGCACGGCGACCGCGAAACCGTCGCCCAGCGCTACGAGGGCTATGTCTCCGTCGTCGGACCTGCGGCCGCACAACGGATTCCCACGGACCTCACGCCGGCGGGCGCGTACGACGCCGTACGGCGCTACCTCGCCGACCATCCCACTCCGGACGGGCTCGTGGTCGGCACCTACGCCCAGGCCGCCGCGACCCTGCGGGCCGTGGCTGATGCCGGACTGCGCATCCCCGAGGACGTCGCCGTCGTCGGCTACGACGCCGACGCCGCGAACACATACGCCCCGTTGATCCTCACCACCGTCCAGCAGCCGATCGACGACATCGCCCGCACGGCCCTGTCCCGCGTCCTCGACGCAGCCGGAAACACGAACTCCCCCAGCGCTCCCCCGTCGCCCTTCGGCGTCCACCTCAGCCTCGGCGAAACCTGTGGCTGCACGGTCCGGCGGACTCACTCCACGCCGTGACGCGGCGGCGGTATCGGTCGCCAGGTACAGGCTGGCATATCGAGAGCTGTAGGAAACCGGCGGCGGATCAACCGGCGCCTACCCCGTCCCCGAGCGGGGAAGAGCGCCGGTTGGCATGACGGAGAATTCGACTACTTGGGCTGCCCGCCGTTAGCCGAACCGGTGGACAGTCCGCCGAGGAGGCCGAGGATCGCGGCAGCCAGCGGCGAACTGCACGTCTGAGGCATGCTCGAGGTGCATCCGCCGGATCCGGTATCCGCTACCGTGGTGGGCGCATTCGCCGCGGAGGCCGTGGCTGCGGAGACCAGTTGGCCGGGAATGAGCAAACCCGCGGCGACGACGACTCCGGCAATAGAACGCTTCATCAAGTCCTTCTCTTCTGTGTACCCCGGCGGATGCCTCCTCCGGTTCGGACGCTACAGACCGGAATCGGCCGCGTTGCAGCCCTCGATTCCAGGGGCTAACGCTGCGCGGCAGGCAAGATGCGACCCCGGACCTCGCCGAGCCCGAGGCGAGCGCCCGCTGGTCCTGGAGCGGTCGCGGTGATGACCACCTCGTCGCCGTCTTCCAGGAAGGTGCGCAGTTGTCCGTTGATCGACACCGGTTCGGTACCGCCCCAGGACTATTCGATGAACGAGCCGCGTTGTTGCCGTGCTGGTCCGGAAATGGTCCCCGACGCGTAGAGGTCGCCGGTGCCGGGTGGCCGCGCCGTTCGCCGTGAGATGGGCCGGCATCTGTGTGCCGGGGGCCGGTACATGCGGCTGTAGGGCGGGTAGGAGGCCGGCGTGCCGTTCCAGGTGACGGTGAGCTCGATATCGAGGCCCCGAGCTTTGTCCGCCACCAAACCTATGTATATTAGGTTTTTACCTAACTGACCTAGGAAGGAATTGGCTCATGTCGCCGCGGGTGGGTCTGAACGCCGAACGCATCACGCAGGCGGCCGCCGAGATGGCCGATGCCGTCGGGTTCGACAACGTGACGCTGGCCGCGGTCGCCAAGCATTTCGGGGTGAAGGATCCGAGCCTCTACTCCCACGTCCGGAATCTGCAGGATCTGCGTACTCGCATCGCCTTGCAGGCGGCGGTCGAGATGACCGACCGGATCGGCGTGGCGGTCCAGGGGCGCGCCGGCCGCGACGCGCTGATCGCCTTCGCGAACGCCTACCGCGACTACGCCCGCGAACACCCCGGCCGCTACGACGCGACCCAGCGCAAGCTCGACATCGAGGCCATCGCCGACGCTCCCGGGGCCGTCCGCAGCGTGCAACTCACCGAGGCTTTGCTGCGCGGCTACGACCTCGACGGCGCCGAGCTCATCGACGCGGGCCGGCTGCTGCGCAGCACCTTCCACGGATTCGCGACGCTCGAGACCGTCGGCGGCTTCAACCACTCCCGTGAGACCGACGGGTCCTGGGCGCGCATCCTCGATGCCCTGCATCTGCTGCTGACCCAGTGGCCGACATCGAAACAGGAGACCCCGCAATGAGATCCGAGACGCTACCGGTACCGGGCGCGACCATCTACTACGAGGTACGCGGCAGCGGCCCGCTCGTGCTGTTCCTGCCCGGCGGCGGTGGCGACGCGGCCTCGGTGGACCCGATCGCCGAGCTGCTCGAGGACCGGTTCACGGTGGCTTCGCTGGACCAGCGCGGCTATTCGCGCAGTGTGCTCGACGGTCCGCCGCAGACGCAGCGGGTCGGCGTGCAGAGCGACGACGTCCACCGGCTGCTGACCCACCTCACCGCTGAGCCCGCGCTCGTCGTCGGCGCCAGCAATGGCGCGATCGTCGGACTCGATCTGCTGGCCCGGCATCCGGAGCAGGTGTCGCTGCTGATCGCGCACGAACCACCATGCTTCGCCGTTCTTCCCGACGCCGCCGAACAGCGCGCCATGATCGAGGAGGTCTACACGCTGTTCCGCACCGAAGGCCCCGGCCCGGCGTCGGTGCGCTTCCTGGCGGGCATCGGCAATGCGATGAAGCCGTCCCCGCTGCCCGACGAACTGGCGCCGCGCGCCGCCGAGATGTGGGCGCGACTGGCCGCCAACGGCCCGCTGATGCTCGAACACGAGCTGCGGGAATTCACCTCGTACCTGCCCGATTTCGCGGCGCTCACCCCCGTGGCGGATCGACTGGTCATGGCCGCCGGGCGTGAGACGAAGGGCTGCCTGCCGTACCGTCCCGCCGTCGAGATCGCCCGCCGACTGGGGGCCGAGGTCACCGAGTTCCCCGGCGCCCACAATGGGATGCGCACCGAGGCCGTCGAATTCGCCGCGCAACTGGGCGACATCCTGACGGCGCACCTGCGCGCTGGAGCGGCCGGGCGCTGTTAGCGTCGGCACATGATCACCGGTGCGCACACCATCCTCTACGCCGAGGACGCCGACGCGGCACGGGCCTTCTTCCGTGACGTCCTCGGCCTGGCCCATGTCGACGCGAACAACGGGTGGCTCATCTTCAAGTCGCCGCCCGCCGAACTCGCCGTGCATCCCGCGCAGGTCCCCGACAGCGGCAAGGCGGAGCTGTACCTCATGTGCGACGACCTGAACGCCACCGTGGCCGACCTGCGGTCGAAGGGCGTCGAATTCACCCCGGACGTCACCGATGCCGGGTGGGGCCTGCTCACCATGCTGAAGGTGCCGGGCGCGGGCCAGATCGGCCTGTACCAGCCGCGACACGCCACGGCCTACGACCTGCCCTGAACAGCGCGCCTACGCTGTCGGTTTCCGCCAGACGGGGATCGACAGGTAGGTCGCCGTGCGCAGCAGCCACTCCACCGGGCCGTACGGATGAGCCCGCAACCACCAGGCGCTCAGCCGGATCTGCGCCAGATACGTGGCAACCGCGATCACGACGACCACGACCGGAGGCACGCGATCGGCCAGTGCCAGGCCGTATCCGGTGTAGATGAGCATCAGGACCACCGACTGCCCGATGTAGTTGGTCGCCGCCATCCGCCCGGCGGGTGCGAGCCAGCCCACCGCGCCGGCCCACCGGTAGCGGGCCAGCCACACGATGCCCGCCGCGTATCCGAGTGTCAGCAACGGATTCGCGAGTTCCTGCACCCCGTACCAGAACGACGGCAGTTCCCCGTGGAGCGTCATCAACGTCACTGTGACGGCGGAAACGGGCAGTCCCACACCGCATCCCACCGCCAGCGCCCGGGGCAGCCACCGGGTCGTCCAGTCCGCGTCCTCGAACACGCGGCGCTTGCCGGCCGCCAAGCCGACGAGGAACATCCCCAGCGCCGGCAGGCCCTGACCGATCCAGGTGAAGATCATGAACTTCGGGCCGAACTCCAGCTGAGCGCGCAGCGTGTCACCGACATTGCCGGTGTAGCCATCATGCATCCGCTGCAAGTCGAACACCTCGCCCAGCCCGGCCAGTCCCCCGTTGCCCGGGAGGAACGCCAGCGACGCGAACGCGAAATACAGCACCAGGCCCGTGATCAGGGCCGGGCGCGGCCGAATCCAGCGCAGCGCCACCAGGATCAGGCACAGGGCGGCGTACAGGGTGAGGATGTCGCCGATCCACAACATCAGCAGATGCGCCAGACCGATCAGGAACAGCGCGAGGCAGCGTCGCAACAGCCGGGGCGTGGCCGCGACGCCCGCACGCCCGGCGGCCGCGATCTGCAAGGTGAACGAGTACCCGAACAGGAACGCGAACAGCAGATAGAACTTGCCGAGGAAGAACCCGTCGATCAGCCCGTAGACGAACCGGTCCAGCGTGCCGTCGAACATCGGCTGCGGATCGGCGCCTGCGCCCGGCGACGACCAGAGCATGGTCGCCACCACGGTATTGGTGACCAGAATCCCGAACAGCGCGAACCCGCGCAGGCTGTCGACCACCCCGATGCGCTGCCTTTGCGTCACACCGGCTACCTGGGTTTCGAGCTGTTCGGACATGCCCTCACGCTATTTCCGGCAGCGCCTCCGACACATCCACCGCGGCCCCGGATTCCCTATCCGACCTCCGAGGTATTGACAGGCCCGGAAGTCATCCCATGGCAGGACCTCTGAGCAGGTCGATGAGTTTGGTTTCGGACAGATCGCCATGTCCCGCCGCGACCAGACGCTCGAAGATCCGCTCGGCGGTCTGCCCCAGGGCCGCGGGAGTGCCGACCGCATCGGCCAGTTCGACCCCGATCCGGGTGTCCTTCAGCCGCAGCGCCGCGGTGAAGGCGATGTCGCGGTCGTGCACGCCGCCGACCATCTCCGCGCACATACGGATCACCGTCGGACTGGCCGCACCGCCACGCGAGAGGGTGTCGGCGACGACCGCCAGGTCCAAACCCGCGAGCTCCGCGGTGCGCAGCGCCTCGGCGGTGGCGGCGATCTGAATCGAACCGAGCAGGTTCTGGATCAGTTTGTAGCTCGTGCCCGAACCGACATCACCGAAGTGCACGATGTCGGTACACAGTGGTCGCAGCAGTGGGCGCGCCGCGTCGAGGTGGGCGGCGGCCGCGCCGACGAACAGGGTCAGTCGTCCGGCGGCCGCGGCATCGGGGAGCCCCGTAACCGGGGAGTCGAGATACCGAAGACCGTGGGCGGCGGCATGTTTCGCCAGCTCCAGCGCCCAGGGCCGGGAGATGGTCGAGAACTCCACCGCGAACGCGCCCGGCGCATACTCCCCCGCCAGCGCACCGTCCGCCCCCAACCACGTTGCCCGCGACGCCTTGTCATCGGCCACCATGACGAAGATCGCCTCGGCGTTCCAGGAGGCCTCGCGGGGCGTGGCCGCGAACGCAGCGCCCTGGGCGACGAGTTCGTCGGCCTTGGCGGCGGTCCTGTTGTAGACCACCACCTCATGCCCGGCGGCGATCATGCGCCCCGCCATCCCCGCACCCATCCGGCCCAACCCCAGAAACGCGATCCTCGCCACGAGCCGAACCCTACCCAGCCCCGGTGACCGGCTGCATCGCTCGGCCGTCGAGCGACAGGATTTCACTCAGTGCATCGATCAGGGCGGTCCGCGGGTCGAGGGGCCGCTCGATCATGCGCCAGGCGATCACGTGGTCGGGGCGCACCAGAACCACGCCGTCCGGGCGCGAGCCGATGCCATCGGTCCAATCGCCGTCCGTCACAGGAATTCGATGCACGGCCAAGGGAATCGACAGTGCATCCGCCGCGGCGTGCGCGGCATCGGCCCAATCCTCGTCGGCGGTCAGGACGGTGAGATCCCTGCCGACCAGATCGAGTGTCGACGCCCTGCCTCCGTCGTGCGGCACCCATCGATGCGGCAGGCGCGAGCCGGGCGTGCCGTCCAGGACCAGCGAAATGTCCTCGGTGGAAGGCAATGTGGGGTTCGATCCGATGACAGCGGTGGATTCGTAGCGGTAGCCCACGTGTACGACCGGCGCATTGAGCACCCCGGCTCGCCGGCGCGCCGTGATGATCTCCGGCGTGTTCTCCCAGTGCAGCCGGGGATCAGGCAGCCGCAGCACGGCTTGTTCGAGCGTGGTCGCGGCGACCGGCCGCCGTTCGGCCTCGTAGCTGTCCAGAAGTCCAGGGTCGGCCCACCCGTGGTGGACGGCGGCGATCTTCCACGCGAGGTTGTGGGCATCCGCCACACCGGTATTCAGTCCGAAAGCGCCCAGCGGAGGCACCGTGTGGGCGGCATCGCCCACGAGGAAGACCCGACCGGACCGGAACCGCTCGGCCAGCTGTCCACGCGGCCGCCAGGGCAGCACGCTGATCACCTCGACATCGAGGGCAGGGTCACCGATCGCCGCACGGATCAGCCCCACACACCGGGCATCGGGGAAACCCCCGTCCGAATCATCGGCGGGCACATGGAGAATCCACTCGCCGGTACCGTCCACGGTGACCAGCAGGCCCGAGACGTCCGGGTTTTCGATGGTGCAGGTCGCGAACGAACGGCCGCCGACATACGGCGTGAGGTCAGCGCGAAACAGCATGCTGATCATGGGCGTTCCCAAGGGCCCGGGCCCCTCGACCGCGATATCGAGCAGGCCACGGACATCGCTACGCGCCCCGTCCGCGCCGATCAGATAGTCGGCCCGCACGACGGAGCCGTCGGACAACACCGCGCGCACACCGTCGTCGTCCTGCGTGAACGATTCCAGCCGCGTCGAATACCGCACCACCGCACTGCGTTCCCGCGCCGCGGGCAGCAGCACCGAGTCCAGCCGATGCTGCGGGCACAGACCCCGCACCAGCGCGGGGCTCGAATCGTCCGTGCGCGAGGTGGCAACCGCCGCGCCCGCGGGGTCGGTCGCGGTGAATTCGGCCTCGGCCAGCGTGCGCGCATAGATCTTGCCGAGTCCGGCGCGCATATCGATGCTCACCGCATCGACCGCGTCTTCGAGCCCTTCGGCGCGCAGCATCTCCATGGTTCGCCGCGACAGCCCGGTGGCGCGCGGATGCGGTGACGGGCCGGGCTGTGCTTCGACCACCAGCGTCGGAACATGGTGCCCGGACAGGAAGACGGCGGCGGCCAGGCCGACCGTGCCTCCTCCGGCGATCAGGACGGGAACTAGGTCTTCGGTCATGTGCGGGACTCCTTATGGATACGCCGTAGCCGTAGTGGATACACCGTAGCCACAGTGTTAGGCTGGGCGCAATGCCGCAGTGAGGCGCGAGAACCCGGACAGGAGCGCGATGACGAACGAGAATCCGATGCTGGTCTGGAGCAAGCAGCGCCCGGAGCCCGCTCGGCGCGCACCGAGCGTCGACCGCATCGTCGCCACCGCCCTGACCCTGGCCGACGCCGAGGGACTCGACGCGGTATCCATGCGCCGCATCGCCACCGAACTCGGCTCCGGCACCGCCTCGCTCTACCGCTACATCACCGACCGCGGCGAACTACTGGACCTCATGATCGACGCCGCCCAGGCCGAAATCCCCCCACCCGCGCTCACCGGCGACACCCGCGCCGACCTCGCGGCGGTCGCCCACCACTTCCGGGATCTCCTGCTCCGCCATCACTGGCTGGGCCGCGTCCTGTCCGGCCGTCCCGCCCTGGGTCCGAATGCCCTGCGCCGCTTCGATATCGCCATGGCCGCGGCCTTGGAGCTCACCGACGACATCACTCTCGCCGCCAATATCGTCGATACGGTGCTGTCCTACGTCGCCGGTGCCGCCATCCAGGAACTGTCCGAGATTCGCGCGCAACGGCGCACCGGACTCACCGAGAACCAGTGGCGGGAGGCGGTCGGCCCCTACCTCCGGACCGCCATCGCCACCGGCGACTATCCCCACTTCGCCCGCCGCATCCGCGACGCCGAAGACCACACTCCCGACCGGACATTCGCCTTCGGCCTGTCCTGCGTCCTCGAAGGCGTGCTGGCAATCGCGCGAGCTGCCTCGGACTAGTGCCCGACCGGCTCCCAGCCGCGCTTGGGCTTCGACTCACCCGGGGTCCGGACATCGCGGCTGCGGTAGACGATGTAGGGGCGGGCCAGGTAGCCGTACATTGTCGCGCCGAGGCCCAGCGCCAGGGTCAGGCCCAGCAGCACGTACATGACCTTGTCGTTGCGGGTGGTGGCCGAGAAGACCGGGCCCACGGTGCGACGTCGGTAGATCAGGATGATCGGGCCGACGACCGTCGCGACGCCCGCGATCGCGCCGAGGCCGAACGAGGCTGCGTGATAGACGCTTTCACTGATCCCGACCGCCTCGGTCCACGATTCCGGCGTCTCATGTGCGATGCCTTCCCTCCTGCTGGGGCATGACCCCATACGAAGGTCACGCGGAGGATTTGTCAGACAGTTCCGACGGTCACCGGCTGCACCCGCAGGCCGATCGCGATCTCCGAGACGCCGAGCGCGACCGTCAGCAGCCCCACGGTGATCGAGAGCGGCGGCAGCGTCGTGAACGGCGCGACCGCGACGCCCACCCCCGCGGCCACGGTCGCCAGCCCGATCAGCTCCAATCCGCCCGCGCCCGCGTACTCCTCGGACCACACTCCGACGATCGCCTGCACGATTCCCCGCAGCACCCAGCCGATCCCGATCCACAAGGACAGCAAGGCAACCCACTCGCCACCGTCGAGGGTCCACAGCGCCAGCACGAGGGAGACGACCGCGCTGAACACCTCGAGCCATTTGAGGGCCGTGTGGATCCGGGCGCCGAACGCCATCACCAATTGGAAGGCCGCCGTCGCCAGCAGCACCAGCCCGAAGAGGATTCCCGCCACCTGCCACGATTTGTCCGGCCAGACCGCCAGGACCACCCCCAGCACCACAGAGCAGCCGCCGGTGACGACCAGCGACTGCCAAGCCCAATCGGCGAAGACCTCGCTTCGCCCCTCTATCCGGTTGGCGGGCACCTATTCATGATATGACCGATTCATCCAGGTAACTGGACGTTTGCATGTGCGCTCGGCGCGTCGGACCCATCCGCAGTCAGGGAGCGCTGAGGAAAATCCCGCGCGGCGTGGTGCCGTCGGGGGCCGACCACGGCGCGTCCAGATGGCTCCGGTCACGGCCCAGCGACCGGCCCGTGGCGAGGCGCCGGTGCACGCGGATCAGCTCCGCGCCCGCATTGGTGGAGCGGTCGGAGTCGAAGGCGATGTCGGTGTGGGCGTCGGTGTCGATCACCGTGGGCCGGAATCCCGGTGCGGGCGTGAGGATGTCGCCCGGCACTACGTGCACTGTCAGGTCCGGGGTGTCACTGGTGTTCTGGTCCTGCGGGGTGGCTTTGCCGGTCAGCAGCAGGGCGGCCTGTTCGATGAACACCGGGTCGTGGGCGGCGTCGTAGAGCCAGCGCATGCCGAGCACACCGTGTTCGGAGGTGCCGATCAGCGCGTGGTCCAGACCCTCGATGCGGGCGCCGCGGTAGGTCATCGGAACCAGATACGCGACCGGCACCGGACCCGCGAGGTCGGTGACGACCATGAGTTCGATGCCGACCTCACCGTCGGGGTCGTCGAGCCGGAATCCGCCCGACTTGACCAGGGCGGGCGTCCCGGCGCCGACATGCCAGTGCCGGGTGGGTAGCCACGCCGTCAGCAATTCCAGCTTCGCGGGCTGCATGGTCGTCTTGTGGATCTCGGCCATAGAGCCATCCTGCCAGAGTCCGGCGGGATCGCGGCCGAACCCCTTGCGGCGGACCGATATTCGCCAATGTCAGCGCAGCTTTCGGAAGAAGTCACGCAGATCCCGGGTCAGCAGATCGGGGGTCTCCATCGACGCGAAGTGGCCGCCGCGGTCGAACTCCGACCAGTGCGCGACGGTGTTCTGCCGCTCGGCCAAGCCGCGAATCGTGCCGTTACCTGGGAAGACCGCCACTCCGGTCGGAACTCCGGAATTGGGCAGCTCGGCGCCCCAGTGCCGGGATTCCTTGTACAGACGCATGGACGAACCCGCGGTGTTGGTGAACCACAGCACCGAGAGGTTGGTCAGCAACAGATCGCGGTCGATCGCCGCGTCCGGGGTCTCGCGGGCCGGATCGGTGAAGGTGTTCACCACGTCGAGCACCCACGCGAGCAGGCCCGCCGGGGAGTCGGCGACGGCCGGGGCAAGGGTCTGCGGACGGGTCGAATGCATGCCCGCGTACCCGGAGGTCTCGCTGCTGCTCCAATCCTTCAGCCGCGCCAGCTTCCGCTGATCGGCCTCGCTGTAGCCGGAACCGTCGTCGTTCCAGGCCGGGATCGTGATGGGATCGTTGAGGTGCACACCCGCCACCCGATCGGGCACGAGCCGGCCGATGCCGGGAGCGATGAACGATCCGGCGTCCCCGCCGTGCGTGCCGTAGCGGGTGTAGCCCAAGGCGGCCATGAGCTTCACGATCAGCTCCGCGGACCGCTCGGTCGCGGCATCCCCCGCGTGCCGCGTCGGTCCGGAGAAACCGAACCCCGGCAGCGTCGGAATGACCACGTCGAAGGCATCGGCCGGATCGCCGCCGTGCCCGCCCGGATCGGTGAGCGGTCCGATCATGTCGGTGAAGTCCTCGAACGGCCAGCCGTGCACCAGCACCAGCGGCAGGGCGTCCGGCTCGGGCGAGCGGACGTGCGTGAAATGCAGTCGCTGATCGTCGATTTCGGTGACGAACTGGGGATGGCGGTTGCGTTCGGCCTCGTGGACGCGCCAGTCGTAGCCGCTGCTCCAGTACTCGCACAGCTCGCGCACGTACACGGTCGGAATGCCGTAGGACCAGCCCACCTCGGGCAGGTCGGCGGGCCAGCGGGTGCGGGCCAGGCGAGTCCGCAGATCGTCGATGTCGGAGTCCGGAATGTCGATTCGGAAGGGCTCGAAAACCGTCATGTCTCCACGGTAGGAAGCAACTAGGTCAGGGGCAGTCCTAATCTGTTCGCCGATTCCGCTGCGGCGGCCCGCGTTCTAGGCTGGTACGCAAGCGTTTCAGCCGCGGCGAGGCGGCGCGACTGGAGGGAACCGGCTACGTGACCACCACCTTTCCACCCGGACCGGCCCTGCCGCCCATCGTGCAGACCGCCATCTACACCAAATGGCGCGGACCGCTGGTCCGGTCGGCCGTCCGCCGGCACGGGGACACCTTCACCCTGCATCTGGCCGCGCCGTACGCCGAGAACCTGGTCGTGTTCACTCGACCCGAGCACATCCGCGAGATCTTCGCCGGCGACCCCGCGGACCTGCATGCCGGAGAGGGCAATCGGCTGCTGGCCGAGATCCTGGGCGAGCACTCGCTGCTGATCACCGACGAGGACGAGCACGCCCGCGCGCGGCGACTGCTCATGCCCGCCTTCGTCGGCTCCTCGCTGCGCGGCTACCGGGCGCTGGTCGACGATATCGCGAAAACCCATGTCGACCGGTGGGTTCCGGGCACGACCGTGCACGCCCTGGACCGCATGAACGATCTGACACTCGATGTCATCATGCAGGTGGTGTTCGGGATGGCCGACGAAGCCCGCCGGGCCGCCCTGGTGCCACGATTGCGCGAGGTCGTGAACGTCAGTCCGATCATCATGTTCGGCTGGAAGTACCCGTTCCTGGCACGGCGCGGCATGTGGAAACGGTTCCGCGCCACCCAATCCGCCATCGACGAGCTGCTCTACCGCGAGATCGCGGAGCGTCGAGCGCAGCCGAACCTGGACGCTCGCGACGATGTGCTGTCGCGGCTGCTGGCCGCCGGATCCGGCGAGAACCCCGACGACGCGCCCCTGACCGACGCCGAACTGCGCGACCAGCTGATCACCCTGCTGCTGGCCGGGCACGAGACGACCGCGTCCGCGCTGTCCTGGACCTGCCACGAGCTGGCCGCCAATCCCGAGATCCAGACCCAGGCCCGCCGCGCGGCCCACGACGGGGACGAGAAGTACCTCGAAGCGGTGCTGAAGGAGTCGATGCGCCTGCACACGGTCATCGCGGGCACCGGCCGCAAGCTCACCCGTGACCTGACCATCGGCGGATACGACCTGCCTCGGGGCACGGTCATCGCAACCTCGATCATCCTGGCGCACGAACGCGCCGAAGCCTTCCCGGACGCCTTCGCGTTCCGGCCCGAACGATTCCTCGACGGGTCGGTCGCGCCCAACACCTGGTTGCCGTTCGGCGGCGGGGTGCGGCGGTGCATCGGTGCCGGGTTCTCACTGATGGAGGGAACGGCGGTGCTGCGGGAGATTCTCACCCGCTACCGGCTTTCGCTGCCGCAGGGCAAGACCGCCGAGCCCGTGCGGATCCGGAACATCACGCACGTTCCGGCCCACGGCGCACCGGTCGTGGTCTCCCCGCTCCCTTAACCGCGGTCCGGGAAGTCGGGCGCGCGTCGCACGTGGGCCTGTGCCACGTACGCCGAGCACTCGTCGCATTCGCTGATGATGGCGTGACGGCAGGCGAGCAGATGCTCGAGGAAGTGATCCGTGGCCTCGAGCAATGCGATGCGCTCGCGCACTTCGGCGCGTCGGTCGTTGATGATGGCCCGGCGATCGGTGTGCTCGCTGAGTCCGAGCTGCCGGATCTGGTTCAGCGACAGGCCGGTTCGCTGCAGCGTCAGGATCGCGCGGGCGTAGTCGAGGATGTCCTCGTTGTAGCTGCGATGCCCCGATGGGCTGCGCGGCGGTGCCAGCAGGCCCACCGATTCCCAATGCCGCAGCACGTGCGTCTCCACACCGAGTGCGGCGGCGGCGTCACCGATTCTCATGTCCTGCGCTGTGGTCACGATTCTCCCCTTTACTTCATGTCGACCTTAAGTATTAGCGTTCCTTCATGTCCGATCCAGTACGCAAGCCCACGCTCGTGCAATGCTGCACCGCCGCAATCGGTTCCCTCCACGGCGCGGTCCGGCCGCGGCCCGCCGACGAACGGTTCCTGCGCTCGATCACCGATGCGGGACTCCCCCGCGCCGAGCGCACCGTCACCGTGACGGCTCTGACCAACTTCCCCCGCCCGGTTCCGACCCAGGTCGTCGTGGAAGGCGTCTCCACGCCGCGCCGCATCACCAGCGCGCTGAGCTCCTTCGTCATCCAGCACCCGCAGGCCACCTTCATCGTGGACCCGGGCTTCTGCATCGACGCCGAGCACCGCGCCATCGCGCAACTGCCCGCCGTGATCCGCCCGGTCGCGCGTCCGCCGGCCGAGACCATTGCGACGGTCACGGCCCTGGAAGCCCAACCGGGCCTGCCCGCACTGGACTTCGCGCTGCCCACGCACGCCCACTGGGACCACGTGTGCGGTCTGCTCGACCTGCCGGGCCTGCCCGTCCACCTGCACAGCGTCGAGCGGGACTGGGTCATGACCGGTCCCGTCGCGCCCGTGGGCGGCGTCCGCGACTCCCTCGTCGACCGTCCCCACCAGGAGTACGACCTCGACGGTCCCCCGATCCTCACCTTCACCCGCAGCCACGACCTCTTCGGAGACGGCAGCGTCGTCCTGGTCGACCTCGGCGGACACACCCCCGGCAGCATCGGCGTTCTCGCCCATACGACGCACGGCTGGAAACTCCTCGCCGGCGACGCCGCGTGGCACACCCTGCAAATCGCCCGAATCCGCCAGAAGGCCACGTATCCGGGCGTCTTCATGGACCACGACCGCGACGCCACCTTCAAAACCCTGCACCGGCTCCACCTGGCGCAACGCCTCGTTCCGGTGATCCCCACCCACGATCACGAGGCTGCCCTCCTGCTGGCAGCGCCCGATGCGGAGGTCGCCGAGCCGCTACCGTGAACCCATGGGGATCACCGTACGTCCGGCTCAGCTATCCGACATTCCGGAATTGGCGCGAGTGCTCGGCATCGCCTTCTCCGACGATCCGATCACCGCATGGCTCATCCGCGACGACGCCACCCGCGCTCGCCGCGCCGCCGCATTGTTCACCGCGATGGCCCGCCACCACTTCATCCCCCTGGGCGGCGTGGAGGTGGCGTGCAACGACGCCGATTCCATCGTGGGCGCGGCACTCTGGGCACCGCCCGGGCACTGGCACGCCCAGGAGAGCGCGACCAAACGTCAGCTGCCCGGGCTGCTGTACGCCTTCCGGCACCGGCTGCTGACCGCCGGCCGACTCTCGGAGACGATGGCGCGGGCGCACCCCCGCGAACCGCACTGGTACCTGGCCGTCCTCGGAACCCTGCCCGGCGTTCGCGGACAGGGATTCGGGCGGGCCCTGCTCGATTCGCGTCTGGAGCGGTGCGACGCGGACGGGCTGCCCGCCTACCTGGAATCCAGCAAACCCGACAACGTGCCGTACTACGAGCGATTCGGCTTCGAGGTCACCGGCACCTTGGACGCCACCCGGGGCGGTCCCCCGCTGTGGCCGATGTGGCGCACACCCCGCTGACTACGCCGGTCGGCGGGCATCGGTGGCGGACCTGGAAAACCACGATGCACCGGTAGCGATCGCTACCGGTGCATCGTCGTGTGCGGCGATCAGGGCTTGCGGGCCATGCCACCGACCACCAGTTGCTCCCAGACCGTCAATTCGGGCTGGTCCCCTTCGGCGTCTTCCCCACGCCACTGGACGCATGGGCGCAGATCGTCCTCGTCGAGCGCGAGCGTTCCGAAACAGGCGCGGATCTCGTCGTCGGTGCGGAAGCGTCCGCGGCCGAAGGCTTCCAGGATCTTGCTCGCGGTCGCTATCGCCTCGCGCGAGGTTCCGGTTCGGAAGTGCGAGAGGTAGATCCGGCTGCCGGAAGCGATCCGATCTGCCCAGTACTGGACCACCGAGGTCGGATTCTCTTCGTCATTGACGAAACTCAGCGTCATGGCGAACAGCAGGCCGACCGGCTCGTCGAAGTTGATGAGCCGCTGCACCTCGGCGGTGTTCTCGATGCCCGCCGGATCGCGAACATCGGCTTCCAGCACCACGATTCCGTTATCGACGGCGAGCAGCGCCCGGCCGTGAGCCACCACGAACGGGTCGTCGTCGACGTACACGATGTGGGCCTCCGGGTAGACCTGCCGCACCACCTCGTGCACGTTCACGGCCGCCGGGAGTCCGCAGCCCATATCGATGATCTGCCGGATTCCCGCGTCCGCCATGGCCTTCGCGGCGCGCAGCACTGCGTCGCGATTGGTGATGGCCAACTTTTCCGACCCGGGTAGGTCCTCGATGAAGTAGTCCCCGAGATCCTTGTCGACACCGTAATTGTCGCGCCCGCCGAGGACGTAGCTGTATACGCGTGCCACGCTCGGCCGGGACTGCCGTGCTCGCATGGCGTTGATGTTCAAGTGTCACACCCCTCTTTCCCCCACCGACGATACCGCTATCCACCAGGAAATCTTGCGTCATATTCGCAAACGGCACCAGGTGTCACAAGGGTCGGCCCGAGCTATTTCTGGACGGTCGCGGCGGCCGGTGTGGTCGCCGGGTCGGCGGTGGGAGTCGCTGCGGCCGTGCTGGTTTGCGGAGAAGTCGTCTCCGCTGCCGTGGTGGTCGGAGCAACCGTGGTTGACGTGACGGTGGGTGCCGGATCGGTGGAGGTCGTCGCCGGTGGAGTTGTCGTCGCGGTTGCGGTGGCGGTAATCGGAACCGGGCAGTCGCCACCGTGTTGCTCACCGAGCAGGTTGATTTCGGCGTTGCTGCGCGGGTCCCCGGCATAGTTGATCTTGTCGGTGCACTTCACGTAGTGGTCGACGCCGCCGGGCGCCGGTGCGGGCGCGGGCGGCGGCGCGTCACCGGGTGCCACGTCCTGCGGCTGCTGCGGCGAGTTCGCTACCGGGTTACCACCGCCCGGATTGCCTCCGCCCGGGTTCCCGCCACCCGGACTCGCCACCGGCGCACCGGAACTCGTCGGCACCACACTGGTGGCCGTCACACTGGTGGACGGTTTGGTCGTCGTCGCCGACGAGGTTTTCGAATCGTCCGAGGAACACCCTGCCGCCAGCGTCAACACGGCCGCCAACATCAACACCGCCGCCGCGCCGGCACCCTTCCCCGCACGCACCCGGCCACACCGATCCGCAATCGCGGACATTCTTCCTCCCGAATTCACCGCAGCCCCAGCCCCGACACATCCGCTGCGCGACAAGACAACTCGGGGGCGGAGGCCCCCGCTCCGACCTTAGGAGGCGAATCTCCGGTCCACCATCGGAGCGGGTGCCCTCAATTTCTCTGTCCCCCGCAACGGGGCTGCATGGTGTAAGGGGGTTACTTGGAGGGCTCGGGCTGTTCGTTTCGGGTTGCGAGGAGGGCGTCGAGTTGTTGCTCGGCGCGGGCGGCCCGCGCCAGGGTCTGGGCCCGCGCGTCGTCGAGCGCCGCGATGCGGGCCGCGGACTCCTGATGCGCCTGCTCCAGTGCCGCTTTGGCTTCGGTGCGGACAGTGCCGATATCGGCGGCGGCTTGTCGGCGGACATCGGCGAGTTCGGTCCTGGTGCGGTCGAGATCGGTGCGCGTCTGGTCCAGCACCGACCGCGTTTCGGCGACCACCTGACTGCGTTCCGCCACCGCGGCTTCTGCGCGTTCGATGGTGCGCTCGGCATCGGCGGCGCGCTGCACGGCCAGATCCCGCTCCGCGCCCGCCGCGGTGATCCGCTGCGCCGAATCCCGCCGCACCTGCTCGATCTCGGCCGCCGCCTTGGTCCGCGCCAGCTCGATGTCCTCGCTCGCCTGCTGCCGGGCCCGCTCGACATCCGCGCTGGATTCCCGGCGGATGGTGCGGATCTCGGCCTCCGCCTCGGCCCGCGCCGCGAACACATCATCGGCAGCCTGCTTGGTCACCCGCGCGACTTCCCGCAACGCGTCATCCCGCGCCGCCAGCGCCTCCGCGATCCGCCCCTCGGCTTCCTCCGCCGCGAGTGCCGCATCCTCGGCCGCCGATTCCGCCGCAGCCCTGGCCCCTTCGCTCTCCCGCCGCGCCTGCTCGGCCGCCACGGTCGCCATCTCCGCCTCGGCAATCCGCCGCGCCGCATCCGCCTGCACGGCCTGGACCTGCGCCTCCGCCACCGCCGGGTCGGCCAGGGTGGAAAGCTCCGCCACCGCCGTATTCAACGTCGTACCCAGCTGTTCGGCGATCGCCCGAAACTGTCCGAGCAGCTCATCCGCCCGTAGCCGAGCCACGGTTACCGGCCCCTGTTGCGTCACAGTGACATTGGCGACCGACCCTTCCCCCGCCCCCGTCTGCTGCCGCTGCCGTTCCCGCCAAGCCCGCCACCGCGTGTGCTCGGGGTGCTCACAGTATTCCGACGGCCGCCCCGGCCCTCCGCCGCGCGTGATCGGTTTCGTACACCCCGGGTAGTTGCAAGTACTCGCCACGCCGCAAATCGTAGCGTTGGTTTCGTCATTTCCAACGGAACAACACGAAACGAAACCCGAACTGCCTCAAACCAATCGATCCGAGCCTGACCTCCGATAAGTGAACCTTATCGGAGGTCAGGATTCCCCACTTCCCAAATTGACGTTGCGAACAATACGTTTACGTTTGGTCGCAGCAAACGTTACGAAACCCCAACGTATCCCTCGAAAAACTGTGCTCGCATGTACGCCTGTACCAATTCCGCGATCCGCTGGTGTCGCAGCCGTCCACGCTGCTGCGTAGCCGCGACCGACGGACCGTAGATTCTCGTCGTAGGACCACATCGCATCGACGGATAGGACCTGGATGCTCCACCTCAACCACGACGATGCCCCCGCCCTCCTGCGCGAACGCTTCGCCGTTGAAATCGGCATTCGGCAAGCCTGGCCGTACGTGACATTCGCCGATCATCGTGACGGAGCATCTCCGCTGGAAGTCCGCCTCTACATCGACAGCGGTTTCACCGTGATATCGGGCCCCGCTGTCCTGGTTCCAGCGGACGAGGACGACGAGAAGCTCAGGCTGCTACGGCTGGCCGAAGTGCTCAACCGGACCGTTCACGACGTCACCGTCGATGACGACGGGAGCTTGATGGTCAGCTTTGACGACAACGTCTGCTTGCGTGTGTCCGGGCACAGCCAATCCTGGACTACACACGATGTCTGGTGGCTCGGCTCGTGCCCTGCCGGATAACAGCCGAAGCGGTATCGATCAGCGCAGCACGCCGGCCTGGCGTGCGGCCCGCAACCAGGAGGGGAACTCGCTGAGCAGCAAGCGGTACAGCTCGGCGTCGGAGAGCTGATCGATGTCGCGCACGGCGAAGAAGCCCGCGTTGTCGACCACCCGGCCATCGAGATCGTCGAGTTTTGTCAGCATCCCGAAGTTGTTGGGCCCCAGCCCGATGAACTGCCAGAAGGCGGGCGCCCGCGACGCGGCTCGCATGAGTTGCGTGATCTCGCGGCGTTTGCTGAACCCGCCGTCGGTGAAGAACAGCACCAGTGTCGGCTGGCCGGTGTTCTGCAGCGACCCGAGAATCGCCTGCATGATCGGGATCTCGTCATTGACCGCGCCGATGTGCCGGTAGTCGATACCCGCGTGCACGCCGTTCAGGTGCAGGAAGGTCGCGCACCATCGCTCGGCGTCCTCGACGGTGATATCGGGCAGCTTCGCGTACTTCTGGCCGTAGAGGAACGGCTCGAGCGCACCGTTGTCATCGAGCTGAATGGCGACCGGGATCATCCGCTCCACCACCTGGTGCACGACCTTGCGCTTATAGAGTCCGGCCATGCTCCCGGTCTTGTCGATCACCAGGATCACCCTCGCCCGCACGCCTTGTGCGCCCTTGGTCAGCAATACCTTGGCCACTTCACGTTTGCGCAGATCCAGCACCTGCCGCTTCTCGAGCGACAACTTCGCCTCACCCGGCATCGACCGCACCGACTCGATCAGCTCGGGTGCGGACGCAGGTGCCGGCGCGGCGGAGTCGATCGCCGGTTGATCGACGACCACGCCGTGATCGGTGATCAGATCCGCGAAGCCGCCCGCATAGCCCTGCCCGACAGCACGCACCTTCCAGCCCGAACCGCGACGGTACAGTTCGATCGCTACGATCACGGATTCCCTGCCGAGGCCGTCGATCCGGTAGGCGTACAACGGCTTTCCGCCCGCATCCGCGAGGGTTGCCGTGGGCGGCGGATAGGCGCCGAAGGACGCGTGCTGATCATCGAGGGTGACCACCGCCCGGATCTGCGCGATCTCGGGCGGTACTCGACTCAGATCCACCCGCAGGGTTCCCGCCGACAGGTGGACACCGGGCGCATCAGGCTGGTTGTAGAACACGAAGTCGGCGTCCGAGCGGACCTTCCCCGCCGCGGTGACCAGCAAGGCCGAAATGTCCACCGGGGCCGAGATGCTCACGGCGATCACCACCGCGGCAGTAGCTAATTCGGCGTTCTGCCCCTTGGTCAGCATCAGTGGAGACTCGGTCATCAGGTCGGCTCTCGATCCAGGTAGACGGTTCCCGTTCACCGTAACCACTGACGCATACAGATGCGCTCCTCACCGAGAAATAGCAGTGTCGGTTGACCTTCGCGGCGCAGATCCCACCGCTGACCGGCACACGCGCGACTCAATGACCTGCCCCGGAGGCATCGATCCACTCGGCGAGGGCGGCGAAATCACTGCGCCGCAGTCCGATCCGAGGGTCGACGCGATGCAGAAGGGCTCGACCATCGTGATGCGCTGCCACCCATTGCCGGTCGCCGTCGCCGATCTCGTCGTCGATCCAGATGAACGATCGTCCCGCTGCCCATTCGATCAATGTTCGGGTCTTCCAGTGGAGCCCGAACCAATCGTCGACGCGATCGTCCGGCCGCTCCGCCCAATCCACCACCGGCAGCGTCGGCAGACCCAGTACCGGACCTACCGCATGGTTGGCCTCATCCATCCAGGTCGTTGCCCAGATCAGATCACAGGAGAGGGCCGCCAGCAGCGGCCCGTGTTCGGGATCGAGCCGCGCCAGAAGCGGATTGGACCCGGCCTGAGGCGTGGAACCGGGCGATGATTCGGATCCGTGTCCAGGAGCGCCGCCGAATGGGATCAGCGGTCCATCGACGTCGAGGAAGAGAAGTGGACGACGCGGCGTATCCGTCATCGTCGCACGCTATACCGGGAGCGTCGTCGGTGCGTGATCGGATGAGAATCGGCAACCGGTTCGGGCTTTCAGGCGCTGTAGGACCGGGCGACGGCGGCGAAGGCCTCCTTCGGTTCCCATGGCATGTCCGGGTAGGTGTCGCCGTGGGTGTGCTCCAGGACTTTGACGATGCCGAGGCTGGCCAGGTCCAAGTCGTCGCGGGGATCGCCGTCGGGGCGGTGCGGGTGGCTGTGCAGGGCGAAGAGGAATACGAAGGCGCTGTCGACGGCTTCGCTGTCGAAGATCTCGAGCAGTTCGGAAAGGTAGGCGGCTTGTTCGGTCTCGTCCCGGATGAAGCTGCCCGTCAATCGGATCGGGGCGCCGCTGGCGTCGTATTCGACGATTTCGTTGCTGCGCGGCGCGATATCGGCCGCGCCTTGCCACGTGGCGGTGCCGAAACCGGTGATCGCCAGCGGCTTTCCCTGGGCGACCAGGTCGCGCACCCCGGCCCGGAATCGGTCGGCCACCTCGGCGGAGCGAATGAGCTCGATCGACATGATGTCGAAGGGGCTCCAGTCGATCCGTTCGAACGGGATGGCGCAATAAGTGAGCTTGCCTCCGAAGTGCTCACGCACCACCGCCACGGCCTCCCCCAGGAACCTGTCGAGACGACCGATCACCTCGGCCAGGCGCTCATTGCGGGTCTCGGGGTTGCCGAGCAGGAATTCGAGCCTCTCCCAGACGGTGTCGCCGGGCAGGAACTCCCGATTCATCAGGCTCAGTTCGACTCCGGTGACGAATACGACCTCGGCTCCGGTCGCCCGCAGCCGCTCGGCCCGGCGCGCACAATCCGCGAACAGGGCCAGGATCTCCGCGGCCGTCCGTTCCAGCGGGTATGGGGAGAACCACACCTCGAGGCCCAGTTCCGCAGCATGCCGCGCGGCCACTTCGAGCCGGTCGGCATCGCCTCCGACAATCTGAACGGCCGTGCAGTGCAGGTCGTCTCGGATGATCGCCAACTCCCGCCGGACAACCTCGGGGTCGAAGTCCTGCCGTGACGTGTGGCCGTTCGCGATGAACCCGGTGTCATAGGTCATTCCCTTGGCTCGCATGTGCGATCCCTTCTGTCGGTCCGGAGGTTCCGTCGACGCCAGGCTAGCCGCAAAACATGCGTGCACGCAATATTTCGTGCACGCACCTTTGTGTGGCAGGATCGGGGCGTGACACCGCGTCCGGCAGGATTGCGCGAGCGCAAGAAGCAGGCCACCCGCGAGGCCCTCCGGGAAGCCGCACTCCGACTGGCCCTCGAACAGGGGCCGGACAATGTGCGCGTCGAGGACATCGCCGAGGCGGCCGGCGTCTCGCCGCGCACCTACAACAACTACTTCTCCAGCCGCGACCAGGCGATCGTCGCGGCCGTCACCGGCGATCGGGACGCCCGGGTCGCCGCGGCCGTCACCGCTCGAGCCACCGGGGTGCGTCTCGCGGACGCGATCATCGACGCGGTTCTGGCGGAGTACACCGACCCGGGTGAAACCCGCCGCGACGCATTGCTATTGATCACCACGCATCCGGCGCTCCGCGACGTGTTCCTCGGAACCACGGGCGCGATCTCGAAACCTCTCGCCGCCGCGATCACCGAACGCCTGGGCGCCATCGACGAATTCACCGCCCCGGTACTCGCCGCCGGGGTGGCCGCCGCCATTCGGGTCGCGCTCGAACAATGGCTACAGCCCGCCTCCGACACCGCCATCGCAGGGTTCGTCGTGGTGTCCGGCTCGCTGTCCGATCTGCTGCGCGCCGCGCTCGCCCCGCTGGTGCCCGCGCTCGACGCCGCGGACGCCAGGGCAGGTTCCGCGGCGCGCACTCCGCCCAGTCACGGTCCCGATCACGCTCGCTCCTAGCTGGGTTGTGAGAGCTTTTGCCCTGGTGGATGATTCGTCACTGACGGCATATTCGTCGGTGTTCGGGTATGGCATGCCCTCATTGGGCAGCGGGACTCCCGAATATTGGCGGGCAAGAGCGGTGGCGTGGTCGTAGAGCGTGATGTCGGGCTCGGCCCGGTGGACGCGCACACCGCGCGGTGGACAACTCGATTCTCTCGATCGACAGGCGTTGAATGCCCGCGCAACAGGATCGGCTGGGCAGGTTCAGACGATCGGGCCGCAGCGGGCGTCGAATCGGTCGCGGAGAGTGTCGAGGGTTCGGCGGTTGTGGTCCTGGTCGTGGTGGTGGGTGCGGACGAAGTGTGCGGTGTCGCCGAGGCGGCGGTGCATGGGATACCAGCGGTCGAAGTCGAGTCCGCAGCGGAGGAACACCGATGGTCCGAGCGCGTCGTAGATGAGGCTCAGGTTGTAGAGGTGCAGGGTCAGGGCGCCGTAGGTGACGGCGGCGGCGGTGGCGGTCTTCGTTCGCAGGTCGTCGCCGTCGACGGCGTACAGCGGCAGCTCTCGGAGCTTGTCGCGGAACATCAGGTGGGTGAGGAAGTAGCCGGCGAACGACAGGAATCCGAATGTCGCCGAACGGGTCTGGATCGACAGCACCGACCCGCTGGGCGAGACGTACGGCTCATAGGGGGTGCTCGTGTGCAGTAGATAGCCGGTGCAGTTCACGAGCCAGCTGCCGGCGGTGGTCTCGGTGGAATTGCCGCTGCGGAACCGCAATTCAACCGAACCGTTGCGGTCGACGGCGTCCTCGAGGTGATCCATGACCACCGTGTTCAGACCCTCGCGAATGGTCCGCTGCTCCGACTCCGACAACAGGCCAGCGAAGAAGTTGTTCGGGTGCGGGGTCACCGCCAGCCCGGCGGTGCGCAGCAGCCAATCCTGGACCTCGGGCTCGTTGGTTCCGTCGAAATGGCGTGCGATGTCGATGAACAACCGGTTCGGCATGCCGCCGCCCCACCAGCGGCGCGCCCCGCGCGGCAGGATCCGGTCGCGATTGATGAAGACGGTTCCCGGCCCGGCGACCAGGTTGACCTCCCGTCCGGGGGAGGCGGTGATCAGTGCCGCCGCGGTGTCCATGGCGGTCTTGCCGCCGCCGATGATCCACACCGGCGCATCGCTGGCGGCCATGTCATCGGCCCGCACGTCGCAGTAGTTGGGCGATACCGACCGCAGCCGGTTGCTCGACACCTGAAGTGGTTCCAGCGGAACCACATTGGTGCCGAACGCTTTGATCAGTTTGGTCGCGGTGATCACGAGTGGCGTGCCGTCGGGACCGGCGCAGGTGATCCGCACGCCGCCGCTGGTCTCCTCGTGCGACCGATAGTCGAAGCCGAAGTACTCCTCGACCCGGACGCGTTGTCCGATCACCCGCATGCAGTGCTGGAAATGCTCCAGTATCTCGCTCTTCGTCGCGAGGTAGGAGCGTTCCTTGTCGATCGTCCATTTGATGTCGCCCGCGGTGAACAGTGGATGAGGCTGATGCAACCGTACGTAGGGATAGGCGTCGACCCACATCCCGCCGGCTCGTGGATGCCGGTCCACGAGAATGACTTTCTGATCGGAACTCAGGTAGCGACTCGCGACGTAGAGGGCGTTCAGCCCGACGATCCCCGCCCCGACGATGCATACATCGCAGGTCTCGCCACGCCCTGGATTCATCTCGGATGTACTCATCGAAAACCCCCAGTTACCTCTGATGAGACCACCGCGGGCCGCGCATGTCAACGAATAGTCGACCGCCTATCACGTCCGCGCGCGGTCGTGGGCGAGGGCAAGCAAATCCTTGGCCACCGCAGCCGTGGTGTCCGGGTTGATGACCGACAGCCAGGCGGCGCCGGCATAGACCGGATGGGGGAACAGGGAGTCGACTTCGGCGGGGTCGCGCGGGTGGTCGGCGCCCTCACGCGGCGTATGCCCCAACCGGGCGATGAAGGCGTCCCGCCCGACGCTGATATTGAGGCGGAAGATCCCCGGGCGGTTCAACTGCGAGGTCGCGTCGTCGGGGTAGTCCTTGGTGATGATCGTGGCGAACGGCTGGGTTCGGGCGGGGACCTGGCCGTCGGGGGCGTAGTAGAAGAACCTGTCGCCCCAGGCGATCTCGGGGAAGGCGCTGTCCGGGCCCGGCGCGAGAGTCAGGACGCCGTCCAGGGACTCGATGTACCGGGTGATCTCCTCGATATCCATGAGTTCTATCGTGGACCCGAAGTGCGTGTGGAGACTTGGGTGCGGAAAGCCGAGGTGAGGTGGTCGAAAGTCGCAACTCCGCTGTTCTGCGGACTGCCGATGTGGCGCGCCGGGCGGGGTACTCGGTTCAGCAGATCCGCAATCTCGAACGCGATGGCGTCCTGCCGCCCGCGACACGGACGCCGGCCGGGTACCGGGTCTACGACCACCGTCATGTCGTGGCGGCTCGGGCCTACCGCGCGCTCGCGGCCGGAACCGGGCCCGTGGTGGCCAAGGACATCGTCCGCGCCGCCCAGCTCGACTCCCCCGCACGCATGCTCGCCCTGCTCGATGCCACGCACGCGGGCCTCGACACCGAACGCCGTGATCTCGAGGCGACCCGGGCAGCCGTCCGCCACATCAGCGACGAACCCATCGCCGAGGTCCGTGCTGCGGACTCGATGAGCGTCTCCGAGCTCGCCGATGCTCTCGGCATCCGTCCCTCGACCCTGCGGCATTGGGACACAACAGGATTGGTGACTCCGGGCCGCGCCACTCCTCGAGATGCCCGCGTCTACGCGCCCGCCGACGTCCGTGACGCGCGCATCGTGCACCAGCTCCGCCGCGCCGGGTACGGCATCCCGGCCCTGGGCATCCTCATGGCCGAATTCCGGGGCGCTCGCCGCTGGAACGAGGTGCTGGAGCGGCTGGCGGTTCGGGACGCGAGTATCGAATCCCGGTCACTGGCCTTGCTCGACGGAGCCGCCGAGCTGCGGGCCCTGCGGTCTCGAACCTAGCTGTGCAGGGCGGCATCGAGTTCGGCGAGAAGCTTGGTCTTGGATCGTGCGCCGACGAGGGTGCGGAGCAGGTGACCGTCGCGGAAGAGCAACAGGGTCGGCTGCGACATGATTCTGTAATCCCGCACGGCCGTGGGGTTTTCGTCGGTGTCGAGCGTGTAGATGGTCAAGGTGTCGGACCGCTCGTCGGCGATCTGCGCGAGCACCGGTTTGATCATGTGGCAAGGCGGGCACCACTCGGCCGTGAAATCAACCAGGACGGTTCCCTTGCGGGCCAGTACCTGTCGCTCGAAGCTCTCGTCGGTGATGCGGGTTATCTCGGTCATGGTCAGGATTCCTTCTCGTGTAGCCAGCGCAGGAGTTCGGCCGCGTGTCGGTCGGGTGGGAAAACCGGGTAGAAGACGTGCTCGATCACGCCGTCGCGGATGACCAGGGTCAGCCGCTTGTAGAGCCGGGTGCCATCGAAATCGAAGGTCGGCAGCGACAGTGCGTCGGCCACGCGGAAGTCCGGATCGGACAGCATCGTGAACGGCAGCCGCAATCGAGTGACAACCTCGTGCTGGTAGCGCGTGGTCTGGCTGGACAGGCCGAAGAGCCGGTCGACGCCCGCGGCGCGCAGCTCGGCGTAGTGGTCTCGGAAGCCGCAGGACTGGGGCGTGCAGCCGCGGGCCCCCGGGATGTCATTCCATCCGGCGGGAATGTCGGCATCGGGTCGGCCGGTCAACGGGTAGAGGTAGATGACGGTGCGTCCAGGACCGAGCGCGGCGAGATCGATTCGCTCGCCGCCGGAATCGTCGATCGACACCGCGGGCACCCGCACTCCGGGCAGATGCACGGCCGCGCCGTCGTCGATCGGCGCCACCAGATCAGCGGGTAGCTTCATCAGATCGTCCAGGCCCGGAGCAGGAACGGCGTCGCTGCGCCGATACGCGGCCTCCCGCAGTCGCTGGATCAGACCGTCCCTGCGGGCGGTCAGCACCTCGATTTGTGCGGTCAGATCGTCGATGGCTCGGTGATACTCGGCCAGCGACTCCGGGCAGTCGTCACCGTGCTCGCTACCCGCCACCAGGCACTCCAGGAACGGGCGGGTCTCCTCCACCGGAATCCCGAGCCGGTTGAGCACACGGATCTCGCGCACCAGCCGAATCGTGTCGTCGTCGTACTCGCGATACCCGTTCGCCTGCCGGGCCGGAGCCACCAATCCCAGCGCCTCGTACCGCCGAATCGCTTTCGGACTGACTTCCGCCAGCCGAGCGACTTCACCAATCCGCATGACGCCGAATCTAAATGCTGCCCCTAGGGGCAAGGTCAACCCGCCACCGGTGAATGCCGGGACCGGCCTAGTCTGATCACGAGATGCGCCGCCGAGACGAGCAGGAGCGACCCATGGCCGTACCGCCTATCCAGGTAGCGGTCTGCGGACCGCGCGACGCCACCGACGCCGACACCACCCATGCCCGCGAGATCGGCCGCCTGCTGGCCGAGGCCGGTGCCACCGTGCTGTGCGGCGGCGGCACCGGCGTGATGGCCGCGGTCGCCGAAGGCGCCTCGGCTGCGGGCGGTTTGGTGATCGCGGTGCGCCCCGACACCGACCCGGCCGGCGTCTGCGCGGGCGTATCCGCGGTTCTGTACACCAACCTGGGCGCGGCCCGAAACGCCGTCCTTGTCGGGTCCGCGGACGCGGTCATCGTGGTCGGCGGCTCCTGGGGCACCCTGTCCGAATACGCGCTGGCGAACGGCCGTGGTGTGCCCGTCGTCATGATCGGTGGCTGGCAAGTCCTCGACGCCGCCGGTGAACCCATCGAGGGCGGGGCCGTCGCCACCACGCCGGCGGAAACCGTCGACCTGGCGCTCACCGCCGCCACCGAGTTCCGGCGCCGACTCACCGGCGCACTCTGACGCGGCCGGGCTCGACCGGCGACCACCGCCGTGGCGCGGAGCGCGCACCCCACGATGCGACAATGGGCGAATGGCCGACGCAGAACGGATCAACTGGGACCACCTCACATCGCGGCAGCCAACCGACGCGGACCGCGCGGCTTTGAAGGCGACCCTGGTCGAACGTGCCCTCGCCGTCAAGCAGCACGGTTGGGACGACTACCGAGAGGCGTGGTCCCCCACCGAACTCGCCGACGTCGCCTACCTTCTCGGGGACGCCGCCGTCCTCGAGGAACTCGAAGAGCACGAGGGCTCCGTACTCACCCGCTACGCCGGCAACCTCTACGGCTTCAACGGCGCCCGCAAGGACATCGCCGCCGGCTTGGTCGGCACCCAGGAATGGTTCGCCGACGCCCGCGTGGCCCTGGCGGCCAAGGCCTAGACCCGGCCGACCGCTCTTGTTTCCGATGTCGACGGGCCACTGACTGTGGCCGCTCGACCGCATCGCAGACGGTCATCGGCGGCTGCTCGTGGCCGCCGAACAATACCTGCAGGAACTGCGAGGCTCCTCGGGCGTTCGACATCTGACGATCGCCGTCGCCCTGGCCGCGGAATTCACGAACGCTATGGAGCCTGATCCGCTGCTGCCACCTCAGTTGCTTCCTCAGCCGTGGATCGGCGCAGCTGCGCGCGCGTCGGTGGCGGCCTGCTGGGCACAAGTGCTCAAATCCGATCCCGCGCAACCTGTTCGATTGTTCCGCTGGTACTCGAATGTCATCAGCGGGGCCTCCGACCGCGCTTACACGTCGTAGTTTCAGTCCCCGCCGTTGGTGCCACACACCTCGGCGCGCCACATTCGCCACAGCGACGCCGCGGTCAGCACTGTGGTCAGCAAGGTGAGGGTGAACCAGAGCCATCGCCACGACGGGGGTAGCGGTACCAGGAGGCAGATCGCGGCCACGTACACGATGGTCGCTATCCGGAGCCGTCGCTCGTCCAGGATGAACTGGCGCAGCTGCTGTCCGCCGGAGAGTGCCGCCCGGTGATAGCGCAACCTCACACCGGTGGCGACGACCCGATGCCACACACGCAGGTTCGCGCCGAGGTTGGCCAGCAGGAATGACAGGCCGAGCAGTTGTGCCCACATCGCCGACTCCCCGTCCGACGGGTAGGACTGCGGCAGTGTCGCCACCCCCACAAGCAACCCGACGGCGGACTCGACGAGGACGAGACGCCGAGCGGGGCGCAGTTGATGTAGTCCGCGCAGGTATGAGCGCACAGTGCCGTTGTACTCCATCGACAACCTCGTGATTCAGATCGCAGCGAGCTCGGCGGCGCCGGTAATGTGATGGAGTACCCGGCGGGCAGCGGCAGGTGCCAAGGTGATTCCAGCATCCATGCAGGCGACGAGCACCTGAGGTGCGCTGAGGAGGGCGCCCAGGTAGGGCCGCCCGGCCGTAGGCATCGGTTTGAAGCTGACGCGAAAGTCCATCAGTTGCAGGGGATTTCGCAGGCCGAAATCGCGGCGGATCACGTCGAGTGCGCGGTGCACGCGAGTTACGGGGCGATGCGGTCCTTCGGATGTTACGTAGTCCGCCGCACCCAGATACGTTCCTCGATGCCAGGGCCTGATCTCGTAGTCCGGGCCTGACAGGACTCGCCGTGACAGTGGCGCGGCGGCCCGGAAGGTGTATCGGATCGCCGGTGCGGACTCGACTTCGAGCACAGTGCCCACCTGTGCTGCCAGACGTGGGGCACCAAGCTCGTTCGCCAACACCACGTATCGCGCGTTGAAGACGCCGGCATCGGAGAAGACCTGTGCCCCACCGTCGATCCCGACCGCAATCTCGGAGACGGGCGCCTCCACGACCCGGACCCCATGGTCTCGGGCGGCGGCGAGAAGGGTTCGTCGCATTCGCCCTGGCGCGACCGCACCTTCCTGCGGTGCGTACGCCGCAATTTCCGGTCGGCGACGCAAGGAGGGTTCCAGACGTCGGAAGCCGTCGGCATCAACGGCTTCGGTCGGCAAGGCCAGCCCCTGTTGCCTCCTCACATACGATTCGGTGTGTTCCGGTGCCCGAAACCAGGTCAGCGACCCGGCCCATGAGATCGATAGCGCACCTCCGAGATCCGCTTCCAGAGCGCGGAAGTCAGCGATCGCGTCGCGATGCAGTTCCGAGCCGATACTGGTGTGAGTTGGGCGGATCCACCCGAACGCGCTATCGGTCACTCCAGCACCGCGCACATCGAGATCGATACAGATTACGCGGATGCCGTTGTGCGCCAGGACATAAGCGATGGTGGCCCCCGTCGCACCCGATCCGATGACGATGACGTCGGTCGCCGTCTGTTCGAGATCTCGCTTGCGGAGGAAATCACATCCCTGCTGCCGAACTGTGCCAGCTCTGTGGCGGCGGCCGCTGCCGTTGAGGCCCGGTTGTCGAGTCGATGTCGATCGCATGCCCGGCGCGGTGCCCCCGGCTGCGGACTCGCACATATCTCGCCCTCCAATAGATCATAAGTTCAACTATCGTTCTTGATACGATCGTATGACATATGAACGAAAGAGTGATGGTGAAGCTTCTGACCCGCAGTTCAGCCCTCCTGCTCCTGGCAGCGGCGATCACAACCGGAACGGTCCTGGCGCCAGCAGTCGCGGCCGCGGAGCACCGCCCGCACGTCGCGCAGCCGAGCAGCACCGAGCAGCACCGAGCAGCACCGAGCAGCACCGAGCATGGTCACTTCAGCGACTTATCACGGCCGGGGTTGTCGTATGGGATTGGGGGGCAACGGTGTGGAGGCAAGTTCCAACGCCCTCTCTCACGAGTCCCACGCCCGGACGGCGCGGGCACGGCGCTCTGCCGACCACGCGCAAAGTGGTGCACGGCACCGTGCGCGTGAACCCGGCAACCCACGATCTTGGAAGTTAGGAGCACCCGATGAAGGTTCTTGCACTGGGAGGGTCGGGTGCTATGGGCACCGTGGCCGCGCAAACAGCGGTCAATGTCCCAGGGGTGACGGAAATCGTTGTCGCAGATAGAGATCTGGGCGCAGCCGAACGATTGACGCGTCTCTTGGCAGAGGCGCCCGTGGCCGTGCGGGCGATCCAGGTGGACGTCACCGACGAAGCACAGTTGCGAGCTGCGCTCGCGCCGGCAGACATAGTGCTCAACACAGTCGGGCCCTACTACCGCTTCGGGCTGGCGGTATTGCAAGCGGCGATCGACACACAGACGCACTACCTCGATATCTGCGACGACTGGGAACCCACGCTGCAGATGCTCGAGCTCGACGCGGCGGCTCGTGCCCGGGAGGTGTGCGCGATCATCGGCATGGGTGCCAGCCCTGGCATCAGCAATTTGCTGGCGGCAATCGCTGCCGCGGAACTCGACTCGATACGCGATGCCTACACAGCGTGGCCGGTCGACGTCGACGACTCGGGCGACACGACCCGAGACGACGCGCAACTGCTAGGGCCCGACGGTCGCCCCTCGGCCGCGGCGGTGCACTGGATGCAGCAGAGCAGCGGCACGATCAAGGGTGTGACCGCCGGTCAGCTCAGCGAGCAACGCCCCCTTCGCCCGGTGTCGTTGAAACTTCCCGGTGGACGCTGTGGAACCGCGTATTCCATCGGCCATCCGGAGCCGATCACCCTGCAACGCACCCTGAAACCCACCGGCGATGCGATCAACCTGATGGTGATGAGTACGTGGACTATGGCCTACCTCGATACCCTCCGACGCGATATCGACAGGGGCAAACTCACCAATGAAGACGCCGTGGCCGCCCTCGCCGATCCGAATTTGCTGCGCATCATCCGGTCGGCGCCGACCGCGCTGCGCGCCAAGGGACCCGAGAATCTCCCGCCGTTCTTCGCAGCGGTATCGGGCATCAAGCGGGGGCGCCCGCACATGGTATTGGCGCACCTGAACCTGTCCGGCTCACCGGAGGACCCGGCCCGCGCCTTGCTCGGTGACATGGCGCGGGCAACCGGAATCCCGCTGGCAATCGGCATGTCTCAGGTCATCGATGGCTCGGCCCGCCGACCGGGCGTCCACCCGCCCGAGGCCGTTATCGACCCCGAACGGTTCTTCGAGGCTCTCGATGTGGTGTTGGGGCGCAAGGCAGACACCCCCGTCTATCTGGTCGAGCAGGAACCGATCGAATAGTCGATACCGAGACTCCCGGTGGCCTGGCCGATTCCGGGCCACCGGGTGGTCGCCAGAGCCTGATTAGTGGTTGTACGTGCTGTGACATCGTGCTCGGTCACGGTGAGGCCGCAGAATTCGACACCCGGGTGCCGCATTGGTTTGGCAGCACCGGCCGGGGACCGGTCGAGGCCTCTTCGGTCCCCGAGGGCAGCGCATGCACATGCGCGCGAAGCCGACCGGGTGAGAAGTGGTCGGCTCGAACGACGTCCTCACCGATCTCCGTGGGCGTCGCCGGTCGCGATAGCCAAGCACATCTCGACCGAATCGAGTCCGGGCGCGAAGCCGTCACGGACGGACGCGATGGCCACGAAACCGAAGCGCTCGAAGAACGGCTGCGAGTGCTGGCTCGTTACGAGGACGACCCGGGACGCCCTGCCCTGCTCGCGAATCAGGCGGAGGCGCTCCCGGGTGAGTAGGGTGCCGATGCCCCCGTGGTGATCCGCGCGTCGCACCATGCCCCAGCACAGCGCGGCCGTGCCGTCTGGGCGCAGGCGCCACCCGCCGCATGCGACGATGGCGCCCTGATCCTCGACGACGAAGTATGGGTCGCTCAGATTGTCGAGATACTCCTCGAACTCCGAAACTTCGTGCCGTGCAAAGAATTCAGGGGTGTTGCTCGCCATGATCTTCAAACACGCCTGCTTGTCCGTAGGCTGGTACTTCCTGATTTCGATGGTTCGCTCCCGTTCATCGTGTGCGGCCGCGCGATGGATGGTGTGTAATGCGTCCCCGGTGAACCCATGTGGGACGTAGATCTCGCTCGCGTAGAGAAGGTCTCGCCGCCGAGGTCGCTGGGTTTCGTTGAGCCACACCACCGTCCGCGCGCTGACCGGGTTGACCCACCACGACACGACCTGAGTCAGCTCTCGGGGCGGATTGCCGTCGAGATTTGCGCGACCAACCGCGACGGCCGGTCCATGTCGGCTTGGGCCTTGCCGCTGGTCAGGATCGCGCCCGCGAGACTGCGCGCGGGGTCGGCCCAGCCGTACTGGGTGGTGAGTCCGCTGCGGCCGAAATGGGAGCCGGTGTCGGGGCCGAATTTGGAACGGCGCGCACCCAATTCGTAGCCCGCCACCGATACCCGGCCGGCGACGCCCGGCAGCCGGCGGGCCGGACGAGTCGCCGCGGCCAGGGTGTCGGGCCGCATGATCCGGACACCGTCGAGTTCGCCGCCGCGGGCCAGGATTTCGTAGAAGCGCGACAGCTCGGTGGCGGTGGTGACGAGGTTGCCGGAGGGGAGTTCCGCGGTCAGGAAGGCGCGGGCGGCGGATTCGTCGGTCGGGCCGGACAGGCCGCCGCCGAGCGCGCGCCCGGCGAGGTGCCGCCACACCTTGGACGGGCCGGGGCCGACCCGCACGCTGGGGACCACGCTGTCGACGTCCTCGGGCCGGACACCGAAGTTGTTCCAGCGGAAGCCGAGCGGTTCGAGGACCTGCTCGCGCAGGTGGTCGCGCATGGCCCGCCCGGTGGCGCGCTGGACCAGGAGTCGCTGGATCAGGCCGCCGGTCATGGCGTGGTAGACGCGGAAGCGGTTGGGCCGCCAGCTCGGCACGAGATCGGCGAGGCCGCGCACGGCGAGTTCTTCGTCGAGGACGAGTTCGGAGCCCCGGTAGGGCGGGGTGATGAACGGGACCCCCGCGGAGTGCGACATGACGTCGCCGATGGTGATGCGATCCTTGCCGTGGCTGCTGAACTCGGGCACGTAATCGCACACCCGGTCGTCCAAGGCGAACGCGCCTTGTTCGATGAGCATGAACATCACGGCGGCGGCTACGCCTTTGGCCGTGGAGAAGCCGCAGAACGGCGAGTCGGGCGTCACCAGCCGCTTGTCGGCATCCGGTGCGTCCTTCGGCGCGTTGCCCCAGCCGTAGCCGATGGCCCGGTTCAGGACGATGTGCCCGCGGTGGCGCAGGCACACCTGGATGGCGGGCGTGGTGCCCATCCGATACCAGTCCTGCACGGACCGCCAGATCGCGTCGATGTCGCCGCCCGGGAGGCCGGCGTCGACGGGGTCGGATTCGGGACCGATCGTGGTCACGGCGTCGAGGTCGGGGTCGATCCGCACCAGCGCCGTCATCGGAGGGGTCATGCGACCAGCATAGGGAGATCTTGGTTCCCAGGAAGCTCCCAGCTCGGAGCCAGGGTGTTCACCGGCTGGCCGGACACACTCCCGCGGTGAGCGTGACCACCGCCGAGCTGGCCCCGTCCGAACCGACCACCCCGCCGACCGCGCAACCGGACGGCCTCGCCCCCGCCCGACGCTGGGAACGGATCGCGCCGGCGGTGCTGCTCCTCGGCACCGCGGCCGCCTACCTGTGGAACATCGGCGTCAACGCGATGGGCAACAGCTTCTACGCGGCAGCCGTCTGGTCCGGATCGCGGGATTGGAAGGCGCTGCTGTTCGGGTCGCTGGATCCGGGCAACTTCATCACGGTCGACAAGCCGCCGGTCTCGCAGTGGGTGATGGGCCTGTCCGGGCAGGTGTTCGGATTCAGCAGCGCGAGCATGCTTGCACCGCAAGCAATCATGGCGGTCGGCGCGGTGGCGCTGATGTACTCGGCCGTGGTTCGCGCGACCGGCAACCGCGGCGCGGGGCTGCTGGCCGGCGTCGCGCTCGCGGTGACGCCCGTGGTGGCGTTGATGTTCCGTTTCAACAACCCCGACGCGGTCATGGTCCTGCTCATGACCGCCGCCGCGTACTGCACGGTGCGCGCGCTGCCGCGGGCGGGTCTGCGCTGGATCGTGCTGGCCGGTGTCGCATTGGGATTCGCGTTCCTGGCCAAGATGCTCGAAGGGCTGATGGTGCTGCCCGCGCTGGGGCTGACGTACGTGATCGTCGCCCCGGCGACCATCCGCGCCCGCGTGCTGCACTCGCTCGCCGCGCTGGGCGCGCTGATCGTGTCGTCGGGATGGTTCGTGCTGCTCACCATCGTGTGGCCCGCGGATTCTCGTCCGTATCTGGCCGGGTCCAAGGACAACACGTTCATGGATCTGGTGCTGGGCTACAACGGCTTCGCCCGCTACCTCGGCAAGAACCACATGGGCGGCAACAACAAGAACCCCTTCGAACTGCCCGAGGGCTATCAGATTCCGGAGGCGCTGAAGCAGGGTGGCTTCGGCGGCGGTTTCGGTTCCGGCCCGGACCGCATGTTCACCGGTGAGATCGGCTTCGAGATCTCCTGGCTGCTGCCCGCGGCGTTGGTCGCGTTCGCCCTGGTGCTGTGGTCGCGAGGCCGGCGCCCGCGCACCGACCTGGTCCGTGGTTCCGCGCTGGTGTTCGGCCTATGGCTGGTGATCGACAGCGCGCTGTTCTCCGGCATGAAGGCGGGAATGCACGCCTACTACACGCTGGCCGTCGCACCCGCCATCGCGGGCTGTATCGCGATCGGCGCGTACGAGGTGTGGCGTCGCCGCACCGAAGGGTTCGGGCGGGTCGGGGCCGCCGCGTTGATCCTGTCCGCGGGCATCTGGAGTTTCGTCCTGCTGCAACGCAATTCCGACTGGCAGCCGTGGCTGCGCTGGACCGTCCTCGCGGCCTCGGTGATCGTCGCCCTGGCCCTGCTGGTCCTGTCGCTTCCGCCCGCGGCCCGCTGGGACCGGCGACGTACTCGCGCGACGACCGCCCTACTCATCGCCGGAGTCCTCGCGTCCCTGGCCGGTTCCACCGCCTACGCCGCCGCCACACTGCCGCAGGCCCACACCGGTGGCAGTCCCACCGTGGGCCCGGCCCGTCCGAAGCAGTCCGGTCCGGCCGACCAGTTCCGCCGCCAGCTCTCGACCCTGATGGGCGGGCAAGCGGATACCCGGCTGGTGGCCTTGCTGCAGCAGACGAACACGAAGTGGTCGGCCGCCATCGACCGTTCCTCCCCGGCGGCGGGCCTCGAATTGGCCAGCCGCACACCCGTCCTCGCGATCGGCGGCTTCACCTCGGAGGATCCGGTTCCCACCCTCCCACGGTTCCAGCAGATGGTCCGTGACCACGACATCACCTACTACCTGATCCCCGAGGTCAAGCTCCCCGACTCCTGGCGCGTGGACCCCAAGCCGGCGGACCCCTCCAGCACCATGCAACCGAATGCACCCCAAGGCATCTGGCGCCCGGCCGGCAACACGGAAATCCTCGCCTGGGTGACCGCTCACTACACCGCCACCCACCACTTCGGCGACATGGCCGTCTACGACCTGACCGCGCCACCGCACTGATTCGGCCGCCCCGCACACATCAGACCGATGGGTATGCGAACATATGTTCGTGTCCGGATCGATGTCGAGCAGGCAGGAGCGCCCCGAGGGGGCGGCGATCCTGCACGCCGACCTGGACTCGTTCTACGCATCGGTGGAGCAGCGGGACAATCCGCGACTGCGCGGCCGACCCGTCCTGGTGGGTGGCGGGGTGGTGCTGGCCGCCAGCTATGAGGCGAAAGCGTTCGGAGTGCGGACGCCGATGAATCTGCGTCAGGCGGTGAGCCTTTGCCCGAACGCGATCGTGGTGCCGCCGCGGATGTCGGCGTATTCGGAGGCCAGCAAGGCGGTGTTCGAGATCTTCAGGGACACCACCCCGGAGGTCGAGGGCATCTCCATCGATGAGGCGTTCCTCGATGTGGCGGGCCTGTGGCGGATCGCGGGAAGCCCGGTGGATATCGCGCGCGGACTACGGGAGCGGGTGCGGGCCGAGGTCGGGCTGCCGATCTCGGTGGGGGTGGCTCGGACCAAGTTCCTCGCCAAGGTGGCCAGCGCGGTGTCCAAACCGGATGGGCTGCTGGAGGTTCCGCCGGACAAGGAGCTGGAGTTCCTGCATCCGCTGCCGGTGGAACGACTGTGGGGCGTGGGCGCCGTGACGGCCCGCGAACTGCACGAGCGCGGGATCACCAAGGTCGGCCAGCTCGCCGACATGGGTGAGGGACCGCTGGCCGCGGTACTGGGCCCGGGTGTCGGCCGGCACCTGCACGCTTTGTCGTGGGCGCGTGATCCCCGGCGCGTGGACACCGGTCGGAGGCGTCGGTCGATCGGCGCGCAACGGGCCATGGGGCGGCGGTACCGCAGCGACGAGGAGCTCGAAGCGTATCTGCACGGACTGGCCGATCGGCTCGGGCACCGGCTGCGCAGAGCGGGACGGGTGTGCCGAACGGTGGTGTTGCGCATGCGCTTCGACGACTTCACCCGCGCCACCCGCTCGCACACCCTTGCGGAGGCCACCGACAGTGGCACGGTGATCCTGCGTGCGGCGCGCACGCTGCTGGAGACGGCGTTGCCCCTGATCAAGGAGCGCGGTGGGCTCACGCTCATCGGCCTGACCCTGACCAATCTCGATCGGGCCGACAGTATGCAGTTGTCGCTGCCGTTCGAGGCGCGCGCGGAATCGACCCTGGATTCGACGCTGGACGCGCTGCGGGATCGATTCGGTGCGGGCACGGTCACCCGCGCGGCGCTGCTGCGCAAGGGTGAAGGGCTGTCGGTGCCGATCCTTCCGGACTGATCAGTCGTGTTCGGTGGCGCGGGTAGCCTGTGACGCATGGCTCTCGACCACGGTGACCCCGGCGACGCTCCCTCGACTCCGCCGCCGCTGACCCCGATCGTGAACACCACGCGGCCGTCCGCGGCCGATGAGGCCAGAACGGTTGCCGCGGCGACGAATACGGCGACCTTGGCGACGCTGTCCGCCGACGGCGGACCCTGGGCCAGTTTCGTCACGTACGGGCTACTCGCGGGTCAGCCGGTGCTGTGCGTGTCCCGCATGGCCGAGCACGGCCGCAATCTGGCCGGCGATCCACGGGCCAGCGTCTCGATCGTCACCCCGGATCTGCCCGAGGATCCGCTGGCCGGAACGCGATTGACGCTGGCCGGTGTCGCCGAGCGGCCCGAGGGCGCGGAGGCGGTCGCCGCTCGTGAGGCGCACCTGGCGGCGGTCCCGGCCGCCAAGACCTACATCGACTTCAGCGATTTCACGGTGTGGGTGCTGCGCGTGCAGCGGGCCCGGTGGGTTGGTGGCTACGGCCGGATGGACTCGGCGACGGGCGAGGAATACGCGGCGGCTCAGGCCGATCCGATCATTCCCGCCGCGGGGCGGGCGATCGCGCATCTCAACGATGATCATGCTGATGCCTTGCTCGACATGGCGCACGCGCGCGGCGGGTACCCGGATGCGACGGCCGCGGTCTGCGAACGTGCCGACCGGTTCGGACTGGATCTGCGGGTCACCACCCCCCGCGGCATCGCCGTGACGCGGATCGGCTACCTCGAGGCCATCGACACCATCGCCGAATTGCGTGCGGCGACAGTCGAATTGGCACGAGCCTCGAAGGATGCGCCATGACCCACGGCGCCGCCGGTCAGGCGCTCGAACAGGGTCGCGTCGCGAACGGCGATCAACACCTCCATGGACAGCGGATGCCCTTCCGGCGCTGCGAAGACGCGCAGACCGCACGACAGCCCGCCACCTTTGAGGGATGATTGGGCCATGTCGGACACGCCGTCTGTGCTCAAGCATCATCGGATGCCAGAGCATGACGCCATGCGCTTGTCCGGCACGGTCGAAGCCATGCTCTGGACACACCGCAATTGCGTCCAAGGCGACGGCGGCACCGAGCAATCCTGTGGACGACGGCAGCAACTGCTCGAACTGCGCGCCCGGCACGGCTGGAGCTGGCCGCTCCCCAAACCTGACGCGGCCTGGCGGCTACAGCCCTGACCCGGTGCCGGACACGCGAAACGGGGTCTGCCGCAACGGGAACGCCCGCTCGATCTAGGGTCGAGACATGCCGGAACCGACCGAGATCAGCGAACGCCCGCCCGGGGATCAGTCCGCGGTGATCGCGGTACCCGACGAGGTGCGCGGCGAACTGCGGCGCGGGGTGCGCAGCGTGCTGGTCGACGCGGCGGCCTTGCGGCTGGTGCGAGACCGGTTCGACGAGGTCCAGGCGGAATCGTTGCGCCGCTATCTCGAAGCGTCGCAGTCGGCGAACACGCTGCGCGCCTACCGGACCGATTGGATCGCGTGGGCGGCGTGGTGCTCGGCCGAATCTCGGCAGGCGCTGCCGGCGGACGCCCTGGACGTCGCGGTCTATCTGGCCGCCGCAGCCGACGCGCGTCGGGAGAACGGCGAATGGGCGTTCAGCGCGGCCACTTTGGAACGCAAGGCCGCCGCGATCGCCGCGGTCCACGCTGCCAATGGGCTGCCCTCGCCGACCCGCTCGGACGTGGTGCGGCTGACCCTGCGCGGTATGCGCCGCACCCGCCGCAGCCGCCCGAAACGCAAACGGCCGGTCCTGCTGCATACGCTCGACCAACTGCTGGGCGAACTTCCGCCCGCCGGGTGGCCCACCGAACCAGCGCGCCGCCGCGACACACTGCTGCT
Organism: Nocardia sp. NPDC005746; assembly: GCF_040630785.1. NCBI lineage: Bacteria > Bacillati > Actinomycetota > Actinomycetes > Mycobacteriales > Nocardiaceae > Nocardia > Nocardia sp. NPDC005746. Next base: position 344,298 of record NZ_JBEXYE010000002.1, read on the forward strand.
GCTGGTCGGCTTCGCGGGAGCGCTGCGACGCAGCGAGATCGCCGCCCTGCGGGTCACCGATGTCAGTGTGGCCACCGACCACACCACCGGCGAGCCGCTGCTGCTGATTCAATTGCCCGCCACCAAGACCGACGCCACCGGCGTGAACGAGCAGCGGGTGGCCCTCCCCCGCGGTCAACGCCCGCACACCTGCCCGGTATGCGCCTATGCCGACTGGACCCGGCTGCGCGAAGCGCACGCCGACGGCGACCTCCGCACCTGGATCGACGCCGGCCCCGCCCCCGACCCGCGTCTGCACCGCTGCCACGGCTTCACCGGCACCACGCTCACCGACCCGGATCTTCCACTGTTTCCGTCGATCTCACGCCACGGCGGGCTCGCGGCAACCGCCATGTCCGGCCGGGCGGTCGCAGAACTGGTCAAGCGCTACGCGGCCCGCGCCGGTCTCGATCCCGTGCTCTTCTCCGGCCACTCGCTGCGCGCCGGCTTCGCCACCCAGGCCGCCCTGGGCGGCGCCAGCGACCGCGAGATCATGCGCCAGGGCCGCTGGTCCAATCCGCGTACGGTGCACGGCTACATTCGGACGGCGAACCCCCTGGAGGACAATGCCGTAACCAAGCTGGGTCTCTAGGGCGCGATACCTCCGGTCAGGCGATCTCGGCGGGCACGGACAGTGCGGCCTGCATCGCCACGCCGTCGACGTAGGTGTGCTTCTCGCGCACCAGTCCGCCGTCGACCAGCACCAGGTCCGCGATGTCGACGTGCACGGCGGCGCCGGTGATGGAGGTACCGGTCAGGACCCATTGGACGACCCAGAAGTCCTCGCCCACACGCAGATTCACCATCGTGAAGGTCAGGTCCGGGACGAGAGCGAAGTTCTCGGCGGCGGCGGCGCGGATCGCGTCGCGCCCGCGTGCGGGTTCGCGACCGGAGTGCAAGTGGAAAATGGCGTCGGGCGTGTGCAATTCGGCGATGCGGTCGGGGTCGTGCGCGGCCCAGCAGGCGTGATAGCGCTCGAAGAGATCCTTGGTATCAGACATGAGAAGAATCCTTCTGAGATACAAACAGGATGACTGCATGTTCCCGGAAGGCGGGTAACCGGGTCAAGGGGTGTTCCGCCAGCTATCGAGTAGCTCAATACGCAGGTCGCGGCGGTCGTGGGGGCTTAGGCTGATGGAATCGCCGTGTGGTGTCTCTCCAAGGGGGCCCGATGTCTCAGAACGCCGAACTGCGAATCGCGCTCGTCTGCTATGGGGGCGTATCTCTCGCCATTTATATGCATGGCATAACTAAGGAATTACACAAACTCGTCCGCGCCTCCCGCGCTTTCGATGATCGGTTCGGCACCGAGGCGGAGAACGTGAATCCCTTCGTCGACGCCGACGGCAAGCCGGTCGATACGGAAAGCGTCTATTTCGACGCCCTTTCGCGGATGAATGCGCGAGGGCGGCCGCTGTCGGTCGGCATCGACATCATCGCGGGCACCTCCGCCGGGGGCATCAACGGTGTCGTGCTGGCCAAGGCGATCGCCCAGAATGCAGATCAGGGACAGCTGAAGCAGTTGTGGATCGACCAAGCCGATCTCCACCTGCTGCTGCGGGGCCGGCGGATCGGCACGCTGCCGCTGCGCTTCGCGCTGGCCTTCGCGGTCAAGCTCGGGACGTTCTGGACCGGGCGCTCCGTCCTCCGGGGTGATCTCATGTCGCGCCTGCTGTACGGCGCCCTGTCGAGCATGGACGATCGAGGAACGGTCCCCTGGTCCGCGACCACGGCGGGTCCCGTGCCCGCGACGTTGATTCCGCGGGAGGGTGAGCTGTCGCTGTTCGTGACCACGACGGATCTGAACGGTTTCGATGTGGCGGTCGCGTCGAGCGGCGGCGGGGTCGGGCAGCGTGACCGGCAGCACGCGCAGGTACTCCAGTTCCTGCGCGACGACGACGATCCGGCGGCCTTCGGTCCGCACGCCACCCCGACACTGTCCTTCGCCGCGCGGGCGACCTCCGCGTTCCCCGGTGCTTTCGAACCGGTCAATCCCACAACCTTCCCGGCCGAGGCCGGGTTCCCGCGCGATACGCGGGTCGATGCCGATCGATTCCGGTACAGCTATCAGGAGATCGGGCGGGACGCGGGCACCGCCTGGTTCGTCGATGGCGGCGTGCTGGACAACGCGCCCTTCGACCTGGTCATCGAGGCGATCGGACGCAGACGGGCGGCGACCCAGGTGTATCGCCGGCTCGTCTATATCGAACCGGATCCCGCGTGCGGCCTCTCGGCCGCGGCCGCCGACACCAACGCGGGCAAATCCTCGAAGCGCCGGTGGGCAGCCGATGTCCGCAAGGTGCTCATCGGCATCCGCGGTAGTCGGTCATTGATCCCGGACCTCCTCCGGTTGCGCGACCTGAACGAGAAGATCGCCGAAGTGGGCGCCATCTCCATGCAGCAGGAGGCCGAGGTCCTCGACCACGTCGCCAGTGCTCTCGCCACGCTCCCCGGCATCCAGCGATCCGCGCCGCAGCCCGGCTCGCAGGGCTTGTGCGCGGCGATCGAGTCCATGCCGCCGCTGGACTTCCTCCTGGATCAGGCAGACTTCCAAAAGCTGTCGGACCGCCTGTACGCGGATGCGGTGACGGCACTCGGGTCGACCTGGAACACCTATCAGCGGCTCAAGGCCGACGCGGCCGCCCGGTGCCTGGCCGATGCGATCGTGGCGCATTTCGCCTTGCCCGGCGAATCGGGGACCGCGGTCTTCATCCGGTGCGCTATCGCTTCCTGGCTGCGCAGCCAACCCTGCTGGACCGCATCGGATTCCAGCGAACTCTCGCCGCTGCTGAAAGACATGGACGCCCCCTACCGGCAGCGCCGGATGCTGTTCATCGTGGCCGGACTCAATCGGCTCTACACCGTCGGGGACGGGCCGCCACGCGCGGACGTCAACAACCTCAAACGCCAGGCCTGGGCGCAGCTCGAGACGATATCCCAGGCGCCGCGCACGGCGATCCAGGCGCTGTCCGAACAGCAGGTACTCGACTTCCTGGACCCGGTTCACCTGCAGGCCGGGGACTTCCAGGGGGTGCGGTTCGGGACGCCGGAGGATTTCGCGAGCCGCGCGACGAAGAATTTCGACCGGCTGTTCACGGAGTATCGCGCCGTGATCCGGGGGCTCATCGGAAGCGACGGGCAGACGCTCTGGGAGGCGTTCGCACGAACGACATCGCCGTGGAACAAGCGCGACCGGATTCTCCTGGCCAGTCGCTACTTGGGATTCGGCCTCTGGGACGGGCTGTTGTTCCCCACGATCTCGCTGTCGGAGCTCCCGCAATTCACCCCTATTCCGGTGGTGCAATTCAGTCCCTTGCGCGCGACCGCGCTGACACCACTCGGGCAGCGCAAACTCAAAGGCGTTGCCCTGCACCACTTCGGCGCGTTCGCCCACGCACCCGACCGAGAGAACGATTACCTGTGGGGGCGGCTGGACGCGGTCGAGTTGATATTGCGGACGCTCGACGAGACATTCCAGAACGACGGCGACGTGGGACGGACCCTCCTTCCCCGGGCGCTGTCGGCGGTGCTCGCGACCGAGGCCGATCTACGGCGCATCCCTTCGAAATTGATGGAATCCTTGCGTGCGCAGATTGCCGCGCTCGAAGCCTCAGATATTGGTTATAACCGCTGAATCCAACCCTTTCCGGGCGCTATGAAGTGCATCACATTGGCCGAGAAAACAGCCGTATTCACGGTGAGTGGAGTCACCGCGGGTGGACTGTCCACCCGATCGACTGCTTTCCTATATGACGAAGATTCATTTCAGATTATCTGGGTTCTGGATCGCGGTCCGGGGCCGCTGCCTTCCGCCGCCGTGGTGTGAAAGATCCGCCAACGGCCAAAAAAGCAACAGGAATCCACAGTCATGCGTCTGATGTCCGCACCGTCGGAGGAAACAATTCGTGCCGCGCTGGAAATGGCACGGGAAGCGCCCCTCGCCAATGGCACGCTGCCGTGGATGTGGTGGCTCGACGGCGCGGCCCTGCATATCCGCATGGACGAGCCGCACGTGCCGCTGATCGCGGATCCGGCAGTGGAGCGTGCTCGAATGATCGGCAACGGCGCCGCCCTGCATCACCTGCGGACCGCGCTGACCGCCTTCGGCTGGGCCGTGGTGACCGTACCGCTACCCGACCCGCGCGATCCGAATCATCTTGCGGTGCTCCATTTCGCGCCGAGCACGGCCACCGGCGATCAGATCGGTCTGGCGGGTGCGATCTTTCAGCGGCAATTCCAGCACAACCGTTTCCGGCCCTGGGATATGCCGGCCACCATGATCCGCTCGATCAGCGGCAGCACCGCCGGGACCCGGGCGGCGGCACGGCATGTCCCGGATCAGCTGCGGCGCAGTCTGTCGACCGTGTATCGCGCGGCCGCCGACCGCGACGGCGACTACGGCGAATTCCTGACCGGTGTCGCGGGACGAATCGACCAGCGTGACCTCGCGGCCAGGCCCGCACCGCCGAGCTGGAGTTCGAACCGGTCCGCGATCGAGCCGATCCCGGCCACCGGCAGCCCCTACGACGACAATGACCCGGACTCGGCCGAACTGCTCATCCTCTGCACGCCCACCGACGATCGACTCGGCCATCTCAACGCCGGTGTGGCCGCCAGCTCCATCCTGCTGACCGCCGCCCGCAACGGTCTGGCCAGCTCGCTGCTGACCCAGACCATGAAGGTTCCGGCAGTGCGGGAAGGCGTGCGCAGCGCACTGCTGCACGAGTGCGCCTATCCGCACGCCCTCATTCGGCTCGGCCGCCCCGACCAGTCCGATGCCGGGGCGGGCTATGTCCAGCCCCTGCCGGGCACCAGGAAGGCGGCCTGAACAGGTCTGGCCCTGGTTCGGTGGCCGCTCGGCCACGACGGCGCAACCCACGCACCGACAACATGGATTGTCTTGACAAAAATATTTGTCGGTGGGAAGGTTGAGCCATGCTCGACGTCGCAGTGATCGAAGAACCCGCAGCGGCAGAGGCGTCCCTGGACCCGATCCGGTCTCGGATCCTCGCCGCGCTCGCCGAACCCGGGTCGGCGGCCATGCTGGCCGGACGGCTGGGGCTGCCGCGGCAGAAGATCAACTACCACCTCAAGGAGCTGGCCCGGCACGGGCTGGTGGAGTTGGTGGAGGAACGTCGCAAGGGGAACGTCACCGAGCGCGTGTATCGCGCTACCGCAGCGTCTTACGTGATTTCGCCCAGTGCGATGGGGGCGGTCAGTCCCGATCCGGCGCGGTCGCCCGATCAGCTGTCGGCGCGGTGGCTGCTGGCGCTGGGGTCGCGGCTCGTGCAGGAGGTCGGGACGCTGCTGAGCGGGGCCGCGCGGGCACAGCGGCGGGTCGCGACGTTCGGGATCGACGCGCAGGTGCGGTTCGCTTCCGCCGCCGACCGAGCCGCGTTCGCCGAGGAACTGGCCGATGCGGTCACCTCGCTGGTGAGCCGCTATCACGACGAGTCCGCATCGGCGGGCCGCAATCACCGGGTGGTGGTCGGGATGCATCAGATTCCCGACGCCGCCACCGAAACCGCAGCAGGACAGGGGAACTGACCATGGGACATCCGTTCGAGATCGAACTGGAGGAGCACCTGCCCGCCACCCCGGAGCAGGTGTGGGACGCGATCGCGACCGGGCCGGGGGTCGACTCCTGGTTCATGGGGCGCAATGAGATCGAGGCGCGCGAGGGCGGGATCTCGGCCATGGAGACCGGCGGGCAGCGGGAGGAAGCCGTGATCACCGCCTACGAACCGGGTAAGCGGCTCGCGACCCGCACCGGGACCGACGAGGACGGGCGGTTCATGGCCTTCGAGTATCTGATCGAAGGGCGCGAGGGCGGCAGCACCGTGCTGCGGGTCGTGCACAGCGGCGTGCTGGGCGACGACTGGCAGGACGAATACGACGCGCTGCGCCGGGGCTGGCCGTTCCATCTCAATACGTTGCGCGAATACCTCCGCTACTTCCCGGGGCGAATCGCGGTGCCCGTATTCGGTGTCGCGACAGGCGCTTCCGGCCGCGCGGTGCGGGACGCGCTCATCGCGGCGTTGTCCCTGCCGACGCCGCTCGTCGCGGGCGCCCAGGTGCACGCCTCCCCCGCCGGCCTGCCGCCGATCGATGGTGAGGTGGTGTGGGCCGACGACGAACGGTTCGAGATCCGGACCGCCGACGGCCTCTACACCTTCCACCAGGCCCCCACCGGTCTGGCCCTGATGTTCCACCACCTGTTCGGACCCGACACCGACGGTGCCGAAACCGCTTGGCAGCACTGGCTCACCGCCCTGGTGAGCTGAACCCGACTCGATCACCACCCCGCACCCCAGATATCAAGGAGAACAGCATGCGCACCCTGATCAGCACCGCCTTCGTGTCCCTCGACGGTGTCGTGGAAGGTCCCGGCGGCGAACCCGGCTACCGGAACTCCGGATGGACCTTCAAGGACATCGACTTCGTTCCCGAGGCCTACGAGATCAAGGGCCGCGAGCAGGACGAGTCGGCGGCGATCCTGCTGGGCCGCACCAGCTATGAGGCGTTCAGCCCCGTGTGGCCGGACATGGAGGACTTCGCCGGCTACAAGGTGATGCCGAAGTACGTCGTCTCCACCACCCTGAAAGAGGACAACCTGGTGTCCAACTGGGGCGAGACCACCATCCTGCGTTCCCTCGACGAGGTCGCCAAGCTCAAGGAGACCGAGGGTGGCCCGATCATCGTCCACGGCAGCGCCACCCTCAACCGCGGCCTGTCCGACGCGGGCCTCATCGATCGCTACCACCTGCTCGTCTTCCCGCTGCTGCTGGGCGCGGGCAAGCGACTGTTCTCCGACACCGACAAGGATGTCCAGAAGCTGAAGCTGGTCGAGTCCGAGACCTACGCCAACGGCATCCAGAAGAATGTCTTCGACGTCGTGCGCTGAACGCTCCCGGCTGCTCCGAATTCTGGCCCGGCGGATCGAATCCGCCGGGCCAGAATGTTCCTGCCGGTACTGGTGGTCATCCGCGACTACGCTGACCCCGTGGGCTCAATTGATTACGGACCGGGTGACGTCGTCTACTTCCCATCCGGACCCTTCTCCGGAATCTGCGGCGTAGTCCGCACCGTCTACCCCCACCGCGAAGAACTCCGCATCGACTTCGCCGAAGGCATCGTCCACCGCGAGGGCGGTGTGCTTCGCGAACGCCGACACACCTTCACCGTCCGCTTCGACGAAGTAGAACTCGTCTGACCGGCTACTGCCTGACCATCGGGTGGTACGAGTGCCGAATCGTGTAGCTGGTCAGCATGCGAGCCGTGCGTTGATGGCGGCGGGCGCCAGCGAGTCGTCCAGAATCATCGCGGCACACGCCTGGACGCCGGTCGGGGCGTCCGGGGCGGCGGGCTCGATACGCAGGGCCCGGGTGTTGAGGGCCGAGGAGCGGCGGTAGATCTGTTCGCGCAGTCCGGCGGCCAGTGGGTCGAAGGCGCGCGACAGGTCGCCGCGAACGACGATGACCGCGGGGTTGAGCAGATTGACCGCGGCGGCCATCACCTCGCCGATACTGCGGCCCGCCTGCCGCACCAGGCGCAGAGCGTCGGGGTCGCCGGCGGCGGCGAGGTCGGCCAGTGCGGGCAGATCCGATGCCGTGCGGCCGAGGGCGGTGAACTGCTCGAGCAGGGCCCACCCGCCGGCGACAGTCTCCAGGCACTCGGTGTCGCCGCAGCGGCATGGACGCCCGATGCCGCCGTTCACCTTGATGTGCCCGATTTCGCCTGCCGCGCCCCAAGCTCCGCGCTGCTGACTCCCCCCGGCGATGATTCCCAAGCCGATACCGGTCGACGCTTTCAGCAGCAGTAGATCATTCACGCCCGGGCGACGCGCGTGCTCGGCCAGGGCCAGCACGTTCACGTCGGTGTCGACGCGCACGGGAGCGGAGAACCGGGTCCGGAACAGGTCGGAGACGGCGATCTCGTCGAGATCGGCCGGGCTCAGCGCGTGCCCGGACGCGACGTCGACCACGGTGGGCACGCCGACCCCCACGCCGTACACCGGCGCCGCGGATCTATCTGTCAGGAGCCGGTCGAGGTGATCGGCGGCGGCGCCGAGCGCTGCGCGCGCTTCGTGGGCGGCCGGAGCCGTGAATTCGTTCTGCGCCAGCACTTCTCCGGCGAGGTCGCACACCGCGACCTGGGCCCGGCTCGCGCCGATCGACGCGGCCAGCACCACCCCTGCGTCCGGGGCGAAGCGCAGGCGGCTCGGTGGGCGGCCACCGGTCGACGGGCCTTCGGAGCGCTCGGTCACCAACCCCTGCGCGAGAAGCTGGTCGACGCGGAGGGTGACCGCGGTTCGTGACAGGCCGGTCAGCCGGGCGATATCCGAACGCGTCTCGACGGCGTTCGCACGGATCAGCGCAAGTACGTCCCCCACCGAGACGCCGGGTGTCGTCATGGGTCGACCGGTCACCATTTCCTCCTTGTCGACGAGATCCCGACGCGCGCTCGCACACACTATCGGCGTCTGCCGAACGCTCGAACCACTCAGTAATGTACTTCCAGTACTTAAGTTTCCTTGCAAACGAACATAAGTATCTCTAGCGTGGCGCAGGTTCGCTCATCACGCACGACTCGAGGAGCCCGCCGTGCCGGCCCGCATGCCCCATCCCGCCCGTGACATCGCCGACTATCTCGGCACCGGAGACCTCGCGCTGTCGAAGACCGAAAGCCTGTGTCTGGTAGCCGATATCGGCGGCACCAATGCCCGCTTCGGCCTGGTGTCCGACAGCCGCGACGAACCGCGGGAGGTCCGGAACCTGCGCTGCGCCGACTATTCCGATCTGGTCGCCGCGATCGAGGACTTCCTGGGCCGGATTCCTGGATGTCCCCGTCCGGAGGCCGCCTGCGTGGCTGTCGCCGGACCGGTGCTCGGCGACCGCATTCGGCTCACCAACGCGGCGTGGGACTTCTCCGTGGCCGACAGTCGCCGTCGCCTCGGCCTGGCCCGGCTGGAAGTCATCAACGACTTCAGTGCGCTCGCCCTGGCGGTGCCGCAGCTTCCGAACGAAGGATTTGTGCGTATCGGCACGGGCATTCGCCGGTACGACGAGCCGATGGCCGTGATCGGCCCGGGCACCGGCCTCGGCGTCGCGGGTCTGATGAGGTCTCGGCATGGCTGGATTCCGATCGCGGGCGAGGGCGGCCATGCGGACCTGCCGGTCCGCACCGAACACGAGGCCGAGATCGCCCGGTTGCTGCGGGCCGACCACGGGGCGGTCTGCGCGGAGACCGCATTGTCCGGCCCCGGACTCGTTCGGCTGTACCGGGCGGTATGCGCGGTCGACGGTGTCGCGCCGACTTACGGTCGGCCCGAAAAGATCTGCGCCGCCGCCCGGGAGCATCGCGATCCTCTCGCCAGTCGGACAATGGGGGTGTTCTTCGGCTTGCTCGGCACTTTCGCCGGTGGCGTGGCGCTGACCTTCGGCGCTCGCGGCGGGGTATTGCTGGGCGGCGGCATTCTTCCCGGCATCGCGGACCTGCTGGCGGCCAGTGACTTCCGACGTCGCTTTGTCGAATCCAGCGCCCTGCCTGGCTATCTGGAGGACGTGGCCACCGAGATCATCGTGGCGGCCACCCCCGCGCTGCGCGGGGCCGCGTACCGGCTCGCGCAGCGTTGAGGCGCGATCAGCCGCAAGCCGGGGATGTTTGATTCACCAGCGACAGCGTGGTGCAGGTCCAGTCCTTCTGGACCTTCCACTTGCCGTCCTCGGCGACGACCGGCACCACGACCGGGTTGGGCGCTCCACCGTCGATCGACACCTGAGCCTCGGCCATGACCGAGCCGTTGCCCGAGTCGGTCACCTTGGTGACGGTGATGGTGACATTGCTCTGCTTGAAGGCGTCGGCCAGGCGTTGCGGCAGTATCGGATCAGCCTGGATGCCCTGGACCAGGTCCAGCTTCTGCCCGTTGGGGACGGTGGGATCCATGAGCTTGTGCAGCTCGGAATTCAGCTCCGTCGTCGAGGGGACCGGCGGGTAGTTCCCCTGGGCGGCGGCAACTTTCGAGGGGGTCGCCGGAGCTGGCGCGGCTTCGTCCTTGCCGCCGCAGGCGGACACCCCTAGTGCGGTCATCGCCGTGACGACGGCGATCGCGATGCGAGCGGTGGCGGGAATCATCAACGTGCTCTCCTTCAGGTTCGTGCTGGCGTTCTGGTCGGCGGACGCCACGCCGGAGCGTACCGACTGAACAGTCAGTGTGTTATATATTCGTCGGAATTCTCGCTCCCGCCGCTCACCGTGAGCGGCCGCCGACGAAGGAGGACAACATGCGCCGGAAGATCGGAATCGCCGCGGTCGCCATGGGGCTCACGATGCTGTCGATCACGTCCGCGACCGCCGAGCCCGGCGGCGACCAGCGCGAAGGGAGACTGCCGGCGGGATTCCTGTGGGGTGTAGCGGGTTCCGGGTTCCAGTCCGAGGGATATTCACCGGACAGCAACTGGTCGCGCTATGCCGCGTCGGGCAAGACCCACGATCCCGTCGGAACCTCGGCCGACTTCCTGCACCGCTACCGCGAGGACATCGCGCGCGCTTGCGATCTGGGCGTCCGGGTGTTCCGCTTCGGGGTGGAGTGGGCGCGCCTGGAACCCGCTCCCGGACAATACGATCCGGCGGCATGGGCGTTCTACGACGATGTCGTGGCCACGATCCGAGCCGCCGGCCTGCGGCCGATGATCACCTTGGACCACTGGGTCTATCCCGGTTGGGAGTTCGACCGCGGCGGCTGGCGGCACGAGGACATGCTGACCGATTGGCTGGCCAACGCCCGGCAGGTCGTGGACCGCTACGCCCGGTTCGATCCGATCTGGATCACGTTCAACGAACCTTCGGCGTACGCGTTCCAGGAATTACAGGTCGGCGGGCTCGCCCCGGCCGATCTACCCGGAGCGCTCGATCGCTGGGCGCGGGCCCACCGCACCATCTACGACTACATCCACTCGGTACAGCCGGACGCGCAGATCTCGTCCAATGTCGCCTACTTCCCCCTCGGTGAGACCGCCGTCGACACCACCTTCCTCGAACAGGTCGCCGATACACTCGACTTCATCGGGCTCGACTATTACAACTCGATGTCCCCGACGGATTTCAGCTTCTTCAACGCCTTCGCCGAGCCCTGGAAGGCCAACCCAGCTCCCGATGGCATCTATTACGCGTTGCGGCATTACGCCGAGCGCTACCCGGCCCGGCCACTGTATGTCGTCGAGAACGGAATGCCGACCGACAACGGTGAGCTTCGTCCGGATTACGAGCGCTCCGATCACCTGTCCGACGTCGTCTACTGGGTGCAGCGCGCCGTGCAGCACGGGATGAATGTCATCGGCTACAACTACTGGAGCCTCACCGACAACTATGAATGGGGCAGCTACGAGCCACGTTTCGGACTCTATACCGTCGACGTGCGCACCGATCCCGGCCTCGAACGGGTGCCCACCAAAGCCGTCGACACCTACCGGTCGATCATCGCGAACGACGGTGTCCCCACCGGCTACCGGCCGGTGTATCCGCAAACCCTCTGCTCGCTGGTCGATGCCCTGGAAAGTTGCCTGCGTCCCATTCGCTGACCCGGCCCGGCGCGGCAATTGCCCGTCCGCGCCAACGACATCCATGGGCGAGTCGCGCCGAACCCCGGCGGTCCAGCAGTATGACTGGACAGTAGGCTGGCTACGACGGAGCGATCCAGCGAAACCCGTTCAGCGAGTGAAAGGTCGGATGAATGGCGCGAACACGCGACGCCGAACAGTCGGGCGCGGCACGTCGTGGCCAGATCCTCGCCGCGGCAATGACCTTGTTCGCCGAGAACGGCTACCGGGGCACGTCGCTGGCGGCTGTCGCCACCGCGGCCGGCATCACCCGGTCCGGGGTGCTGCACCACTTCTCCAGCAAGGAAGCGCTGTTGTCGGCGGTGCTGGCCGAACGTGATCAGCAGGCGTTCGACGCGGTCGAGGTCGATCGGGAGTACGAGGGCCCGGCCGTGATGCGAGCCCTCGACATCGTGGAGGATCTGGCCGAGCGCAATCGCGCGGATCGGGAATTGACCCGGATGAGTCACCTTGCGCTCTTCGGCTCGGCTGACGCGCCGGATGTGGCGCACGAGTGGTCGAATGAGCGGATCCGAACCTACCGCGACAACCTGGCGAGCGTGATAGCGCAGAGCGCCGCCGCGGGTGAGATCCGCTCCGACGTGGATGCCGAGGCCGCCGCGCTGCTGCTGGTGGGCGCGCTCACCGGCCTGACCGAGCTCTGGCTGCGCGACGAGTCGTTGGACATGGTGGCCGCGGTCCGAATGCTCACCGGCCTACTGCGCCGGGACCTGGCGAAGTAGGCCGCGAGCTGCTTTCTACCGCCCCACGGGGCGATTCAGATCGGCATCGGCGACCGGGTCACCGACGGTGAGCCGTTCCCGGAGGAACTGCTGGGCCGTGGACTGCCGCAGCGACGCCTCCAGACCGTGTTCGCCCTGAGGGTCTCGGATGGTGACGACCGTCGCTCCCCCGCGCCGCCAGGCCGCGACCAAGTCGTCCGCCTGCGCTACGGGCACCACCTCGTCCGAGTCGGACTGGTAGTTGAGGATCGGCATGATCGGCGTGCTACCGCCGAGCGAATTCCGTTGCAGCGCTTCGGTCAGCCGGCTGTCGTCGTGGTACCCGTCGGCGGTGGCCGCGGCGAGCCGCCAGAACGGGTAGCGGATCAGCAGTTCGATCACGCACAGATCGGCGGCCGCCGCGGTGTCCGCCCGGCCCCGCTCGTTGAGCAGCTCGTCGATGCGGGCTTCGGGGAACTCGCGCTGATAGGACACCAGCACGCCGACCAGGAAGCCGGAGAACACTCCGCCCTCGACGTTGTTCATGACCGCGGGCAGGCTCGCGGGCACTCCGCCGATGGCAGCCCCGGCGAAAGCCAGCTCGGGTGCGTAGGTGGGTTGCAGCTCCGCGGCCCAGCCGGTCGCCGCCGCTCCCCCGGAATATCCGTCCAACGCCCAGCGGGTGTCGGGACCGAGTCCCGCGGGAGTGAATCCACCGGCGGCCCGCACCCCGTCCAGGATGGCGTGACCGGATTGCGGGCCGGTGAGGAAGGCCGACTTCGGCCCTTCGAAGTCGGGTACCGCCACCGCCCAGCCCTCGGCCAGCATCGCCGCGATCTGATCCCCGGATTGCAGTGTGCCCGTGGCGATTCCATAGGACGGCGCGCACCGGGTACTGGTGGCGTCCTCGGGAATCTGCTCGGAGACCGCCGGCCGGGAACCGGGACCGGTCCATGGCGCGGTCGGCACCAGCAGCGTGGTGATGCCCAGTTCCGCGTTCCCGTGTGAATCGTTGGTGCGGTAGGACACCTGCCAGGCTCGCACCGGAACCGGCAGCGTGGTGCGGATTTCCCGTCCCGCCACCACCTGCCCGTTGCCCAGCGAGCCGATATCGGTTGGCGCGGCGTAGAACGGATCCTGATCGGGCACCGCCGAAACGGTGACGACCGGGGGTTGTTGGGCGGACACCGGGCCGGCGGCGGCCGCCGCGGCGACGGCCAGCGCGGAGGCCACCGCTAGACGCGAAATCATGAAATAGGTTCTCTCGGTTGATTGTCGAATCGGCGGCTCGCCCCCGGCCGGCCGTCGCTGGTCGGTCAGCTGCCGGATCCGCTGCTGCTGCCCGACCCGAGCGAGGGGGGCATGCGCAGCACGGCGTCCGGCACTCCGGTGCCGTTGGGATCGAGGACGCCGCCCTGATGGGCGTACATGCTCTCGCCGGGCGAGGCGTTCACCGTGGACAGGTAGCGCCACACGCCGTCGACGACCGCCGCGCCTCCGGCGGTGAGCGTCCCCAGCAGTCCGCCCATCCCCGCGAACGTGCCGATGGCGGCGGGCGCGGTCGCCAGGCATGCGGGCCCGACAACCAGGCACGAGCCCAGGCCGATCACCGCCCCGACCGCCGCGCCCAGGAACGCTCCGGCAATGGAACCGAGCGGGATCTTGCTCATGTTCGCGGCGAAATCGTTGACCGCCAGCTGTTCTTCCATCGGCGAGGCGACCGGCTTCAGGCCGGTGTCGGGGGTCAGCGTGAGGGCGCGTCCGGAATCCTGGATCCGGTAGCGCATGGGATGCGCGACGCCGTCGAGCAGAAACCCGGTCGGCAGGCTCAGGATCGGCTGCCCGTCGAGGGTGCGGATTTCCACGCCCTGCCCATCCGCGGTGGCGGCGAACAGCGCGTGATCGAGCACGGCCAGCACGGAGTCGCCGACCACGCGGGCCGCGACGGTCGGCTCCACCGCCGGGGGTTCGGCGATGGCGGCGCCGGACCCGGCAACCGTGCAGGCCGTCAGGGTGGCGACGGAAAGCGTTGTGCGAAGGTTCATCTCGGTGTTCCTCGGACCTTTCCGGCTCAGTTGGCCTCGGCGGGCACGGCCGGAACGCCGGGGCGGCCCTGCAGGTCCTTGGCGTAGATGCTCTGCCCCGGAGCCGCATTGAGCGCGGTCACGTACTGATAGACGGCATAGGCGGCCGCGGGTCCGCCGCCGATGACCAGACCGGCCAGACCGCCGACCCCGCCCACCATGGTCACGATGGGCATCACCGCGATGACACAGCCCAGGCTCAGCACCAGGCAGGACGCGCCCGCCAGCGTGAACCCGACGCCGATGCCGATCACCGCGCCGACGGCGGTGCCGATCAGGCTGCCCACCGAGGTGCCGATGCTGACGGAGTTGATCATGTCGTTCATGGCCAGCTGGTTCTCCAGCGGCGAGGCGACGGAGGTCAGCGGCGCGGCGATGGGGCGCAGCGCCGCGTGGTCCAGCGCCGCCACATCGGGTGTCAGGCGCAGCGTGCGGCCGTCGCCGGACAGCTGTTCCCGGATCGAGAGGCGTTGGCCGTCGATGGTGTAGATCAGTGGGAGCGAGTCCAGCACGGCGCCCGCCTCATCGCGGATGCCGACCGCGTCCCCGGCGGCCGGCGCGAAGGTGCCGTGGTCGAGGCTGACCACGACGGTTCCCTGCTCGAGCGTGGCGTGATAGCCAACGGGTGAAGCGGTTTGTTCGGGAGCGGCGTTCGCGGTGGCAGCGGTGGCGGCCATGCCGGCGACGGCGCACGCCGCGATCAGATTCGCGCGACGATTCTTCATCGATACCTCGGTTGTCGGTGGTGCGTTACCGCGGCAGAGCCTACCGACTGAATAGTCAGTCTGCTATAGATTCGGGGAACAAAACATCGGCGCACTTCGTGCGGAAAGGAATCCCCCAATGCATCGACGCTATGAGGTGGCGGCCGAATGAACCCGACGCTGCCCGCCGAATTCCTGTGGGGCGCGGCCACTTCTCCGCATCAAACCGAGGGAAACAACATCGCCAGCGATTGGTGGGCGCTGGAGAACGGCGAACATCCGGTCGTTCCCGAGCGCAGCGGCGACGGGGTCGACAGCTACCACCGCTATCCCGAGGACATGGCGCTGCTCGCGGGCGCGGGTTTGAACGCCTACCGCTTCGGTGTCGAATGGGCGCGCATCGAGCCCGAACCCGGACGGATCTCGCGGGCGGCCCTCGCGCACTACCGGCGCATGATCGACACCGCGCTGGAATCCGGTCTGACGCCGGTGCTCACGCTGCACCACTTCACCGGTCCGCGCTGGTTCGCCGAACTCGGCGGCTGGACCAACCCGCACGCGGTGGGACACTTCGCGCGGTACGTGACCAGCGTGGTTCCGATCCTGGGCGACGTGCGCTGGGTGTGCACCATCAACGAACCGAACATGGTCGCCACCATGGCGGGCGCACAACGGGCGGTCCCGGACGCGGAGGCCGTGCGCGCCTTCACCTCCGGTGCGCTGCCGGACCCGGATCCGGAGGCCGCGCGCATCCTCATCGAGTCGCATCACATCGCCACCGAGATCCTGAAATCCGAGACAGACGCCGCGGTCGGGTGGAGCGTCGCCCAGCAGGCGTTCGTGGCGGCCCCCGGCTGCGAAACCCAACTGACCGAGGCGAATCGTCTGTGGGAGGACCCGTACCTGGAGGCCGCCCGCGACGACGACTTCGTCGGCACGCAGGCCTACACCAGCCGGTTGGTCGGACCGGATGGCCCCATCCCCCACGCCGAGGATCCCGACAACACCCTCACGGGCTGGGCCTATCGTCCCGACGCGCTCGGCCTCGCCATCCGCCACGCCTGGCAGGTCACCGATGGCACGCCGATCCTGGTGACCGAGAACGGCATTGCCACCGGCGACGACACCCGCCGGATCGCCTACACCGGCGAGGCGCTCGAGCACCTCGGTCGGGCGGTGGCCGAGGGCATCGATGTGCGGGGTTACCTGCACTGGTCGGCTCTGGACAACTACGAATGGGGCCATTGGCGGCCCACTTTCGGGCTGATCGGGGTGGACCGCGCGACCTTCGCCCGCTCCCCCAAACCCAGCCTGGCGTGGCTGGGCTCGATCGCCCGCGCCAATGCCCTGCCGACCGCACACCGGGAGGCGCAGCCGTGCTGATGATCTATCGAGCAGGCCGCCGGTACATGCTGCGGACCTCCATCGCCATGCGGGCCTCCCAGTTCGCGCAGTTGCCGGCGCCGACCGGGCGGGTGGTGTTCTTCGGCGACAGCATCACCGAGGGCGGCCTCTGGGACGAGTGGTTCCCGCAGGCGCGGCCGGTCAACCGCGGGATCGGCGGCAATACCGTCGATGACCTGCGGGCCCGGCTGGACACCGCGATCGACGCGCCCGCGGCGATCTTCCTGCTCATCGGCACCAACGACCTCGGGCTGGGACAGAAGCCCAGGCAGGTCGGCGAGAACCTTCGCCGGCTCGTCGAAGAGATTCGGGAGCGGGCTCCGCACACGCCGCTGCACGTGCAGAGTGTCATGCCGCGGCGGGCGAAGTTCGCGGAGCGGATTCGCGAATTGAATTCCGCCACTTGGCAGATCGCCGCCGAAGCCGATGCCTGGTACATCGATCTGTGGCCCGCTCTCGCCGACTCCAACGGTGCGCTGCGGCCCGAATTCACCCGCGACGGATTGCATCTGTCGGGCGCTGGATATGCCGCCTGGGTCGAGGTGCTGCGGCCGCACGTCGCCGCACTGTCCATCGACCACTGAGGCGATACCCGCGAATGGCGCTGGCCGGAACGGAATTCCGTTCCGGCCAGGGCCTTCATGGGTGCATGCTCACTCGGTTGGCGGCGTGGCCGCGTGGTCGGGCGGCACCGCCTCGATGCTCACCGTCACGATGGTTCGCGGCAGAAGCAGCGCGAACACCAGCCCCACGACGGCGATGGCGGCGGCGATGAGCAACCCGATCTCCAAGCCCCGCTCGGTGTAGACGATCGCACCGTTGAGCATCCGGGTGATGAAGGGAGGCAACTCGGCGATGTGGGAGCCGTTCATGATCGAGAAGGCGATGATCGGCGCGATCGCCGGGATCACGGTCTGCGACACGCTCACCAGTGCGGCCGTGGACGCCTGCACCCCTGGCGGTACTGCCGCCATGAGCAGGTTCGGCGTGGCCGCGTAGGCGAGCCCGGCGCCGAGTCCGACCAGACCGGCGAACAGCAAGACGAGTTGCTCGCTGCCGTGGGCGTACGCGGTGAGCGCCGAACCCAGCGCGGTCGACAGCATTCCGAGCGCCAGCAGCCACCCGGGGCGCAGCAGGCCGCGGCCCACGAGCACACCGACCGCGATGCCGCCGACCACACTCGCCAGCCCGATCGGCGCGAGATACCGCGCGACGCCGGTCGGGCTGACCCCGAATCCGTAGCCCAGGTTCAGCATGGCGGGCGTCCGGATCAGCATCGGCAGCACGATGCTGTACAAACCCGTTGCGGCATAGACGCATCCGGCCGCGACGGTGGTGCAGAGCACGGCGCGGCCGCGCCACAGCCGGAGGTCGAGCAACGCGTCCCCGGTCCTGGCCGCGGTCACGCGCCAGATCACGAGCAGGCCGATGCCACTGCCCAGCCAGGCGAGGGTGGCCGGCGCGGCCCAACCCCACGCCGGCCCCTGCGATACCCCGATGAGCACGGCGGCCAGGCCGCCACCCAACAGGACAGCGCCTCGCACGCCCACCCGAACCGGGAGCCGCACAGGCGATTCCCGGGTGGTGAGCGCCACCGCCACCGCCGAACCGGCCGTGGCGAGGCAGAGGAATCCGAAGACGGTGCGGTAGCCGTGGTCCTCGAGCAGCCGTTCGGTCAGGTACGGCGCGGGTATGGCGGCCAGACCCACCGCCGAGGCGACCATCGACACCGCGAGTGCGACGGTCCTCCCCGGGAAGACATCCCGGGCCAGCGAGTAGCTCAGGAACAGGCATGGCACCAGCAATCCCGACAGGCAGCGCCCGGCCAGCAGCGTGCCGATATTCGGCGCGAGCGCCGAAAGGAGCGCACCCGCCGCGGATAAGGCGAGGAAGCTCAACAAGATTCGCCGCTTGCCGTACAGATCGGCCAACTTGCCGGCCACTGGCGCGGTGGCCGCACCGACGATCAGGAACGCCATCATGACCCACCCGGAGGCGGTGGTGCGGAAGTGCGACGCGATGGCGGGCTCGGTCATCGGAGCCAGCGGATAGCTGAGCGCGAGCGTCTCGACAACGGCGACAAGGGCGGCCAGCGAGCAGGCCGACCCCCAGGTCCAGACCGGTCGCGGCGGGCCCGGCGGTTCGACCTGCGCGGCGGGTTCTGTGGCGTCGAAGGAGGCGTGGGAAGCCATGGCGGATCCGTTCGGGAGTTGCGGTGGAGAGGGTCGATTGGTGCCCGGCGTCTCAGCGGACGCTCTTGATCGGCAGCACGGCGAGCGCGCCGAGGGCGGAGACCGCGGCGGCGGTCGGATACACCGCGCCGTAGCTGCCGCTGAATTGCACGATGCCCGCGGCGATCGCCGGGGCCAGCACGCTGGGCAGCGTGGTGGCGATATTGAGAATGCCCAGGTCCTTGGCGAAATCGTCCTTGGCGGGCAGGACTTCGGAGACCAGTGCGATATCGACCGCGGTGAAGATGCCGAAGCCGATGGTGGTGACCGCGCCGGAGGCGAACAACCCCGCCACACTCGGGGCGGCCAGCGGGATCAGCGTCGACGCCGCGACGATCAGTCCGCCGGCCAGCACCAGAGGTTTGCGGCGGCCGATGCGATCGGAGTAGGGCCCGGCCACCGTGATGGCCACCAGGAATCCGGGCAGGCCCACCACGCCGATCAGCGGGACCACCTTGGCGGCCTCGGAGGTACTGAGCCCGATATAGCCCTGCGCCAGATAGAGCTGATAGGTCAGGACCATGAAGTAGCCGCCGAAGATGAACAGCCGCCCGAGGAAGGCCCAGCCGAAATCGGGATGCTGGCGCGGATCCACCCACAGTGCGGTGAAGAAGTCCCGCACCGAGAATCCGGGTCGTGGGAGGCCGCGATTATCGGGTTCCGGATTCAAGACGAGAAACGCCACGACGATCACCATGATCACACCGGTCGCGCTGAGATATCCCAGCGGAATTCGGTCGGCGAACAAGGAGGCGACCACCGGTCCGAGGATGGCCGACGCGATCGAACCCAAGCCCGACAGCGTCGAGTATCGGCCGCGCAGCGGAATCGGAATCCGGTCGGGCAGGATCGCCGACAATGGACCGGCCAGGGCGTTGAATCCGAATTGAATCGTCATGGCCGCCACCATGAGCAGCGCGATGGTGGTCGACTGTCCCGCGGTGATCAGCCCGACCGAACCGATCAGCGCGCCGAGCAGAATCCATGGTGGGCGGGCGCCCGCCCGGGTGCGGGTGCGGTCGGACAGCACGCCGATCAGCGGCTGGGCGACCATGGCGGCCACCGCCCCGGCCGCCTGCACCAGGGCCAGATTGGCCACCTTGGCATCGGCGTCCACGGCCTGGACCTGAAGTGCGAGAAAGTATCCCGATACCGCGAACCCCAATCCCGAGGTGGCGCTGGCGAACGGCACGGAGGCCAGCAGTCGTTTCACCGCGCGGTCGGGTGTGGCGGTGTGATCGGAGGTGGTCATCGTGGCGGCCGGGGCGAGCTGGTCATCCATCAGGTGCTCGTCCTAATCGCCCACAGGGCAGGGCGTTTCGTCCCGATCGGCGAGCGCGTCGTCGGCCAGCCGCCACATCTCCTCGACCTGCCCGCGGAAGGTCTCGCGGCTGAATTCGGGAAGTGCGAAAACCAGCGGATCACTGCGCAGGATCCCCTCGACGGCGAGGCGCGCCACGTCACGCGGTTCGATGGCCAGCGGAATCACACCGGTGCCGAACGGTTCCCGCGCCCGACGGCCGAATCCGTCCGGCCGGTTGCGCTGCGCGTCGAGAATGCGGGTCGCCGCCTGCCCCGGGCACAGCAGGGTGACGCCGATCCCGTCGTCGGCCAGCTCGGAACGCAATCCGAGGGTGAGGCCGACGACCGCGTGCTTGGTGGCGCTGTAGAGCGCGCTGGTGGCGGTGTCGGGCAGGAAGGCGTGCGTGGAGGCCGTGTTCATCACATGCCGCCACCCGCTGGTCTGCCGCATCCGGGGCAGGAAGGCGTGCAGGCAGTTCAGCATGCCTTCGACGTTCACCGACGACAGCCACCGCCAGTCGCCGATCGTCGAGTCGGCCACCTCCCCGAACAACAGCACTCCCGCGTTGTTGCACAGCAACTCGACCGACCCGAACTCCTCGTAACTGGCCGCCGCCAGCTCCGCCACCGATCCCGGGTCCGACACGTCCACCCCGTAACCGAGCGCGCGAACTCCCCGCGCGCACAGCTCCGCGGCGGTCCGGCGCACCCCGATCTCATCGATATCCGCCAGCACGAGCGACATCCCCCGCGCGCCGAGCTCGGCCGCGAGGGCCGCGCCGATCCCTCCCGCCGCGCCGGTGACGACGGCGGTACGGCCGGTGAAAGGGTCTGGTTCAGACATGGGGGTCCTTCCTCGAACAGGCCCGTCCTCATTGGCGAGACAGGCCGACTGACTCATAAGTCGGTCAGCTTAACCTGTTACCCCGCTCACGTCGAGGGGCCTCATCGGCAGGGTCGCCTTCCCGGAGATCGAGACTGCGCGGTGAGGAAGTTCGGGCGGCAGGTGATGGTGGTGGCATCTGTCACATGTCACCCAGGAGGTATGGCCGTCGTGCGATTCCACTTCGCTGAGGCTGCGGGCGACCCTGCCCATTGGCTCCCGCTGGCGCGATCGCTCGAGGAGGCCGGGTTCACCGGCATCTGTTTGGCGGACAGCCTTGCCTATCCGACGGAGTCCGACGCGCGGTATCCGTATACCGAGGATGGGACGCGGGAGTTCTTACGGGGGAAGCCGTTTATCGAGCCGTTGGTGTTGGCCGCCGCGGTGACCGCGGCAACCAGCAGGCTGGAGGTGACTCCATTCGTGTTGAAGTTGCCGGTGCGGCCGCCTGTTCTGGTTGCCAAACAGGCGGCATCGGTCGCGGCTTTGAGTGGAGGCCGGTTGTCACTGGGCGTTGGGATCAGTCCCTGGCCGCAGGACTTCACGATGATGGGCGTGGACTTCGAGAAGCGGGGCAAGCGGCTCGACGAGTGCATCGATATCATTCGCGGGCTGTGCGCGGGCGGGGCGTTCCAATTCCACGGGGAGTTCTATGACATTCCCGAGATCGAGATGAATCCGGTTCCCGCGCGGCCGTTGCCGATTCTGATCGGTGGGCACAGCGAGGCGGCGTTGCGGCGGTCGGTGGTGCGGGGCGACGGCTGGATGAGCGCGGGTGGGAGCACCGAGGAACTCGACCGGATACTCGAGCGACTGGGTGAACTGCGGCGAGAATTGGCTCCGGAGAAGGAGTTCCGGACCTTTGCGGCGTCCCGTGAGGCATTCACGGTCGAAGGGGTTCGACGCCTGGCGGATTCGGGGGTCACCGATGTGGTGGTCGGGTTCCGCGGGGTTCACGAGAGCGGTCCCGACGAACGCACCCTCGATCAGCGGATCGAACAGATCGAAAAGTACGCCGCCGCGGTCATCGCGCCGTTCTGAAATCCCGAGGAGAAACCATGGATACAGTCGAATCGATTCGCCGGCTGAAGTACCGCTACCTGCGGGCACTGGACCTGAAGAACTGGGACGAATTCGCCGACACCCTCACCCCCGATGTCACCGCCGAATACGGTCACCGCCTCTCCTTCTCCGATCGCGACGCGCTGGTCGGTCACATGCGCAACAGCCTGACCCCCGCGATCATCACCGTCCACAACTGCCATCACCCGGAAATCGACATCGACGGCGAAACCGCCACCGGCACCTGGTATCTCATCGATCAGGTCATCTTCACCGAGCAACGCCAGATCATCTCCGGCGCCGCCTTCTACTCCGACGAATACCGCCGCTGCGACGACGGCGCCTGGCGAATCAGCAAGACCGGCTACACCCGCAGCTACGAAGCCATGGAATCGGTCAGCGACACCTGGCAACTGCTGGAGAACCGCTGGCGCTGAGCGCGCGGCACGCGCGGATGGCATCGGCTAGAGGCGTATCGCCGTACGGACGAGGTCGGCGACGGCTCGGGATCTGCTGTGTGGCGGCCAGGCGATGACGGTCGTGACGGCCGGTGCGTCCGGCACCGGCACAATGGCGTGATCGTCGCGGAGTTGGGCTCGCAGCGACTCGGGCATGAGCGCGCAGGCCCGTCCGAGCGTGATCAGTTGCGTCAACTGGGTATGGTCGCGAACCTGCGGGCCGGGGCCGTCCGGATAGCTCCCATCCGGTCGAGGCCAGCGCGGCAGGGGCAGGTCCGTCAGGGTCTTGACCTCGGCCATCGACAGGTGGGATCGGTTGGCGAGGGGATGCCCCGCCGGCAGGACCACGACCTGCTGTTCGGTGTGCAGGTCTTCGGTGTCGAGTCCGGCTGTCGTGTCGTAGGGCCGGTGCAGCAGGGCAACGTCGGCACACCCGTTGCGTAGCAGTCTTTCCGGCTCGCGGGGCCCGCACAGCATCACCTCGACCGCGACCGCGCCGGGTTCCGCGGCGTAAGCGTCCAGCAACTTCGACAGCAGTTCCCTGGACGCTCCCGCCTTGGTGGCCAGCACCAGACCGGGCCGGTCGGCCGCCGCGCGCCGGGTGCGGCGCTCGGCGGCTTCGACCGCTTCGAGGGCGAGCCGGGCCTCCCGCAGCAGCACCGACCCGGCCTCGGTCAATGTGATCGTGCGCGAACCGCGGTGCAGCAGAACGACTCCGAGCCGCCGTTCCAGCTGCTGGATCGCCCGCGACAGCGGTGGTTGCGCCATCGCGAGCCGGTGTGCCGCCCGCCCGAAGTGCAACTCCTCGGCGACGGCGACGAAATAGCGCATCTCCCGCGTCTCCACCACGTCATCGTATCCGGCGCTCACCAGGACGAATACCGGTGAGGTATCGTCGCCCACCCGATCGGTCTTGGACGCCACACCCGAGTCGGCAGCACGATCGGCGGTGTGAGTGAACGAACGATTGCGCTGGTGACCGGCGCGAACAAGGGAATCGGATACGAGATCGCCGCGGGCCTGGGCGCCCTCGGCTGGCGAATCGGTGTGGGCGCGCGTGATCGGCAACGCCGCGAGACCGCGGTGGAGAAGCTGTGCGCGGCGGGGACCGATGCGTTCGGCGTGCCGCTGGACGTGACCGACGACGCGAGTGTGGCCGCGGCGGCCGAGTTGATCGCCGAGCAAGCAGGAGGGCTCGACGTCCTGATCAACAACGCCGCGATCACCGGCGGTATGCCGCAGACGCCCACCACGGTCGATCCCTCAACCGTGCGAATCGTCGTGGAAACCAACGTCATCGGGGTCGTCCGGGTGACCAACGCGATGCTGCCGATGCTGCGGGCCTCGGCCTCGCCGCGAATCGTGAACATGTCCAGCAGCGTCGGTTCGCTGAGCCTGCAAACCACACCGAGCATCGATATGGGCCCGGTTCCCGTTGCGTACTTGGCGTCGAAGTCCTTCCTCAACGCCATCACCATCCAATACGCCAAGGAACTGAGCGGCACCGGCATCCTGATCAACTGCGGCTGCCCCGGTTTCACCGCCACCGACCTCAACGGCTTCAGCGGCGTCCGCACACCACAACAGGGCGCGGCCGTCGCGATTCACCTCGCCACCCTGCCCGACGACGGCCCGACCGGCGAATTCATCGACGACGCCGGAGCCGTGCCCTGGTGACAGGCACACCGGTGCCTCACCACATCCCGCTCGAGTGATCAGCGACGAGGTGATCGGGTTCTCCGAGAAGCGGTCCGCCCAGGCCGAGTTGGTCGTAGTCGACGTCGACAACCTCACACACAAGCCGCGCAACGTCTCGTGGGCAGTGGCGGGCGGCCGGGTCGGTCGTCGGTGTGGCCGCGCTGTGCCCCGCGGTTCACGATCGTCGGGGCACAGCGCGGCGGGTTCGACACCGCAGGGTCAGTGGAGGATCGGGAAATTGGCGCGGAATACGCCGTGTGGGTCGCGGGCGTGCTTGAGCTTTCGCAGCCGGTCCAAGGCGTTCGTGTCGAAAACCTCTGTGGCGCTGCCGCCCGCGGACAGAACGGTGAACGGTTTGCGACCGCCGACTCGCCCACCCAGATCGGCGACGATGCGCTTCTGGGTGGCCTGTACCGCGGCGACGATGTCCGGGGCCGAGCCGACGGCCTGCAGGGACAGTGTGTAGGGCTCCTCGAACGACGGGACCGCGCCGTCGGTGGGCTCGGCGAGCGCACCTCCCAACTGCCGGAGCTGGATACCCATCAGCGGATCGATCGGTGTGTGGAACAGGATCTCGGCGGCGGTCTCGTCCAGTGTGGTCAGCAACTCGGTGCGCAGCAGTCCGGGGCCGGGGGCGGTGGGCTCGTTGACGATCGTGCCCAGCTCGGCCGGGGACAGTTCCCGGCGCGTGTCCGCGAGGGCACCATCGATCGTGTCCAGCGGTCGCAGCAGTTCGCGTCCGTGGGCCGGCTCGCCGAGGTAAGTGGCGGCGATGGCGATGACCGGCGGAGCTTGCGGCAGTTCCAACCGGTTGAGCCAGACCGTCAGCTCGGCCGGGGCGTTGTCGGTGATCTCCCGGAAGGCGGCGCGGACGGCATCGGTCCGCGCGGCCGGCCAGGCGATCAGTCCGCCGAACAGGGCCGGAGCCGGGAACAGGTCGAGCTCCATTGCCGTCACCAGCGCGAAATCGCCTCCGCCGCCACGCAATCCCCAGAACAGTTCCGGGTCGGACTCCGCGGTGACCCGGGCCGCACGGCCTTCGGCGTCGACGATGTCGAAGGCCCGGACGCTGTCGGCCGCCCACCCGTGTTTGCGGCCGAACCACGACAATCCGCCGCCGAGGGTGTAGCCGACCACGCTGACCACCGGGGAGCTTCCGGCGAGCCCGGTCAAGCCGTGCGGCGCGGCCGCCGACTGCACCTGGCCCCAGTTGGCTCCCGCGCCGACACGGGCACGCCGCCGCACCGGATCCACCTCGACCCGATCGAGTCGTCCGGTGCGAACCAGGATGCTGCCCGCGGTATTGCCGGAAGCGCCGTGGCCGTTGGGCTGTGCGGTCACCGACAGTCCCGCGCCGCGGGCGTACTCGACCACGGCGGCCATATCGCCGGCATCCTCGACCTCCACGACCGCCGCGACGGGCTGGTCGATGTTCAGATTCCACGGGGTCCGCGCGATGTCGAACTCCGCGTCGCCCGGCAGCAGTACGCGTCCGCGCACGGCGGATCGCAATGTGTTGTGTGACATCAGGATTCCTTCGTTCGAAAATGTTCAGAGGGCGTCCGAGCCGCCGGCCGGGGCCCGGCTCGAGGCGGGACACCGCATGGTCGGGTCGGTTGCCGGGGAGATGGGTGTGGGCATCGGGAAGGCCGCCTCGATATGGGCGGCGGCCCTGAGCGCGCGACGCTCGGCGAACGGGGCGGTGATCAACTGGACCCCGATGGGAAGACCTTCGACCGAGACGCCCGCCGGGACCGTCACCGCGGGCAGGGCCAGGTAGTTCGCGGCGATCGTGAGGCGGTGCGCCGCATACATGGTCGCGACCTGTGCGGTGCCGCCGAGGTCGTAGTCGACCGGCCAGGGCAGTTCGGTCGAGACCGGGCCGAGCACGATCGGATGTTCCGCGAGGAACTGGGACCAGGCCGCGCGTTGGGTGAGGCGCTCACCCAACGCGGTCATGTAGCCCGCCAGGTCCAGCGGCGGGAACAGGTTGATCGCCGCGTCCACGAAGGTATTGAGTCCGGCGCCGCCGAAACGCCGCATGGCGTCGCGGCGCTGCACCACCACCTCGGTGGACACCAGCCGACCGTAGTCGGCCGCCACGTCCCCCAGGTGCGGCGGATCCAGTTCGGCCACCGGATATCCCGCGCGTTCGAGGGCATCGGCGCAGCCGAGCACAGCGGCCCGCACCTGCGGATCGATATCGTCACCGAGCGTGACGGCGACCGCCGGCGGGGTGGCGTCCGGCGCGTCCGGCACCGGGAGCCACCCCGGATCGCGCGAGTCGGCACTGTCCCTCAGCACCTCGAACACAATCGAGAGATCACGCACGGTCCGCGCCAAGGGACCAGGCGCCGCGAACAATTGGTTCGTCGGCGCGGGTGCGGGCCCGGGCAGGCTCGACGCCACCGCCACCCGGCCGGGCGTGGTGCGCAGCGAGGCGACCCCGCAGAACGCGGCGGGCACCCGCAGCGAACCACCGAAGTCGGTGCCCAGACCCAGAGGCGTCATGCCCGTCGCCACCGCGGCCGCGTCACCGCCACTGGAACCGCCCGGGCTGCGTGTCGGGTACCACGGATTCACCGTCGGGCCCGCCGCGTCATTGTCGGTGTGCCAGCGAGTGGCGAAGTCCGGCATATTGGTTCGCCCGATGACGATCGCCCCGGCTCGCCGCAGTACGGCCACCGCGGGTGCGTCCGCGGTCGCGATGGCCTGCCCGCACCCCGCTACACCCCAGGTGGTCGGGCTGCCCGCGACATCGAGGTTGTTCTTGACGGTCACCGGCACCCCGTGCAGTGGCCCGGTCGGGGCCCCACGGTCGGCCGCGGCGGCCTCCGCGCGCGCGGTTTCGGCGAATACCGTAGTGAGCGCGCCGATTTCGGAATCGACCCGCGCGATGCGCTCGAGGTGCGCCTCGACGACCTGGGCGGCGGTGACGGCGCCCGCGGCGATCAGCGCCGCGAGCGAGACCGCGTCCCGCGTCCACAGCGCGTTGTGCCCGCCGGAGTTCACGATGCCTCCTGTTCGGCGAATGCCGCTGCGGTGCGCACGGTTCGGCTGCCGTCGACGGCCTTTCCGAGGGTGATGAAGAAGACGATCAGCCCGGCGGTCAGCAAGATGTGGCCCAGACCGGCGACCAGCGCGATGGCCTCGTTGCTCTTCTTGCCGAGCACGGTCAGGGTTCCGTGCAGCGTCATGACCGCGACGGTGAGGGCCAGGCCGGCGTTGTACAGCCAGAAGAACCAGGCGAACAGGTTCTTCCAGGCGCTGAGCGTGAAGTGCTTCTCCACGGCCAGCACGATGAGGAAGAACAGCATCCCCAGGGCCAGCACATGGGTGTGCACGACACCGAGCTGCGTCTGCCCCGTGAAATGTTCGATCTTGGTGATCTCGCGGTAGTACAGCCCCGAGAGCACGCCGATGATCATGTAGATGTGGGCGGTGTTGACCAGCGTCTTCATCGAGCGCTCACCGGTTCTCGCGGCGCAGCACCAGCACGCCGCTGGTGGCCACCATCGCGGCGGTGAGACCGTGCACCGACAGGGCGGTCGCGGTCGAGCCGCGGCGCGCCAGAATTGTCAGCATGTCGCCGGTCGGAATGAGGGCGAGGGTGAGCACCGTGACGCCGAGGGCGCGGCGCTGCCCGGCCGCGAGCAGAGCGAGCGGAATCAAGCCGGTGACCACATCGCGGACGCCCTTGACGTTCAGAAAGCTGTCGGCTTCGACGTGCGGGCGCTCGGTGAATCCGAAACCCGCGGCCATCCGTTGCGGGGCGAGCAGATAGCCGCCGCCCACGGACATGATGAACCCGGCGCCCAGCACGGCGCCCGCCGTGCCGAGACGTCCGCCGAGTCGGCGGGAACCACGCACGGAAACAACGGGTTCCGTGTTCGAGGGAACGGACATGTGCACTCCTGGATCGGTGGGATACGCGTCCCGAGCATCCAGTGCGGCCCGTACCGTCCGCTGACAGTCGTTGTCAGCGAACGGTACGCAGCAGTTCGAGCACCGCCTCGTCCGGAAGCCGTGCGCCCGCCAGGAACTCCGCGCCCAGGCGCGCCGGCCCGAGCGCCGCCTCCGCTTGCCCGAGCGCCCGCCGCCGGAACGGGCCGATGCGGCTCACCCCGGCACGCCGGTTGATCCGGTCGGTGGCGCCGAGGATCCGCACCGCGCTGCCCGGAGCGCCCTTCGCGAGCGCGACCAGGGCGTAACCGATTCCGATCTCGGCCAGCAGCGCTGCCGACGACTGGGCGGCCAGATCTCGGGGCACGGCCAGCTCGCGCAGCGCGTCGTCCGGCCGACCGGCCGCGACCAGGGCCGCCGCGTGCGCGGTGCACACGAAGACCAGGTTCACGAAGCGGACGGTGTCGTGGCGGCCAGCGGGCGGCGGGCCGATGGGCAGCGGATACTCGGCCATCCGCCGGTACAGCTCCATCGCGCCGTCGTCGTCGCCGCGCAGATGCGCCAGGTGCGCCCTCATCGCGGTCAGGAATCGCCCGGGCGCGGGAATGATGTGCGGGGTGATCAAGGCTTCGGCCCGATCGATATAGACCTCCGCGGCATCCGCGTCGCCACCGACCAGGTACATGTCCGCGGTGAACAGCAGCACGCCCATGCGCTCGCCGGCGCCCAGATCGGGGCTGAGCAGTTCCAGCGCGCTCGCGATCAGCGGGCGAGCGCTGTCCAGGCCCAGCATCCGGGTCCGGTAGCTGGCCAGCGAGATCAGGGCTCGGCTGTGCGACCGGGAGTCGCCGTGCGCGCTCAGGCAGGCCAGCGCCGCCTCCAGGGTCGGGAGGGCGCGGGCCGGATGATCGCCGCCGAGTTCATCGAAACCCTTGGCGATCAGCGCGTTTCCACGCAGCCACGGATCGTCGGAGGTGGCGCACGCGGTCAGCAGGCGGTCATCGTCGCCGAGCAGGTCGCGCAGCGCCAGGATCAATACGAACATCGGGTGCGGGGGCCGATCCTCGGTGAGGGCCGCGCGGGTCAACCGCTCGAATTCCCCGGTGTTCTCCCGGATCTGCCCCCACCAGATATTGGTGAAGTACGCCGGCACATCCTCGGCGTACCGGCAGGCCAGGTAGGCCCCGGTGCACCCTGGCGGTGGTGTGTCGCCGAGCAGGGCGAGGACCTCGCGGCGGCGTTCGGCGATGTCGCCGTGCAATCCGCGCAGCAGCCAGTACCAGACGAGATTCGCGAACAGGCGAACCGCGCGCTCGCCGTCACCGACCTCCAGCGCCCAGCGCAGCGCGGCCTCACCATTGCCGTGTTCGGCGATCAGGCGCGCGAGCCAATCCGGTTGTGCGGCCGTGCGCAATCCGTGCGCGGCGGCGTCCGTGAATTCCAGGAAGTAGTCGGCATGGGTGCGGGCGACCGCGTCCGCCTCACCGCCGGCGGTCAGTTCCGCGGCCGCATAGGCTCGGATGGTCTCGGCCATTCGATAGCGCTGCCCATCGAAGTCCACCAGCGACTTCGTCACCAGCGAGGAGACCGTGTCGATGGCGTCCGGACCGCACACGCCGATGACGGCGTCCAAGGTCGCGCCGCCCGCGAAGAGGGAGAAGCACCGGGCCGCGGCGGCTTCCGCATCGGTGAGCAGTTCCCAGCTCCAGGCGACGGCCGCGTGCAAGGTGCGATGGCGTGCGACCGCGTGACGAGTGCTGTTGGTGAGCAGCCGGAATCGATCGGTGAGTCGCGCCTCGAGCTCCGGCAGCGGCAGGCTCCGAAGGCGGGCGGCGGCCAGTTCGATGGCCAGCGGCATGCCGTCGAGTCCGCGCACGATGGCCCGAATGTCGGCCGCATTGCTGTCGGACAGAACGAAATCCGGAAGTGCCGCGGTGGCGCGGTCGATGAACAATCGGACCGCGGGCGATGCGCCGGCCGCAGGTAGATCGGCGTCGGCTTCAGGCAGATCCAGGGTCCGGACCGGATACAGTCGCTCGCCGTCCACGCCGATCGGCTCCCGGCTCGTGGCGAGCACCCGCAGCAGGGGCAGCCGCTGCAGAAGATCGTCGATCAGACGCGCGGCGGCCTCCACGACATGCTCGCAGTTGTCGAGTACCAGCAGCATGCGACGGCCGGACAGCGTCCGTTCCAGGACGTCGGCCCACTCGGTGGACAGTTCGTCGGGTCGCTCGAACTGGGTGAGGGCATTCGCTATCGCCACGCCGACCGCGGTCACAGCCGACCGGTCGGCTCGTTCACGCTCGAGCGCAGCCAGTTCGACGAAGGCGTAACCATCCGCCCAGTCCACGGTGTGCGCCCCGACCGTCTCCGCGGCCAGCCGGGTCTTCCCCACGCCGCCGGAACCCGACAAGGTCACCAGCCGGGCCTCGCGCAGCGCCAGCCGCACCCCCTCCACATCACGGCCGCGTCCGACGAAACTGGTGTGCCGCTTGGGAAGCGGCGGCGCGGGGATCTTCGATGTACCGCTGACCCGGGACGCTGCCGCGACTCCCGCTGGACCCGAGCCGGACATCGTCGCGATCGCAGGTTCGCCTACCTCGCGATCCCGAGGTCCAATCGTGTGAATCTCGGCCAACGCCGAGCGCAGCACCTCGGCGGGCGCCGTGCCGAGTTCTTCCCGCAGCAAGGCCTCGATTCGCTGAAACTCCTGTATCGCCTCGGATGTTCGTCCCGCCGACGCCAGTGCCCGCACCAGCCGCTCGGCCAGCGTCTCACGGAAAGGATGCGCCACAACTTCCGCGCGGAGCTCACGCAGCGCCTCGCCGCCTCGCCCCGAGGCTCGCAAGGCGTCCGCCCACAGTTCAATGGCGTCCAGCCGCTGTTCGGTCAATCGCAGTGCCGCGGCCCGCAATACCTCCGACTCCCCCACATCGATGAACGGTTCCCCACGCCACAACGCGAGCGCGGCATCGAAGCGCGCGACCGCTGCTTCGGTCTCCCCGGCCGCGAGCAATGCCCGCCCCGCCTCGACCTCACGAGCGAACCGATGCGCGTCCACATCCTCGGGAGCGAGCTCGAGCACATACCCGCCCCCATCACTCCGCACCACCCCCGGCGCGGCCGCACGCAACCGACTCGCCAAGGTCTGCAACGCATTTCCCGTCCCCGCGGGCGGATCCTCCCCCCACACCCCATCGACCAGTCGCGCCGCCGGCACCACTCGCCCGGCCTCCAGCGCCAGCAACCCCAGCAACGCCCGCACCCGAGGCCCCCCGACCGACGCACGCGTCCCGTCCGCGGCCTCCACCATTATCGGACCCAATAGCCCTACCAGCATGAATCGCCCATCTCACGATCGATCCTGCGTGGCATCGAGCCGCTCGTCAAACTGCGCCAGGTTGGGCATCGCGAACCGCACGCCCCGCAGTACATGCAGACAGTGGGATCGCCTGTGGCGCAACCGACCAGCCCTGAACTGAGGGCGGGTCCCGATCGGGTTCTCCGGATAGTGTTCGACTGTGGGAACGGGACTGAACGCTGACGGCTGGCTCGAAGCCACGCAGAGGTCGTACGACACGGTCGCCACTGCGTATGCAGACCTCACCCGTCACCTCTTGGACGAAACACCCGAAGAAC
This sequence comes from Nocardia sp. NPDC005746, assembly GCF_040630785.1. Classification (NCBI taxonomy): domain Bacteria; kingdom Bacillati; phylum Actinomycetota; class Actinomycetes; order Mycobacteriales; family Nocardiaceae; genus Nocardia; species Nocardia sp. NPDC005746. The sequence goes on from NZ_JBEXYE010000002.1 coordinate 376,024, forward strand.
GTTCAGCGTTGGCGTCGTTCGCCGAACGAGTGCGAGTCCAGGGTGGCGGCCTGGTCGCGGATGTGGGCTGCGGAGCGGGGCGGATCACCGCCCACCTGCATCAACTGGATGTCGAGGCATTCGGAATCGACCTCTCGCCCGGGATGATCGAAGTCGCCCGCCGTGATCACCCCGACCTCCGGTTCGACGTCGGCTCCATGACCGACCTCGCCCTCCCGGACGCCTCGCTGGCCGGCCTGGTCGCATGGTATTCGCTGATCCACATCCCCGATGACGAACTCGGGTCCGTCATCGACCAATTCCAGCGAGTGCTTCGCCCAGGCGGACCACTGCTACTCGGCTTCCACGTCGGAGACGAGTCGATTGTGAAGACCCACGGCTACGGCGGACACCCCATGCATCTCCAGGTCCATCGCCGTCGGCACAGCCGAATGCGCACGTGGCTCGACGATGCGGGCTTCGTCATCGAGACCGAGAAGACTCTGACTTCGGCCGAGAGTCCGCTCGGCGGGATCATCCTCGCGCGCCGCAAGACCGCGTAGAAGCGCAGCAACGAAGCCATGGAATCGGCCGGCGACACCTGGCCCTATCCGGCCCTCGGAAACTTGCTGTGGCCGAAGTTGTCTCGTGAACGCCCGCCTCTGGTGCGGATCGGTGATTGTCTCGGCAACATGTGGCCGTTGCGCGCCGCGGGTCACCTGGCTGCGGGTTGCAGATCGTTCATGAGCAGGCGGAGGGTGAACTCGAAGCGCTCGTGTCCGCTGCCGGAGATCAACTCGGAGGCATGGCGTCGAGTCAGAGGGAATTTCTCCGCGGGCAGTGCGGTGAAGCGGTCCAGCAACTCCTCGTGGCTGAGCACCCATTCCTGATCCTGGTGCTTGCGTCGTTGTTGGACCAGTGACTTTTCCAGTGCATAGGCGCTGACGTAGAGAGACATCGCGTCGCGGGCCCATCCGGCGGCCTTGGGTTCGATGTCGCCCGCGAGCAGGATCGCCAGGATTCCTTCGCCGACCCGCAGCGTTTCCAGGTTGGTCGGCACCATGGCCAGCGCGGCCCGCGAGACTCCGGGGTATTTCAGGTACAGGTCGCGGATCTGCGTGTACACCCCGAGCAACTGCTCACGCCAGGCGTCCGAATTCGGTTCGGGGAGAGCGACTTCGGCGTAGAGCCTGCCGATCAGCAAATCGTCGATGTCGTCCTTGTTGACGATGTGTGCGTAGAGCGACGACGGACCGGTGCCCAGCGCGGCGGCGACCCGGCGGATGGTCAGCGCGTCATACCCCTCGGTGGCGACGACTTCCAGGGCGGCGTCGGTGATCCGTTCGACGGTGATGGGTTTCTTGCGTGGCGCCGACACGGCAGCTTCGGTTGCGGGTTGGGCGTGGCGGGCTGCGCGGCGTTGGCGGGGATCAGCGGGCATACCGGCAACTATAGCTTGACACGAACTAAGTTCGTTGCATAGAACATAGTTCGGTAGAAGCGAACTTAGTTCGCATTGCTGTCCAGTTGCTGTCCAGGAGGTGCGTGATGCGAGTTTCCGTCGTCGGAGCCGGTCTGGGAGGTCTGGCTCTCGCGCAGGGTCTGCGTGGTGCCGGGATCGAGGTCGACGTGTTCGAGCGCGACCCGGGGATCGTCGCGCGGTTCCAGGGCTACCGGCTCGTGCTGAATCCCACCGGCTTCCAGGCGGTGCGCGGCTGCCTGCCGACGCGATGGCACCCGCTGCTCGACGAGATCGTCATGGACGCCTCCGCCGAACAGCTGATCCTGGATCCGCAACTGAACGAGATCGGCAGGCTCGGCGCGAGCCGGGCCGGCATCGTCGTCGACCGGCAGGTGCTGCGACACCTGTTGCTGACCGGTCTCACCGTGCACACCGATGCCGCGCTGACCGGTTACGACGTGCTGGCCGGCGGCAAGGTCCGAGCCCGGTTCGCCCGCCGCGACCCGGCCACCGCCGACCTGCTCGTCGGCGCGGACGGAGTCACTTCCGCGGTCCGGGGGGTGTTGTCGCCACAGACCACCCCGACCGACACCGGCGTCCGGTTCGTCATCGGCCGCACCCCGCTGAATGACGAATTCGCCGGTCTGGCCAAGGCATTCGGCTCTAAGGTCACGGGCGACGGCGTCAGCCTGCTGCTCGGCGCAATGCGCTTCCGAACCCCGCCGAAGCAGGCCGCCGAACACCTGGCCCCCGAAGTCACACTGCCCGACATCGGCGACTACGTGCGCTGGGCGATGATCCTGCCGCCGAACGGCTCGCTGGAGGACCTCACCGCCCAGGACGCCGTGCTGTCCAGGATGGAAGGTTGGCACCCGCAGCTGTGTGCGCTGATCGAGCAGGCCGACCCGGACAACAGCACGCTCCTGTCCATCCGGGTGGTCAAGCCCGGTGAGCGCTGGGCCTCCGGCCCGGTCACGCTGCTCGGCGACGCGATCCACGCCACCTCCCCGACCGGCGGCAACGGCGCGAACACCGCGCTGCGCGACGCGGACCTGTTGCGCCGCCGCTTGATCGAGGCCAACGAAGGCCGCCAGGATCTGCTCAGCGCGGTCGACGACTACGAGCGACAGATGTTCGAGTACGCCACCGAAGCCGTGCGCAGCAGCCTCGACAAGCTGCCCGCCTTCGCCCCCGAAGCCAAACTATCCTGAGGACGTTCACCTTCCGCCGCTGCGGATCCCGCTTTCGCGGGCTACTGCGGAGGGGTGGTCAGGCGGGTGGTCAGGAAGGCGAGGATTTCGTCTCGGGCTTCGAGGGTGGGGTGGCCGGGTTTGTCCACGAGGTGGGCGGTTACGACGCTGTGGGGGGTTTGGACTGTCTGGGCGAAGAAGGGGGGTGGGGTTGGATTTGCTTGGGCGGCGGGGAGGACTCGGGCGTCGAAGCGGTCGCCCAGGATGGAGTGGTAGGCGGCGAATCGGGCTGCTGTGCACCATTTGTCACCCTCGAAGCGGTAGCCGAGGGCTCGGAGATCTTCGCGTTCGAAGCGGGCGGCGATCGCGGAGGCGTCCGCTGGGGAGAGTTCGAGGGCGCAGGGGTCGTCGAAGGGTAGGGAGGGGTGGTTGATCACGGGAGCTATTACGGCGGGGTCGAGGGTCATTGTGAGGGCGAAGTTTCCGGTCAGGCAGAGGCCGATCGCGCCTACTCCGGGGCCGCCGCATTCCGCGTGGGCTCGGCGCGCCAGGCCGCGGAGCCAGCTGACGACGGGGCTGGTGCCGGTGCCGGCGAGCACTCGGAATTCGGCGCTCACGCAGATGTGGTTGTAGACGCGCTTGCCCAGTTCGACGGTGGGGTAGGCGCCGTCCACGCCGAAGAGGGAGGGCATGTGAACGGTGAAGCCGGCGTCTCGGATCCAGCGGGCGAAGCGGGCTACGTCTGGGCTGATGCCAGGCATTTCGGGCATGAGGATGACAGCGGGGCCGGATCCGGAGACGTGGACGATCTTGGTGATGTCGTCGACGGTGACAGCGCGTGGGGTGAAGTCGTCGAGGGGGTCGTCATGGTCCATGCCGAGGAAGGTAGGGCGTGGGCGCGGCCTGTCACATAGGCTGGATCGCCATGTATGAGGGTGATCTGGCCATCGGCGCAGGAGGTGTGATGTGACGCGATTGCGGGTGGGGGTGCTGGCGTATGACGGGTGCTTCGCGTCGCAGGTGTACTCGGTGCCGGATCTGCTGACGATCGCGGCGCAGGTTGCGCCGGCGGGGCAGGCGCCGGAGATCGTTGTGATGTCGCCGCGGCGGCACGTGGTGGCGGCGGGTGGGCTGCGGGTCGCGGTGTCGGCGCTGCGCGAGGTGGATGTGCTGATCGTGCCGGGGTTCGAGACGGGTTCCGGCGCGACGTTCGCGGGTGTGCGGTCGCGGTTGGGGCCGGAGATCGCCGCGATTCAGAGGCTTCGCGCGCAGGGCACGAAGGTGGTGTCGATCTGTGTCGGGGCGTTTCTGCTGGCCGAGGCCGGGTTGCTCGGTGGGCGCGAGGCGACCACCTCGTGGCTGTACGCGCATGATCTGGCGGAGACGTACCCGGAGGTCAGTGTCGTGGCCGAGCGCACGGTGGTGGTCGCCGACGCGGAGGTGATCACCACAGCGGCGTTCAGTGCGATGTACGACCTGGCGCTGACGCTGGTGCGTGAACACCACGGAGATCGGGTGGCACGGACAACCGCGAGACTGACGCTGCTGGATGACACTCGGACTCGGCAAACTCCGTATGTCGACCCGGCACTCGTTCCGGCCCGCCGCGGTGGTCAGCTGTCGCGAGAGGTGACGCGGTACCTGGATCGAAACCTCGACCAGCGCTACGACCTGGATGCCCTGGCCGCGGTCATCGGGGTCAGCCCGAGGACGTTGCTGCGCCGTTTCACCGGCGAAACGCAGCAGACGCCTTTGGAATACCTCCAGCGGGCCAGGGTGCGGCGGGCCGGCCTGCTCTTGGAGGAAACCGATCATTCGGTGGCGAGGATCAGTCACCTCGTCGGATATCGCGACGCCGCGACCTTCGCCAAACTCTTCCGACGGCACACCGGGTGCGCGCCCGGCGAGTACAGAACCGCCTTCAAGCGCTCGGCTACCAGCGCACCGGCAACGCCGTGAGTCCGCCGGTGAAAATATCGTCACGTTCGGTGAGAGTGGCGGGATCCACGGCGAAGGCCAGGGTCGGGAAACGAGTCACCAACTGCGAGAACGCTATTTGGAGCTCGAGCCGGGCCAGCGGAGCGCCGAGGCAGTAGCGGGGGCCGTAGCCGAACATGAAATGGGCCGATTCCTGGCGGGTGATGTCGACCCGGTCCGGGTGGGTGAAGGTGGTGCGGTCGTGGTTGGCGGAGGCCACGCCGAGCAGGACGAGGTCGCCGGGGGCGATGTCGGTGTCGCCGACGGTCAGGGCGTCGCGGGCATAGCGGGGCAGGCTGCTGGCGTTGCAGGCGCGCAGGAGTTCCTCGGCGGCGGAGGCGACCAGGTCGGGGCGCTCGTGCAGGAGCTGGAACTGTGCGGGGTTCTCGAGCAGCATGCGGATGCCGACGCCGATCTGGACGGCGGAGGTTTCGTGGCCGGCGAACAGGAGAACCATGGCGTGCGTGGCGATTTCGTCGTCGGTGACGCCGTCGACGGCGCACAGGCGTGACACCACGTCGTCGCCGGGGTCGCGGCGTTTGCGGCCGACCAGGTGCAGGCAGTAGGCGAACAGTTCGGCGACGCCCTGTTCGACCTTGGCGCGGTCGGCGACATTGCCGACGGCGTCGACCCAGTCGCGGAAGCGGTTGCGGTCCTCGTAGGGGACGCCGAGCAGTTCGCAGATCACCAGCAGTGGCAGCGGAAGCGCCAGGGCGGCTTGCAGGTCGGCGGGCGGGCCCTGGTCCTCCATGGCGTCGAGCAGTTCGGTGGTGAGTTGTTCCACGCGCGGGCGCAGTTCACGCATGCGTTTGGGTGAGAAGTGCGGTTGCAGCAGGGTGCGCATGCGGGCGTGGTCTTCGAGTTCGGTGTCGAAGTTGCCGATCGGGCCGCCGGAGAAGGCCGACTCCCCCAGGCGGGCCGCGTTTTCCGGGGTGCGGTGCGAGCGGCCCAGGCGCGGGTCGGTGAACAGGTCACGAACCAGGTCGTAGCCGGTGGCCAGCCAGGCGGAGTCGCCGGTGGGGGTGGTGGTGCGGGTGATGCCGGAGCCGACGACGCCGGTGACCGGGCAGACCGACGGGGTCGTGTCGCGCGCGGCGCCGGCCGCGGGCAGGGGTTCGGCGGGGGTGGTTGTCATCGGTGGTGTCCTCGGGTGCGTTCAGAAGGGTGTGGTGTTGAAGGGTTTCCGCGTCGTGGCGAAGGCGCGGTCGAGTGCGTCGGCGGCGCCGGCGGTGAGTGAGTACACGCGGCCCGCGCGCTCGAACTCGCTGATCGAGTGCGTGCCGAAGTAGGCGGTCGTGAGTTCGAGCGGCCCGATGCGGACGTCGGCGGCCGCCCCGTCGGCGGGCGTCCACGTGCCGTGGCCGCCGGTGATGTCGAGCCGGTAGGCGCCGGCGCTCAACCCCCACGGATCGGCCACCTCGATGACACCGTGGAAGTCGGCCCGGAACTCTCGTGCCGCGATGGCCTTGGGCAGGTTCAGGATCCACGTCGACAACCCGGCATCGACGCCGGTCACCGCCGCGGCGCGAGCATCCTCGAGCAACAGCGGGGTGGGATCGTCGATGGCGGTGTCGAGGAGGATCCGGACGTATTCGCCCTGGCCGAGCAGGCAGCGCAGCAGCTCCCGGTGGGCGGGCACGGTGAGCGCGCAGAAGTCGCGCACATGCACGGTGTCTCCGGCGAGTTCGTAGACGACATAGCCGTCGGCGTGCGTCAAGACGAACGCCCGCGGATGCAACGCACTGGGCCACCAGGACTCCGCGCGATCCAGCGCCCCGGGCGTGCCCTGCTGCCAGCGGGCGTAGAGCCTGCGCAGCTCCCCCATCGACTCGGCGTACGAAGACTCCCGCACTCGGCCCGAATCCGGTTCGGCCGCTCGAAGTTTCGCCCGCGCGCGGTCGATCCGCAGATGCCGGGTGTGGGTGGTGACGCCGACATAGGCGTAACTGCCGCCGGGCCCGGGCATGGCGGCGAACACGTCGGCTTCGGTCTCCAGGGCGATGGCCATCAGCTCGGCCTGCACCTTGGCGTAGATTCCGCGCTTCTGATGGGTGGTGGCGACCATCCCCTGCGCGCAGGCCGCGACGGTCAGCTGGGCCCCGCCCGGCGCGGTCACCGTGGTGCGAATGATGGCCGCGGTCCCCACGATGCGTGGTTCCCCGGCCTCGGTGACGTCCTCCACCACCGCGATGTCCTCGAGCCGGAACTGCCGTTTCCACGCCTCGAAATCGTGGGTCTTCACGCCCCCGAACGCGCGGTCGTAGCGCCCGCGCAGCGCCTCCCAGTCGGATTCGACGGCGCGGCGGGTGCGGATCCCGTCGATGGTGCGGCTCTGCCAGTCGGCCATGAGTTCCGAGTTCATGCCAGGCCTTTCGGGTCGAGGGCGGCGGCGTGGGTGCGCACCTTGTCCAGCGCGGTGAGGATGTCGTCGATGTCGGCGCGCTCGCCCAGCAGCACGCTGTGGTGCATGAGCAGGGTGTGATCGCGGTAGTGGTCGGCGCCGGTGAAGTCGCGCCCGGTGGCGCGTTCGACGGCCTCGGCCCAGCGCCGCGCGAAGCGAGGCTTGGTCTGCGGGCGCAGCAGAGCGCTGCGGTGCAGCGGATCGCGGGGCGGGTAGACCTTGGTTCCGAGTTCGGCCGTGAGCGCCGCCGCCACCTGATCGACGCTTGCGAGACCGAAAGCACCAGGTTGCAGACGGATCCCGTATTCGTAGACGGCACGCCGGTCCACCGCCGCGGGGACGGGAATGCGTTCCAGGCCGGGAATGTCGGGCAGCCCGGCTTCCAGATCCTTCGCTCTGGCCTCACGCAGCGCGTGCTGGTCGTCGAGGCGCGGCAACTGGTCGAGCAGGAGCCCCGCGGTGAGTTCGGACATGCAGTAGTTCGCGCCCATGACCGTGGCCTGTTCGACGAGCTCGAACTCCCCGGCAGCGGGTGCGCCCTCCGTGTACGCGCGAGAGTCCGCGCGCAGCATGAGCATCCGCTCGTACAGGTCGCGGCGGTCGGTGATCGCGGCCCCGGCCTCCCCCGCGGCCAGCGACTTGGCCGCACCGAGGCTGAACACCCCGATCGCGCCGAACGTCCCGACCGCGCGCCCGGCCCACCGAGTGCCGTGTGCTTGCGAGCAATCCTCGATCAAGGCGAGCCCCTCGTCACCGGTGACCGCCACGATGTCGTCGAGTTCGGCCGCGGTGCACGCCAGATGCACCACGATGACCGCCCGCGTGCGCGGCGAGACGACCGCGCGCAGTTCATCACCGGCCAGGCAGCCGGTATCGGGATCGACATCGGCGAGCACCGGGACCGCGCCCACCCGCAGCACCGCCGTCGCCGGAGCGACCCAGGTCATGGCGGGCACCACCACCTCGTCCCCGGGCCCGATCCCCAGCGCCTCCAACGCGATCACCAGCGCACTGGACCCGTGGTCCACGCTGATCCCGTAGGCCGCGTCGTTGTAGCGGGCGAACGCCTCGCCGAACAACCGCTCGCGGGACTTGCCGCCGCGCGGGCTGTACCAGGTCACCGACCAGCGCGAGGAGTGCAGCGCGGCAAGCAGTTCCGCCGCGGTCCGATTGTCGTATTGCGGCCAGCGCGGCCAGGCCCGTCCCCCGCGGACCGACGCACCCCCGTGCAGTGCGAGCATGGCGCGCCTACCCGACCACGACCGGCGCGGACGTCCGCGCGACGACATCGAGCGCGGCCCGGATCTCCGACACCTGCACCGGCACCAGCGGAAGGTCCCCCGTATTCGCCGGACGCCCCAGCGACCGCAGCAGCACGAACGGCACCGTGTCCGGCCGCGGCGGCAGGTACCCCTTCTTGTTGTCGTCGGCGATCACCGCGAGCACATCGTCGACGCTCACCGACGCGGGCAGCGCCGGCTCCACACCCAGCCCGGTGACGATCTCGTAGTGGACGCTCACCTCGTCATCGGACAGCCATCCCCGTGCGTGCGAGATATGCGCGGCCACCAGCATTCCCAGCGCAATCGCCGCGCCGTGCGGAAGTCCCGCGACCCCGCGCACCCGGTGATCGCAGATCTCGATGGCGTGCCCGGTGGTGTGCCCGTATTCGAGGACCAGCCCGGTGCGGCGCTCGAAGGTGTCCGACCGGGTGACCGCGGATTTCGCGGCGATGCTCGCGTCCAGCAACCACAGCAGCGAATGCGGGCTGCTCAATTCGCCCGCCGCGATGACCCTCCGCAATCCGTCCAGCGCCGACGGTTGGATCGCGAGGCAATTCTTCGCCATTTCACACAATCCCGAAAGCAATTCACGCTCCGGCAGGGTGGTGAACAGTTCGACGTCGGTGAATACCGCCTCGGGCGCGTAATAGGTGCCCAGATGATTCTTCCCGACCCCGGAGTTGATCGCCTGCTTGAGCGACAGCACCGAATCCATGGCGGCGATCGTGGTGGTCGGCACGTGCACCAGCCGTACCCCTCGGAACAGCAGGTTCGCCATCAGCCCGGCCAGATTCCCGGGCACCCCGCCACCGAAGGACACCACGACCGAACGCCGCGTGACGCCGGCCCGCAAGGCGGTCTCCAGATGGCTCGACAGGCAGGTCAGCGTCTTCATGGATTCGCCGGAGGGATGCGAGAGGATCAGTGCGGGAATGGATCCGGCCAGGGTGTCGAGGTGGTGACGGTAGCGGGTGCGGACGTCGTCGTCGGTGACGATCACGAGTTTGTCGGGTCCCAGGGCGGTGATCGCCGCACCGATCTCGGCTACGCAGTCGCGGCCGAAATAGTAGGGAAACGATTGTTCGCCGATCACTATCGTGCGCGACCGCAGACCCGATTCGTCGCGCGACAATGAAGTATTGGCCATTTCCGGTGCCGCTCCTCGCTATTGGCCGATCCCCCATCGACTCCCCTGCCGGCGCCATTGCCGACCCTCGCAGGGCAAATATCGAATGCGCGCTCCCCACTTGGCAACCGCTGGGATTCCCCAGTCAGGTGCAGGCGAATTCGCGAGTACCACTGTGCGAAACACGGTGTTGCGCCGCCACCACCGCCGGTGGTACCGCCGCCTCCGGCCGCCCCGGGTCGTCGTTCCGTGCGGCCCCGCCCGGTGCCGCCCCCTAGGCTGGGGGCAGATGACCGTGTGCGAAGGGATGCTGTTGGCCGACAACGAATTCGGGCTGCCGACCGTCGAGGTGCTGCGCGCGCCCACGCTGGCGGAGTTCGTGCGCGAACGCCGGGCGCGGGCCAGTACGCGCTATCCGGCGGGGCTGACCCGTAAGCAGCTGGCCGAGGCCACCCACGCCAGTCTGGGCTACATCGCCAAGATCGAGCAGGGTGAGGCGCTCAATCCCGGTCCGGCCATTCTGGATTCGCTCGCCGTGGTGCTCGAGCTCGACCCGGCCGAACGCGTGCACCTGTACCACCTGGCCCAGCAGCGTCCGGCGGCGTCGTCGGCGCGGGCGTTGCGTCACGGTGACTCGGCGGCCTCCGCGGTGCGCACCACGCTCGACGCCCTGCTGCCGCATCTGGCCGCCGCGATCGACGATGCCTGGAATGTGGTGGCCTGCAACAGCGCCTTCGACGAGGCGCTGCCGGGACTGTCGTGCCGGGGACACGTGCTGCGCTGGATGTTCACCGATCCGCGGGCGCGCATCGTGCTCGAGGAGTGGGAGCGTGAGGCGCGGTTGATGGTCGGGCGCTTCCGCGCCTACGCCGCCGGCGTTCCGGAAAGCGGCGACCTCGACGGTCTGCTGCGGGAACTGGGTCAGCAGCACGACTTCCGGCGGCTGTGGAACGAGGGCCATGTGCACATCGGCCGCCTGGACCCCACCTTCACGTTGCGAAACCCCCGCACCGCCACCGTGTTCGACGTGCGGGTGCAGCGCTATCGCGCGACCGCCCCCGGCCCGGCGCACCAGTTGTTCATCGGACTGCTCGAGCCGTGATCAGCGGGGCATGCCCGCGAGGAACCCCCGCAGCAGCGCGTTGACCTCTCCGGGATGGGTGAGTGAGGGGGTCATGGCGGCGCCGGCGATGGTGTGCACCGGCACCGGATTGCCCAGGGCCGAGGCCAGTTCCTCGACCTGCTCGGCGCTGATCGCCTGATCGGCCAGCCCGCGCAGCACCAGCGCCGGACACCGGATCTCGCCGAGCAGTTCGAGCACGGTGTCCCGGTTGACCAGGCACTCCCCGGCCAGCCGGATCCGTTCGCGATCAGCGGCGCCCCATTTGTCGCGCCAGGGCTGCTGCTCCTCGACCGTGCCGCCGACCATGAGTGAGCCCACCATCCTGATGGTCGGGCTCGGGGTGGCGCTGCTCGTCCACTGCGCGAGCACCTCCTGGTACCCGGCGCGGCGTTGCGCGGTCATGGCGGTGGCGCTGCAACCGACCACGATCAGCCCGTCGACCCGCGGCTGCGCCAGCAGCGCCATGCGCAGCGCCGTGAACCCGCCGTGCCCGACCCCGCCCACCACGACCCGGTCCAGGCCCAGTTCGTCCACCACCGCCCAGGCGTCGCGGGCGAGATCCCAATAGCTGAACGGGGTGTCGTCGTCCTCTGTCTCGCCGTGCCCGCGCGAATCGATGGCGATGATCCGGTAGTCGGGCGCGAGCGCCTCGATCTGGGGTGCGAACATCGCCTGATCCATGAACAGCCCGTGCCCGAGCACCACCGCCGGACCCGGCCCGCCGGTGTCGGTGTAGTGGATCTTCACCGATCCTCTGCTCGCAAACGGCATTCCGAAACTCCTTCAGTTCACCCTGCAGGAATCGCTCACCGTACAGCAGATTCCACACCGGGTGACCGTCCTTGCGAGATCCGTCACGCGGCCCGTTCCGCCAGGCCTCTCGCCACGAATGATGTTCTGCCCGTAGAAAATACGGCTAGACGCGGGGCTCCAGCAGATACTCGACCAGAGTGATCAGCGCCTGCAGGCAGGGGTTGCGGTCGCGGGCGTCCAGACGCAGCAGCGGGGTGTCCGGATCCAGGTCGAGGGCCTCCCGGATCTCCTCGAGCGGGTGGCGGGGCGCTCCGTCGAAGTCGTTGACGGCCACCGCGTACGGCACGCCGCGCTCCTCCAGAATCGACAGCGCCTCGTCGGCCTTGTCCAGGCGGCGGGTGTCCACCAACACCAGCGCGCCGAGCGCGCCGACGGCCAGATCCTCCCAGATGGGCACGAACCGGCGCTGGCCGGGCGTGCCGAAGAGATACAGGGCCAGGCGGGGATTGAGGGTGATGCGGCCGAAGTCCATGGCCACCGTGGTGGTGGTCTTGCCCGGCAACCCGGCCATGTCGTCGACGCCGACGCTGGCCTCGGTGATCGTCTCCTCGGTGCGCAGCGGCCGGATCTCGGACACACTGCCTACGAACGTGGTCTTCCCGACGCCGAAGTTCCCCGCCACCAGCAACTTCACGGTGCGGGTGACGGTCTCCGGCACATAGTCGACGACGCGCTCATGCGGAGAGAGCGCGGAGTCCATGGAGTACCTCCTCCAAGAGGGCTTGTCCCGGCAGCGCTTCCACCGGGGCAGGGTGGGCCAGATGGCCACTGTCGAGCAGATCGGCTACCAGGATCTTCACCACCGATGGCGGCAGGTCCAGGTAGGCCGCCAGCTCGGCGGGGGTCAGCACCCCGCGCCGAGCGATCTGCAGGATGCGGCGAGCGTCCGGGGACGCACCGGGTGGCGGATCGGACACCGCGACAACCAGACTGACCAGATCCAGCGCCCGACTCGGACGCGAGCGGCCGCCGGTGCGCACGTAGGCCCGGACCAGGTCGGGATCGCGCCGGGGCCGGCTCATGACCGCGGCAGATCCACTCTGGTCCGCGACGTACTGCCGAGCTCACGCCCGACCCGCCCGGCCAGTTCGTTCATCCGGTGCGCGACCAGGCTGACGTCGACGTCCTGGGTGGTCGAGACTCCCAGCAGCGCACCGGCTCCGGCGGCGGTGATGAAGATCATCCCGTCGGCGTACTCGGTCATGTTCTGGCGCACCGAGTTCCCGGGCGAACCGCCGCAGAATTCGGCGAGCGCCTTGCCCAGGGCCCGCAGACCCGACGCCGCGGCGGCGAACCGCTCGGCATCGTCGATGCTGACGCCGCCGGTGTGGGCGATGCGCAGGCCGTCCTCGGACAACAGCACGGCGAACCGGACACCGGGGGCCTCGAGATCCTCGAGCAGCCAGGCCAGCCGGTTGGTATCACTCACTGCCGTCGCGGGCGTACCGGTCACGATGTCATCCCTTCGGAGTGCTCGTACGCGGCCGCACGGCCGCGCTGGGAGCCGCTGTGCCAGGCAGCGGCGATATCGGGACGCGCGGAGGCGGTGGCGTCCGCGGCGTCCGGGCCGGCGGTGGCCAGGGCCACCGTCGCGGAGCGGCGGCGCCGTCGAGGCAGGCCGCCGGAGGTCAGTTCCTGGGGTGCGACCGAATCCATGGCCACCACGGTAGGTTCGGGATCGGGCGAGGGCAGCCGGGTGGGCGCGGGCACCGGGGCGGGGGCCGCCACGGTCATCGGCACCGGGGCGGGCGTCGGCACCGCGGCAGGGGCGGTCGGCTGCGCGGCGGCCGGTGCGGCCAGCAGGGTTTCGGGGATGAACACCATGGCACGCATACCGCCGTACATGTTCGGGCCGTCGATGTAGACCGAGAACCCGTAGCGGCGCGCCAGCGCGGCCACACCGGGGAAGCCGACGCGGGGCGTCGGGCCCAGCGCGTGGATGTCGACGACCTGGTCGCCGGCCAGCACGCGGCGGGTCTCCTCGAGCTGTTCGGGGTTCATCCGGACACCGGCGTCATCGACGATGACGGTGACGCCGTGGTGGCCCTCCTGGAAACCGATGTCCACGAACGAGGTCGGCGGCGAGTAGCGCAGGGCGTTGTCCAGCAGCGTCGCGATGGTGTGCACCAGCGGCTCGACCACGCGGCTCACCACCGGGCGGTCCAGTTCGCCCGAACGCACCCGGGTGTAGTCGCGCACGCGGCCGGTGGCCCCGCCCACGACGTCGGTGAGGGACTGCTGCGGCCAGCGGCGGCCGGGCAGACCACCACAGACGATCACGTAGGACTGCGCCTGACGGATCATCTGCTGCACGGAATGGTCGATGCGGGTGAGCGTCTCGAAGGTCTCGTCATTGCGGTGGCGACGCAGCGCGGCGCTCACCACCTGGCTGACATCGGCGCCCAGGCTCACCACGGACGCGCCGAACGCGCGCACGGCCGCGGAGGTGGCGTCGCGCGCCGCGCCCTCCACCTGCGCACGAGCGCTGTCGGCGGCGTCGGCGACCGCGGCGCGGGCATTCTCGTTCGATTGCGCGACCGAGACGCGGGCGGCCTCCTCGGCCTGGGCGATGGCCAGCTGCGCCATCTCCTCGATCTGGGCGATCGCGCTCTCGCGGGAGGATTCGGCCTCGGCGAGGGCGAGCTGGGTCTCGTTGGCGCGTTCGCGCGCGACCCGCTCGGCGGTCTCGGTGGCGACCTTCTGCAGTTCTTCGCCGCAGCGGGCGGTCCACTGCCACACCAGTTCCGCGATGCGCGACTGTTCGAGGACGACCGGCAGGTTCACGGTCGGGTTGTCGGGGTCCGAGCGGCGCACCGCCGCACCGATGGCGGGCACGACATTCTCGGTCAGGTTCGCGATCATGGCCTCGACCGCGGCCTCGCGGTCCAGCTGTTCCTCGCGCACAGCCGCGACACGCCCACGTTCGGCGCGCAGGGCGCGCCACAGGAATACCACCCCTACCACCGCGAGCACGAGAGCGGCGGCGAGGACCCAGGAAAGCAGCACGGCGTTGTCTTGATTCATCAATTCTCTTGTCGTCCGGCCGATCCTGAAATCGGCGGAGCCACCATAGCAGAATCGTCTGTGTCCCCGAACCTTTCGGTATCTCCGAGCAAACCGCCGACCGGAGTCCATGCAGCTCATCGCATTTCAGCGCACTCTTGCAGGCCGAGGGCTCGCTGCGTTGGACCTGCCCGCCGAGCGGGTTCGAACCCGAGGTCCGAGCGCCACAATATGGACGTTCGACCATTACTTCCGAGGTCGTGGCCCGAGGTGCCGTCACCGGGCCTGGATCACCGGTCGCGCTGCCCTGAGAACGGTCCAGCGGCCCAGCTACTCCCCCGCGCCCGCAGCGGGGACGCCTGGCCCTACAAGCCCGCTGGGTCGCGGCCCGCTCACCGCCGCACTCGATGCCGGCACGGCCGCCGACGCCGACTTCCGCCGTCACGACCCCCGCGCGGCTTAGACGCCGCGGACGGCCGGACGGTACAGCAGGGTGATCAGGCTGGAACCGGCCAGGCCGCCGAGGATCTGGGCCGCGGTGAACGCGGGCACCGAGGACGGGGCGATGCCGGTGAACGAATCCGACAGCACGCGCCCCAGGGTGAGCGCGGGATTCGCGAACGACCCCGAGCTGGTGAACCAGATGGCCGACCCGAGGTAGGCGGCCACCGCCGCGGCGCCGGCTCCGCGTCCGAGCCGGGCGGCGGCGAAGCCGATCGCGACCAGTCCCGCGGCGGCGAGCATCTCGCCGAGCAGGTGGCCGCCGGTGACGCGCTGCTGGGTCGCCAGTTGCAGCGGAGGCCGGTCGAACATGGCGTTGGCCAGCAGCGCACCGACGATAGCACCGGAGCATTGGGCGGCGAGGTAGACGCCGAACGCCCGCGTGGACAGTCCCCGACGATCGCGCCGACCGCCCAGCCAATCCGCCAGCGACACCACCGGATTGAGGTGCGCGCCCGAGATCGGGCCGAAGATCAGAATGAGCACGGCCAGCCCCAGCGCGCTGGCGGTCGAGTTCTCGAGCAGTCGCAGGCCGGGGTCTGCGGGTGAGAGCTGGTCGGCCGCGATGCCCGAACCGATCACGACGGCGGCGAGGGCGGCGGTACCGGAGAACTCGGCCACCGCTCGACGCCCGAGCGGCAGCGGGCCCGCATCGGGGACGGCGCGGTACGCGGCGAGGACGGGCGGTTCGGGGTTCGGCACCCGGTCACAGTGCCAGACCAGGGGTTTCCGAAGCCGGGCTCGGCACAAGATATTTCGTATATACCGCCGCCGGGCTATTCGAGGCCGCCCGCGCCCACCTCCGGCAGGCCCTCGGTGAGGCGCAGCCGCTCGGCCATGGTAACGAGCAGGTGCTGGGATTCCTCGCTCAGATCGACGGCCGCGATGGCGAGTCCGCGCAGGCCGGGGAATTGCAGGCGGGCGAGCAGGTCCAGGTCGTGGCCGCGCGGGACCGGATGGGCGGCGGTGGCGAAATGGTCGGGGCGGACACGGAAGTAGCGCGCCAGGGCGGCGATGGTCTCGCGGGAGGGGTTGGTGCGCGCACCCGAGCGCAACTGGCTCAGATAGGGCTTGGAGATCGGGTGACCCCAGGCGGTGAGCTGGGCGGCGACCGCGGAGTTGGTGTGCGGGCGTCCGCCGGGCGTGGGCATGGCGTCGAAGAGCTCGTTGAGCCGGGCCGCGAACCCGGTGACGGCCGACGGGATCGGGGCGGGCGTGCTGCGCCGCGTCGGGGTGCGATGCGGGATGCGGGCGTAGAGGCGGCGCAGGGCGGGGTCATTGAGTGAGGAGCGTTCGATCAGGTCTGCGATGCGCAGCACCGGGTCGGGGGCGTGATCGGGGCTCATTCGGCCACCTCCTGGCCGTCGAGGCCGGTCATCCAATCATGGTCGCTGCGCAGTCCGGCCCAGCGCACTTCGACGGCCGGGACCGACGGGAACGCGAAGAGCTGCGCGATCTCGTGGGCGCTCAATCCCATCGCCTTACCCCAGGCGAGCGCGCGGTCACGCTCGCTCAGGCCCTCCAGACGGCTGCGGAACGCCAGGCGGGAGACGACGGATCCGGCGATGTCCTCGGCGGCGGCCAAGACCTCGGACAGCTCGGGGCCGTCCTCGCTCACCACCGCCACCGTCGACGCGGGCTGGTACTGGTAGAGATCTCCGCCGCGGCGGCTGCGGCGGAAGTGCTCGACGAACGCGCGGACACACGCACCGAGGAAGTAGCCGCTCAGACTCTGTCCGCCGTCGGCGGCCCAGCCGTCGCCGTCACGGGCGGCGCGGCGAAAGCGTTCGAGGGCGCGGGTGATGGTCTCGCGCACGAAGTCCTCGGCGAAGCGGGTCTCCACCAGCAACCGCTCCTGCGCGGTCGGACGCAAGGGCATCCCCTCGCGTTCGGCGACCGCGAAAATCCAGCCGCTGCGTACCCACGGCCCCAGGACGGCCAATGCGTGGCGAACCAGACTGTCCGCCAACAGCTTCCAGGATGATCCCTCGAATCCGGCCTTCCGAACCAGCTCGAACAGCTCGTGTTCGGCCGCGCATCTCTCTGGGTGGGTCATGTTTCAGGTGTCCTCCGCCCTGCACCTCCAGATCGCTGACGAACACGTTATAGGGGCGGCAAACAAAGCGCATTTCTTTCAGCTAATGCTCAGTAAGCGGAGTGTGTAAATCGTTCCTTGACAGCCGAATTCGCGTCAAGGCAGCATTTACATATGAGTGATTCCCCGCACCGGGATCCCGCCGACGAGCGAGCGATCCTGGCGAAGCTGTTGTCCACCAATGCCGATGTCGTGGCCGAGGTGTTGCGCCCCGGCCAGGGCGTTCCGCCGCCCTCGGTCATGGCCGCGCTGCGGGCCGCGCGCAGTCTCGACGGTGTCGTCGACGATGTGCTGCGGTCGCTGGTGCGGCAGGCCCGCGACGAAGGGCGGACCTGGGCCGAGATCGGCGAAATCTTCGGCACCTCACGTCAAGCCGCGTTTCAGCGCTTCGGCGGAGCCGGCGCCGGAATCCCGATCCCCCCGCTGCACTCCACGCCGCCGATTCCGCCGGTTCCTACCATTCCACCGATGCCGGGCATTCCACCCATGCCCTCGATACCCCAGATGCCTTCCCTGCCAGGCATGCCCGAATGGCCCAAGGGTCCCGGCATGCCGCCCGCACCGGGACGCCCGTTCGCCGGACCCGGGCACCACGGACCGCACGGTCATCGCGGCCCCGGTCCGCACGGTCCGGGCAACGCGCCGGGACCCGAGCCGCGCGACGACGAGCCGGGCGCATGAGAGCCGCCGCCGCGGGCCGCGAGGTACCGCACCCACCCGGTGGCCGGAGCCGCCGACTGCTCGCGGCGGCCCGGCAGCGCTATGCCGAGGACCGGCTCGCCGACGCGGTGTCGGCGGGGACACGTCAGGTCCTCGTTTTCGGTACTGCCCTGGACACTTTCATCGCGCACAATCCGTACCGTGACGTGCGGGTCATCCGGGTCACCGACCGGGAGGGCGGAATAGCGCAGCCACCAGGGGATTCCGAGCCTGTCGGCCGAGCCACGGCGAGGCAACTTGCGGAATTCGTCCGATTCGCACCCGGATTCGAGCCCCGGGACCCGGTGTTCGCCGTTCGACTCGACGACCCGGGCCGCCATGGTTCGGCCGGTGCCGCCACCGGCCCCGCGTGTCCCAGAACGACCATGACGGCGTTGCAGTTGCTAGCCAGTTGCCTCGGCGGCGCGGAGATCGTGCTCGAGGTGCCTCGCACCGGCGTCACCAGCGTCGCCCGTGCGGTGCGCGAGACGGGGTGGGTGGTGCAGGAGGACCTGAGCGCCGACACGCTGGCCTCCCGCTATCTCGATGCCACCGCCGGACAGGACTATTCGGTCGAACCCCGCATTGTTCGAGCGCGGGTCGCGCACTGACGCCGGTCGATGTCCGCGCCGGCCACGCCGACCCGGCGACGCCGCCGCGCTGAAGATACGCCGGGTGGTTGCACCGGACTGTGACTCCCCCTCCTGGAACCGCTTGGGCCACAGGCCGGTACATCACGAACGGTAGGCGGCATGGGTTCGGCTCGACACCGAGATCATTAACGGGACCACCATCGCGGCAGGTGAGGGCCGCGCGAGGGTTTTCCGGTCCGGAAATCCGGCGCTGATCGGCGGGTGAGCCGAGCGCAGCGGGCCCCGCGACACGCCCCTCACTGCCCCGGAATTCAGCTAATAGGCAGCTACGCTCCGAATGGGACATTCCGACCAGGCGTCCCGGAGAAGGAGCCCCGATGCGCCGTCGCCTGCACCGACTAGTCCTAGCTGGGCTCGCCGCCGCCGCGACGCTGCTGCCGGTGGCCACAGCCGCCCACGCGACTCCCGCACTGCCGCCCGCCACTCCGGGCACCCACGGCGGACTGGGCCCCGACTTCCTGTGGGGCGTGGCCGCGTCCGGCTTCCAGTCCGAGGGGCACGCCCCCGACAGCAACTGGATGCACTACATCGACGCCAATCCCGACTGGGACCGCTATCGCAACTCCATCGACTTCCGCTCCCGCTACCAGACCGACATCGCACTGGCCGCGGGACTGGGCTCGAAGGTGTTCCGCATCGGCATCGAATGGGCGCGCCTACAGCCCGAACCCGGGGTATGGGACGAGGAGGGCTTCGCCTTCTACGACCGCGTCATCGACGACATCGTGGCCAACGGCATGGAACCCATGCTCACGCTGGACCATTGGGTGTACCCGGGCTGGGCCGCCGAACGCGGCGGCTGGAACGACGACGCCATGGTGGGCGACTGGCTGGCCAATGCCCGCAAGGTGGTCGACCGCTACACCTCCCGCAGTCCGGTCTGGGTCACGGTCAACGAGCCGGTCGCCTACATCATGCACGAGGTGCGCCAGAACGACACCGACGCCGACCAGATGCTCGACCGGGTCGCCCAGGCACACAACGAGATCTACGACTACATCCACCAGGTGCAGCCCAAGGCGCTGGTCACCAGCAATGTCGGCTATGTGGCCGGGGCCGAGGCGCAGGTCAACGGGCCGCTCATGGAACGCATCGGCGACAAGCTCGACTTCATCGGCGTGGACTACTACTTCGGCTACGAGCCGCCCGAGGCCAACACGGTCAATATGCCGGACGGGTCGGTCGCGCCGCCCGCCGGGATGTGGGATCTGCCGATCCGCCCCGAGGGCATCTACTATGCGCTGCAACACTATTCGCGGATGTTCCCCGGCAAGCCCTTGTGGGTTGTCGAGAACGGCATGCCCACCGAGAACGGCAAGCCGCGCGCCGACGGCTACACCCGCTCCGATCATCTGCGCGACACCGTGTACTGGTTGCAGCGCGCCAAGGCCGACGGCATGAACCTGGTCGGCTACAACTACTGGAGCCTCACCGACAACTACGAGTGGGGTTCGTTCGCGCCGCGTTTCGGCCTCTACACCGTGAACGTGCAGACCGATCCGAGCCTGACCCGCAAGCCCACCGACGCGGTCGACACCTACCGGCAGATCATCACCGCCGGCGGGGTGCCCTCGGGCTACGAGCCGGTGCGGTTCCCGTCCGACTGCAAGCTGGTCGATCCCCCGGCCAGCTGCGAGAACCCCGTCACCGTCCCCGCCGCGGTCCCCGCGCCGTGATGCGGGCGCGGCGCGGGTCAGCGCCGGCGGACCGCGCGTTCGATCTCCTCGGCCAGGGTGGCCCCGCCGACCTCGCGGGCCGTGGCCAGGAACCGGTCCCGGAATCGATCCAGGTCCAGATCGATGCCCTCGCCGGTGTACTCCCGGCCTGAGGCCTCGCGCACCACCCGGATCATCTCGTCGGCCAAGGTGGCGATGTGGGTGCGGATCAGCTTGCGCAGCACGCCCGACAACGCGATATCGGTGCCCACGTCGTAGAGGATCAGCGCGCCGGTGAGCATGGCCGGTTCGGGCACCCGCCAGCGGGTGCCGAGCGGTTGGAGGTAGCCCTCGGACAGCAGGTCGTCAAGGATCTCGGGGCGGCGATCGCCGAGCAACTCGGTCAGGGCATCGTCGTCGAGGACCGTGCCGGTGTCGATGTCACCGCTGTAGCGCGGATCGAAGACCTCCCGCCAGTCGCCGTCGCCGGGAACCTCGGCCTCGAACACCTCGCGGATGGCGTCCAGGCGCAACCCGCGCGCCTGCATCGCGGTGATGGCCCGCAGTCGTTCCAGGTGGTCGGGACCGTAGACCGCTTCCTTGCCCGCGCGCCCGGGCTTGGGCAGCACTCCGACCGAGTGGTAATAGCGGATGGTGCGGGCGGCGACACCGCTGAGTTCGGCGAGTTGCAGGCGGCTGTATCGGTCCACGCGAACAGCATAGATACCGCAACCCGGCCCTACGTTGACAGCCACAACTGTCCGCATTAGCGTAACCGCCGCCACACTGTCGACGACGACAAGGGAGTCCTCATGACCCAACGCGACACCGATTTCGACGTGCTCATCGTCGGGTCCGGCTTCGGCGGCAGTGTCAGCGCACTGCGCCTCACCGAGAAGGGCTACTCGGTCGGCGTACTCGAGGCCGGTCAGCGCTTCACCGACGACCAGCTCCCCGACACCAGCTGGGACCTGCGCAAGTTCCTGTGGGCCCCGAAGCTGGGCTGCTTCGGCATCCAGCGCATCCACCCGCTGCGCGATGTGCTGATCCTGGCCGGCGCGGGCGTGGGCGGCGGCTCACTCAACTACGCCAACACCCTCTACGTGCCCCCGGCCCCGTTCTTCGCCGACCCGCAGTGGCGCGAGATCACCGATTGGCGCGACGAGCTGATGCCCTACTACGAGCAGGCCCGCAAGATGCTCGGCGTCGTCACCAACCCGCACATGACTCCCGCGGACGAGGTGTTCAAGCAGGTCGCCGAGGACATGGGCGTGGGCGACACCTTCGTGCAGACCCCCGTCGGGGTGTTCTTCGGCGAGGCCGGCAAGACCGTGCCCGACCCGTACTTCGGCGGCGCGGGCCCCGAGCGCACCGGCTGTATCGAATGCGGCGAGTGCATGACCGGCTGCCGCCACAACGCCAAGAACACCCTGGTCAAGAACTACCTGTACCTGGCGGAAAAGGGTGGCACACAGGTGTTCCCGATGACCACGGTCACCACCGTGCGTCCGCTGCCCGACGGCACCTGGGACGTGGAGACCGAACGCACCGGCGCCTGGTTCCGCAAGCAGCCCAAGACCTACACGGCCAAGCACGTGGTGCTGGCCGCCGGCACCCGCGGCACCCAGCAGCTGCTGTTCGCCATGCGCGACAAGGGCGTCCTGCCGCAGCTGTCGTCGCGGCTGGGCCTGCTGACCCGCACCAACTCCGAATCCATCCTCGGCGCGGCCACCCGCAAGGTGAACCCCGACGTCGACTACACCCGCGGCGTGGCCATCACCTCCTCCATCCACCCGACCCCCGACACGCACATCGAGCCGGTCCGCTACGGCAAGGGCTCCAATTCGATGGGCCTGCTGCAGACGCTCATGGTCGACGGCGGCGGCAGCATCCCGCGCTGGCTGCGCTTCCTGGGCATCGTGCTGCGCCACCCGCTGATGCTGCTGCAGTTCATGTCGGTGAAGAACTGGAGTGAGCGCACCATCATCTCGCTGGTCATGCAGCATCTGGACAACTCCATCACCACCTACACCAAGCGCGGGCTGTTCGGGCGCAAGCTCACCTCCAAGCAGGGTCACGGCGAACCGAATCCGACCTGGATCCCCGCGGGCAACGAGGTCACCCGCAAGGTCGCCGACACCATCGGCGGTGTCGCGGGCGGCACCTGGGGCGAAGTCTTCAATATCCCGCTGACCGCCCACTTCCTGGGCGGCGCGGCCATCGGCGCGGACGCCGACCACGGTGTCATCGACGCCTACCATCGCGTCTACGGCTACCCCACACTCTCGGTCGTCGACGGCGCCGCGGTCTCGGCCAACCTGGGCGTGAACCCCTCGCTGACCATCACCGCCCAGGCCGAGCGCGCCGCGGCCATGTGGCCCAACAAGGGCCAGGTCGACACCCGCCCCGACCAGTCCGAGGGCTATGCCCGCATCGCACCCGTCGCACCCTTGCAGCCGATGGTTCCCGCCTCGGCCCCCGCGGCCCTGGTGCTGCCGATCGTCGAAATCCGTGGCGGCAGCTCCGAATCCACGCCCGCCTGACCACCCGCACCTGAGTAGGGCCCCGGCCGATCGACGGCCGGGGCCCTACTCAGGTCGACATCAGATCAGGTCCCGCTCGTGGCTGTAGACGAAAGTGACACCGCCAGTGGCGAAGTTGGGGACATCGGCGACCGCCGCCTGCCCCTGCGGGCTGGCGAGGACCGCCTCGAGCTCGGCGCGCGAATCGGCGTAGAGGCCCACGACCAGGTAGTAGGGCGAAGGTTGGCTGGGATCGGCGCTCTCACCGTGGCCGATGGTCCACTTCTTCAGGCCGGTCATCTCCCGAGCGATCGGGATGTGGGTGTTCCAGTAGTACTCGTCGAAAGCCGCCGGATCCTGCGGATGTCCGTAGAGGATCGAGAGTCGGTACATCGCACCGAGGCTACGGGGCGGTCCGGCTCAGTGGGCGTGGATGTGCGAGATGCCCATCGGGGAGGTCGGGGGTGGGACGTCGCCGAGGGGGGCGCGAAATTCCTGGAGGGCGGCGAGGACGTCGACGTGGCGGGCGGCGTAGCAGCGGACCTGGGGCAGGGCGTGGGCGACCTCGCTGCGCTCGAGGGGTTCGGCGTCGATGTAGCCGACCTGGCCCAGGCCCACGCCGAGGGTTTCGGCGATGCGGGCGATGGCGGCGGACTTGCGGCCCCAGCCGACCTCGACGGCGGCGAAGCGGTCAGCGACGCCGTGGCGGCGCAGTTGCTCGACCGTCCAGGCCCATTCACCGCGGGAGGCGACCGCGTGCATGACGCCGCGCTCGCTGAGGATGCGCAGTGAGCGCGCGGCCTCGGCGCGCAGCGCTCCGGCGGTGGAGTCGCACACCACCCCATCCCAGAGCGTGTTGTCGCACTCCCACACAAGCAGTTTCACGTTCGCGGCATTCATCGTTCCCCTACCAGTCAGCAACCATCCGGTACCAAGGGTGCCGGACGGTCCCCTCTTTCACGAACCGCCCCGCGCGTGACATCGTAGGGGCTGTCTGGGCCAATACACCAGCGCGGGCAAAACCGGAGCACCGAACTCCGGGGCTGCCCTGCGTGTTCCGCGTGTGCGCGATTGTCGCTGGTAGTTTCGGATCCCGGCCGGACGAATCGAACGAAAGGGGCGTATGCCCATGCGGCGGCGCTGGAAACTCGCGGGTGGCCCGCCCGTGCTCGCGCTGGCACTGGTACTGACCGGTTGCGGCGCGGCCGAGGACTCGCCGCCGGTGGTGGTCAGTTCGCTGGGGCCGATCTCGGCGACCGTCGCACCCGTGCAGCCGGTTCCCACCGCAAATGCGTCGGCTCCCACGACCGCCACCGCGATCTCGAGCGCGGCGACGCCGACGGTGGACCCGATGGCCGATCAGGCGCTCATCGATCACACCGAGTGGACCGACGAGATCGACGGACGCCGATTGAAGGTCTTCCCGACCCGCGCCGGGCGCATCGACCTGTTCCCGACGGCCGGGGATCGCGCCTGGGGCGAGGTGCTGGCGCTGGCTCCCGACGCGGACTCCCCCGGCATGTTCGACCAGTTCCGATGCCACTGGGAGTGGGCGCGCGCGGTCGCGCCGGACAAGGCCAGCTGGAACCTCGAGCCGTGGCGGCCCGCGGTCGGGTACGACGCGACGGTGTCGGCGCTGTGCAACCCGGGCGGTCCCGAACGCTGAGCGGTTGTTCGATGCGGTAACGAAACCGGTTGCCCGCCATAACCTTCGAGCCGATCGCCAAATGTGCGTATCGTGGGTGACGTCCAGCGCTCACTCCTGGGAGGGAGGGCAATGGTGCGCGCCTCGGCACCCGAGACCTCTACGCCCACGCCGCCCGCAGCCGCCCGGGGACCGGCGCACCCCGGCGTGCGCGCGCTGTTCCCGGCGCTGACCGAGGCCGCCGAGGTCTACCTCGATTCCGCCTCCACCACCCAGAAACCGCGACCGGTGATCGACGCGGTGCACCGCTATCACCGCGAACGCACCGCCAATGCCGGGCGCGGCACCTATCCGTGGGCCGGCGCGCTGACCAGCGAGGTGGTCGCCGTGCGCGCGGCGATGGCCGAATTCATCGGGGCCGCACCGGATGAGGTGGTCTTCACCGGCGGCGCCACGGCCGGGCTGAACGCGGTGGCGCTGTCATGGGGGCTGGCGAATCTGCGCGACGGCGACGAGATCCTCTACAGCCCACGCGATCACGCCTCCAATGTGTATCCGTGGCAGCATCTGCGCGGCCTGCTGGCCCGGTTCGGACGGCGCATCGAGCTGATGCCCTACCGGGTGAACGAGCTCGGCGAGGCCGATATCGAGGATGTGGCGGCGCGGATCACCCCGCGCACGCGGATGATCACCGTGGCGCATCTGCACCATGTCTTCGGCGGACTCACCACCCTGGAAGAGTTGCGCGGGCGTATCGATCCGCGAATCGCGCTGTGCTTCGACTGCAGTCAGTCCGGCGGACATGTGCCGGTACGGATGGCGGAGCTGAACGCCGATTTCGCGGTGTTCGCCGCGCACAAGATGTTCGGAGCCCCGGGGACGGGCGTGCTCTATTGCCACCGCCGCCGTCACAGTGAACTGCTGCCGTTTCTGCCGGGCGGCAATTCGGGAGTGTCACTGGACGATTCGGGCCTGGTGGGCGGCGCAATGCCGCAGCTGCTGGAGGGCGGCACCCACAACCTGCCCGGGATCCTCGCCCTCGGAGCGGCCCTCGAGGTACTGGGCGAGCTGGGCCTCGACGCGATCACCGCCCACAATCGGGCTCTCACGCGGCGGTTGATCGCGGGTCTACGCCCGATCACCGGGGTCGAGTTCACGCCCGGCCCCGCGTACGCGCCGTGCGAAACCGGGTATGGGATCGTGTCTTTCACCGTCGCCGGGATCAGCGCCACCGACCTGGGATTCGTGCTCAGCGAGCTGGGCTTCCTGGTCCGCACCGGAGCGCACTGCGTTCCCGCCGGCGGCCCGGCGGCCGACGAGGATTCGGTGCGGGTGAGCACGCACATCTACACGACCGTCGACGAGATCGACCGGTTCACCCAGTGTGTCGCCACGATTGCCGAGGAGGTCTCGTGACCAAGTCAGGCCCCGAACCCCGCTACGACCGCCGCGCCGCCTCCCGGGTGCTGGCCGGACTGGCCCGGCCCGGACTGGGCGCGGCCCCGGTGCCGCCGCCTCCGCGCCGCGTCGAATACACCTGCACGCCGCTGGCTTCGGAGTCCGGCTCGCATCTGACGCTGTCGCAGCGGCTGTATCTGGAACGGTTCATGCGCCCGTGCCGCGCCGACCAGGTGACCAGCGCGACCCACCGCATCACCTGGACAGACAGCGACGGCATCCCCAATACCGGGCATTTCCGTACCGGCGGGCTGGGCCCGGTCGTGCCGATCGCCATGCGCGAGACGGTGCTGGCGCTGTGGCACGCCCTTGACGCCGATCCCGCACTGGGCCAGCGGATGACCAAGCTCGGCCCGCGCGAACAGGCGGTACTCGACGGCACCACCACCGATCACGCGCCGCACGAGATCTTCCGGGTGGGCATCGAGGCGGCGGGGCGGGCGCTGGCCCAGCACGCGCTGCTGGCGCGGGAGACGCCGTATCGCACCCCGGCCGAATTCGCGGTCGGCATGCGCGATTCGGGCATCTACGCGGCGGTCGCGACGCGCTGGTTCTGGGAGTTACAGGCCTCGAGCTACCGGCGCGGCATGATCGCGGTCACCCTGACCACCCAACCCGATGGGACCGTACGGTATTCGGCGGAGACGGTGGCGACACTGCGCGCCATGAAGGACATGACCATCGAGGACGCGCACCGGGTCATGCGCCGCGCCACCAACGCCGAGGGGTTGAGCGTGACCGAGGCGATCGCCAAGTATCACGACGAGCTGGATCTGATCTCGCGCCAGTACGCGCTGCTGCCGCCGGGCACCCGCCCGGCCTGCCTGGCCGCCATGCCGCATCAACTCAACGGCGCGCACTACAGCATCTTGCCGCTGGTCGTCGACCGGTTCACCGAAGTGTTCACCCATATCGTCGACCGGATCACGGTGACCGAGGTGGCGGCCGAAACGGGGTCGGAGACCGGTGAACTCGCGACCGAGGACCAGGTGTTCTATGTCCCGGACATGACGTGCAAACACTGCGTGCGCACCATCGGCGGGGTGCTGGACGCGATGGGCATCGGGGTCGGCGATATCGATCTGGTCAGCAAGCGGGTGGTCGCGGAGTTCCGTAGTCCCCGCAACCGGCATCGCGCCTTCGAGGCGCTGCGCGACAGCGGCTACAACCCGACCCTGGTCACGCCCGCGACCAGCGAAACCGCCGTATGACGGCTGCGGCGCCGCCGGGGTTGCCGGCGAAGATGCATGCGCTGGTGTCGGAATTCCTGGCCACGCCGGGCGCGGTCCGGGACGCGGTCGCCGAGTTCGGATCACCCGCGCATCTGGTGTTTCCGCAGGTCTTCGCGGAGAATGTGGAGCGGTTGCGGGCTGTGCCGGCGGCACGCGCGCCAGGGTTCCGGATCTGCTACGCGCACAAGGTGAATCAGTCGCGCGCGTTCGTGGCGACCGCGCACGCGGCGGGCATCAGCATCGATGTGGCCTCGGAGGCCGAGCTGCGAGGGGCGTTGAAGGCGGGATTCGAGCCCGAGCGCATCGAAGTCACCGGTCCCAAGGGTGAGGGGTTGTTGGGCGCGCTGGTCGGCACCGGGGTGACCATCAATGTCGACAATCTGTGGGAACTGGAACGCATTGCGGCACTGGCAGATATCCCCGTGCCGGTTTTGGTGCGAATATGCGGATTCCCCGGGACGCCGGTGAGCCGATTCGGGGTGCCGTTGACCGACAGCGAGCAACTCCTGGCGATGCTGTCGTCCCAGCGCGATCGGATCGAGTTCCGCGGGTTCGCCTTTCACCTGGATTCGGGCGAACCGGCCGAACGGGTCCGGGCGGTGGAGAGCTGCCTGGAGTTGACCGAACGGGCCTACGGGTACGGATTGACGCCGACGGTGCTGAATATCGGGGGCGGCTTCCGGCAGGTGTTCACCGCGGACGCGGGCGCATTCGATGCATACGTGCACGCGCTGCGCGAATCACTCGTGGGCCGTGGCGAGCAGATGGCGTGGGGCGCCAACACTTTCGGATTCCACGTCGAGGACGGCGCGGTCCATGGGACACCAGTTTTTCACAAATACGCCAACATTGTGGATGCCGACCGCATGCTCGCCGATCTCCTGGATACGGGCCTGGAATCGCAGGGCGGCCGCAGTTTTGCACAGGTGGCTGGGGAGAACCTCCTCGACATCTGGCTGGAGCCGGGCAAGGCGCTGGTCGACCACGCCGGAATCACCGTGGCGCGGGTGGAATTCGTGAAGCGGACCGCCGACGGGTCGACCCTGGTCAATCTGGATCTGAGCCGCGACACCGTCACCCCGGCCGATC
The DNA here is from genome assembly GCF_040630785.1 of Nocardia sp. NPDC005746. Lineage (NCBI taxonomy): Bacteria > Bacillati > Actinomycetota > Actinomycetes > Mycobacteriales > Nocardiaceae > Nocardia > Nocardia sp. NPDC005746. The sequence goes on from NZ_JBEXYE010000002.1 coordinate 403,930, forward strand.
AGGAGGTGATGGTCGACCCGATCCTCCTCCCCGCTCGAACCGGCGCTGACGAGCCGGTTTCCGTCCCGGGCGACCCGAATCCCGATGCGGCGGGCGTGTTCCTGGCCGGGCGGCTGTGCCTGGAACGGGATCTGATCACCAACCACAAAGTGTGGCTACCGCGGTATCCACAATCGGGGGATTTCGTGGTGTTCCCCAATACCGCCGCCTACCACATGGATCTGTCGGCCGCACGGGCCTCGATGCATCCGGTGCCGCCGAAATTGGCGGTGTCGCGCGAATCCGGGATGTTCCGGGTGTGCCGCGACGTCGATTGGCACGAGGTGCACTGATGCGGTACGACCACATCACCGAACTGATCGGCAATACCCCCTTGCTGCGGCTGGATCCGGCCGTGCACGGGCTCGCGCGGGTGGAGCTCTACGCGAAGCTCGAGTTCTACAACCCGTTCGGGTCGGTGAAGGATCGGGTGGCGTGGGGCATGATCCGCGACGACCTCGACGAGATCATCGCCGGGAAGCAGACTTTGATCGAGGCGTCGAGCGGCAATACCGCGAAGGCATTGCGGGTGCTGGCGGCCTTGCACGGGATCGGGTTGCGCGCGGTCACCAATCGGATCAAGGTCGCCGAGGTGCGAGACCTGTTGCAGCTGTTGGGGACCGATATCGAAGAATTGCCTGGTTTGTCGGAATGCCCGGATCCGACGGCCCCCAATGACGTGTACTCGATCATCGAATCGACCATGGCCCGCGCACCCGGCGCCTGGTACCACCCCTCGCAGTACACCAGCGAGAAGAACATCGAGGCCCACCATCACGGGACCGGGCGCGAGATCCACGAGGACCTGGCGCGCGACGGCATCACCCGTGTCGACTATCTGATCGGCGGGCTGGGCACCACCGGGTCCACCCGCGGCACGGCGACCTTTCTGCGCAAACACAATCCGGAGTTGAAGACCGTCGCGGTGGTCGCCGAACGCGGCGACTTCATCCCCGGTATCCGCTCGGAGACCGAGATGTGGGACGTGGGCCTGTTCCAGCCCGACTTCTACGACCGCATCATGGCGGTGGACGCCGGGCGCGCGGTCGACGCCACGCTGACCCTGGCCACCGGCCACGGGGTGCTCGCCGGGCCGACGAGCGGGGCGACCTATGCCGCGGCGCTGGAGTTCCTGGGGTCGGTGGAAACGCCCTCGGCGCAGGCGGATCCGCTGGTCGCGGTGATCATCGTGTGCGATCGGCTCGAGCCGTACCTGTCCTACATCCGCAAGCGCCGCCCGGAACTGTTCGGCAAGCCCGGGCGGGCCCCGGCTCCGGACGCGGCCGAACTCGCCGCCACCCCCGCCCTGTCCCCCGACGAGCTCGAGCAGCTCGATCGCGCCGCGCGCCCGACCATCGTCGACACCCGTGGGGCGATGGCCTACCGGATCGCCCATGTGCCGGGCGCGTTGAACATCCGCGACGATCAGCTCGACGACATGCTCGTCCAGGGAGTCCCGTTCTCGCGGTCGCGGCCGGTGGTCTTCGTCTGCCCGGTCGGTGAGGTGTCCTTGCGGTTCGCGGCGCTGGCTCGCCGGGCCGGGTACGACGCGCACAGTCTGGCGGGTGGGATCACGGCCTGGCGCGACGCGGGCAAACCGATGGAATCCGCGCCCCGGCACAGTTGACGCCAATGTGCCGCAGCCCCAGCGATTTCGGCTGTGGCGACCCCTACCCGGGCGATAGGATTGCGGTGCTGCCGCACACGCATGGAACAAGGGGCCGCTCGTGCTCGAACAGTTCTCGCAGTTCTTCTCCCCACTGTGGACCCCATTCTCCCAACGGGTGCTCGCACCGTTGCTGAGGCGCGTACCGGCGTGGGCGCTGGCCGTGATCGTGGTGGCGGTGGCCGCCGCGGTGATCGTCACCCCGTTGATCGTCAATGTCGTCGCTGATCGCACCCAGTCCTCGACCGCGCCGAGCGCGCCCGCGTCCACCTCGATCGGCGGGCTGGATCTGGCGCAGTACTGCGTCTCCTACGGGTACGGCCAGGTCGACGGCCAGTCGTGCGAGGCGGTCATCGATTTGGGCAAGGCGTGCGACTGGCAGTACAAGCAGACCGGTCTGCACCTGTCCTTCTCCATGAACGACCCCTACAGCGGTATGTGCTTCACCCCCGAACAGGTGGCCAAGGGCGGTATCCGGGATATGCCCGGCTACTGCAAGGCGACGTACCCGACCAGCAACGAGGTGCGTCCGGCCGTGATCGACAAGACCATCTGGGTGTGCCAGGCCCCGATCGACATGCAGATCGCGTGCATTTGGCAATACCAGTCGCCGAAGGTGGAGGCCCGCAAGGACGGCGAAACCTGGATCTGCGTCAAGCAGACCCCCTGATCCGAATCGCGAATTCCGTTGAGCAACACCGCCACCGCGCCCCGCCCGCGAACACGGCGGGAACGGTGAGCTGCTGGACTCTGCACTTCCGGCTTCGGGAGGCTATGGTGCCTGGGGTCGAATTCAACAGTGTTGCCAGGAGTTTCACCATCAGTATCGAGCGCGCCGCGGGTCCGGACACCGACCTGCGCATCACCCTCACCGTCTGTCATGCCGCCACCGTGCTGTGTTTCTCGGCGGGTGTCGTCTCCATCCTGGTCGGCTCCTACACCGGCGCCGGTCCGATGCTCAATATGGTCGGCGTGGTGCTGTGGGTGGTGGCGCTGGCCGCGCGCATCGGGGTCTTCGCGATCACCCGGTCACGTTCGGGCCACGCCGACTGACCCGTCCGCGGTGCCGCTGCCGGAAACGGACACCGCGACTGGCACGATGATCACGTGGAGTGGGCGTTCGGACTCGTGGTGCTGGTGTCGGTCGCGGTCGCACTGGCGGCCGGTGCGCGCCGGCTGGGGTTGGGTGAGCCGTTCGTGCTCACCGTGGCCGGGGTAATCGCGTCGTATCTGCCGTTCGTGCCCGAGTTCGACATCGAGCCCGAACTGGTGTTGCTGGGGTTGCTGCCGCCGCTGCTGTACACGACGGCGATCCGCACCTCGCTGGTGGACTTCCGGCCGAAGAAGACCTCGATCACGCTGCTGTCGGTGGGGTTGGTGTTGTTCACCGCGTTCGCGGTGGGCGCGGTGGTGTATTGGCTGCTGCCGGTGCCGTTCTCCGCGGCGGTGGCGATCGGCGCGATCGTGGCCCCGCCGGACGCGGTCGCGGCGACCGCGGTGGCGCGGCGGGTCGGGATGCCGCGCCGGATCGTGACCCTGCTCGAAGGCGAGTCGCTGTTCAACGACGCGACCGCGCTGGTGACCCTGCGGACCGCGATCGCGGCCATGGCGGGCAGTGTGACGCTGTGGCAGGCGGGGGCCAGTTTCATCGGCGCGGCCGGCGGCGGCGCGCTGATCGGGGTGGCCGCGGCGATGATGCTGGCGTTCCTGCGCCGCCGGATCACCGATCCGGTGCTGGACACCAGCGTGTCGCTGCTGGCGCCGTGGATCGCGTATCTGCCCGCGGAGTCGGTGCACGCCTCGGGCGTGATCGCGGTGGTGACGTGCGGGCTGATCCTGGGTCACGGTGCGCCGCACTGGCAGAGCGCGGCCTCGCGCATCGCCGAGCACACCAATTGGCGGACCATCGCGTTCATTCTCGAGTCCGCGGTGTTCCTGCTGATCGGGTTGCAGGTGCGCCACATCGTGGAGGCCGCCTGGCACAGCGACCTGCCGCATTCGACGCTGCTGTGGACGTGCGCGGCGGTGCTGGTGACGGTGATCGTGGTGCGGCCGGTGTGGGTGTTCCCGGCGACGTACGCGGCCTGGCAGATCGAGGGGCGGCGGCAGGGGAAACCCAAGCCGGAGTGGACCGGACCGGCGGTGGTGGCGTGGGCCGGTATGCGCGGAGTCGTGACGCTGGCGGCGGCGCTGCTGCTGCCCGGCGATACCCCGGAACTGGACACATTGCGGCTGCTGGCGGTCGTGGTGGTGGGCGGAACGCTGCTGCTGCAAGGACTCTCGCTGCCGTGGCTCGTGCGGATGCTGCGCCTGCGCGGGCCCAGCCGGGCCGAAGACCTGTTGCAGGAGGCGAATCTGCTGCAACAGGCGACGACGGCGGGGTTGAAGGCGCTCGAGGAGAACATCGCGCCCGAGACGCCGCCGGATGTGGTGGACTCGCTGCGCAACCGGGTGGTGGTGCGGGCGCAGTCGGCGTGGGAGCTGTTGGGGCGCTCGGAATCCCAGCGGGTCACCCCCAGCGGCGAGTACCGGCGGCTGCGGCTGGCGATGCTGGCGGCCGAGCGGGAGACGGTGCTGCAGATCCGCGACGCGGGGCAGGTCGATCAGGAGGTGCTGCAGGCGGTGATGGCCGCCCTCGACATCGAGGAGTCCACCATCGACCGGGTCGCCGAGGCCGAGGACGACGACGGGCTGGGCTTGCGGGCGCCGATGCCGCCGGGCGCGTGCGAGCACCTGCGCGAGGCGCCGTGCGTGCGAGTGCCCGATACCCCGGACGCCTGCGAGGAATGCCTCGACGAGGGTCTGGTGTGGGTGCATCTGCGGATGTGCCTGGAGTGCGGGCATGTGGCGTGCTGCGATTCCTCGCCGGGCAATCACGCGACCAAGCATTTCAACGGCACCGGTCATCCGGTGATCCGCAGCGTGGAGCCGGGTGAGTCGTGGCGCTGGTGCTATCTGGACGAGCTGCTGGGCTGACCGCCCTTGACTTTCCCATCGGGAAAGTGGAGTCTTACTTTCCAAGTAGGAAAGTGAGGAGTCATCATGGACGGCATCACTCCGGAGCAGGCGCGTTCGGCACTCGACGCGGCCGGGCGGGCGCGGCAGCGAATGGCCGCCGAAGTCGGATTGCCCCGCGGTTATTGGTGGGGAATGGCCTGCGGCTGGCTGGCTTTGGGAGTCCTGGGCGATCTGGGCCCGGACTGGTTGGTCGCGGTCGCGACCTTGGCGTTCGGGGCCGGGCACGCGACGGTGGCGTCGCGGCTGCTCGACGGCCGCCGCCGCACCGGCGGGGTCCAGGTCAGCGCCGAGGTGGCCGGGCGACGCACGCCGCTGGTCGTGATCGGCATGCTGGTGGGCCTGGTCGCGCTGACCGTGGCCGCGGCGATCGCCCTCGACGCCGACGGGGCAGGGCATCCGCGGATCTGGTCGGCGCTGCTGGTGGCCGCGGTCATCGGTTTCGGCGGGCCCGAGCTGCTGGCGGCGGGGCGGCGGTGGGTGCGCGCGTGAGCGAGGCCCGTTTCGACGAACTGATCCACCCGAGCACGCGCCTGACGCTGGTGGCCACGCTCGCCGCGGCCGACTGGGCGGAGTTCGCGTTCCTCAAAGAGCGCCTGGGACTGTCGGATTCGGCGCTGTCCAAGCAGTTGGCGACCCTCGAGGAAGCCGGGTACGTCAGTACCGAGCGCCGTCTCGAGGGCAGTCGCCGCAAGGTGCGGGCCCGCTTGACCGACGCCGGGCGCACCGCCTTCGACGGGCACATCGCGGCGTTGCGCGAGATCGTCGCGGGCGCCACCGCACCCGGCGAGCCGCTCGGATAGGCGGCCCCGATGGGCCGGGAGCGGTTGGTCAGGTGCGGGCCGGACGGCGGGCGGGCTGTTCACCGCGCGCGGGGCGGCGCTGCTGGGGCGGCTCGGGTCGCGGCTGGCGGCGCTGGGGCTCCTCGGCGCGGGCCGGCCGGCGCGGCGGTTCCTCGGTCCGCGGCTGGCGGCGCGTCGGCTGCTCGGCCGCGCGCCACTGGTGATGCTCGGCGACTTCGTAGTGCTCGGCCTCGTGATGCTCGGGCCCGTCGTTGCGGTCGGCCATGGCGCGCGCCGACCACCGGATGGCGTAGGCGACCCAGAAGCACGGCAACGACGCGGCCAGGAAGATCGCTCCCGCGGCGAGCAATCCGGAGCCGACCCCGAGCACCAGCAACTCCCAGCGCGGATAGCAGGTGGCGGTGCCCGTGCAGTCGCCGTAGGTCCGCTGGCCGTACTCCCAGGCGAACAGGCCCACGCCCGAGCCGAGGGTCGACGCGAGCAGGAAGTTGGCGATGTACCAGCAGCGCACCAGTTTTCGGGCGAAGATGAGCGCGCCGAGCTGTCCGGAACCGAGACTGTCCGCGATGTCGTCCCCGACGCCCAGATGTCGGCCCCAGCCCGACGGCTCGGCGGGATCGGCTACGTCGGAGTTACTGACATACCGGCTTGCGGTCATCCTGCGCGATCCTTCTGCTCCTCGAACAGTCCACCGGCACAGGGTGATTCGCAATGCCTACCCGAACTGAATCCGAACTGGGTCGATCATTGCAGCGTCACGGCATTCGCGCCGTCCTTGTGGCGGAATCGGCGCTTATGAGACGGCGTCGCCGGGCCGGGATCGGGGTCGGCCCGGCGACGCCGGGGTTCGCGGCGCCCGCTGCGCGGCGGGGACGCGGGAGACGAGTCTCGGGGAAGAGGACTCGCGCGGTGTCCGATCACCGGTAGGTGTCTGCGCTTCGTCACCCAGGCGATTCGGACAATCGGAACGTTAGCGATGCAATAGCTGAATTGCACTGCGAGCACGGGAATTAGGGGTCGATTAGGGGAACCCCCAGCTTTCGGCGTCGGCCCTGGACAGCCGACTGATTGCCGGAGATCGCGAATTGCGTTGGCGGGGTGGCCGGTTCGCACCGAGTAGTCCGATACTCGTGTGTCGGGTGTGCCGACCACCGACACTTGCCTACATGCGCCAATGGCGTCGCAATGTTCTCATTCATCCCGTTCATCTGGGGAGATGATCGACAATGATCCGCTCACGCACCTCGGCCGTGTCCGTGTTCGCCACCTGTAGCGCCGCGGCCGCGGCGCTCGTGCTCGCCGCGCCCGACGCGTCGGCTTACGTCAGCAGCGTGACCATCGCGACCGGCACCAGCACCGGCGGCGGCTACGGCACCAACTGCGCCTACACGGTCACCGTCAACGGCAGCCCCAACGAGTACGTGTGGCTCTACGACAGCGCCTCGGCGACGTTCAGTCCGCAGCAGTTCAGCCTGGGCAGCGGCGGCACCACCACCTCGAGCTGGACGCCGACCTCCACGGGCACCCATTACGTGCAGGCCTGGACCTACAACGGCTCGCAGTGGGCGACGGTCACGGTCGGCACCGGCATCAACCTCGGCAGCGCGTGCGTGGTCACCAAGTGAGCCGGTCCGGGGCCGGGTGTGCGCTCACACCCGGGCCCGGGCATTACTCTTGACCCGGTGCAGACCGAGCAGCCTCCCGCCGAGGAGCCCCGCATCTGGGGCGGAACCACCCTCACCGAACGCCGTGAGGCGCGCCGCACCGCGCTGCTCGAGGCCGCACTGGACCTGATCGGCGAATCCGGGGCGGGCGCGGTCACCATGCGCGCGGTGTGCCGGCGCGCCACGCTGACCGACCGGTATTTCTACGAATCCTTCGCCAGCCGCGACGAACTGCTCGACGTGCTCTACCGCCAGATCGCCGACGAGTTCCTGGATCCGATGACGGCGTTCGCGGTCGCCGATGATCCCGATCGGGATCGCGCGCTGTCGGAAGCGCTGGTGGACAAGGTGCTGCAGGATCCGCGCAAGTCACGACTGTTCCTGGTGGAGCCGTATTCGTCGACCGGGCTGGGCCAGACCACGATCGCGGTCATGCCCGCGTTCACCCGCCTGATCCAGGATCACCTGTTCGCCCACATCGATGATCCGGTGCGACGGCGGCTGGCCGCGGTCACCATGGCCAGCGGCAATGCGGGCATGTTCTCGGCGTGGCTCAATGGCACGCTGCGCGCCACGCGCGATCAGATCGTGGACCATCTGGTGGCGACCATCGACGCCTATCGCGGCATGTATCGCTGACCCTTCCACCGGCGCGGTTGCGGCGTGGATGCGGGCGACCGCGGTCACATCGGGTTGCGAGGCGCGACGCGGGGGTGTTTACTCGCTGACGCAAGGTGCCGTCGTTAGCTGAGGCTCCTTCACGGATACAGGCCGGCGATCCCGAACGTCGAGAGACGCCCCGGATCAGGACAGGCTTCCCCGAGCTAAGGGGATGCCCCGACCGGCTCCCGCCCTGGTGGCGGGTTACGCCGTGGAGTGCTGAAGGTCTTACGAGGGGTGGTACCCGTGCCGGCGATTCCCCGCCGGTCCCACTCCCCCGGCATGTACGCGACCTGGCGGTCGCTTTGTGCGCGTGTGTCGAGGAGGTGGTGGTCGTGCCCGATGGACCGGACCGAGTTCCGTTAGCCAATCGTTCACCAGGCGACACTCCATCAATCCTCAGGCCGCTGCCGCGCACCCGGTAGCGTCCACTTTCCGAGTGCGCCGTCATCCGCTGGGAGATCGAGATGACCACCTGGGAAATGCTGCTCCGCCTGGCCACCGGTGTCGGGTTGGGCGCGATCATCGGATTCGAGCGCCAGTTCCGGGCCCGCATGGCCGGGCTGCGCACCAACGCACTGGTCGCCGCCGGTGCGACCCTGTTCGTGCTGCTGTCCGCGCACGGCTTCAACGGCGCCACCGCCGACCCGACCCGCGTTGCGGCGCAGATCGTTTCGGGTATCGGCTTCCTGGGCGCGGGCGTGATCCTGCGCGACGGGTTCAATATCCGCGGCCTCAATACCGCTGCCACGCTGTGGTGTTCGGCCGCGGTCGGCGCGCTGGCGGGTGCGGGCATGTACTCGACGGCCGCGGCGGGCACGGTCGCGGTGGTGGTGGTCAATACCGCGTTGCGCACGGTCGCCCGGTCGGTGGACCGCCCGATCGCCGACGGCACCGACGCCCAGGACGCGCTGTACGCCTTCCACGCCGACACCGACGACGCGCACGAGGCGCAGGTGCGGGCGTTGCTGGTGCAGTCGTTGACGCGCACCGACTTGCGGCTGGTGTCCATCTCGAGTCATGACACGTCCCCGGGGTGGGTGCAGGTGCGGGCCGAGCTCACCGGTGATCGTCGCGACGATCGCCAGATGGAGTCCGCGGTGAGCCGTCTGAGCCTGGAGCCGTCGGTGACCAGCGTCGGCTGGCGCACGGTGCCGCGGCCGGTGGAAACCGAGCAGTGAGCCGCTTCAGACCATGGCCGAGGGGATGACAGTGGTGAGCCCGCCGTCGACGAGCAGGTCCTGGCCGGTGATGTAGGAGGCGTCGGCGGAGGCCAGGAACGCGACCGCCGCGGCCACATCGTCGGAGGTGCCGATGCGAGCGAGCGCTACCCGCGAGGCCGCCTCGGCCTGGGTCTCGGGTGTGGTCTCGGCGCGGAAGGCCGGGGTGTCGGTGTAGCCGGGGCTGATGGAATTCACCCGAATCCCCTTGGGTGCCAGCTCCGCCGCGAGGGTCCGCGCCAGGGAATCGACAGCGGCCTTGGTGGCGGTGTACAGGGCGGTACCGGGGGCACCCCGGTAGGTGGCGAACGAGGCGTTGATGACGATCGCGCCACCCGCCGACACCAGCGGCAGGACCTGCTGGACGGTGAAGAACACCGACTTGAAGTTGAGGCCCACGATCCGGTCGAACTCCTCGGTGGTCACAGCGGCGAACGGCTGGAACGCCCCGACCCCCGCATTCACGAACACCACATCCAGCCGCCCGAACCGCTCGCCGACCGCACGGCCCAGCACAGCAAGATCCTCGGCGTCGGTGACGTCGCCGGCAATCGCGGTCGCGCGCTCCCCCAGCTCGGCGACGGCAGCGTCGAGCCGACCCTTGTCCCGCCCGGTGATGATCACCTCCGCGCCTTCGGCAATGAGGCGCTGCGCCGTGGCCAGCCCCATGCCGCTGCTGCCACCGGTAATGAGGGCGATCTTGTTCTCGAAGCGGATCCCGTTGTGCGTCATGACTTCAGCGTGCCGGGATGCGCAGCGGGCAAACAGTGCGTGTCTATCGTGGGTGTGACACCACCACCCTGCGCGGCCTCCACCGTTTCAGGCGGGTGGTGCGAGGCGGAGGCGGTGGAGGCGGTCGAGGGCTTCGGCGGTGTCGGTGTCGGGGCGCGGGTTGTAGAGGACGACGTGTTGGTCGGGGCGGTCGGCGAGAGTCAATGTGGTGGTGTCGAAGTGGAGTTCGCCGACTTCTGGGTGGTGGAGGGCGTTGACGGCTTGAGTCGGGGTGCCGACGTCGTGGCGGGACCACAGGTCTGCGAATTCGCGGCTGCGGCCGGCGAGTTCGGTGATGACGGCGTCGAAGCCGGGGTCGTCGGGGCAGGGGGCGGAGTCGGCGCGGTAGGCGGCGACGACGGCGGGGGCGGCTCGGGTCCAGTGGTGGGGCATGGCCAGGTAGCGGGGGTTGGTGAAGTAGGTGATCAGGCAGTTGTGGCCGGGGGCTTCGTAGCCGAAGACAGCGCGGGCGGCGTCGTTGTAGGCCAGCACGGTCCAGTAGCGGTTGCGGAGGACGGCGGGGCGGGGGCCCCAGGCGTCGAGGAGGTTTCGGGTTTCGGGGGTGATGTCGGCGGTGGCGGTGCCGGAGCGGCAGGGCGGGTTGAGGCCGGCGAGGACATACAGGTGGATGCGTTCGGGGGCGTCGAGGAGCAGGGCGGCGGCGATGGCGTCGAGGACGTCGGTGGAGACGGTGATGTCGCGGCCCTGTTCGAGCCAGGTGTACCAGGAGACGCCGACTCCGGCGAGGACGGCGACTTCCTCGCGGCGCAGGCCGGGGGTGCGGCGGCGGCCGGCGGTGGGGAGTCCGACCTGGTCGGGGGTGATGCGGGCGCGTCTGTCGCGCAGGAACTCTCGGAGTTGGTCGCGGCGCGCACCCGGGGTGTTCATATCTCACGCTAACAATCACGGGAGCCCCTTTCGTTCCGGCGGCGGTTAGCATGTGACCGGATTTCGGGTTTCGAGGGGGTGCGATGCGGCAGATTCTGGTGGCGGCGCTGGTGGCACTGGTGGTCTCGATCACGGTGACGCCGTTGCTGATTCGGCTGTTCACGCGGCAGCGGTGGGGGCAGGCGATCCGCTCGGACGGCCCGGCGAGTCATTTGTCCAAGCGGGGCACGCCGACCATGGGCGGGTTGGCGATCCTGGTCGCGATCTGGTGCGGGTACGGGGCGGCGGCGCTGGTGGGGCGGCATTTCGACGGGCGGGGCGCGTCGGCGTCGGGGCTGCTGGTGCTGGGGTTGGCGACGGCGTTGGGGGCGGTGGGGTTCGCCGATGACGCGATCAAGTTGTCGCAGCGGCGCTCGCTGGGGTTGACGGCGTCGGGCAAGATCGTCGGGCAGTTGTGCGCGGCGGTGGTGTTCGGGGTGCTGGCGTTGCGGTTCCGCGGCGGGTCGGGGCTGACGCCGGGCAGCAAGCAGATCTCGATCGTGCGCGACATCTCCACGGTGTCGCTGGCGGTGGCGGGTTTTCTGGTGGTGGCGTGCATCATCGTGGTGGCCTGGTCGAACGCGGTCAATATCACCGACGGCCTCGATGGTTTGGCGGCGGGTTCGGTGGGGTTGGCGCTGGGTTCGTATGTGCTGATCACGTTCTGGCAGTACGCGCACGCGTGCGCGACCAGGGCGGTGCCGGGCTGCTACACGGTGCGCGATCCGCTGGATCTGTCGGTGGTGTGCGCGGCGGGCGCGGCGGCGTGCGTGGGATTCCTGTGGTGGAACGCGGCTCCGGCGAAGATCTTCATGGGCGACACGGGGTCGCTGGCGTTGGGCGGGCTGCTGGCGGGGCTGTCGATCACCACGCGCACCGAACTGCTGATGATCGCGGTCGGCGCGCTGTTCGTGGCCGAGATCTCCTCGGTGGCCTTGCAGATCGTCATGTTCCGCACCACGCGCACCCGGGTATTCAAGATGGCCCCGTTCCATCACCATTTCGAGCTGATCGGCTGGCCGGAGACCACGGTGATCATCCGATTCTGGCTGTTGGCGGCGATCTCGGCGGCGACGGGCTTGCTGTTCTTCTACGCCGAGCACCTCGCCTCGTCGGGGCCGCGGCGCTGAGAAACGCGAAAGCCCACCCGGGACAACGGTTTCCGGGTGGGCTTTCGACGGTGCTAGCTCAGTGCACGACCGCGGGCGCGTCGGCCGCGGCCGGGGTCGCCGGTTTGGTGCGCGGCAGGAAGAACGCCGGGATCAGCGTCGCCAGCAGCAGCACGGTGGCCACCACGAAGGTGTGGGCGAACGCCTGGGCGGCTTGATCGAAGCCGTCGGCGAGGACCTGCGGCGGAACCTGCTGGGAGATGCGCGGATCGTAATGCGATCCGATGGCCATCTTGGCTTCGGGCCGGTGGTTGAGCAGGGTGGTCAGCACCACGGAAATGGTTGCGGTACCGATGGATCCCGCGGTCTGGTTCACGATGTTCATCAGGGTGGAACCACGCGCGACCTCACCGTGGGTGAGGGTCTGGATGGCGGCGGTCATGGTCGGCATCATGGTGCAGCCCATGCCCAGACCCATGACGAACAGCACCCCGCACAGCAGCGGGTAGGGGGTGTCGGCCTTGACCTGGGTCAACGCGGCCATCGACAGCGTCATGATGGAGATACCGGTGAGCACGATCTTGCCGGGCCCGATCTTGTCGACCAGGCGGCCCGCGATCGGCATGGTCAGCATCGCGCCCAAACCCTGCGGTGCGATGAGCAGGCCGGCGGCCAGGGTGGATTCACCGCGCACCTGCTGCAGATACGAGGGCAGCAGCAGACCGGAGCCGAAGAACGCCATGGCGAACAGGGTCATGGTCATGACGGCGTAGCGCAGCGACTTGTTCTTGAACAGCCGCAGGTCGATGAGCGGGTGTTCGGTGCGCAGGGCGTGGAAGACGAACGCGATCAGCAGGCCCGCGCCGATGATGGCGGGGATGAGCACCTTGGCCGATTTGATGGTGCCCTCACCGGGGATGGAGGACACACCGAACAGGAAGGCGGCCAGGCCGGGCGAGGCGAGCAGCATGCCCAGGAAGTCGAAGCTCTGCGACGGCTCGGGATTGTCACGCGGGAAGATCGTGTAGGCCAGGACCAGCGCGATGATGCCGATGGGCAGGTTGATCAGGAAGATCCAGTGCCAGCTGAAGGAGTCGATGAGCCAGCCGCCCAGGATGGGGCCGCCGATGGGGCCCAGCAGCATGGGCACGCCGAGCACGGCCATGACGCGGCCGATGCGGGTGGGGCCCGCGGCGTGGGTCATGATCGTCATACCCAGCGGCATGAGCATGCCGCCGCCGAGACCCTGGATGACGCGGAAGGCGATGAGGGACTCGATGTTCCAGGCCGTCGAGCACAGCACCGAGCCGATCACGAAGAACACCAGCGCCATCATGTAGAGGCGTTTGGTGCCGAATCGGTCGGCGGCCCAGCCCGTGAGGGGGATGACGGTGGCCAGCGCGAGGGTGTAGCCGGTCATGGACCAGGCGGCGATGGCGTAGGTGGTGTCGAAGTCGTGCTGGAAGGTGGGGATGGCGACGGTCACGACCGTGACGTCGAGGATCGACATGATGGCGCCGAGCACCACGACACCGGCGATTTTGAAGACGCCGATGTCCAGCTTGTCGTCGGCGGAGTCGGCCGCCTTGGTATCCGGAGGGGTGGTCACCGCTTCAGCCTGCCAGCCGGTCGGTGCGGACACCAGCACATTTTTCTCTCGGCGTGGATCGGAATGCTCACCAGCGGGTCCTTCCTGCCGCGCGACTGTCGCTCCGAGGTGGGACAGTCGAATCATACCGAGCGGTAGCAAACGTTAGGCGACCGCGCAGCGGCCCGAGCAGCGCACTCCGCGCGCGTACGCTGGCGTTTTCAGCAAACCCCCCGGCGAGGAGAACATCGCGATGACCGACCCGGTAGTGGGCCTGACCGGTACGCTGACCTCGCCGATCCGGGGCGCGGGAGCCCTCGGTGAGGTACTGGTCGCCATCCGAGGGGGAACCGAGCTCTACATCGCGCGCGCGGACGAGCCGCTGCCCGCCGGTGCGCCGGTACTGGTGGTCGCCACTCATCCGGGCCGTCTCGTCGATGTTGTTGCGTGGGTGCCGCTTCCGGGCGATTGATTCAACGGAAATGCTCGGGAACCACGTTCGAGGGGAAATACACGATGCTGGGTTATCACGTACCCGATCCCGATGAGGCGATGCTGGTCAGCGGTGGCCGTCACGGCAAGGACGGCGGCGCGCCGTTCCGGGTGATCATCGGTCACGGCGCCTGGGTGGTGCCGTTGTTCCGCAAGGTGCGGTATCTGTCGCTGGCGATGTTCGAGGCCGAGATCGGTGAACGCTGCGTCACCAAACAGGCCATCCAGCTCGACGTGCGGGCGGTGATCGCGTTCAAGGTCGCCAATGACGAGCAGTCGATCGTCAATGCCGCGCAACGGTTCCTGTCCGAGCAGGAGAAGGAGATGAGCGTGCTGACCGGGCGCATCTTCTCCGGTCATCTGCGGTCGATCGTGGGGTCGATGACGGTCGAGGAGATCATTCGCGAGCGCCAGAAGCTGGCCGACGAGGTGCTGGTGGCCTCGAAGGTGGAGATGAGCAATATCGGGTTGTGGGTGGACTCGTTCCAGATCCAGCACATCGACGACGGCAATCTGGGCTACATCTCGGCCCTGGCCGCCCCGCACAATGCCGCGGTGCAGCGTGACGCGCAGATCGCGCAGGCCGCGGCCGCCCAGCTGGCCGCCCAGGCCGAGCAGGAGTCCCAGCGCAAGCAGGCCGAGTATCAGCGCGAGACCGCGATCCTGCGGGCGCAGTATCAGCGCGATATCGACAAGGCCAATGCCGAAGCCGCGCAGGCGGGTCCGCTCGCGCAGGCCACCGCCATGCAGGAGGTGCTGGCCGCCCAGGCCGAGCAGGCGCGCAAGCAGGCGGAGTTGCGTGAGCAGCAGTTGCAGGCCGAGGTGGTCAAACCCGCTCTGGCAGAAGCGGATCGGGTGCGCATTCTCGCCGAGGCCGAAGCCGATCGGACCCGGATCCAGGCCGAGGCGGCGGCGTCGAACAATCGGATCGCGCTCGATCAGCTGCTGATCGAACAGTTGCCCGAGATCGTGAAGCAGGCCGCGGGCGGGCTGTCGAAGGCGAATCTGACGGTGCTCAATGGTCCCGACGGGGTGTCGGAGATCGTCAACGGCATGGTGGGCCAGGGGTTGACGGTCTTCAATTCGTTGCAAAAGGCACTTTCCTCCAACAATGATCAGCCCGCGGACTAGAGTGACCGCCAGAGGGACGCGGCGACGAGGAGCGGGTGTTTAGGTGTCCATCGGGAAATTGGTGTCGTTCGACAGCTCTCGGGGTTTCGGGTTCATCCGTCCGGAGGACGGCGGCCCGGATGTGTTCGTGCATGTCAACGACATCGGGTTGGATGAGGACGAGCTGCGCCAGGGGCGGGTTTTCGAATTCGATGTGACCGAGGGTGATCGGGGTCCGAAGGCGATCAATCTGGCGGTGGTGCCGGGTCAGCCGGCGGCGCCGGCGCGGCACAAGGGTAAGGAGCATCGTGCCGCGGGGCAGATGACCGCGGCCGAGCATCGCCGGTTGATCACCGAACTGCTGTTGGATGCCTCGCCGCAGTTGACGGCGGCGGAGATCATCACGATTCGGGATCGGCTCACCTCGTTCGCCGATGCCCACGGGTGGCTCGAAAACTGACCGGTTCGCATTACGATCGGTCTCGGATCCGCCGCGAACCGAGGAGGCCGTGTGCTGTTGCCCGTCATGCCGCCGGTGAAACCGATGCTGGCCAAATCGGTGTCGGAGCTGCCCCGGGATCCGGGGTTGCGGTTCGAACCGAAATGGGACGGTTTCCGCTGCATCGTGTTCCGCGATGGACCCGAGATCGAGCTGGGTTCCCGCAATGATCGGCCCCTGACCCGGTATTTCCCCGAACTGGTGGAACTACTGGGTCAGGCGCTGCCGCCGCGGTGCGTGGTGGACGGGGAGATCGTGGTCGTCACCGAGAACGGCCTGGATTTCGACACGCTGCAGCAGCGGCTGCATCCGGCGGCGTCACGGGTGAAGAAGCTGGCCGCGGAGACCCCCGCGAGTTTCGTGGGCTTCGACCTGCTGGCCTTGGGTGACGAGGATCTGACCGAGCGGCCCTTCGCCGAGCGGCGCGCACTGCTCGAAACGGTGCTGGACGGCTCGCATCCGGGTACGCATCTGACGCCGATCACCGAGGATCCCGATGTCGCCGCGGACTGGTTCACCCGGTTCGAGGGCGCGGGGTTCGACGGGGTGATGGCCAAGGCATCGGATCTGGCGTATCTGCAGGACAAGCGGGTGATGCTCAAGATCAAGCATGAGCGGACCGCCGATTGCGTGGTGGCCGGGTTCCGTTGGCACAAGGACGGCCAAGGGGTCGGGTCGCTGCTGCTGGGCCTGTTCGACGACGACGGCAATCTGCATCATGTCGGGGTGGCGTCGTCGTTCACCGCGGCCCGGCGCAAGGAACTGGTCGACGAGCTGGCCCCGTTGCGCGAGCATGCCCTGGACAACCATCCGTGGCGCTCGTGGGCCGATGCCGCCGCCCAGGCCAAGGCCGACGGGAAGATGCCGGGCGGGGTGAGCCGCTGGACCGGAGGCAAGGATCTGTCGTGGGAGGCGTTGCGGCCGGAGCTGGTGGCGGAGGTGCGCTACGAGCATGTGATGGCCGGGCGGTTCCGCCACGGCGGCCGGCTGGTGCGGTTCCGCTCCGACCGCACCCCCGACTCGTGTACCTACGCTCAGCTCGACGAGGTCGCGCCCGCCGAGCTGGCCGATATCTTCGCCGAGGCCAGAAATTCGAAAGGGGCCGCGCGGTGAGTGATTCGGTGCGGATCGAGGTGGCCGGGCGCACGGTGCCAGTGTCGAATCCGGGCAAGGTGTACTTCTCCAAGCGCGGGGACACCAAGCTGGATCTGGTGAATTACTATCTGGCCGTCGCCGATCCGATCATGCGGACCATCGGAGGGCGGCCGGTGCTGCTGGAGCGCTACCCGGACGGGGCGTCGGGCAAGTCGTGGTTCCAGAAGCGTGTCCCGTCCTCGGCGCCGGACTGGTTGCAGACCACGGTCGTGTCCACCCCGAACGGCACCACCAGCGACGCGCTGGTCGCGGTCGATATGGCGCATATCGTGTGGGCGGTCAATCTGGGCTGCTTGGGTTTCCACGTCTGGCCCACCCATGCCGGGGCCGAGGCGGCGTCCACGTTCCCGCCGGTGCTCGACGCGGCGGGGAACGTGCTGCCGCCGACCGGGGTCACCGATGAGCTGCGCATCGATCTGGATCCCTCCCCCGGCATCGGTTTCGACGATCTGCGCGCCGCGGCGTTCGCGACCCGCGAGTTGTGCACGGAACTGGGTATCGATGTGCGGGTCAAGACGTCCGGCTCGCGGGGGCTGCACCTGTACGCGATGCTGGAACCGAACTGGGACGGCTACCAGGTCCGTGCCGCCGCGGTCGCGCTGGCTCGTGAACTCGAACGCCGCCACCCCGACGACATCACCGCGGCGTGGTGGAAGGAGGAGCGCGGCTCGCGGGTGTTCGTCGATTTCAACCAGAATGCCCCGCACAAAACGGTTTTCGGCGCGTGGTGCGCCCGCCCGAAGGTCGGCGGGCAGGTCTCGACCCCGATCTCCTGGGACGAGCTGGCGACCATCATCGCCGACGACCTGACCATCGCCACCGTCCCCGCCCGCGTCGCCGAACTGGGCGACCCATGGGCCGACCGCACCCCGCAGTCACTGATTCCCCTGCTGGAGATGTCGGACAAGGACATGGCCGCGGGCTTGATGGACGCCCCGTGGCCGCCGGTGTATCCGAAGATGCCCAACGAGCCGCCGCGCGTGCAGCCCAGCAAGGCCCGCAAGGACGCCGACTAGCTTTCACCCACCTCGTTCACAGCAGGGCACGCCACCGTCGCCGAAACCACCGAACTCGCTCGCGTCCTGTGCCTCGACGACCGCCGCGGGCGTCGAGGACGTATCGAGCGCAACCTTGTTGAAGTGGAGCCCTCCTCGGCTGAGCCGACGTAGCGTCGACGGTGGCGCCGATTCACGATTCGGCATGCGCGCCAACAAGACCCAGGCCCCGCGGGGCGTCAGTGGCGGTGGTCGCGGGTCAAGCCCAAGCGCAGTCCACCGAACTCCGCCGCCGGGGGCAGCACCAAGCCGTCGTAGTTCAGCTCGCTGGGATGGGCGATTCCGCCGTCCCGCAAGGCTTGCAGGGTGTCGGTGGCTATGTGTTCTCCGCAGTCCGGACGGTGGGGGTAGTCGATGTACCGAATGTGCTCACCCCTGTCTCCGTGCTGTATCTCGAGGCGGTGGTCCTGGCCACTGGCGAACCAGCCTTGGACGAGGAACCCCGTTGCGCCGGCACGATTCAAGCTCCACACGACGGTCTGCACGTGCGGTGTCAGTCTGACCACATCGACTGCGAGGGAGGCGAACACACGCCGCAGCCTCTTCTCGAAATCGTTCCAGTCGGCGACGGGACGGTCAGGGACGTAGCGCATTCCCCGCAGCGGCGAGCGGGCCGCATCGAAGTCAGGTGCCATCTGCCACGCGTTCACACCATCCATGTCCGAGCGCGACCACGTGCTCGGATCCGGTTGGGCCACAAACGATACGACCTCATCCCCCCTCATCGTGGAACCGTAGCCGAACCGAATCGGTGCCGGCCTCGAGATTCGAGGCGTGGAATGGTGGCGCCGGTCTGCTGGTCGATCGCACCGATCACCCGACCACGGCCCTGTGGTGCAGTGCCGCCTTCACCGCCGCGGCGGTGGGTGTCGGGGCGATCGGCCGGCGTCCGCGCGCCACCAGCCCGGTCGAGGATCAGCGGTGTGCCCGATCTCGTATCTGGCTGGGGGTGACCCCGTATTTGTCCCGGTAGGCGCGGTTGAAAGTCGACAGCGTGGAAAACCCACTCGCGTAGGCGATGTCGGCGATCGAGCGGCGGCACAGGATGGGGTCGCGCAGTCGCTTTTCCGCCCGCTCCAGACGGGTGGTGAGCAGAAAACTGTAGGGCGTGGTGCCGGAGAGCTTCAGCGCCCGTTCGAGCTGACGCCGGGTGATGCCGAAATGCGCGGCGATGGATTCCACCGTCATTCGGTGGTCGTCGGAGTTCCTCTGGATGTAGTGGCGAGCATCCTGACCGATGGCGGCCAGCGTCTCGGACTCCGGCGCCCATCGCTCGTCGAGGCCGGCCGAGAGCAAGGTCGCGATTGTTGCGCAGATCGTCAGGAAATGCCTCGAAGTCACCGCATCGGCGCGCCGCCACAGCTGTTCTGCCAGGCCGAGCACACTCCCGAACAACGCGTTGCTGGTATCCAACGACAGATGTGGCGGTGCGCCGGGGGCAATCCGGAGTACGTCGGAGGGAATGGTGACAGCCCAGCCGATGACCGGCTTCTGGTGGCTGAGCTCCATGTCTCGGCTCCAATCGATGACACCGATCTGGCCAGGACGCAGCAGCACAGACATCCCGCCCTGCTTCAGCCGCACATTTCCGCGGCGGGGGATGACGAGCCTGGTGCTTCGATCCCCGTCGGAGTCGATATCGGACGCTGTGCGCCGGTACGAAATCGGAGTCGACGCGAACTGCATGTTCTGCCAGTTGCCCAGTGTGTAGCCAGGCAAGCGCTGGACCCGCAACGAACCCGAGAACGTCGGGTGATCCTCGAACCGAATCTGTGCACCACCATGATTGCTCCGGAATTGCTCCTGCCAGAACCCTGGACGGTCCGATGTGGGCAACTCCCCGGTGGTGGTAGCTATCGATTCCAGCTCGGCCACAGCTTCGTTCTTCCTTGTCGCACATCCGGAAAGAACCCCTCGCCAATCCGGTCGTTCCGAATCTATACAGGTACTCGGCCGTGAGTGAAATGTCAGGTTGATCTATCACCGACATCCGTTGTCGCACAATCGATTACGTGGCGACCGCGGCACGCCATCGGTGATTCCACGACCGGGCCGGACCGTATGGCAGGCGCAACGATTCCGACGGGGCTCGTGCCTTCTTCGCCGCAAATCCGGGAGGTGTTGTCGCAGATCCGGTAGCCCCGATTCCGTCAGCGCACTTAGCCTTCCCCCACCAGCCACACTCGGGACAACCCGACGGCTGGAAAGGGAGGACGACGCAATGACCACCGGCACCGCCATCGCATCCAGCGAGGACGCCGCCGCTCGCACCGCAGGTCAGATCGACGAGGCTGCCGAGCTTCTCGACAACGGTGACGTCTTCGCCGCGGAAGCTCTGATCATGGCCACGTCGCCCGGCGACATGACCAATGCCATCACAGTCGCCGCAGGAGCTGCCGAGAATCCGCGTGGAAGACGCTGATCCGGGCTGAGCTCGATTGCCTGGCGCCGGCCGCGAACTGGCCTGTCGCAACTTGAAGACGTCGACATTGGGGGATCATTATGGCGATTTCGCAGCCGCCGAGGACAGCGCAGCAGACTGCAGCCGGGCCCATCGTCGGTGGCGAGCAATCCCGCCGATCGATGTACTCGGCTGCATTCGCCGAGGCTCCGCACTCACTCTATGAGCAGTGGCGTGCCGAATGCGGGTCGCTGGTGCCCGTCGAGCTGTCCCCGGGCGTGCCCGCCACCCTGGTCATCGGGTACGCGACCGCGTTGCGGATCTTGAACGACCCCGATCGTTTTCCCGCCGATCCGCGCCGCTGGCAGGCTTCCGTGCCGTCCGGGTGTCCAGTTCTGCCCATGATGGAATGGCGGCCGAACGCGCTGCGCAGCACCGGGTACGAGCACAAACGCTATCGCCACGTCAATGTCACCGCGCTCGACACCGTCGATCTGCACGGCTTGCACGCGGTCGTCGAGCAGGTCGCGGTCCCGCTGATCAACACGCTGTGCGGCGAACCCGGCGGCCGCGGCCAACGCTCCGCGATCGTCCACGCGGAGCTGCTCGGGCAATACATCCGTCCGCTGGTCCATCGGGTGCTCGCGTACGTGCTGGGTCTTGATCCCGATACGAATGACTTGGTGAGTGCGGGTATGGCGGCCATGTTCGAAGCCGCCGAGGATGCCAACGCCGGTGGTGAGCTGCTGGTCGCGGCTCTCGATGAACACATCGAGCGAAAGCGGGCCCGGCCGGGCGACGACGTCACATCCCATCTGATCAAGGCCGGCGACATGAGTGCCGAAGAGCTCATCCATCAGCTGGTGACGCTGCACGCGGCGGGCAGTGAGCCCTTGGCGCACCTGATTTCGAACACGCTGTTGTTGATGATGACAGACGAGCGGTTCGCCGGTGGGCTGCTCAGCGGCAGCCTGTCCACGCGGGACGCACTCGATGACGTGCTGTTCACGAATCCGCCACTGGCGAACTACTGCATCAGCTACCCCCCACAGTCGGCGCTGATCGACGGAGTGTGGCTGCCCGCCCATCAACCGGTGGTGATCAGCATGGCCGGCTGCAACAACGACCCCGCCATTCGATCCGGTCTCCATGACCGGTCCGGCAACCGGTCGCATCTGGCGTGGGGCGCGGGACCACACCAATGCCCGGCCCGGCAATTGAGCTACCAGGTCGCCGCGGACGCGATCGACTACCTGCTCGATGTTCTCCCTGAGATCGACATCGCGGTGGCCCCTGGCGATCTGGTGTGGCGGCGGGGTCCGTTTCACCGTGCCCTGGAATCGCTACCCGTCCGGTTTCGCGAAGCTGTGCCGTTGCCGGTGTAGTTCACCCAGTGCGGGAGAGTTACCTCGCAACTCTCCCGTAAAACGTTGAGAATCAACAACATCGGCTACTTTTGTGAAGGCCCGGAAGCCGAAGGGCGCTACACCAGCCCCTGTAGGCAGGGTTCACGGTCAGATTGGAGTTCACATGAAGAGCCACACCGACCCCATCGTCCTCGATCCCGAAGGTCCGGACATTCAGGGTGAAATTGCCCGCATCCGCGAGCGGGGACCGGTCACCAAGGTGGTGCTCCCGGGCGGAGTGCTCGCATGGTCGGTGACCGACACGGCGATGCTCAAGGAGATTCTCTCCAGCCATGCGGTTTCCAAGGACCCGCGCCAGCACTGGCCGGCCTTCCGGGAAGGCCGGATCGGCACGGAATTCCCGCTGCTCAACTGGGTGAACACATGGTCCATGTTCACCGCCTACGGACCAGATCATCGTCGGCTCCGCGCCCCTCTCGTGCCGGTCTTCACCGACAGGCGGACCGCGGCGCTGGAGCCTCGGATCCAGGCGATCGCCGATGATCTGGTGACGGGTCTCGAGGCCAGGACGGGGGGTGAGCCCGTCGACATCCGCGAGCATTTCGCCTATCCACTGCCATTGCGGGTGATCAACGAGTTGATGGGGGTTCCCCAGCAGCTGATCGAGCCACTGCGGAAGTGTGTGGACGGGATCTTCGACGTCGCCTTGAGCGAAGCGGAAGCCGTAGCCAACTACCACGCGATGATCGGGCTGCTGCAGGAGCTCGTCACGTATCGTCGCGATAATCCCGCCGAGGACATGACCAGCACCCTCATCGCCCACGCCGACGATCCCGCAACGGTTTTCAGCATTGAGGAGCTCATCGGGACGCTCTATCTGACGATCAACGCCGGGCACGAGACGACAGTGGACCTCCTCGACCAAGCCGTCTTCCTGTTGCTCACCCACCCGGACCACCTGGCCGCCGCACTCGACGGCACGCTGTCCTGGTCCGATGTGATCGAGGAAACGCTGCGGTTCGAACCATCGATCGCGCATGCCCCGCTGCGCTACGCGGTGACCGATTTCGTTCTCGGCGACGTCGCGATCACCGCAGGCGATCCGATCCTCTCGTGCCCCGCCGGCGCCAACCGGGACCCGAAGGTATACGGCGACAGCGCCGGTACGTTCGATCCCACTCGGACGAACAAGGGCCACATGGCGTTCGGGCACGGCCCCCATCGCTGTCCGGGCGCACCGCTGGCCCGGCTCGAGGCCCTCGTGGGTCTTCCCGCGCTGTTCCAGGCGTTCCCGCAGATGAAGCTCGCCGTCTCGCCCGACGAGCTCGGCGCGGTGCCCGGTTTCATCGCCAACGGTCATGACCGTCTGCCGGTTTTCCTGCGATAGACGCGGCTGATCGCTGACCCGCCGTGGGGCCTGCCCGGAAAGCCGAGGCCCCGCGGCGAGGCCGTCTCGCCGGTCATCGCGCCGTGGGCGACTACCCCTTACGGGACTGGAAATGGCGTCGACGGCGGAAACACGGCGGGCAGCGCTGTCAGAGCGCGGTGAAACGGACCCGGCCGCCACACCAAATCGTCGACAGGCACCGCCAGCCTTATTTCGGGTAGGTAGTCCAGGAGTTGATCGATGGCCTCCTGCGCGAGCAGGACCCCGAAGGGCCGGGCGTGCGCGGGGCAGGCGTGCGGGCCCGAAGAGAATGCCAAGTTCCAGCCGTTATCCAGGGGACTGCCCGGCTCCAGCTCCGGGTCGGTGTTGCAGGCAGCCATGCTGATGATGACCGGTTGATGCGCCGGCAGCCACACCTTGTCCAGCATGACCGGCTGCTGCGGGTAGGTCACGCAGTAGTTCGCCATCGGCGGGTCGGACGTCAACCGCTCGTCGATCGCGATGCGCGTGGGCAGCGGGATCCCTTGAACGATGCTGCTGGTGAATCGGGGGTCGGTCATCATCAGCAACAGCGTGTTGGCGATGAGGTTCGCTGCCGGCTCGACGCCCGCGGCGAACAGCAGGACCAGCTGATGCACCATCTCCTCGTCGGTGAGCCCAGCCGGATGTTGGACCAGTCGCGTGGTGACGTCATGGGCAGGCTGGGCTCGTTTGAGCGCGGTGAGGTCGAGCAGCGCTTCGGCCATGAGCCGGTTCACTTCCGCGGTGTCCACGCCATCGAACATGGCGGCGTTGACCGCCGCGATACGCTCACCGATTTCCGGTGGACAGCCCACTGCCTGGCAGAAGGCCGAGAAGACGAGCGGGAAGGCGTATTGACCGAGTACGTCAGCCGTGCCGTCCGCGCAGAAACTGTTGACCAGGGGAACAGCGGTGCGCTCCACCATCGCCCGCACGGCGTGGAGGTCGATTCCAGCGAGCGCGTCGTTGATCGTCTGACGGTATCGGGCATGGGCGTTCCCGTCCGTGCGGATGGCGTTGGGCCGGGCTTCGACCATGGGCATGATCGGGATATCGGAGGGCACGCTCTGTTGCCAGATGCTCGGATCGGACGGAAAGCGGACAGGATCGTTGAGGATCCGCACCGCGGTCGCGTACTTGATCACCAGGGTCGCAGGCACTCCGGGCCATATCTCGACCGGCACCAGCGGCCCGTAGGTGGCGCGCATCCACCGGTAATGCCCGTGGGGATCAGCGGCGAACTCGGGACCGTAGATCGAGACTCGCGCGTGATCGGGCGACCTCACGCCGAGGGTCGCGCCCTGATGCGCGTACTGCGGATCCACATATGCTCCAAGATTCCATCAAACCGGTTGCGGGAAAATATAACCCACGCTGGCAGCGGTCTCATCTTCAACTCTCCTCGACGTGGCTGCTCATCGACCGCGGAGCCGTCCGCGTCGGTGCGCCGATCAGCTCGCCGGGGGAGGCCATTTTCAGGCGACCCCGCACCACCGGCCTGCAGTATCGAGGGTCAGTGGCACCGTGGGCGGACGTGAAGCCTTCTGCTGCACAGGATCCCGCCGATGCGAGCCCGCCCCGCACCACGATCGACATCCCGCCGGCCTCAGGGGCAGCCCGGCCTCACGACCATCAGACCCGCGGCCAGGACCGTCGCCGCTCCCCCGGGGATGAATGCCCCGGTCCGGAGGCGGCGGGTATGGGTCAGACCGTGGCGGGAGCGTGTTCGGTACCGGCGCACCAGATCTTGCGGATGGCGCGGGTGGCGGTGATGTCGGCCAGCGGGTCGGCGTCGAGCAGGATCAGGTCGGCGCGCAGGCCGGGGGTGATGGCGCCGCGGTCGGTGAGGCCGAAGTGGCGGGCGGGCAGGGTGGTGGCGGCGTTGAGGGCATCGGCGGGGGTGAGACCGGCTCGGACGAGGAGTTCGAGTTCGTGGTGCAGGCTCGCGCCGTGGGGCGGGTGGAAGGGGATGCCGGGCATCTGATTGGCGTCGGTGCCCGCGAGGATGGGGACGCCCGCGGTGTGGAGGGCGCCGACGGTTTTCACAGAGGCGGGGAAATGCTGTGCGACGCCGTGGATTTCGGCGACGCCTTCCATCATGACGAGGGTGGGGATCACCACGTGGGCGCCGGTGGCCAGGCGGTCGATGTCGGCGGCGGGCAGGCGGGCTCCGAGGGGGACGTGAGTGAGGGCGTCGACACCGGCGTCGATGGCCATGGCGTACGCGCCGGGGGTGGAGGTGTGGGCGACGACGGTCAGGCCGCGGGCGTGGGCGGCGGTGACGACGGCCTTGGCGGTGTCGGCGTCGGGTCCGCCTTCGCCGGGGGCTTCCAGGACCAGTTTGATGTAGTCGCTGCCGGTCGAGACACGCTGCGCGACCATGGTTTCGGCGTCGCCGGGGTGGCGGATGACGCCGACCTCGGCGATGCCGGGGACGTGGGCGTGCACGCCGGCGGAACCGATGATCGGCGCTCCGGCGCAGCGCACGGTGGTCGTGGCGGTGCGGGCGCGCGCCTGCTCGATCAGGGCGGTGTCGACCGATCCCATGTCCAGGGCGGTCGTGACGCCGTGGGCGGCACAGGCATCCAGCGTTTGCGGGCTGTCGAGGTGGACGTGGGCGTCGATGAGGCCCGGGATGAGGATGGCCCCGTCGGCGTCGAGGGTCTCGGCGCCGACGGGGTCGGTTCCCAGGACGGTGCCGTCGATGACGACGGTGGTCGGTGCGGTGATGGTGTGGCCGTCGAAGATTCGGACGTTGCGGATGGCCAGCTTGTGGTTCGACTCCCCCTGCATGCAGCCAATCTAGAACCCGTTGCAGCAGTGGGCAAGATCGACGTCAGGCGGCTCCGGCGGTGCGCTGTTCGGCGAGGGCGGCGGGTTGGCGGGCGCCGCGCAGGATCAGGTGCAGCAGGGCCACGAACAGGGTTTGGTCGATCGGACTCCAGCCCGCGGACATGCGATTGTGCACGAATCCCACGGCGACACCGGAGTCGGGGTCGGCCCAGCCCATCGACCCGAACAGGCCCATGTGCCCGTAGCCGCGCGGGGCGTGCGGGGACGGGAAGCTGTGGTAGCCGACGTGCCAGAACGGGATGACCAGGGCGCGGTCGAGTTGGTAGGTGCGGATGCGTTGCAGGCCCCGAACGGTTTCCGGCGACAGGTAGGTGCGGCCGTCGACAGTGCCGCCGCCGGCCAGGGCGCTGTACATCTTGGCCAGGGCGGGCGCGGTGCAGACCGCGTTGCCCGCGGGCAGGGCGGTGTCGAGGATGGCGGGACGGTCGCCGCGGAAGATCGATTCCAGGCCGGGGACGTAGATGGAGGAGATCGGGGATCGCAGCAGGCGCGGCAGTTGCGGGACGGCGGTGGCGACCGGGCCCGGAATGGTGCGCTCGGCCCAGTTTTTCAGCGATCCGACCAGGTCGGCGGGGCGGGTGCGGGATCCGGCGGGTGGGCGGCCCAGGTGGATGCCGTCGACGCCGAGGGGTTCGGCGACCTCGCTGCGGTAGAGGCGGGTCATGTCGTGGCCGGTGATGGCGCGGGCGAGGCCGGCCATGAGCCAGCCGATGGTGAGCGCGTGGTAGATCGGTTTGCCCAGCAGGTGATCGGGTTTCGCGGCCGCGAGGCGTTGTTCCATGAGTTCGTGGTCGAGGACTTCGTCGGCGGTGACGGCGGGCAGGCCCGAGAGCCCGGCGCGGTGGCTGAGCAGTTCGGTGACGGTGATGCGGGCTTTGCCGTTGGCGGCGAATGCGGGCCAGTATTCGGCGACGGGGGCGTCGTAGTCGAGCAGGCCGCGATCGGCCAGACGCGCGAGCACGGTGGCCGAGACACCTTTGGACGCGGAGTACACCATGGCGCCGGTGTCGGCGGTCCAGGGTGTGCCGTGCGCGTCGGCGGCGCCGGCGTGGATGTCGACGACCGGTTCGCCGTCCTGATACACCGCGAGTGCGCCGCCGTTGCCGCGGCGTCCGGCCAGGATGCGGGCGAATGTCCGTATGGCGGAATCGAATCGGGGATCCGCGGTGCCGTGCACTCCGGCGGGCAGTCCGGCGGCGGTGGCGGAGCTGTGGGTCGTCATCGATCCACGGTAGCGGCGGCACCACCACCCCGGCAAGATGTGTCTGGGACAATTTTGGGGCGGGGTGGGAGGTTTCGAAACCGGTGATGTGGGAACGGTTATGCGCCCGGTCAACCCAGCGCGGTGCGCAGCGTCTCGCGCAGCCAGCGTTGGGCGGGGTCGGCGTCGAGGCGGGCGTGCCAGCGCAACCGGATCTCGACTTCGGGGAGGGGCGCGGGGATGTCGAACCAGCGCAGGCCCAAGGTGTCGCCGTAGTGTTCGGCGAGTCGGTGCGGGACCAGCCCGACGTAGGGGGTTTGTGAAACCAGCAGGGCGGCAAGGGCGGAGGTGGGCACGACCGCGGCGACGTGGCGGTGCAGGCCCGCGGCGGTGAGCGCGTCGTCGAGGGGGCCGCGGGCACGGCCACGCCGCGACGCCGACACGTGCGGGTGTGCGCAGAGTTGGGCCAGGGTGGGGCGGCGGTGTCGGCCCAGCGGATGCTCGGCGCGGACGATGCCGACGAGGTGTTCGTGGTAGAGCTCGGCGGTGTGGATGTCGGGTGCGGCGGCGGTGTCGGCGCCGATGTCGAGGTCGACGGTGCCGTCACGTAACGCTTCGAGGCTTTCGTCGCCTTCGGGCACGAAGCGCAGGACCACGCCGGGTGCGGCGGCCGCGGTGGCCGCGACGGCGGCGGTGACCAGGGTCGCGGCGACACCGTCGTTGATGCGGATGGCGAAGGTGCGCTTCAGTGCCGCGAGGTCGATGGTGCGGTCGGCGCTGATGAGGGCGGCGGCCTCTTCGAGCAGGGACCGCACGCGGGGTGCGGTGCGCAGCGCGAACGGGGTGGGCGCCATGGCGCGCCCGGCTCGCACCAGGATGGGGTCGCCCATGGCGCGGCGCAGCCTACCCAGGGCGCGGCTGGTCGCGGGGATCGACAGGTGCAGGCGTTCGGCGGCCGCGGTGACACTGGCGTCCTGGAGCAGGGCGTCGAAGACGCGCAACAGGTTCAGGTCGAGCTGCTCGGTCATTGTTGCATCTTATGCAACTCTGGGTTGCTGAACTTGCGTCGCGCGAATACTCACCTGATCCATAGCGTGCACCGCATGCAAACAAACCTTCTCCCCCAGGCTGCGGCCGCGCCGAATGCGGTTGTCCGGCGGGGGCTCGTCTCGTTGATGTGCGCGTGTGTGGTGTTGGTCGTGGGGATGGTGGCCGCGATCAATCTGGCTGTTCCGATGCTGGCGGCCAGTCCGCTGCGACCCTCGGCGTCGGCGCTGGTATGGATCGTGGACACCTATGTGATCGTGTTCGCGTGCCTGGTGATTCCCGGCGGCGCGGCCGGTGACCGGTTCGGGCGCAAGGGGGTGCTGCTGGCCGGGCTGGGGTTGTTCGCGGTCGGCGCGCTGGTCTCGGCGCTGGCGCCGTCGGTGGGCGTGTTGCTGGCGGGTCGAGCGATCACGGGGGCGGGCGCGGCGGCGGTGTTGCCCAATACCTTGGCGGTGCTGCTGCACGCGGTGCCCGTCGATCGCAAGGCCGCGACGATCGCGACGTGGGCGTCGATGACCGGGATCGGCGGGGTGCTGGGCAATGTCGGTGGCGGCGCGGTGCTTTCGGGCGGGTCGTGGCGGTGGCTGTTCGTGGCGGCGGCGCCGTTGGCGGGGGCGCTGGCCGTGTTGGTGGCCTGGGTCGCGCCGGTGTCGGGCCGTCACGATCGGCGGTTGGATCCGATGGGGACGGTGTTGCTGGTCGCGGCGTCGGTGGCACTGCTGGTCGGGATCGTGGAGGGTCCGGTGGCGGGGTGGGGCAGTGCCGTGGTGGTCGCCGGGTTCGGGTGTGCGGCGGTGCTGTTCGCGGTGTGGACGGCGGTCGAGTTGCGGGTGCGGCATCCGTTGCTGGATCCGCGGCTGTTCGCGTCGCCGGGTCTGCGCGGCGCCTGTCTGGGGATGACGGCGGTGTTCTTCGGGATGTTCGCACTGTTCTACGTGAACGCCTCGTTCCTGCAGTACGCCAAGGGTTTCGGGGTCCTGCGCACGGGGCTCGGGATCATTCCGTTGACGGTTCCGGTCATCGTGGGCGCACGCCACGTCGCACGCCTGTCGGGGCGGATCGGGGTGGACGCCACGATCGCGATCGCGTTCGGTTTCGTCGGCGGCGGACTGCTGGGCCTGTCCACCACCGGCCTCCACACCTCCTACCTGGTGTACGCGGTGTGGCTGGTGGTCACCGGAATCGGTGTGACGCTGGCTCTTCCGACCTTGTCGGCGGCGATCACCGGCGCATTGCCGCAATCGCTGGCCGGGGTCGGCGCGGGATTGCAGGCCACGACCCGCGAATTCGGCAGCGCGTTGGGTGTCGCGGTGATCGGCACCGTCCTGACCTCCCGTTTCGTCGCCACTCTCCCAGCGGAGGTCCGCGCGGGCGGCGCGCACACCGTGGCGCAGGCTCGAGACTTCGCACCCGAGCGTTCCGATGCGATCGTCGCGGCGTTCGTCTCGGGCGCGGATGCCGGATTCCGAGTGGTCGGGGTGGCGGTGCTGGTCCTGGGTGCGCTCGTGCTCGGGCAGGCGTTGATGTCGCGTCGCGTCGCCCGGTAGCGGCGATCAGCGGTGGTGTCGGTGCGGTCTGCGACAGTGGCGGGTATGGATGCGGTGGCGTTCGGTGATGCGGAGGCGTTCGATGCCTGGCTCGAGGTCAATCACGGGCACGCGGAGGGGGTGTGGATTCGGATGGCGAAGAAGGGATCCGGGATCGCGTCGCTGACCGAGGACGAGGCGGTGGATGTGGGGTTGTGCTGGGGCTGGATCTCCGGGCAGCGCAAGGGCCTCGATGCCGAGTTCTATCTGCAGAAGTATGTGCCGCGGCGGCCCGGGAGTTTCTGGTCGCAGGTGAATGTCGACAAGGTGGCGGCGTTGACGGCGGCGGGGCGGATGCGCGGGCCGGGGCTGGCGGAGGTGGCGGCGGCGCGCGCGGACGGGCGGTGGGCGGCGGCGTATCCGTCGCAGGCGAACTTCACGGTGCCCGAGGATTTGGCGGAGGCGTTGGCGGCGCGGCCACGGGCCCGGGCCGCGTTCGCGGCGCTCGACCGGACCGCCCAGTATCTGATCGTGTTGGACGTGGTGCGCACGAGAACGGCGAAGACACGGGCTTCCCGGCTGGAGAAGGCCGTGAGCGGGCTCGAAAACCAGTGAAACCGGCTGATTCCGGGCGACACGCGTGAAGCGTGTCGCCCGGAATCGGTGTCAGTCCTGGTTCGTGGTGAGGACGCGGGCGAAGGCGCGCAGCGCCGCAGCAGCGTCGTCGCCGAGGACTTGGATGGCGACGTGGTCGGCTCCGGCGCGCAGGTGCTCGTTCAACCGGTCGGCGACCTGATCGGCGGTGCCGTGGGCGACGACAGCGTCGACGTAGCGGTCGCTGCCGGGGGCGGCGAGGTCGGTGTCGTCGAATCCGAAGCGGCGCAGGTTGTTGGTGTAGTTGCTCAACCCCAGGTAGAAGCCGGCGCGGTCGCGGCCCTGGGTGCGGGCGCGGGCCGGGTCGTCGTCGAGGACCACTTTGTGTTCGACCGCGAGCAGGGAATCGGGGCCGAGGATGCCGCGCAGTTCGGCGGTGTGTTCGGGCACTGTCAGGTAGGGCAGGGCGCCGGCGGTGCGGTCGCGGGCCAGGCGTGCCACGCGCGGGCCGAGTGCCGCGAGGGCGCGCCCGTGCCGGGGGACGCCGCGGGCGTCGAGGACATCGAGGTAGTCGACCAGCGCGTCATAGGGTTTGGCGTAGTCCGCGGTGTGTTCACGGTGGCCCGCGCCAATGCCGAGCAGGAAGCGGCCGGGGAACTTCTCGTCCAGACGCAGGTAGGTGTCGGCGGCGGCGTCGGGCGCCGAGGCCCACACATTGACGATGCTGGTGGCGACCACCAGTGATTCGGTGGCGGCGAGCAGTTGCTCGTAGCCGTCGAAGTCGGCGGGCGGGGAGCTGCCCAGCCAGATCGTGCCGTAGCCGAGTTCCTCTATTTCCCGCGCGGATTCCGGGGTGAACTGCGGATAGGGCTGCCACACGCCGAATGTTCCCAAGCCGTCGAATGCCATACCGGGCACCAACCGTCGATGATCGGGTTGCATTCCCCGGCGCGGTATCGAATTCGCTCAGGCGGCGTCGGGGCGGCCCTGGGCGCGGAATCGTCCCGGTGCGACCCCGAATTCGCGTTTGAACGCTTTGGCGAACGCGTATTCGGAGGTGTATCCGGACTTTTCGGCCACGACGCGCAGCAGCAGATCGGTGTCACGCAGCAATCGGGCCGCGCCGGTCATGCGCCACCAGGTCAAGTAGGTGAGCGGGCCGATGCCCAGCGTGGCGGTGAACCGTTGCGCGAACACCGATCGTGAGACGCCCGCGCGGTCGGCCAGTGATTGCACGGTCCAGGCCTGGCCGGGGTCGGCGTGGATGGCTTGCAGGGCGGTGTGCACGGCCGGGTCGCGTAGCGCGCCGACCCATCCGGTGTCGGAGGGGTGGGCCTGGTGCCAGGCGCGCAGCAGGAACAGCAGCAGCACTTCGAGCAGTGGCGCGATGGCTCCGGAGCCGCCAGCGGTGTCGAGTTCGTGGCCGAGCAGGTCGATCGCGGCGCGCAGCGGGCTGTGGTGGCCGACGCGGGCGGGCAGATGGATCACATCGGGCAGTTCGGCCAAGGCGGGGTGAGGACGCGCGTCGTCGAGCGAGTATGCGCCACACAGCAATACGGTGTCCGATGCCGCCGCGGCGGGACCGGAGTCGCCGTCGGGGCGGTCGGCGATGGCGTGGCCTCGACTGCGGGGCATGAACGCGACGTCACCGACGTGGAGGTGGATCGGGTCGCCGTCGTCGGGCAGCAGCCAGCACGAACCTTGCAGCACCACATGGAAACCGGCGCTGTTGCCCGCGGCGGGAAAGTGGGTATGCCAGCTGCCGCGCCGGACGGTGCGGTTGGAATGCGGTGTGCCCAGCCGCATCGCGGCGACCGCGTCACTGAGGATGTCCACGAATCCCACCGTACCGGCGGTGCCCGCGACACCGGACGATCGGACATCGGGACCGGACCTTCGAGCATGGATCGTCCGATCGGGGGTGCCTAGCGTGGGTTGCGAGCCGATTCCCGGCCGTATCCCCTTCACCCGATGGAGTTGTCCCTCATGCGTATTGCCGTGCACGGCGCGAGCGGTTTCACCGGTTCGCTCATCGTCGCCGAACTCGCGCGCCGCGACCTGTCCCCCATCCTGGTGGGCCGCGACGAGACCCGATTGCGGGCCGTCGCCGCCCGCGCCGGGATCCCCGACGCCGAGATCCGGGTGGCCGCCCTCGATGACACCGCCGCCCTGGCCGCCGCGTTCGCCGACAGCGAGGCCGTCGTCAATGCCGCCGGACCGTTCACCCTGTGGGGCGAGCCGGTGGTGCGGGCCGCGATCGCCGCCCGCCGCCATTACATCGACACCACCGGCGAACCCGGCTACCTGCACAAGATCCTGTCCACCTATGACGAGCCCGCGAAACAGGCCGGGGTCGCGGTCGTTCCGGCGGTCACCGATGACGGTGTGCCCGGTGATCTGATCGCCGCGCTCACCGCGGCCCGCCTCGGCGCGCCGCTGCGGGAGGTCCGGGTCGCCGACCTGCGTCGCCCGGGCGCGGCCTCGCGTGGCACGGCCCGTTCGATGGCCGCCATCGCCGTGCTCGATCAGGTCGAATACCGCGACCGGACATGGCAATCGGCGAACGAGTCGGCCACCACCCTGATCGAACCCGGCGAACCGGAACCGGTGTCGGTGACGCCGCTGGCCTTGCCGGGCGTTTACACCATTCCCCGCCACCTCGACACCCCGATCGTGCGCGGGGTGATCCGCACCGAGATGGGTGAGATCTTCGCGGGCCTGGGTGGTGAAGTCGCCGAGACGATTCCGGAGATCCCCGACGCCGACGCCTTGGCCGCCTCACGCTGGCTGATCCTGGCCGAGACCACCGCCGTCGACGGCAGCCGGGCGCGGGGCTGGGTGACCGGGTTCGACCCGTACGCGGCCACCGCGGTCATCGCCGCCGAGGCCGCGCGCCGCCTGGCGCTCGACGGCGCCGCGGCCGGAACCCTCACGCCCGCGCAGGCTTTCGACGCCACGAGCTTCCTCGACCATCTCGCCACCACGGGCGTGCACTGGCAGGTCGAGGAGCTCGCGAGCGTCTAGGGGTTCGCGTCGACCTTCGGGAACGTCTCGGCCACCAGCGTGGTGAGGGCGTCGGCGAGCAGGTGGTGCACCTGCTCGCGGGTCAGGCTGCCGCGCACGATCCATTCGCGCCCGGCGGCCTTGACCAGACCGCCGTAACAGCGCACCAGCGCCCGCAATTCGGCCGAATGCAGCGAATCGTCGAGACCCATCATCGCCACCATGCGGTCGGCGGCGGCGTAGTCGGCCTCGTCGAGGATGCGCTGCACCTCCGGATCGTCGCCGACGCCTTCGTGGCCGGTGACCTTGACCCAGGTGCTGCCGTGCTCGCCGATGGTGTCGAGCAGCCACGCCACGCTGGCGTCCACTCGCTCCCGCAGCGACCCGGCGGGCACCGCCATCTTCTCCGGCCGCGGCAGCGTGACCATGCGGCGCACCACCGCCAGGTACAGGTCGCGCTTGTTGCCGAAGTAGTGGTTGATCAACCCGCGCGCCACCCCGGCCCGCTGGGCCAGCTCGGCGGTGGACACCGCCGCGTAGGGTCGCTCGCCGAACATGTCGATCGCGCAGGACAGGATCTGCGCGCGACGTTCGTCGGGTTCGAGGCGACGACGGCGCGTGGCGCCGTCGTCCGCCGAAGGGTCGGGGTTACCGCCGGGCCTTGGCGGCGCGGTGGGTTCGGAGTTACCGCCGGGCCTTGGCGGCGCGGTGGGTTCGGAGTTACCGCCGGGCCTAGGCGGCGCGGTGGGTTCAGAGTGAGCGGGCAATGAGATCCTTCATCACCTCGTTGGCTCCCGCGAGGATTCGCAGGACCCGAGCGCCGGTGTACAACTGCGAGATCGGGTATTCGGTCATGTATCCGTAGCCGCCGAAGAACTGCAGGCAGCGATCCACCACATTACCGAGTTGATCGGTCAACCAGTATTTCGACATGGCCGCGGTGGGGATATCGAGTTCCCCGCGCAGGTGCTTGCTGATGCAGTCGTCGAGGAACACGCGTCCGACCTTGGCGATCGTCGCGCACTCGGCGAGTTCGAACCGGGTGTTCTGCATGGCGTAGAGCGGCTTGCCGAACGCCTCGCGGCCCTTGGTGTAGTCGACGGTCAGCTGCACGGCCTTCTCGGTCATGGCGACCGCGAGGATGGCGGTGACCAGGCGTTCCTGGGCCAGCATCTGCATCATCTGATAGAAGCCCTGGCCCTCGGCCTGCCCGAGCAGGTTCGACGCGGGCACCCGCAGGCCGTCGAAGAACAGCTCGGCGGTGTCCTGGGCCTTGCCGCCGATCTTGGACAGGATGCGGCCGCGCTTGAAGCCGGGGGTCTCGTCGGAGACCTCGGCGAAGATCAGCGAGACGCCGGCCGCGCCCTGGGTGGGGTCGGTCTTGCAGGCGATGATGATGCCGTCGCACAGCCAGCCGTTGGAGATGAAGATCTTCGAGCCGGTGATGACGTACTCGTCGCCCTCGCGCACCGCGCGGGTCTTGATGTTCTGCAGATCCGAGCCGGTGCCGGGTTCGGTCATGCCGATGGAGAGCACCATCTCGCCGCTGGCCGCCTTGGGCAGCACGCGCTGTTTGAGTTCCTCGGAGCCGAACTCGTGGATGTAGGGCGCGATGATCGAGGAGTGCACCGACATGCCCAGGGAGCCGTCTCCGGCGTGGGTCTGGGCCTCGATGATGGCCGCCTCGTGGGCGAAAGTGCCGCCGCCACCGCCGTATTCGGTGGGGATGGCCGCGCACAGCAGGCCCAGTTCGCCGGCCCGGTTGTAGAGGGCGCGGTCGGGGTGGCCCTGTTCGATGAACTTCTCGGTAT
The DNA here is from genome assembly GCF_040630785.1 of Nocardia sp. NPDC005746. Classification (NCBI taxonomy): domain Bacteria; kingdom Bacillati; phylum Actinomycetota; class Actinomycetes; order Mycobacteriales; family Nocardiaceae; genus Nocardia; species Nocardia sp. NPDC005746. Next base: position 438,914 of record NZ_JBEXYE010000002.1, read on the forward strand.
GCGGGATCACCTCCTTCTCGAAGAAGGTGGTCGCCAGAGTCCGTACCGCTTCGACCTCGTCGTCGCTCCATGCGGGGCGTGCCATCGCAGATCCTTCGCTTGCCTGAACGGGGGTGCGCATATGCGCCTCGCCCCTAGGGTGCACGGCTATTGGCGTGGTGTCAACAACGTGTCAACACTCGGTCGACCGGGCCTGATTCACCTCGGCGAACGTCGTGAAGATCGGCACGTCCGGATCCGCGGCGATCCCCTGACGCCGCAGAAAGCCATCGATCAACCCCCACGCCAATTCCGTGGCCTGCGCCACGAACTCCGCGGTCTGCGCCGCCGACGGCGTATCCGAATCCGACAGCCACAGATCGGTGATCGACACCACCGCACCGGTCAGCGCGCGCGACAGATAGTCCAGCCCCGCCGTGTCCAGGGGCACAGCCTCGGCCACCGACCGCGCCAGCTTCTCCAACCGCAGCGCCGCCTCGCGCCCCAGATCCAGCTGTAGCACCCCCGAGCCCGACTGCTGGATCACCGGGGCCTGACCCAGATACCGGAAGACGTTGGGATGCTCCAGGATTCCGCGCGCGTACTCACCGAACACCCGCGTCAACGCCCGCCGCGGCGGCTGCAGCATCAATGTCATGTCCGCGCCCGCGGCCGCGAACGCCCGCCGCGACATCCGCGCCGCGATCTCGGTGAACAAATCCCCCTTGTCCGCGAACTGCCGGTACAACCGCGGCTTGGTGATCCCCGCCTCACGCGCGATGTCATCCATGCTCGGGCGCGGACCCGCCCGATCGATCACCCGGATCGCGGCGTCCACAATGTCCTGACGCGACACCAGCCGAGTCCCGCCGGCACTGCTACGAACCACCCGCGCAGCATACATGTACCGCCGGTGCGGCAGGTCCACACGATAATCCCGCTTGATTTCGGACCGATCGTACTGCCAGTATCGAATCCCGTACCGGCAGTACGCACAACCGGAAAGACGACGATGTCCGACCCAGCCCGCCAACTCGGCGACACCCTGCGCGCACCCCTGCCCGCAGCCTTCGACCAGCTCCCCGACAGCGACCTGGCCGAACTCCACCGCCTCCTCGAAGCCGCCAAGACCCACCGCCGCGACACCCTCGACGCCGCCCTCGGCTCCTCCCTCGACTTCGTCCCGCGCCTGCTGCGCTCCGCCGTCAAGAAAGCACTGGGTCTATGAGCGACCACCTCGCCGCCGTCGCCGAAACCACCAAACTCGCCCGCGTCCTGGGCCTCGACGACCCCACCGACCTCGACTTCCTCGTCGACCTCCCACCCGCCGCCCTGCGCGAATACCGCGAACGCGTCACCGACCTGCTCTTCGACCGCGACGCCCAACGCATGAAGGCCATCGCCACCGCCAGCGCCATCGTCCCCGTCGCCATCGGCTCCAAGATCGCCGAACGCGCCTTCGGACCCATCCTGTGCGCCGCCGTCGCCGGCGCCATCGAACCCCGCCGCGCGGTCGACATCGCCAAGAACCTCACCCCGGCCTTCCTCGCCGAAGCCGCCGTCCAGCTCGACCCCCGCCGCACCGCCGCCATCATCGCCGCCGTACCCGCCACCATGGTCGCCGATGTCGCCCGCCAACTACTGTCCCGCGGCGACCACATCACCATGGGCCGCTTCGTCCACGTCATCCCCGAACCCGCCCTGCGCGCCGCCGCCCCCGTCATGAGCGACCCCGACCTGCTGCGCATCGGCTTCCTACTCGAGGATAAAACCGCCCTCGACCGCGTCCTGCACATCGTCGCCGACCGCGTCCCCGGCATCATCCGCGCCGCCCACGACCAGCGGATGTGGGCCGAAGGCATCGACCTGCTCGACAACATCGCACCCCACAACCGCGCCTGGATCGGCGACATCACCGCCGGCCTCGGCGACGACGTCCTCGACGGCCTCATCACCGCCGTCGCCGAACTCGACGCCTGGACCACCCTGCTGCCCATCACCAGCGCCATGAGCCCCGACAGCCTGCGCCTGTTCGCGCAACGCCCCGCCATCCACGACGAACGCATCCTCACGGCCATCATCGACGCCACCGCCGCCCACGACCTGTGGCCCCAAGCCGTGCCGCTCGTCGACGCCGCCCTCACCCCCGACACCCCGGACACGGTGTGGCACACCCTCATTCACCTCCGCGACCACATCCCCGCCGACCTGCTCACCCGGCTCGCCGACCACGCCCGCGAACTCGGCCACGACCACCACGCCGCCCGACTCGAACCCCTCCGCACCGCCACCACCTGACCCGACCCCCACCCACCGCGCCCGGCCCCAGGTCACGGCCGGACGACCCGCACCTACGGCGCTCTGGGAGAATGGCTCGGTCCACCGCCCCGCACACGAAGGATCACCGCAGCTCCGATGGCCGAGCAGACCACCCCGACCGACGCCCCGGCCATCGACCCCGCAGATCTGGCGACCTGCCTGCGCGTCCTCGAACAAGCCGGACAGCTCGACAAGGACCACCCGGACTCCGTCACCGTGCAGCGCGCCGTCGGGCACATGTTCAAGAAATTCAAGCGCAACAAGCGCATCGCCACCCGCGACGCCATCTCCGCCGCCGACAAGGAAGTCGTGGCCGCCACCGCCACCGGCTCTCCCAACCGCATCGACGACGAAACCGCCGGGATCCCGATCAGCTCCGCCACCGAAGGCGGCAGCGCCGGAACCCTGCTGCGGGCGCGCCCCTGCTACATATGCAAACAGCGCTATACCCGCGTGGACGCCTTCTACCACCAGCTCTGCCCGGACTGTGCCGCCAAGAGCCACGCCAAGCGTGACGCGGGCACCGACCTCACCGGCAAGCGCGCCCTGCTCACCGGCGGCCGCGCCAAGATCGGCATGTACATCGCGCTGCGCCTGCTGCGCGACGGCGCCCACACCACCATCACCACCCGCTTCCCCAACGACGCCATCCGCCGCTTCGCCGCCCAGCCCGATAGCGCCGACTGGCTACACCGGCTCCGCATCATCGGCATCGACCTGCGCGACCCCGCCCAGGTCGTCGCCCTCGCCGACGACGTCGCCGCCCAGGGCCCGCTCGACATCCTCATCAACAACGCCGCACAGACCGTGCGCCGCTCGGTCGGCGCCTACAGCGCCCTCGTCGAAGCCGAGAACGGACCGCTGCCCGCCGGCGAACTGCCCGACGTGATCAGCTTCGGCAAGACCATGCAGGCCCACCCCACCGCGCTGACCGCGAGCCTCACCCCCAACCTCACCGCCGCCGACATCACCGACCTCGCCCTGATCGCGGGATCGGCCACCCCCGAACGCATTTCGCAGGGCGTCGCCATCGACGCGGGCGGCCTGGTGCCCGATCTCGCCCACACCAACAGCTGGGTGCAGAACGTCGGCGAGGTCGATGCCACCGAACTGCTCGAGGTGCAGCTGTGCAACTCGGTCGCGCCGTTCATCCTCATCTCCCGACTACGCCCGGCCATGGCCGCGGCCCCCGCCCGCCGCAAATACGTCGTCAACGTCTCCGCCATGGAAGGCGTCTTCGCCCGCGGCTACAAGGGCGCGGGCCACCCGCACACCAATATGGCCAAGGCCGCGCTGAACATGCTGACCCGCACCAGCGCCCGCGAGATGTTCGAGTCCGACAAGATCCTCATGACCGCCGTCGACACCGGCTGGATCACCGACGAGCGACCGCACTACACCAAGATCCGGCTCGCCGAGGAGGGCTTCCACGCACCCCTCGACCTGGTCGACGGCGCGGCGCGCGTGTACGACCCGATCGTCCGCGGCGAATCCGGTGACGACCTGTACGGCTGCTTCCTCAAGGACTACGAACCTTCCAACTGGTAGCCGGTAGCCGACTCCCTTACCGACCCAGCTCCCTCCCCTCTTTGCTGTTTTTGAAGGTGAGGGGGCTGTTTCTCGACCATTTTCGAGAATGTGGGGATTCATGTTTAGATGCGCATATGTACGTACTCATATGACTTCATTGTCGAAATCGGCTCCGCCGAGCGTCGGGCGGCCGTCAGAATTGGACGAGAAACTCCCCTACCCTGCGGGTTTCCCGAATTCGATCCACGTGCACTCCCCCACCCCGCGTTCCGACCGCGGCCCATGATCGACACACGCACTCCCCCACCAGGACAGGTGATCTCATGAGCGCTAAGTCTGTGGCTGATGCATTGCGGGAGCGGTTGCCGTTCCTGCGCTGGTCGGTGATCCGTTTCGCCTTGGGCGGGCCGACTTTCGTACGTACGGGTCAGGTCGGCGACGGCCGGGAGGAGGCGGCGCGGGCATACGTGCTGGCCCACGGGACGGCCGGCGATCCGGACAGTGTGCTCGCCGCGTACGACGGCTTCGCGCGGACCCGCAGCATGCTGGTGAACGTCGGCGACGAGAAGGGCCTCATCCTGGACGCGGCGGTGCGCCGAGCCAGTCCCGCGTCGGCCCTCGAATTGGGTGGTTACTGCGGGTACAGCGCGGTCCGGATCGGGCGGGTGCTGGCGCCGGGCGCACGGCTGGTGTCGGTGGAGCTCAATGCCGACAACGCGTCGATCGCGCGCACGCTGCTGGAGCACGCCGGACTCTCGGATCGGGTGACCGTTGTCGTCGGCACCATCGGCGACGGCGGCGACACTGTGAAGCGTCTGGTATCCGAGCACGGATTCGGTGCCGGCACACTCGATTTCGTCTTCCTCGACCACGACAAGAAGGCTTATCTGCCGGACCTGAAGACGATCCTGGAGGCCGGCTGGCTGCACCCGGGCAGCCTCGCCGTCGCCGACAATGTGCGCATTCCGGGAGCACCGGACTACCTGCGGTACATGCGCGAGTCCGAGGGCACCACATGGCGCACCGTCGAGCACCACACCCACGTCGAATACCAGTCGCTCCTGAAAGATCTCGTACTGGAGTCGGAGTACCTGGGCTGACCCACACCTATCCTGGGGGCATGGTCTACCGGCTGCTGGCCGACGCGACCGCGGTCGTGCACTTCGCGTTCGTGGCCTATGTCGTGGTGGGCGGGTTCATCGCCTGGCGCTGGCCCCGCACGATCTGGCTGCACCTGCTCGCCTTCGGATGGGGATTCAGCACCGTGCTGTTCACGGTCGAGTGCCCGCTGACGAACCTGGAGAACTGGGCGCGCCACCGCGCGGGCGAGGCGGGCCTGCCGCCGAGCGGATTCATCGACCACTACATCACCGGTGTGCTCTACCCCCGCAGCGCGCTGGAAGAGGTCCGAGTGGTCGTGGTGGTGTGCGTCGTCGTTTCCTGGGTGGGCCTGTACCTGCTGTCGCGGCGGCGGGCCGCCACACCGTCGTGATCACCGACGATCCGGGCGCCGTGGGCGAATCCGCTTCGGGGCGTGCATAATCGCGCTGGTTGTCGAAGTGACTTAAGGGGTTTTCATGGGTGGCTCATCGATCGCGTCGGTGTTCCTGGAGCGGGTGGTGTATCCGGTGCGCACGGCGGTCAGCACCGTCTGGGGAATCGGGACCTTCACCCGCACGGGCCAATTCGGTGACGGGCGTGAGGCCGCGGTGCGCGATCACGTGCTGGCCAATGCCGAGCAGGGCAACCCGGACAGCGTGCTGGACGCGATCGACCGGTTCGCACGTACGCGCAGCAATCTGGTGAACGTCGGCGACGAGAAGGGCCTGCTGCTGGATGCCGCGGTACGCCGGGCGAATCCGACACTGGCCCTGGAGCTGGGCACCTACGTCGGCTACAGCGCGGTCCGCACGGCACGGGTGCTGCCCGAGGACGCGCGGCTGATCTCGGTCGAGTTCAGCGCCGCCAATGCCGAGGTGGCGCGGGCCATCATCGCGCACGCCGGATTCGCGGATCGGGTGACGGTGGTGGTCGGCACCATCGGCGACGGCGGGGACACCATCCGCACGCTCGCCGAGGAGCACGGGATCACCGAGGGCGCGGTCGATTTCGTCTTCGTCGACCACGACAAGTCGGCGTACCTCGCCGATCTGAAGCGCATTCTCGATGCGGGCTGGCTGCACCCGGGCACCATCGTGGTGGCCGACAATATGCGCATTCCCGGCGCGCCGGACTACCTGGCCTACATGCGGGAGGCCGAGGGCACGTCCTGGCGCACCGTGGAGCACGACACCCACATCGAGTACCAGTCCCTGCTCAAGGACCGGGTGCTCGAGTCCGAATACCTGGGCTGACGGCGGACTCGCCGCGGCGGCCCAGGCGCTGTCCGCGGTAGTCCGGCCGACTCACTTCGAGGGGCCGGGCGTCGCCGTGGCGAGCGCGCGGGTGATCGAGTCCGCCAGGGCCTTGATGTTCTCGGGCAGGTCCAGATAGAAGTGGCCGCCTTCGAAGGTGGCGAGATCGAAATCGGCGGTGGTGAAGTCGCGCCACTGCCCGGCCTGGACGGCCGAGGTGGTCGGGTCCGAGGAGCTGATCAGCGCGGTGATCGGCGTGCGCAGCGGAGCGCCGATCTGATGGCGGTAGGTCTCGACCGCGCGATAGTCGGTGCGGACCGCCGGGAGGACCAGATCGGCCAGCCCCGGTTCGTCGCGCAGGATGCGCACCGAGGCCGGATCGTTCGACAGGCGTTCGAGTTCGGCGATGAGACCCTCGTCCGGGCCCTCGTGCAGGCGTCCGGACTCCTCGTGCACCGGTGCGGGACGGCCGGAGACGAACAGGTGCGTCACCTCGCGTCCGCCCGCCTCGACTCGGCGGGCGGTCTCGTAGGCCACGGTCGCGCCCATGCTGTGCCCGAAGATGGCCAGCCGCACGTCTTTCGGCCAGGCCAGCAGGTCGGTGGCGGCGTGCCCGGCCAGTTCGGTGAGCGCGGGGACGGGCGGGTCGCCGAGGCGGTCCTGCCGCCCGGGGTACTGCACGCCGAAGACCGCGGTGCCCGCGCCGAAGCGCTGGGCCAACTGCCGGTAGGCGCCGACGGAGCCGCCGCCGGGCGGGAAGCACACCAGTACGGTCTCGGGGGCGGGATCGGGCTTCAGTTCGCGCAGCCAGGTGGTTCCGGGGAGTCGATGGGCGCTCATCCGATCGAGTATGCCCCGAGATCTCGCGTCGGGCTCGCACCTGGGCCCGGCGTTAGAGTCGGCTCGTGGCCACCTATGACGCATTGGTTCGCGACTACGAGACCGGAATCGGGGTTGCCGGGACGCCGGTGCCGACCCTCGATGCGGGCGCGAATCTGGCTGCGACGCTGCCGGTCTGGGCGCTGGCGGGTGGCGCGGTCGCGGCCTTCGCCGGTGCCGCCGACCGGTGGCGCGAAGTCTGCGGGGTGACGCCGCTGCGCGGTGTCGTCGATCCCGGCCGTGTCGCGGCGGCCTTTCAGAGCGACAAGCTGCTGCGGATCGATGGGCGGCAACCGCGAATGTTCGCGGAGTTGTCGGGCTTCTTCCGGAGCGCGGACGGCTGGGTGCGGACGCACGCCAACTACCCGCACCATCGGACGCGTCTGCTGGCGGCGCTCGATCTGTCCGCCGGGGCCGGGCCCGAGGATTTCACCCGGCGGGTCGCGACGCTCACGGCCGCCGATATCGAACGGCGCGCCGCCGAGCACGCGGCCATCGCGTTCCGGGTGCGCACCGAGCGGGAGTGGGCTGACAGCCCGCAGGGCACAGCGGCCGCGTCCGGCCCGCTGGTCGCGCTCGACGCCCGCGACGATCGGGGCGCGCTCGACTCACTCTGCGCCGCAACGGCAATGCTCCCGTTGCGCGGGATCCGGGTGCTGGATCTGACCCGGGTGATCGCCGGTCCGGTGGCGACGCGGGCATTGGCCCTGCTGGGAGCCGATGTGTTGCGGATCGACCCGCCGGAGCTGCCGGAGATCGACTGGCAGTTCCTGGACACCTGTCAGGGGAAGCGTTCCACTGTAGTCGATTTGCGCACCGAACTTCCGGTCTTTCGCGAATTGATCAGCAATGCGGACATAATCATCTCGGGTTACCGACCGGGCAGCTTGGAACGGTTCGGAGTGCGGCCCGGTGATATTCGACCGGGAATTGTGCACGGCCGAGTTTCGGCGTGGGGCGAACAGGGTCCGTGGGGAGATCGCCGCGGTTTCGACAGCATCGTGCAGGCCACATCCGGAATTTCTCTGATCGAAGGCACACGCGATAATTCTCGTAACGAACCTGTCGTGGGCGCCCTCCCGGCCCAGGCCCTCGACCACGCCAGCGGGTACCTGCTCGCAGCGGGCGTGCTGGACGCGCTGTGCGCGCGCCGCGCCGACGGTCGCGGCCGCGACGTCCGGGTCGCGCTGGCTCGCACCGCATCCTGGCTGATCACCGCACCGGGCCGGACGCCCGGGCACGCGCCGGCGCAGGTCCCGGATCCGCGCTACGCGGTGACGCACGCGGCGGTGAGCACCGCGGGCCCGGCGTTGAGCGAGTATCCGGACTTTCCGTGGCCCGCTCCGGCCTACGGATCGAGCGCTCCCGAATGGAAAGCCCGACCGGACGGTTCGTAACTTCGGCGAATGTATACAAGCTGCTGCACGCACACCCGTAAGCACATCCGAGAAATGGTCGAATTGCCTTGCAATGCAGCACTTTCGACACGCCTCCACTTATCCCACGTACGGCGTTAATAAATGAGACCCTGAAACCGACATCAAAATTGTCGACCCGTATGTCGACATGCGGATGGAGGACGTCACCGTGGACACACCTGCTCCCTTGCTCACCGCCGCCAGCGACACCGGCGCCACCAAGGTAGGGAGACGGGAATGGGCCGGACTGTCGGTGCTCGCACTGGCGTGCCTGGTCTACTCGATGGACCTGACGGTCCTGCACCTGGCGGTGCCGCAGATCAGCGAGGTCCTGCGGCCGACCAGTTCCCAATTGCTGTGGATCATCGACGTTTACGGATTTCTCGTCGCGGGTTTGCTGCTCACCATGGGCACCATCGGCGACCGCATCGGCCGTCGCCGGTTGCTGATGGTCGGAGCGGCCGCGTTCGCGGCGATCTCGGTGATCGCGGCGTTCGCGCCGTCCGCGCCGGTGCTCATCGCCTGCCGGGCACTGCTCGGCGTCGCCGGGGCCACCCTCGCGCCCTCCACACTCTCGTTGATCTTCACCATGTTTCGTGACGCGGGGCAACGGTCGGTCGCGGTCGGGGTCTGGGTGGGCTCCTACTCGGTCGGCGGCTCCATCGGGCCGCTGGCGGGCGGGCTGATGCTCGAACACTTCTGGTGGGGGTCGGTATTCCTGCTCGCGGTGCCGGTCATGGTGCTACTGATCGTGCTCGCGCCCCGGGTGCTGCCCGAGTTCCGGGATCCCGACGCGGGCCGCCTCGATCCGGTCAGCGCCGCGCTGTGCACGGCGGCGGTGCTGCTGGTGGTGTTCGGCATGAAGAAGGCCGCCCAGGACGGGCCCGGCCCGATCGCGGTGGCCGCCCTGGCCACCGGCATCGGGATCGGGGTGATCTTCGTTCGGCGGCAGCTCAATACGCCCGAGCCGATGCTGGACCTACGCCTGTTCCGACTAGGCAGCTTCCGGACCGCGCTGACCATCAATATGGTCGCCATCTTCGTCGCCTTCGGATACGCCCTGTTCGTGGGCCAGTACTTCCAGCTGGTGCTGGGCATGTCGCCGCTGCGCGCCGGCCTGGCCACCATTCCAGCGGGCCTGGGCTTCATGGTCGGCTCGCAGCTCGGCCCGCGCATCATGAAGGTGGTACGGCCCGCCTACATGATCGGCGCGGGCATGGCCATGGCCGCCGCCGGACTGCTGCTGCTCACCCAGATCACCACCTCCGGCGGGGTGGAGCTCACCATCGTGGCGTCGCTGCTGGTGTCGTTCGGCCTGGCACCGGTTTTCGGGGTGACCACCGAGCTCATCGTCGGCACCGCTCCGCCGGAGCAGGCGGGGGCCGCCTCCGGACTCTCGGAGACCGGGGCCGAATTCGGTGGCGCGCTCGGGATCTCCATCCTCGGCAGCATCAGCATCGCCATCTACCGCAGCCAGCTCAATGCCGGCCTGCCCTACGGCATGCCGGAACCCGACGCGCGCGCGGCGCGGGACACGCTCGGCGCGGCATTGGAAGTCGCGCGCACCATGCCCGGCAGGCTGGGCACCACGGTGGCCGACGCCGCCAAGCAGGCCTTCCTCACCGGCATGCACCTGACGGCGGCCATCGCGGCGGGGGCCGCACTGCTGCTGGCCGTCATCGCCGTGACCCGGCTGCGGCACGTGCCGCCCAGCTGAGATCACTCGCCTCGGATCGCCTCGATGGCGGTGGTGAGCGAATCACCGTCCAGCAGTTCCGCGCTCGGGGCGATGACCATCTGGATGGCGAGCCCCTGGAACACCAGGAACAGCAGCTTCCCGACCGCGACGGCCTGATCCTGGCTCAGATCCGGATGGGTGGATTTGACGATGGCGACGATATCGCGGTGCGCCACCTCGGTGGCCTCGGCCATGAAGATCTGCTGCGCGGGATCGCGCGCGATCTGCAAGCCGTTCTCCATGCTCAGCAGCAGGCCGTCGCGATTGCGCTGCACGACGTCCACGAATCCGTTCCAGGTCGCGGCGAGCGACTCCCAGAGCGTGCGGCCCTCCCCCGCGTCGCGGATGGCGGCCTCCATGCCGTCGCCGATCTGGGTGCCGACCCCGATGGTGATGGCCTCGGTGATCAATTGGTCCTTGGACCCGAAGTGATAGCCGATGGCGGCGAGGCTGACACCGGCGGCGCTCGCGATGTCCCGGGCGGTGACCTTGGCCAGTCCGCGCTCGAGGACGGCCTTGCGTGCACCTTCCAGCAGGTCTTCTCGATTTCCCATGACCTCACCCTAGCAGTGTCTTAGACATTCGTTCCAGACACCCGTATCAAACGCCCGGTCGGGCCTCGGTTCCATCCGGCATCGTCCCCGCTACCCTCGAACCCGTGCGGCAGAAGATCCTCATGGACAACGACACCGGCATCGATGACGCCCTCGGTCTGCTCTACCTGCTCGCCTCCCCCGAGGCCGAGATCATCGGAATCGCCTCCACCGCGGGCAATGTGCCCGCACCGCAGGTCGCGGCCAATAATCTGGCGCTGCTCGATCTCGCGCGAGCCCCGGAAATCGAAGTGGCACAAGGAGCATTGACACCCCTGGCGGTGCCGCTGCGCACCACCGAGGACACCCACGGGCCGCAGGGGGTCGGGTACGCGGAGCTGCCGCCGAGCAAGCGGACACTGTCGAACCGGCCGGCCGCGCAGCTGTGGGTCGACCTGGCCCGCGAGCACCCCGGCGAGATCGTCGGCCTGTGCACCGGCCCGCTCACCAACCTGGCGTTGGCACTGCGCGTCGAACCGGAACTGCCGCAGCTGCTCCGGCGGCTGGTCATCATGGGCGGGGCGTTCAACCACCCGGGCAACACCACCCCCACCAACGAGTGGAACGTGCACGTGGATCCGGAGGCGGCCAAGGAGGTCTTCGACGCCTTCTCCGCCGTGCCCGCCGACCGCCGGCCGATCGTGTGCGCGCTCGACATCACCGAGACCATCGAGATGAAGCCCCCGCACCTGGCGCTGCTGGCCGAACGGGCGGGCAGCACGCCGGTGGAACTGGTCACCGAGGACGATCCGCCACACGCCCGCTCGAAGGCGAGCAATCCGCTGGTGCGGTTCCTCACCAACGCGGTGCGCTTCTACTTCGACTTCCACAAGCTCTACGACCAGGGCTATCTGGCGCACATGCACGACCCGTTCGCGGCGGCGGTGGCACTGGACCCGAGCCTGGCCGTCACCAAGCCCGCGACGGTCGACGTGGAGTTGACCGGCACCCTCACCCGCGCCACCACCGTGGCCGACTGGGCCGGGATGTGGGGCCGGGAACCCAACGCGGACATCGTGGTCGCGACCGGGCCCGAGGAATTCTTCGAGCGGCTGATCGGCCGCGTCGGCGACTACGCGCGGACGGTGTTCGCGGAAGGAGACACCGACCGGTGACCGCCGGAACAGACCTCGACTACGTCACCGGATTCCGCGAGCGCCTCGGACTGCCCGGAATCATCGACGTGCACACGCATTTCATGCCCGAGCAGGTGCTGCGCAAGGTGTGGACCTACTTCGACACGGCCGGACCGCTGGTGGGTCATCGCGAATGGCCGATCACCTACCGCGACGAGGAGCAGGTGCGGCTGAAGACGCTGCGCGGGTTCGGGGTCAGCGCCTTCACCTCGATGATCTATCCACACAAACCCGACATGGCGGCCTGGCTCAACAGCTGGTCCGCCGACTTCGCCGCCCGCACGCCGGACTGCCTGCACACCTCGACCTTCTATCCGGAGCCGGGCGCGCCCGAGTACGTGCGCGCGGCACTGGAGTCCGGGACTCGAATCTTCAAGCTGCACATCCAGGTCGGCCACTACCACCCGGCCGATCCGCTGCTGGACGAAGTGTGGGGCCTGATCCAGGACGCGGGCACGCCGGTGGTCATCCACTGCGGATCCGGGCCCGCCGCCGGGGAATTCACCGGTCCCGAACCGATCACGGCCCTGCTGCGGCGTTTCCCGCGACTACGGCTGATCATCGCGCACATGGGGGCTCCCGAGTACCGCGAATTCCTCGACATCGCCCACGCTCACGCCGGCGTCCTGCTCGACACCACGATGAACTTCACCGATTTCTTCGAGGCCGCGGACCCCTTCCCCACCGCCGAACTCCCCCGCGTCCGCGATCTCGGCGACCGGATCCTGTTCGGCAGCGACTTCCCGAACATCCCCTACCCGTACGGGCACGCGCTGTTCGCGCTGGAACGCCTGGACCTCGGCGACGACTGGCTGCGCGCGGTCTGCCACGATAACGCGGCACGCGTGTTCACTCTCGGATAGCACCTCACGTCCTGGCGATATCGAGAAAGGCGGGCCGGTCATGCGGTTGGTCGCGGAAATCCTCGTCGGATTGCTCGCCGCGTTGCACGTCTACATCCTGGTCATGGAGATGTTCCTGTGGACCACGCCCCGGGTTCGCGCGAGCTTCGGCACCACCGCCGAGTTCGCCGAGGAGACCAAGGTGCTGGCCGCCAATCAGGGCCTCTACAACGGTTTCCTGGCCGCGGGCCTGATCTGGGGCCTGGTCACGTCCGATCCGGTCGGGCAGGCCGCGAAGATCTTCTTCGCGGTGTGCGTGGTGGTGGCTGGACTGTACGGCGCGGCCACCGCGAGCCGGCGGATCCTGTTCGCCCAGGCGGTGCCGGGCGCGATCACGCTGGCCGCGGTGCTGCTGGCCGGATAGTCACTAGCTGCCGGAGACGTTGAGCGCGATCTTGGCGTTGCGGCCCGGCCGTTCGCTGGCCGCGGCCGCCTCGGCGGCCTGTTCGAGCGGGTAGGCGGTTTCGACGGACAGATCCAGCACGCCCTGGGCGGCCAGGGTGACCAGTTCGGTGATGAGCCGGCGGCGCTCCTCGCCGCCGATCTCCTCGGCCCGCTTCGAGCCCCAGAAGCCCTTCACCACGGCCTGTTTGAAGATGATCGGGCCGGGATCGAGCACCAGCGGCTGACCCGAAAGGGCACCGAAGGTGATGAGCTCGCCGCGCGGCGCCAGCACGGTGAGCAGGTCGTTGGCGGCCTTGCCGCTGACCTGGTCGACGGCGCGCACGATCGGCTCACCGCCGGTGACCTCGGCGGCCCGCTCGACCCAGTCCGCGGACTCGGTGTCGAGCACCGGCTCGAAACCCAGCTCCCGCAACGACTTCGCGGCGGACTCACTGCGCACCAGATTGAGCACATTCACGCCGCGGGCGCGGGCCAGCAGGTTCAGCAGCCGCCCGACCGCGCCGTTGGCGGCATTGATCGTGATCCATTGCCCGGGTTCGACCTTCAGGTCCTCCAGCAGCATGAGCGCGCTCAGCGGCATGGCCAGCAGCTGGCTCGCGGTCGCGTCGGACACCGAGTCCGGCACCGGCACCACGCCGCCCGCCTTGGCGACGAAGTACTCCGCCCACGCACCCTGCACACCCGAGACCGTCACGCGCTGACCGACTTCCAGGCCGGTGACTCCCGCGCCGAGCGCGTCGACGCGGCCGACGGCCTCGGTGCCGGGGACGGCGGGCAACTCCGGCCGATAGCCATAGATGCCGCGAATGATGGCCAGGTCGTGATTGTGGATCGGGGCCAGGGTGGTCGCGACGCGCACCTCGCCCGGGCCGGGTTCGGGCACCGGCCGTTCGGACGTGGTCAGCACGTCCTTCGGCTCGCCGAATGCTTCGATGACCACCGCGCGCATGGGAGCGTTCATGAGCGGTTCTCCTTCGATCGAGGGTGGGCGGCCAGGGCCGCGGTGAGCCGGTGCAGGGTCGTCCGCAGGTCGGCCAGTTCGGTGGTGGACATGCCGGAGATCTCCTCGGCCCGTCCGGGGATGTGGCAGGCGGCCGCGCGCAGGTCGCGGCCGCGGTCGGTCAGGCTGATGTCGACGCGACGTTCGTCGGTCGTGGAGCGGCGGCGGGTCACGAAGCCCGCCGTTTCGAGGCGCTTGAGCAGGGGTGAGAGCGTGCCCGAGTCCAGGTCCAGCGCCGCGCACAGATCGCTGACAGTTCGCTCGTCGCGCTGCCAGAGCGCGGCCAGAACCAGATATTGCGGATAGGTGATGCCGAGCGCGTCGAGCTTGGACCGGTACAACCCGGTCATCGCCCGCGACGCCGCGTACAGCGCGAAGCACAGCTGGTTCTCCAGTGCCTGCTCATCGGTCACGGACGATACGGTAGCCACCAGTTAGATTGTGCACAATCTATCTGCCGGTCTGCTCCGTCACACCGGCAGCGCGGAGACGATGCATGGTGATAGCGATCGGGTTTATCCGGCAAACCGCGGACATTCGGGATACGTTGCCCTGGAACGCGTTCCAATCGAGGAATGCCGAGCAGCGGGGAGTTGCAATGACGCATGAGGTAGTGAGCCGTATCGAGGAGCTGTCCGGACAGCTCGCGGCGACTGCCCCGGAGACCGAGCGGCTGGGGAAGCTCTCCGACGAGAGCGTGAAGCTGCTCCGCCAGACCGGCATCATGCGGATGCTGCAGCCGACCGAGTACGGCGGCCTGGCCGCGCACCCGCGCGACTACGCCGAGGCGGTCATGGCCGTGTCCAGGAACTGCGGCTCCACCGGATGGGTGACCGGCGTGGTCGGTGCGCACCCGTGGGAAATGGCGCTGATGGACCGCCGGCTCCAGGACGAGGTGTGGGGCGAGAACCCCGAAGCCTGGATCGCCTCGCCGTACGCGGTGATGGGCGTCGCGAAGCAGACCGACGGCGGGTACACGCTGAACGGGCGCTGGGCGTTCTCCTCCGGCACCGACCACTGCGACTGGATCTTCCTGGGCGCGCTGCTCGCCGACACCGAGGGCAACCCGGTGATGCCCCCGACCGTGCTGCACGTGGTGCTGCCGCGCGAGGACTACACCATCGTCGACGACTCCTGGGACGTCATCGGGCTGCAGGGCACCGGGTCCAAGGACATCATCGTCGACGGCGCGTTCATTCCGGCGTACCGGACCATCGAGATGGAGGCGGTCGCCGAAGGCGAGCTGGCCGCCGAGCGCGCGGGCCGCACCGACACCGTCTACAAGCTGCCGTTCTGGTCGATGTTCCCGCTCGGCATCACCGCCGCGGTCATCGGCATCGCCGAGGGCGCGCTCGCGGCCCACCTCGACTACCAGCGCAATCGCGTCACCGCCACGGGCACCATGATCAAGGACGACCCGATCGTGCTGTCGGCCATCTCCGAGGCCGCCGCCGACATCGCCGCCTCCCGCAGCCAGCTGCTCGACGGCATCAGCCGCCTCTACGATCTCGCCGACGCGGGCAAGCCCATCTCCTTCGAGGACCGGGCCGTGGTGCGCCGCAATCAGATTCGCTGTGCGTGGCGGGCGGTGGCGGCGGTGGACCAGATCTTCGCGCGGTCCGGCGGCAACGCGGCGCGGCGGCAGAACCTCATGCAGCGGTTCTGGCGCGACGCGCACGTGGGATTGCAGCACGCCATCCACACGCCCGGTTCGATCTACCACTCGACGGCGTTGACCACCATGGGCCTGGAACCCGAGGGCCCGCTGCGCATGATGATCTGACATCCTCGGCGCGGTCCGATAGCTGCCGGGATGCTGCTGTCGGACCGCGCCCCTATACCCGTTTTCGCCCACCGCGAAACCCATCGGCGGCGAACACGCGCGCTGATGTCAAAGGAATCGACATCAGCAGCGGGATACTCACTGTCATGCATCGGCTGACGCGCTCCCTCGTTGCCCTGATCGCCATATTTGCCGCCCTGGTGCCAGCATCCGCGCACGCCGACCCCGGCGGCGGTTCCGGCATCGTGGACGTGCGGCCGCTCGGCGGACGCCAGTACGAGGTGACCGTCTACTCCGCGGCCATGGGACGCAACATCCCGGTCTGGGTGTCACACCCCGACGGCCCGGCCCCCGCGCTGTACCTGCTGAACACGGTCGACGGCGGTGAATCCGGCGGACCCTGGTCCAATCGCACCGATGTCGCCCAGTTCTTCGCCGACAAGCCGGTCAACGTCGTCACCCCGATCGGCGGGCGCGCCAGTTTCTACACCGACTGGCTCTCCGACGACCCGGCGCTGGGCCGCAACAAGTGGTCCACCTTCCTGATCCGCGAACTGCCGCCGCTGTTGGAATCCCACTTCCAGATGACCGGGCGCAACGCGATCGCGGGCGCGTCCATGTCCGCGACCTCGGCGCTGAATCTCGCCATCGAAGCGCCCGGCATGTACCAGGCGGTCGGGGCCTACAGCGGCTGCCCGCGCACCACCGACGCGGTGGCCCGCAGTTTCGTGCACTCCGAGCTCGGCCTGTTCCGGGCGAACGCCGCCAATATGTGGGGGCCCGACGACAATCCGGCCTGGGACGCCCACGATCCCGTGATCAACGCGGACCGGCTGCGCGGAGTGGCACTCTACATCTCGGCGGGCAATGGCGCGCCGGGCGCGCACGATTCCCTCGCGGACCCGAGCATCGGCGGGAATGTGGCCACGCTGACCGATCGCATGGCGGTGGGCGGGGTCATGGAGACGGTGGTCCGCAGCTGTACGGACTCCCTGGTCACCCGGCTCGGGGAGCTGGGGATTCCAGCGCAGGTCGCCTACCGGGACGGCACGCACGCCTGGCCGTATTGGCAGGATGACGTGCACGATTCCTGGCCGCTGATCGCCGACGCCCTGGGGGTTTAGCCGGCGGGCGGGACAGGCCAGGTGATTTCGAGATCCTGAACCTCGAAGCCCTGCGGGAAGCGATAGGTTCGAGGCACACCGGCCCGGCCGCCATGGCGTTCGTAGAACGCGATGGCGGCCGTATTGTCTTCCAGCACTTCCAGATACACCAGGTGGCCGGGGAATTCGGCGGCGGCCCACTCGAATCCGTGACGCAGCAGCCGCGTCCCGATGCCGCCGCGCTTGAGGGCCGGGCTGACGTGCAGATTGTCGATCAGAACGCGACCGTCCGGTTGCAGCGCCAGATAGATGAATCCCAGCAGATCCGAGCCGGATTCGGCGACGAAGAGGCTGCCGGGCGCGACCTCAGCGGTCAGCCGGGACAGCCACATGGCTCTGTGGTCATCGGCCAGCGCCCCGTCCAGATACGCCCCGGGCATGATCCCGACGTACGCGGTGCGCCAGCTGGCGGTGTGCAGCGCGGCGACCGCGTCCGCGTCGGAGGCGAGACCGGGGCGTATCCGGATGGTCATGGCGGTCAGGGCCGTTCGTCGAAGGCCCGCAGGATCTCCTCGGCGGCCAGTGCCGGGGTGAGGGAGCCGTCGCGGATCTGCTTCTCCACCCGGGCCTTCAGGGCCTTGACGGCCGGGTTCTCGGACAGGCGGCGCAACAGGTTGTCGTGCACCATGGTCCAGGTCCAGTCGACCTGCTGGCGGCGGCGCTTCTCGGCGAACTCGCCCGCCTCGGTCAGCACCCGGCGGTGAGTGAGCACCGCGTCCCAGAACGTGTCCAGGCCGGTGCCGTTGAGGCCGGACATGGTGAGAACCGGTGGCCGCCACAGCGATTCGCGCGGGTGCACGAGCCGCATGGCGCCCTGGAGTTCGCGGGCGGCGGCCTTGGCCTCGAGTTCGTGACGGCCGTCGGCCTTGTTCACGGCCACCAGGTCGGCGAGTTCGAGCACACCCTTCTTGATGCCCTGCAGCTGGTCGCCGGTGCGGGCCAGGGTGAGGAAGCAGAAGACGTCGACCATATTGGCGACGGTGACCTCGGACTGGCCGACACCGACGGTCTCCACCAGGATCACGTCGTAGCCCGCGGCCTCGAGCAGCACGATGGTCTCGCGGGTCGCCTTGGCGACTCCGCCCAGGGTGCCCGCGGTCGGCGAGGGCCGGATGAACGCGTCGCGCTGCACCGACAGCCGTTCCATGCGGGTCTTGTCGCCCAGGATCGAGCCGCCGGTCAGGGTCGAGGACGGGTCGACGGCCAGCACCGCCACCCGATGGCCCTGGCCGATCAGGTACATGCCGAGCGCGTCGATGAATGTCGACTTGCCGACGCCCGGCACGCCGGTGATGCCCACGCGATTGGACAGCGCCTTGCCCGCGTCGGGGGTCAGCTTCAGCAGCAGCCGCTGCGCCAGTTCCCGATGGTCGCCGCGGGTGGATTCGACGAGGGTGATGGCGCGGGCCAGTCCGGCCCGCTCCCCCGCTCGCACCTGCGCGGCCAGCTGGTCGACATCGATCACCCGGCGCGCCACGGGGGTGGCGGGCCGGACGCCGGGGCCGGGTCCGGGGACCCCGACACCGGCGGTGGTGCCGAGCCGGGGGTGGTTCTCGCCACCCCCGGTCGCGCGTGCGGCGTCGCTCATTCCGTTGCGCCGCTGCCGATCTCGTGGCCCAGCTGTGCGGCCAGCTTCCCGATCAGGTCGATCGCGGCGTCGGCGATGATGGTGCCGGGGCCGAAGATGCCCGCGGCGCCGGCGGCGTACAGCTCGTCGTAGTCACCGGGCGGGATGACGCCGCCGACGGTGACCATGATGTCGGGGCGACCGACATCGGCCAGCGCCTGCCGCAGGGCGGGCACCAGCGTGAGGTGGCCTGCGGCCAGCGACGAGACGCCGACGACGTGCACGTCGTTGTCGGCCGCCTGCTGCGCCACCTCTTCGGGGGTCTGGAACAGCGGGCCCACGTCGACGTCCATGCCGAGGTCGGCGAAGGCGGTCGCGATCACCTTCTGGCCGCGGTCGTGGCCGTCCTGACCCATCTTGGCGATCAGGATCCGGGGGCGACGGCCCTCGGCTTCGGCGAACTCCTCGACCAGTTCGATGGCCTTGCTGATATTGGTCACCTTGCCCGCCTCCTCCCGGTAGACGCCGGAGAGCGTACGGATTTCGGCCTGATGGCGGCCGTAGACCTGCTCCAGGGCATCGGAGATCTCACCGACGGTGGCCTTGGCGCGGGCCGCCGCGATGGCCAGGGCCATCAGGTTGTTCTCCATGCCGCCCTCGGTCGAGGCGGCCGCGCGGGTGAGCTCGGCCAGCGCCTGCTCGACCGCGGCCGAATCACGTTCGGCGCGCAGCTTTTCCAGCTTGGCGTTCTGCTCGGCGCGCACGCGCGAGTTCTCGACCTTGAGGACCTCGATCGGGGTGTCTTCCTCGACCAGGTACTTGTTGACGCCGATCACCGGCTGCTGGCCGGTGTCGATGCGGGCCTGGGTACGAGCCGCGGCCTCCTCGATGCGCAGCTTCGGGATGCCCTCCGAAATCGCCTGCGCCATACCACCGTGCGCCTCGATCTCGGCGATGTGGGCGCGGGCGCGCTCGGCCAGCTGGTGGGTCAGCCACTCCACGTAGTACGAGCCGCCCCACGGGTCGGCCGGACGGGTGGTGTTGGACTCCTGCTGGATCAGCAGCTGGGTGTTGCGGGCGATGCGGGCGGAGAAGTCCGTCGGCAGGGCCAGCGCCTCGTCGAGCGCGTTGGTGTGCAGCGACTGGGTGTGGCCCTGGGTGGCGGCCATGGCCTCCACGCAGGTGCGCGCGACGTTGTTGAACACGTCCTGCGCGGTCAGCGACCAGCCCGAGGTCTGCGAGTGGGTGCGCAGCGCGAGCGACTTGGAGTTCTTCGGCTCGAACTTGGCGACCAGCTCGTTCCAGAGCAGGCGGCCCGCACGGAGTTTCGCGACCTCCATGAAGAAGTTCATGCCGATGGCCCAGAAGAACGACAGTCGCGGCGCGAACTTGTCGACCTCCATGCCCGCGTCCAGACCGGCCTTGATGTACTCCACGCCGTCGGCGAGGGTGTAGGCCAGCTCCAGGTCGGCGGTCGCACCGGCTTCCTGGATGTGGTAGCCGGAGATGGAGATCGAGTTGAACTTCGGCATCTTCGCGGAGGTGTAGGCGAAGATGTCGGAGATGATCCGCATCGAGGGCTTGGGCGGGTAGATGTAGGTGTTGCGGACCATGAACTCCTTCAGAATGTCGTTCTGAATGGTTCCGGCCAGCTGCTCGGGCGCGACGCCCTGCTCCTCGGCGGCGACGACGTAGAGCGCCAGGATCGGCAACACCGCGCCGTTCATGGTCATCGACACCGAAACCTGGTCCAGCGGAATCTGATCGAACAGTTCCCGCATGTCGAGGATGGAGTCGATGGCGACACCGGCCATACCCACGTCGCCGGTGACGCGCGGGTGGTCGGAATCGTAGCCACGGTGCGTCGCCAGGTCGAAGGCGACCGACAGGCCCTTCTGACCCGACTGCAGGTTGCGGCGGTAGAAGGCGTTGGAGTCCGCGGCGGTGGAGAAGCCCGCGTACTGGCGGATGGTCCACGGCTGGTTCACGTACATGGTCGGGTAGGGACCGCGCACGAACGGCGCGATACCCGGCACGCTGTCGAGGGGGTAGCCCTCGGCCACGATGGCGTCGCGGTCGGCTTTGGTGAACACCGGCGGCACGTCGATGCCCTCGGGGGTCGACCAGGTGAGCTGTTCGGGCGCATAGTGATTGGCGGTCGCGGCGGTCTTGACGAACTCCTCGACCTGCGCGGCGCTGACCTCGGCGGGGGCGGTGTCGCCCTCGGTCAGCGGTACTTCGGCGAAATTGCCGATCCGGTGCTTGATATCGCTCATCTCTACGCTCCCAGCTTCTCCAGCAGACCGGACAGAGCCGCCACCGCATCCATGCGCGCGGTCACGAAACCGTCGGGGCGCTGGGCGCCGGTCAGGTCCGCGACCGCCTTCTCGGGTCCGGCCAGCAACACGGTGGTGACACCGGCCGCCCGCAATTCCTCCACCGCCGCGGCGGCGTCGGTGCCGTACCGCTTGTCCGAACCGCACAGCACCGCGATCGACGGACCGGCCTCGGTGACCGCCTCGATGCCGCCGGAGGCCAGCAGGTTGGTGGAGAAGGTGACACGAACATTGTTCTCCGACACCGGGCCCAGCGGAACCAGGCGCACCCGCGGGCGCGCGCCGTTGGCGGCCAGGTAGGCGTCGGAGCGGTTGCGCAGCGCCTCGAAGGCGGCGCCGTAGCGGGCGGCGTCGTCGGCGCGCGCGGCCTCCGACAGCGGCTTCTCGCCCAGGTTCGGGAACTCGTTGACACCGGTGACGGCCGTCTTGCGATGCGCCACATCGGAATCGCGCTTCGCCTTGGTCTCGCCGATGCGCTCGGCGAGCAGACCGGCCTGCAGCGCGGCCAGGTAGCCGCCCGCGGCCTCGATCTCCTGCATGAACTCCCACGCCTTGGCGGCGAGCTCATCGGTGAGCGACTCCACGTACCAGGAGCCCGCGCCCGGGTCCTGCACGTGACCGAGGTGGGATTCCTCGAGCAGCAGCAGCTGGGTGTTGCGGGCCATGCGCTCGGAGAACGCCTGCGACACCTCGAGTTCCCCGGCGGGCAGGGCGGCGTCGAAGGGCAGCACGGTGACGATGTCGGCGCCGCCGACGCCCGCGCCGAACGCGGCGAGCGTGGTGCGCAGCATGTTCACCCACGGGTCGCGCTGGCTCATCATGGCCGCCGAGGTCACGGCCTGCTGCGGCGCGTTGCCGGCGAACGGAGCGCCGCACACGTGGGCCACGCGGGCCCAGAGCTTGCGGGCGGCACGGAACTTCGCGACCATCTCGAACTGGTCGTCGGTGGCGGCGAAGCGGAACTCCAGCTGCCCCAGCGCATCCACGATGTCGGCGCCCGCGTCGGTGAGCGAGCGCAGGTACTCCAGGCCCGCGGCCACGGCCGCACCCAGCTCCTGCGCGTCGGAGGCGCCCGCGTTGTGGAAGGCCACGCCGCACACGGTGATCGCGCGGATGGTCTCCGGCCGGGCCACCGCCTGCTGGGCCAGCGCGACCGCGCCGTCCAGGTCGATGGCGGAGGTGCCCGCGAACAGGCTCGTCAGCGGGGTCGCGCCCAGCGAGACGCGGATGTCGGCACGGTTCGGCACCGTCGTCGCGTTGGCCGCGGCATAAGCGTCGAGCACCGAGAACAGCTGGGCGGCGGCCTCATTGGCGGCCGGACCGGCGTCCAGGGTGAGCGGGGCCAGCTCGAACAGCAGGCCCTTCAGCGCGGTGGCCAGGCCCTCGACCGGGACGCCACGCTCGGCGACGCCCAGCTGCACGGCGCTCACGCCGTTGTCCAGCGCGAAGAGGATGTCGGCGTTGACGGCCTTCGCGTCCTCACCGGCGAACTTCTGGCTCACGAACCAGCCGCGGTGCACGTCACGGGTGGCGTCGCCACCGCGCACGTAGGGGAACTGCCCGGGCAGCGGCTGCTCGGGCAGTTCGTCGCGGCGCGTGTAGAGCGGGCTGACCGTGAGACCGTCATAGGTCGTGACCGCGAGCAGCTTCTCCGGCTCGTCCGGCAGTTCGCTCGCATCCACCCTGCGGGCCTTCGCCAGCACCCCGGCGACACCCTTGCGCCAGGCGGCATACTCGGGCACCGGATCGGTGTCCGAGTCGGAAGCAATCGGCATAGCTGCTGTTCCTTCTTCCACTCCCTGACCGCGGTGCCCGTTGGGCCGGCATTCGCGCAGATCAACGGTCACTTTGGTTAACGAGCATTCCTCGTCTTTCCCCTGATGCTAGCGGCACCCCCGTGATTGCCGTCTCCGGAGTCTCGCTACCAGCGGGTAACCTGGCGCGGTGCCAACAACCGTGAGCTCCCCGCTCGAGCGCGCATCCGGGCTGCTCAACCGCCTGCGCCAACCCCGCACCCTGGCCTTGCTGATCGGCTGCGGACTACTCTTCGCGCTCGCGGCCTTCGCGCCGCATCCGGCACCCCAGCAGATCCGGCAGTGGGCCGACTCGGTCGGGCCCATGCTGCCGCTGGTGTTCTTCGCGGTGCACACACTCGTGTGCGTCGCCCCGTTCCCTCGAACGATTTTCACGCTCAGCGCGGGGATGCTGTTCGGGTCGGCCGAGGGGCTGACTCTCGCCATCACCGCCACCACCCTGAGCGCGGTGCTGGCATTGTGGCTGGTGCGCGCGCTCGATCACGAGCGAGTTCGCGCCCGGCTCACCCATCCGACGGTGCAGGCGGTGGACACCCGGCTCGCGCGGCGGGGCTGGCTGGCGATCGGATCGTTGCGGCTCATCGCCTTCGCGCCGTTCTCCATCGTGAACTATTGCGCGGCACTGTCTTCCATCCGGTTCACGCCCTACCTCGCCGCCACCTTCCTCGGCATCATCCCGGGCACCGTGGGGACCGTGCTGCTCGGCGACGCCCTCACCAACCGAACCTCCCCCGCCCAGATCATCGTGACCGTCGCCTGCCTGGCGGTGGGCGTGATCGGCCTGGTCGTGGACGCTCGCATGACGGTCGGCCAGGCGGACCCGACCGGCGCGGGCCGCTGACCCGAGGATCGGTCAGTCTCGCGCTGGGGCCCGGTCGGATACGAGGTGGGTGTCGAGGTACTGCCGGACCATGGTGGTCAGGGCGGCCAGCCGTACGGCATCCAGTTCCGGCTGCGGGAAAGTGCCGGTGTGGATGGCGAAGCCGTCGAAACAGAACACCACGATCGAGCCCAGGGCCAGGTTCTGTTCGGAGGTGAGTCCGCGGGGGGCGGGCAGGCCGCCACCGGAGAGCAGGGCCGCGGCGTACTCGTCGCGGACCACCGAGAGGTGTTCGCGCAGTTGCTCATCGGTGCGGGCCGCGATGGTCAGCTCCAGCCACACCGTATTGATGGGGTCGCGGGCGGCGTCGAGCCAGATCGCCAGCACCGCGTCGACATCGCGTGGATCGGGCAGCTCGGCGACATTCGCGCCGAAACGCTCGATCTGGCGGCGGCCGACCTCGCCCGCGGCCGCGGCCACCAGGTCGAACAACGAGTCGAACCGGCCGAACAGTCCGCCGTGCGAGACGCCGGCGCGGCGGCATATCTCGTTGACCGTGAGCTTGGAGTAGCCCTTCTCGACGATCGCCCGAATGGTGGCCTCGATCAGCGCCTCTCGCGTCTCGGCGCGCCGCTGGGCCTGAGTCCGACGTACGGCCGTCACGACACTCTCCTCCAGGCTCAGCTCATATCCGATCAACCGATCGTTTTCCTGCGACCACGCTACCAACCTGCCCCCACCTGCTCACAGTCCACGGGCTACCGGCGTGATCCGCGCGAGGACGGTGGGGTCCCCGCCTCCCCACCGTCCTCGCCCCCTCCATGGTCGGCCGCCGCGCCTGCCTCGGGCCGCCTGCCGATACCACTGATCAACGTGATACCTGCACCCCCTCCAGGGCAAGGGGCACACCAGGATTGGCGCATCCGGATCCTCGGCGGCGTGATCGGGTAGCCCGGTACCCGTGCCCGGAGGCCACGTGCCCGGTACACCCGCATGATCAGTATCGGCGCGACCCGATCCACGACCACCCCCGCCGACCGGGCCCGAATCACCCTGCCCGCCGGACCGATTGGCGGCCTCGCCGTGCGCGCGGCATCGCTGGCCGGATTCCTGGCGCTGTGGTGGGCCGTCGCCGCCGCGAAGCTCGTCGACCCGCAATTCCTGCCGGGCCCGCACGCCGTGTGGGACGCCTTCGTACGCGCCAACAGCTGGCATCCGCTCGCGCCCGGCGTCCCCCGCGAAGTGCCCGGGCGAGCAGAACTACTTCCTGTGGGAGCACCTGCTGGCCAGCCTGCAACGCATCGCCGCGGGAGCGGGCGCGGCCGTGATCCTCGGTCCGATAGCCGGATTCGCGCTCGGCACCTCCCGGACGGCGGCCACCGTCGTCGGCCCCTACCTCAACTTCGTGCGGACCCTGCCGCCGCTGGGCTATATCGGGCTGCTCATCGTCTGGTTCGGCATCGGCGACACCTCCAAGATCTGGCTGTTGTTCGTGGCCGCCTTCCCGCCCATCGTGATCGCGACCATGGCGGGCGTGCACCAGGTTTCGGCCGACCGGTTGCAGGTCGTCACCCGGGTGCTGTTGCCCGCCACCCTGCCCGAGGTCATCGGCGGGATCCGGGTCGCGGTCGGATTCGCCTGGACCTCCATGGTCGCGGCGGAGCTGAACAACGGCATCCCCGGAATCGGCGGGCTCGCCTTCCTGGCCGGTCAGCAGCTCAATACTGCGCTGACCATGGCCTGCATCATCATCATCGGTCTCACCGCGCTCACGCTCGACGCGGTCATCAGTCGGATCGGCGCGCTGGTCGTGCCGTGGAAAGGCCGAGCATGAAACGCGTTGTCGCGGCCCTGGCGGTCGCCGGACTGCTCGCCGTCTCCCTGACCGCGTGCGTCCAGTCCGGACGCACCGATCAGTCGCGCGGCGGCGGGGAGAGCCCGGCGAGTTCGTGAGCATCGTCGGGCCGTCCGGTTGCGGCAAGACCACGCTGCTGCGACTGCTCGGCGGGTTCCTCGAACCCAGCACCGGCACCCTGCTGGTCGGCCAGGACCGCGTCGATGGGCCGAGCCCAAAACGCGGTGTCGTCTTCCAGTCGCCCACGCTGTACCCGTGGCTCAGCGTCCGCGGCAATGTCTAGTTCGGGCCGAAGTGTCGTGGCGTGGACAAGAAGGCGCGCCGGGTCGCGGCGGACCGGCTGCTCGAGCTGGTCGGGCTCGGTGACGTCGGCGGAAAGCTGCCCTATGAGCTGTCCGGCGGGATGCAGCAGCGTGCGCAGATCGCGCGGGTGCTGGCCAACGATCCGCGCATCATCCTCATGGACGAGCCGTTCGGCGCGCTGGATCAACTGACCCGTGAGCGGTTGCAGGTGGAGTTGCTGCGACTGTGGTGCGAAGCCGGGAAAACCATTATGTTCGTGACCCATTCGGTGGAGGAAGCGGTATTTCTGCCCACCTGGGTCCTGGTCATGAGCGCCCGGCCGAGACGGGTCGTCGTGGACCGCGCCATCACCCTGCCCGGCGACGACGAGAACGGTGTCCGGGAGTTAGCTGTCACCGCTACACCCGAATTACAGGCTCTCAAGATCGAATTGGCGCAGTCGATCTACGAAGCCCACGCGTGATTCCATGAAATACGACAATGGTCCGTGCCGCATCGTTGCGGCACGGACCATTGCGAATTCCGACTGAGCGGAACGCCTATTACAGGTAGGCGCCGCACACGGGCCAGGCGCCCCGGCCCTGGCCGGCGAGCACGTTCTCCGCGACGCGGATCTGCTCCTCACGGCTGGCGTTGGCGGCACTGCCCGCGCCGCCGTAGGCGTTCCAGGTGCTCTGGGTGAACTGCAGGCCGCCGTAGAAGCCGTTGCCGGTGTTGGCGGCCCAGTTGCCACTGCTCTCGCACTGCGCGACAGCATCCCAGTTGCCCGAGGCGGCCGAGGCGGTCGCCGTCGACAGCGCGAACGGGACGGACACGAGCGCGCCCACGGCCGCGGTGGCGGCGGCGATACGAGTGCGGGTGGTGAGCTTCCGGTTGCGATGCATAAGTTTGTTTCCTCGCCCCGCTCCCACCGGCCCGTGCTGCTCGCTGCGGGTCCCCGTCCCCAGGGGTATCGGTTGCTCTCGAATCGTGGGACGGAGTTGCCGGTGTTCGTCGATTCGAGCTGGAGCCCGGGTTTCTCCGAGCCGCTAGCGACGGTAACGGAAAGATCTCCGCAAATCACGTATCGATCACGAGCAGTTGACGAAACGATTGCGACCGCACTTTATGTGGTTTACGCAGTTCGACGCGGAGAGTCGGAGAATGACATTTCTGGAATTCAGCCGCGAATTTGTGAGCGAGGTCACGCATAAAAGGTGACCCCCATCGCGTAATACAAACGCGAGACAGAACGATGCGCGCGCGAAAACGCGCCGCGACCGGCTCGGATCGCGGTGCGCACAACCGTTGCCCCAGGTCAGAGCACTCGGGATAGTGCCTGGAACGTCGTTTCGGGTCCCCCAGGAGGAACCATGGCCGCCATCGATGAACCCCGGTCCGGAGCCCGCGCGGTCGACCGCGCGATCCACGTCCTGAACTGCCTCGAGGGCGACGATCCCGAGCTGTCGCTGAGCGAACTCGCCCACCGGGCCGCGCTGCCGGTCAGCACGACGCACCGGCTGGCCCAGGCGCTGGTCCGAGGCGGGCTGCTCGAGCAGGACCCGGCCACCGACCGGTATCGCGTCGGACAGGGGCTGGCCACACTGGCCCGGCCCGCGCTGGCTCGGCTGGGTCTGGACTCGGTCGCGCCGCACCTGTACGCGCTGGCGGCGGGCATCCGCATCACGGTGAGCGTGAGCGTGCCCGAGGCCGACGACGCGGTCACGGTGTTCCAGGCCCGCCCGCCCGTCCACTTCTGCCACCATCAGGTGCCGCGGGCCCGGCAGTCGCTGCACGCCAGCGCGACGGGCCACGCGTTGCTCGCCTACTCCGCCGGCCGGGCCGCGGCCGATGTCGACCTCGACCGGGTCCGGCACCGAGGGTTCGCCAGCGAGCTCATCGAGACCGACGATCCGATTCGCGCGCTCGCGGTGCCGATCGTCGGACCGCACCGGCAGGTGCGGGGCGCGCTGGCGGTGCAGGCACGCTCGGCGCGGCTGGATGGCGAGCTGATCCGCGCCGTCGTCCCGGCCATGCGCATCGCGGCGGGCCG
Source organism: Nocardia sp. NPDC005746 (assembly GCF_040630785.1). Taxonomy (NCBI): domain Bacteria; kingdom Bacillati; phylum Actinomycetota; class Actinomycetes; order Mycobacteriales; family Nocardiaceae; genus Nocardia; species Nocardia sp. NPDC005746. The sequence goes on from NZ_JBEXYE010000002.1 coordinate 466,840, forward strand.
GATCGCGCCGCTGTTCCAAAACACCGGCGACGCAACGCTTTCCACCGCCGAATTTCGCTCACGCTGATTTCCACATCGTGAAATGGCGGTTGCCGGGGCCTCCCGGCCATCGCAGCATGTGAGCACTCCGATCGACCGTCCCCGCCCCCGAAGAGGAATCCCCATGCGGCTCTGTTGTCGTCCCCGCCACGAAACCCATTCCGCGACGGACACACTCACCGAAAGACATCCCCATGGCCTTCTCCCTCCGCCCCGCGCGGGTGCGACACGCGGTCGCCGCCGCGATCGCGGTCACCAGCGCGGCGGTCCTGCTCACCGGCTGCGCCAAGACCGATGCGGGCACGACCGCCGACGGTAAGACCGTCGTCCGCTACCAGGGCAGCACCGGCCAGGTCACGGCCTTCGAACTCGCGGCCGACCTCGGTTACTTCACCAAGATCGACCTGCACTGGGAGGGCGACACCACCTCCGGCCCGGCCAATATCCAGGCCGCCGCCACCAAACAGGTCGAATTCGGCAGCGCCTTCAACGGCGCGGTCATCAAGCTCATCGCGGGCGGCGCGCCCGTGACCTCCGTGCTCAGCTCCTACGGCGCGGACGAACTGAACTTCACCGGCTACTTCGTGCGCGACGACTCCCGCATCACCTCGGCGCGCGACCTCATCGGCAAGAAGGTCGGCGTCAACACCCTGGGCGCGCACCACGAGTTCATCACCCGCCAATGGCTGCACAATCAAGGGCTCAGCGACGCCGAGATCAAGCAGGTGCAGCTCGTCGTGCTGCCGCCCGCCAATACCGAGGACGCGCTGCGCAACGGGCAGATCGACGTGGCCGCGCTCGGCGGCGTCTTCCGCGACACCGCCATCGGGCGCGGCGGGATCCATCCGCTCTACACCGACAAGGATCTGTTCGGCCAATTCGATTACGGCACCTACGTCTTCCGCAACGACTATCTGAAGTCGCACGCCGACGCGGTGGCCGACTTCGTGCAGGGCACCGCGCGCGCCACCCGCTGGCTGCAGGTGACCCCACGAGACGAGGTGGTGGCCCGGTTCGCCGACATCATCCACAAGCGCGGGCGCAACGAGAACACCTCGCTGCTGCAGTACTACAAGAGCTCCGGCGTCCCGGTCCCCGGCGGCGTGGTCGCCGAACGGGAGCTGCAGATCTGGATCGACTGGCTGGTCCGCAATGGCGAACTGCCCGCGGGCAAGCTCGCCGCCAAGGACCTCTACACCAACAAGGACAATCCGTACGCCAACGGGAAGTACCCGGCGACCGGCGGCCCGAGCGGCGAGGCGGTGTCCAAATGAGCACCGCCGCGGTGAAACTCGCGCTCTCGGGCGTCCGTAAGGAATTCCCCGTGCGGGGTGAGCGGGAACCTCTGACCGCGCTCTCCGACATCTCCGTCGATGTTCGCGACGGTGAGTTCCTGGTCCTGGTCGGGCCCAGCGGTTCGGGCAAATCCACGCTGCTGGATCTGCTCGGCGGGCTGGACCGGCCGACCGCCGGGCAGATCCTGCTCGACGGCGCGCCCGTCACCGGGCCCGGACTCGATCGCGGCATCGTGTTCCAGCAGTACGCGCTGCTGCCGTGGCGCACAGCTCGGGCCAATATCGAATTCGGGTTGGAGGCCAAGGGCATTCCCCGTCGCGCCCGCAAGGGAATCGCCGAGCACTACCTGGAACTGGTCGGACTGGCCGGCTTCGGCAACCGGTACCCGCACGAACTGTCCGGCGGCATGAAACAGCGCGTCGCCATCGCCCGCAGCCTGGCCTTCGATCCGGAAGTACTGCTGATGGACGAGCCGTTCGCCGCGCTCGACGCCCAGACCCGGGAGTCGTTGCAGGACGAGCTGTTACGGATCTGGCGGGCCACCGGCAAGACGGTGCTGTTCATCACCCACGGCATCGACGAGGCCGTCTACCTGGGGCAGCGCGTCGCCGTGCTGACCTCGCGGCCCGGGCGGATCAAGGCCGTGGTCGACATCGACCTGGACCGGGCCGCCGACCCGGATGTCCGGTCCAGTGAACGGTTCCGCGAACTGCGCCACCACGTGTGGTCGCTGCTGCACGACGAGGTCGCGCGGGCCCAGGACCTCGAGCAGGCCGCGCTCACCGCCGATCGGAGGAATTCCCATGTCTAGCGCTGTGCACCTGATCGACGCACCCGTCGAGATCCCGTCCCGCGCCGCCGCCGATCGCGCGGCGCCGCGACCGAGCGGGGCCGCCTCGGTCCTGCCCACGCTCGCCCGCATCGGCTGGCGGATCGGCAAACCGGCCGTGGTGATCGCGGCATTCCTCGCGGTGTGGGAGGCCGCGCCGCGACTGGGTCTCGTCGACGAGGTCTTCCTGCCGCCGTTCTCCACGGTGGTCAGCGCCGGGCTCGAGCTGATCCGCAACGGTCAGCTCTGGGAACACGTGTCCACCAGCCTGACCCGCTCGCTCATCGGTTTCGCCATCGCGCTGGTGGCCGCGATTCCGGTCGGTGTGGCGATCGCCTGGTACCGGCCGGTCGCGGAATTCCTGAACCCGGTGCTGGAACTGTTCCGCAATACCGCCGCCCTCGCCTTGCTGCCGGTGTTCATCCTGATCCTCGGCATCGGCGAGACCTCGAAGATCGCGCTGGTGGTGTACGCCGGATTCTTCCCGATCCTGCTCAACACCATCAGCGGCGTGCGGACCGTGGACCCGCTGCTCGTGAAATCGGCCGTCTCACTCGGCTTCTCACCGTTACGACTGTTCCAGAAGGTGATCCTGCCCGCGGCCGTGCCGTCCATCTTCACCGGTATCCGGATGGCGGCCTCGGGCTCGATCCTGGTGCTCATCGCCGCGGAGATGTTCGGGGCGCGCGCCGGGCTCGGGTACCTGATCACCGCCGCGCAGCAGAACTTCCAGATTCCGGACATGTACGCCGGGATCGTCGCCATCGCCGTCGTCGGGCTCACCTACAACGGCGTGCTCGTGGCCATCGAGCGACGGCTCTCCCGCTGGCGCGCGCACCGCTAGCCGCCACCACCCCTGAAACCATCGAAGGAACACTCCCCTATGCCCAGCCCCCGCAAGACCTTCCATCTCAACGCCTTCCTCATGGGCGTCGGCCACCACGAGGCCGCCTGGCGGCACCCGCGCACCCGCGAACACCAGGTGCTCGAGGTCGGGCACTTCCAGGAGCTCGGCCGCATCGCCGAACGCGGCAAGCTCGACTCGGTGTTCTTCGCCGACGGGCTCGCGGTCGGGCCGCGCATCGAACGCAACGCCCTCGCCGTCTTCGAACCGGTCACCCTGCTCGCGGCCATCGCCACCGCCACCGAACATGTGGGCCTCATCGCCACCGCCTCGACCAGCTACAACGAACCCTTCAATCTGGCCCGCAAATTCGCCTCCCTGGACCACATCAGCGGCGGACGCGCCGGGTGGAACATCGTCACCTCCGGCAGCGAGGACGAGGCGTTCAACTTCGGCTTCGACGCCATCCCCGAACACGCCCGCCGCTACGAGCGGGCCGAGGAGTTCGTCGATCTGACCGTACGGCTGTGGGACAGCTGGGAATCCGACGCCGTCGTGCTCGACCCGGAGACCGGCGTCTTCGCCGACCCGGACAAGGTGCACACCCTCGACTACCGCGGCGAACGATTCCGGGTCCGCGGGCCGCTGAACTCCCCGCGCAGCCCACAGGGGCGGCCGCTGCTCGTACAGGCCGGATCCTCGGAGAGCGGAAAGGAATTCGCGGCCCGCCACGCCGAGGCCGTGTTCACCGCCCAGCGCACCCTCGCCGAAGGGCAGGCGTTCTACCGGGATTTGAAGGCCCGGCTGCCCAAATACGGGCGGTTCGCCGACGACCTGAAGGTGCTGCCCGGTCTGGTGCCGTTCATCGCCGGCACCGAAGCCGAAGCCCGTGCGCTGGAACAGGAATTCACCGACCTCATCTCCCCCGACTACGCGCTGCGGCAGCTGTCGACGCTGCTCGGCGTCGACCTCACCGAGCACGCCCTGGACGCGCCGCTCCCGCCGCTGCCCCCGGAAAGCGAGATCGAAGGCGGCAAGAGCAGATTCACCCTCGTCAAGGAACTTGCCGAGAAGGAGGAGCTGACCGTGCGCCAGCTCATCGGCAAGCTCGGCGGCGGCCGTGGCCACCGCACCCTCGCCGGCACTCCCGAACAGATCGCCGACGATCTGCAGACCTGGTTCGAGCAGGGCGCCGCCGACGGCTTCAACATCATGCCGCCGTACCTGCCCGGCGGGCTCGAGGACTTCGTCGACCAGGTCGTGCCGATCCTGCAGCAGCGCGGCCTGTTCCGCACCGAATACACCGCCACCACGCTGCGCGGCCACTACGGCCTCGACCCGGTGGAAAGCCAGTTCACTCCCGTCCGCACCCAGGCCACCGCCTGAGCACCGAAGCCTGAGCACCGAAAGGAAACCCTCATGACCACCGTCACCGAGAACCCCGTCGCCACCTTCCAGATCACTCCCGTCGCCGGGCACATCGGCGCCGAGATCAGCGGCATCGACCTGCGCGGCGACTTCACCGACGAGCAGATCGCGGTCCTCACCGCGGCACTGCACGAATACAAGGTGCTGTTCTTCCGCGATCAGCGTATCGGGCACGCCGAGCAGATCGCCTTCTCCCGCCGCTTCGGCGCGGTCACACCCTCGCACCCCTATGACGACGACGCCCCCACCGAGCACCCCGAGATCCTGGCCGTCGACAGCCGGCTCTACGAAAAGCGTTTCGGGAAGAAGAAATTCAGCTACACCAATCAATGGCACACCGATATCTCGCCGCTGATCAATCCGCCCGCCGCCTCCCTGCTGCGGGCCGAGATCGCGCCCGAGCGCGGCGGCGACACCCAGTGGACCAATCTGGCGGCCGCCTATGCGGGACTGCCGGATTCGCTCAAAACGCTGCTCGACGGGCTGCGCGCCGAGCACCGGTTCGGCGGCAAGCTGCCCGTATGGGACGCCGACAGCGACTACGCCAAACGCGTCGCGGCGGCGCCGCTGGTCACCGAGCATCCGGTGGTCCGCGTGCACCCGGTGACCGGGGAACGCGTGCTGTTCGTGAACCCCGGCTTCACCACCCGCATCATCGGACTGAGCCCGCGGCAGAGCGACGCGCTGCTCGAGCTGCTGTACGCCGAGATCGCCGACCCCGCGTACACGGTCCGATTCCGGTGGGAGAAGGACAGTGTCGCGTTCTGGGACAACCGCGCCACCGCGCACCTCGCGCCCAGCGACCTCGACCATCTCGACGTGACCCGGGTGCTGTACCGCACGACCCTCGAAGGTGAGGTCCCCGTGGGCGTCGACGGCGAGCCGTCGCGGTCGATCTCCGGGGAACGGTTCGACGGTTCCGCGAACTGACCTCTCCGACGACGAGGCCCTCCCGGCACCACCGGGAGGGCCTCGTTCGATGTCGCGACCGGGAAATCCGTCAGTGCCCCTGCGGGCGCGGCGGCTGCGGCGGGTTCTGCCAGCGCTGGTCCGGCGGTTCCGGCCGGTACTGCGGCTGCACGGGCGGAGCCGGGCGCTGGGTGTGCGGCAGCTGCTGCGGCGCGACCGTCGGCGGCAGGCTCATCGGCTCTACCGGGGTCCGGGCGTCGGCCTCCGCCGCGCGCACGGCCTGCTGGGTGGCCGGGTCGGTGGCGGTGTCGAACCAGTCGGCGACCTCGTCGGAGTCGTCCTCGGTCGCGGATTCCGCGCCGTCGGGGGCCGGCTCGTAGCGGAATACGCCGTCTTCGCCCTGCTTGCCGAAACCGCGCGCGAACCCTTCGAGGGCCTTGCCGAAGTCGCTCGGCACCAGCCACACCTTGTTGGCGTCACCCTTGGCGACCTGCGGCAGCGTTTGCATGTACTGGTAAGCCAGCAGCTCGGGGGTGGGCTTGCCGTTCTTGATGGCGGCGAACACCTTCTCGATGGCCTTGGCCTGGCCCTGCGCCTGGAGATACGCGGCCGCCCGCTCACCCTGAGCGCGCAGGATGCGGGACTGCCGCTCGCCCTCGGCGGACAGGATCATCGACTGCTTGGAGCCCTCGGCCGCGAGGATCTGCGCCTGCTTCTGGCCCTCGGCCGTCTTGATCGACGCCTCGCGCTGGCCTTCGGCGGTGAGGATGATGGCCCGCTTCTCACGGTCTGCCTTCATCTGCTTCTCCATCGATTCCTGAATCGACGGCGGCGGATCGATCGCCTTCAGTTCCACGCGCGCCACTCGCAGGCCCCAGCGCCCGGTCGCCTCGTCGAGGACGCCGCGCAGTTCACCGTTGATCTGGTCGCGGGAGGTGAGGGTTTCCTCGAGGGTCATGCCGCCGACCACGTTGCGCAGCGTGGTGATCGTCAACTGTTCAACGGCGGCAATGTAATTGGAGATCTCGTAGACGGCGGCCTGCGGGCTGGTGACCTGGAAATACACCACCGAGTCGATCTGCACGGTCAGGTTGTCCTTGGTGATGACCGGCTGCGGTGGGAAGGACACCACCCGCTCGCGTAGGTCCACCTTGGCGCGCACCCGGTCGGCGAACGGGACCAGGAAGGTCAGCTGCCCGGACACGGTCCGCGAATAGCGGCCCAGCCGCTCGATCACGGCGGCCTCCGCCTGCGGCACCAGCGCCACCGACTTGAAGACCACCACGACGACCAGAAGTATGAGTACGACGGCGACTATCAGTACACCCATCACTGCCCTTTCATGACGACGGCGTGCGCACCGTCGATCCTCATGACGTATACGGTCGAACCGATGGGATAGGTCTCCGAGGCGTCGTACGGGCGCGCACTCCACACCTCTCCGCCGAGCTTCACGCGACCACCGTGCTCGTCGACCGTTTCGAGCACCTTGGCGGTCTTACCCGGCAAAGCGTCCACCCCCGTCTGATGCGGCGGCGGAGTCGCGTAGCGCCGCAACAGGAATGGGCGCACCAGCACCAGCAGCGCGATCGAGGTGCCACCGAACACGACCGCGTCCACCAGCACCGGGGCCCCCGTGAGCGCGTTCACGCCCGCCGTGATCAGCGCGGCGACCCCCAGCATGATCAGCACAAGAGTGCCCGTGAGCATCTCGGCCGCCGCGAGCAGGATGCCCGCGACCAGCCAAACTATTGCGGCCACGCCACAACAGTAACTGCATTTGCGGGGCCTGGCTGATATTCGTGATCACTCCGAGCCCCGCGACCGGGCACATCGGACACCGATCACCGGAAACCGTGCACAACCTGCCCAGCAGCCGCCCGACCGCCGGAATGGGCGCGGCGCGAGCGGGATTCCCGTCCGCCGCCGGTAACCTCGACGTGGTGAGTGGGCACCAGAAGTACGGCGACATCTTCACCGGGCACGCACGGAAACAGAAGCGGGAAGTGCCCCGCGTGGTCGCCGAACGCGACCTCGTCGCCGAGGACGCGGCCACCGGATTCTGCGGCGCCGTAGTCGGTTTCGACCGCAGCTACGACGGAGAGTTCGTCAAACTCGAGGACCGCGCCGGACGCGTGCGACTGTTCGCGATGCGAGAAGCCGCCTTCCTCATCGACGGCCAAGCGGTCACCCTGGTCAAGCCGACCGCCACCGCACCCGCGAAATCCACCCGATCCGCCTCCGGGTCCACCCGCGTCGAAGGCCTCACAGCGCGCGTCGCCCGCGCCAGCCGCATCTGGGTCGAAGGCATCCACGACGCCGCCCTCGTCGAACGCGTGTGGGGCCACGACCTCCGAGTCGAAGGCGTCGTCGTCGAACAACTCGAGGGCCTCGATCACCTCGGCGCGAAACTCGCCGAATTCCAGCCCGGCCCGAACCACCGCGTCGGCGTCCTCGTCGACCATCTGGTCACCGGCTCCAAGGAATCCGGCCTCACCCAGGGCCTCGGCGCGCACGTCCTTGTCACCGGCCACCCCTACATCGACGTGTGGCAGGCCGTCCGACCTACAGCCGTTGGCATCCGCGCCTGGCCGGACGTACCCCGCGGCGAAGACTGGAAGACCGGCATCTGCCAACGCCTCGGCTGGGGCACCCCGCAGGACGGGTGGCGGCGCGTCTACAACGCGGTCAACTCCTACCGCGACCTGGAAACCCCCCTCATCGGGGCGGTCGAACGACTGATCGATTTCGTCACCGAGCAGGAGTAGCCCGCCAGTTATCCTCGAATACATGAGTTCCCCAAGCGCCTCGCTCACGGTCTGGGCCGGTTCCTGGCTGGCAGGCTGTAGCGCCCCCGACGATGTGCTCGACGAACTGCGCGCTTGGGCTTCGCGGCAGACCGTGGCCGCTGGAGACCCTGTCACCGGCGGGCACACGGGGCTGCCGTGGGCGTCCGACGAAGACCCCGCGGCGGTCGCCGGGGCGGGAATCATGGTGCTGCTCAAGATTATTCGCGAGGCGTACACCGGGCCCGAAGCGCAGGTTCGGCTGGTGCTGCCGATCCCCGGAGACGTGCGGGGCATACCAGTCGGCACCGAGTTCGCGGCCGCCGCAACCGAAGCCGAGGAAGGCATCCTCGTCGGAGCGCCCGGAACCCCCGGGACCGGACTCGTACCGGTGTGGACCGATGAGGACGCCCTGCAGTGGCGGGTGTACTCCACGCCCATTCCGCTGACCCTCGCGCCGGAAATGCCGTTGGGTGAGGCCGAATACACGATGCGGGAAGCCGTGCGGGATGCGGCGGACGCGTTGCAGCAGATGCACACCACGCGGCTCGGGTCGGGTGGGGTCGCGCCACGGGATCTGGTGGAGGCCGAACTGGCCGGGCATTCGCGGCACAAGTATCCGGATTCGATGCCGCTGCGGGCGCGGCGAATTCTCGACACCGCCGATCAGGTCGCGGCGATCCTGACCGTCGCCGAGCGGGAGCCGGCTTCGGCGCCGACCTCTGCCACCGCGGTGGCTGCTCAGGAAGCGTTGTTGCGGCCGTTGTGGAATGCGATTCGCGCGGCTCGGCTGGCGGCTGTCCACGCTCGCTGAGTGTCCGATTCGTTCAAGAGAATCGGTGTGGCCCGCGCTTAGGGTTCGGGCATGGGTATTCGACTGAATGTGATCGGGATCGTGGTGGCGGACATGGGGGCTTCGCTGGAGTTCTATCGGCGGCTCGGGGTGGAGTTCGCGGATGGGGCCGAGGACGCACCGCATGTCGACGCCGACTTGGGTGGGGGCGTCAAACTGATGCTCGATACCGAGGACACGGTTCGGTCGTTCCGGCCGGACTGGGTGGCTGGGCCGGGGGCTGGGCGGATCGGGCTGGCGTGTGACTGTGGGTCGCCGGGTGGGGTGGATGCGAAGTTCGAGGAGCTGGTGGGGGCGGGGTATCGGGGGGAGTTGAAGCCGTTCGATGCGTTCTGGGGGCAGAGATATGCGACTGTGCTCGATCCGGATGGGCATGGGGTGGATCTCTACGCCGCGTTGGGCTGAGGGACGACGAGCCAAAGACTCGAAGACAAGAGAGATCAAAAGACAAAAGACGCCTGGAGAAGGAAGAGAGGTGGCCGAGCTTGCGAGGACCCTCACCTACCAGCCCCCTCACGGCTCGGCCGCGCAGCATCCCGGAGCAAAAGGGGTGAGAGGTTGGGGTTCGGGCTCGAGAAGGTGATGCGTGCGGTCCGTGGGCTGGGATCGGCGGGAAGCGGCTCCCAGCCCGGCGTCAGCCCCAGTCCGGCAGGGCAGGCGGCGCAACCCACACTGCCTGTAGCAGTGCGCACGCCAGCAGCAGACGAGCCGGGATTCACGCTGCCCGTGAGCGCCACATTCGGCAACTGGAATCGACGGCAGCGGCAATCGCCTGCCCCACATGATGACGATCGTTGACACGTGGCGTGCCGGTGGGATCCAGACTCTTCGGCGCAATCCACCCCGTCCGGCCGGGGAACGGCGAATCTTTACCCATCACAACGGTTTTCCAACCATCGGGCCCATCGTTGACCAGCGCGTGGCAGTGGTCGCACGCCAACGTCAGGTTGGTGATGTCGGTGGGTCCGCCCTTGGCCCAATCATTGATGTGGTGGGCGGCGCACATGTTGGCGGGTTGTTCACAACCCGGGCGAGTACACCCCTTGTCCCGGGCCAGGAGCGCCAACGTTGGGCACGGTTGGCGGTGCGGCGCGAACGCCGCAGGTAGAGCGGCATCCCGTCACCGTCGAGGACCACGATCACCGGGCGGGTTCCCTCGGCCATCTTCAGGGCCTCGTTGATCGAGATCTGGGTGCCCGACGCGGTGGTCGCAACCCCGGTCCCGTTCTCCAGGTCGGTCAGGCTCATGGTCAGCACGACCTCGACCGGCAGCCCGCGGTGCATGCCCAGGGTCCGCATGTTCACACCCGGCTGCACCAACGCCAGCAACGCGTCGTGAGTCCGCTGCCCCGCGTCACGACGATCCCGACGCGCGGCGGCATCGAGGATGCTGTCGGCGATGAACCCACCCGTGGCCGAAGGGCTTTCCGGGTCTTCGACATTGCACATGCCGGGGCGGGCGAGCTTGGCGAACACCGCATCCAGGCAGGCACGCAGTTCCGGGGTGATCCAGCCCTCGATGCGCGTCATACCGTCCACGCCGGGGCGGCACAGGGTGATCCCGCGACGGCGACGACGGTCCGCGTCGGAGACGACCTTCCCATCGGGGTCGAGGCGGGCGAGGATGTCGCGCCCGATCTTCAACAGATCATCCGGCCACCCATGACGCGAGTAGTCGACGAGGATCTGTTCAGCCTCGGCCCGTGCCTCGGCAGGGACGTCGACGGGCAGGTGGTTCATCACGTCCATGATGTGACGCACGTGATCCCGCGAGATCTCCCCCGCAGCAAACGCTTCAGCGGCCACAGGCAGCACCGGCGGCGCGACATGGCCCGTCTGCTGCACGAACTCCCCACAGTGGTGAGTGATCTTCACCCGCACCGACGCGTCATACCGCGACAAACCGAGGGTGTGGCGCAGGAACGGCACCATCTTCCCCGCCCCGCTACGCGAGTGCAGCGACCGCTCCCCCGCTTCGATGATCAGGCGGGTATCCAGAGAGGCCAGCTGGCGCTTGCAGGTTTCAATCTTCTGCATCAACGTCACAATGTCTTCATCGGAAAACGCCGACATCTTCCCGTTCTGCATAGATTCCGAAAGGGTCGAGACCGCGGCCGCCAGTTCGGCGATACCGCAGTCATCGAGTGTCACCCCCATCGAATTCATGCATCAATTCTATCGTCAATTCACCGCACACACCCTCGAATTACGAAGTGATATAACAGTATTCAGAATGACGGCGGTTCCAAATTCAATCCCAGCAACTTCATCGGCGACATGCCCGAGAACTCTCGGACATCCCGTGTCAAATGTGCCTGATCCGCATATCCAGAAGCGACCGCTACGTCCGCAAGCCCCATTCCGCCGCGCGCCAATGCCAATGCACGCTGCATCCTCAGGACCCTCCCCAGAGTCTTGGGCCCATATCCGAACGCCGCAAGCGATATTCGATGCAGCCTGCGCGGTCCCGTCTCCAGCTCATCGGCGATGGCCGCGACCGAGCTGCCCGATCTCAGCGACGCCACAAGGAATCGCACCACGGGATCGACGGCATCAGTTCGGCCCGCACGCCAGCGAGCGATCGCTTCCAACCCGGCGACCGGACTCGATGCTCGTGCGATCAACTCCGAAGCGGTGCGCAGATCGGCGGGCGACCATAGATCGGCGAGATCAGCCCTGGCGTCCCGGAGTTCGTGCGCGGGCACACCGAGCAGTGCCGGCGCCGTTCCCGGGTAGAAGCGGATACCCGCGATCCGGTCCGCGAAGCCGGGCTCCGGACGGTAGGCCCGGGTGTCCGGGCCCGCCACCGATAATCGTCCATCGACCCACAGCAGATCCATGCAGCCATCCGGCAGCACCGGCGAGTCGGTGGTTGAGATGCCGTCGCGACACCAGATCACCGCGTCGCCGACGCTCGACGGTCGCTCCCGATAGCCTTGTGGGGCACGGACAGTCGTCACGACGCACGCACCCGATCGCGCGTTGACCTCGAAATGTGCTGAAAATCAGCAATATTCGGCACCTCGTGCACTGTTGCATGAAATGCCTTCTTGCACTGCGTGCAATATTGCACGTTATGCAGTCGCCGGGTCGGCGCTGTCGGAGACTTCGACGACGTGCTCATCCTGCCCCGGCTTCCACACCGTCACTTCCATGCGCCCGTCGACGATCTCCACCGACGAGGCCCCGGTCAGTTCCACCGCGTAGAACGGCTCGAACGTGCGGCCGCGCAGGTCGAATCCGCTCTCGGCGAAGAGGTCTTCGGCCCAACGGCGCTGCAGCTCGGGATCCTGCACATCACGCACGCTGCCGAAGATCTTCACGTCGCCGTCGCTGACCTGGGTGTCGACGGTCGCCGTGTGCAGGCAGAAGCGCGGGTCGCGGGCCAGGTCGGCGAACTTGGTGGTGCCCGGCATGCCCACCAGCCAGAGATCACCCTCGAAGATGCGCGGTTCCAGGGGGCTGATGCGCGGTGAGCCGTCTTTGCGCAGGGTGGCGAGCATGCAGAGGTTGCCGGTGGCGGCGTGACGACGGGTGAAGATTCCCGAGATGCGAGGTGCGGCCGCTGCGAACTCGTTCCAAGACGTCATGACCGCGACCGTACGCCGAGGGTCCGACATGTCCGGCCACCGAAACCCGGTTCCCTCTGTTTGAATGGCCCGATGTCGTACTCCCGCCGCCTCGCCGTCCTCCTCGCGGCGCTCATCGGCTGCGCAGTGCCCGCCCCCGCCCATGCCGTGGTCGGCGGCACCCAGGCCGATGCCGCCGACCATCCCTGGCTGGCCGCGGTCGGCAGCCCACTGTTCATCCCGCGCGCCTCGGGTCAGTTCTGCGGCGGCGCGCTCATCGCACCGGACCGGGTGCTCACGAATGCGCACTGCGTGCAATTCGCACAACTGCTGCCGCAAGCGCTCACCGTCACCTTCGACCGCAGCGATCTGACCTCACGTGACGGAACTACCGTGAGCGTCACGGATATCCGCTTGCACCCCGACTTTCGCACCGACACCGTCGACGGCGTCGACGTCTATCACCATGACCTCGCGATCCTGACGCTCGCGCACCCGCAGTCCCGCCCGACCATCCCGATCGCCGCACCCGACGGTGGCACCGGCATCGTGCTCGGTTGGGGCGCTACCAGCGACGGCGACATCTCCAACACCGTTTTGCGGCAGGCCACCGTCCCGATGGTGTCCGACGCCGAGTGCGCCGCCGCCTACCCCGGCGCCTTCGACGCCGCCGACATGGTGTGCGCCGGCTCGACCGACGCCGACACCGGCGAGTTCGACAGTGGCGGACCGCTGCTCATCGCCGGGAAACTGGTCGCGATCACGTCCTGGGCACGCGGAACCGCGCTGCCCGGGTACCCGGGCGTCTACGCGCGGATACCCGCGGCATTCTGAGTTTCCGCCCTCGACACCGGCTACCGGCCGCGAAGCCGAGCACCGACACCGCACCTCCGCCGGGGCTGCGCGTTCCACGACAAGGAGATCCATGAACGGCGTGCACCCACGCTCCCGCACCGGCGAAATCGACTGGACCGCGTTGGAACACGCGTACGGTGACGCGAGCGACGTGCCCGGCTGGATCGAGGGGCTGGAGGATTCGGCGACGGTCGAGCAGTCGTTGCACGAGTTGTGGGGCGCGGTATTGCACCAGGGCACCCTGTACGACTCCACCGCGCCGGCGATGACACAGATCGCCGCTGCCCTCGGCGCGCGGCGCACCGCGGACGCGGAGAGCACCGCGTGGCTGCTGCTGATGTTCGCCGACGCGGTCAACGACTACGAGCAGGTCGACAACGACGCCGAGACCGCCGCCCTGGTCCGGTCCGCCCGGGCCGCGCTGACCGGGATCGCCGCGCTGGTGGGGCCACTGATCTGCGACGACGGCCCCGAGGCCGCGGCCGCGGCATTGCTGCAATCCGCCGCACTCCCGGCCGATTCCGGCAAGTCCGCAGTCGATTCCACGGTTCTCGACACCCTCGTGGCCCGGGCGGCATCCCGACCGGCGGGTCAGGTCGAGCAGGCATGCGTCGCCGCGCTGACCACGCTCGGGGCCGACGCGACTTCGGCGCTCGCGGACCGGGATCCCGGTCTGGTCATGGCGGGCACGCTCGCGCGGGTCGCGTCCCGGCGCGATGAGCCTTCCGATCTCGACGCACTGATCGCAGGGTGGGAGCTGGCCGTCGAGGTCGCACCTAACATCGCTTTCGGCGTCGACAATCTCCCGGAGTGGCTGAGCGCGGTCAACCCGGACGCCGCGGCTCATGTCCTCGCGGCCTTGCCGGTGCCGGACGAGACGACGATCGCCGGACTCGTCGATGTCGTGCTCGGATCCCGCAGCAATGCGCCGGCGGCGGTCCGCCGATTGCTGGCCATCGCGGCCCTGCCCGAGTCCGGGCCCGAGACGATGATCGCCGCACTGCGCCAATGCCCGCCGATGCCCGAGGTCCGCGACGCGCTCGTCACGCTGGCCGCGCAGGTCACCTCCGGCGGCACCGCCACCCTCGGGTCGAGCAGCTTCGAGACCGATGCTCGCGTGGATGCCGCCTTCGCACTACTGCGGGCCGGGGATGGGCGGTGGTCACGCCCGCTGACCGATGCCCTGCTCACCAACCCGGCCGCGCGCGGCCTCATGGTCGCCACGTCGGCATCGGCGCGATCCGCACTCGGCTACGCGCTCGTGCGCGCGCAGGCACCGGCCGGCACCCTGCTCACCGTCGCAATCCTGCACGCACTGCGGCAAACACCGCCCGCCGATCCGTCCCGCGACGGCGCGGGTCAGCTCATCGCGCTCCTCGGCTCCTGGCCCGCCGCGGCCACAGCCGACGCGATCTCGGCGGTCCGGGAGCTGCTGGCGTCCGCACCGAAGCAGGCGGCCGACGCGCTCGCGGGCTGGAACGACACGGCGAGCATCGGCCACGTCCGGGAAGCCGCGCGCGGCGGCGACGCGACAGTGTTGCTGGCGCTCGCGCGATTGACCAAGGACCCGAACGACTTCCACCGCGTCCTCGACGCCGACCTGCGGTACACCGAATCAGAGGTGATCGCGCACTGGGACGATCGCTCCGACCCGCGCTTCCTCGACTGGTGCCGCGGCCTCGTCGGCACTGAGCCCGCGACCAGCATCCCCGAGCGAGGCAACCAGCTGGCCGCGCTGCGTGTTCTCGCCGACAGTGACGCTCGCGAGGCCGCACACGGCTGGCCCATCCTGCGCGGCATCATCGACGCCGGGACCGAGCCGATCGAGGACGCCGTCCGCCTCGCGCTCGATTGGCGTGCCGGGCAACTCCTTCCGCCCGAGGCGGTGGCCGACTCGAGCGCACTGCTGGCCGACCTCGTGATCACCGACCGCAAGAACTACAACGGCCCGCTCATCAAGGCCGGCGTCATCGCGGCCATCGCTCTGCTCGACTCGGAACTGCCGCTGCCGGGAACTCCGGCCCGCATCGCGAAGATCGTGGCGCGAGCGGTGACCGACAGGTGGGCGCGCGACCTCGGGCTCCGACTCACCGAACGACTCACGAGCGCACCGGCGGCGGTCCGCGGCGCGGTGGTGAAGAAGCTCCGCCCCCTGGTCGAGCGCGACGAGCGCTTCGACTCCACCGACGACATCGCTGTCGAGGACGAGTGGGCCCTCACCCGCCTCCGCCCGATCCTGCACGCTGTCGAATCCGCTTGAGACGCCGCATAACTGGGCAACCGTCCGACAGGCCGCGCTGAATCGCTCGACAACGCCGCGGACCCGTTTACATTGGGGACCTCGATCGCGACGAAACGACGATTTCACGAGGCAGGTCCGAGATAGCAGCGAGAGCGGAAGAATCGGCGACCCCGGCGAACGCACGTCGCCGGTGGCGAGTCGTCCTGGGAGTGGCGGTCATCGCCGTCGGCACCGTGGTGGCGATCGTGGCCGGAGCGCTCGCGGCGGGCGTGGCGGCCTACGCGGTGGACACCCCGGCGCTGTTCCTCGGCATCGGTCTCGTTGTGGCGGTAAGCGTGTGCTTCCTGATCAGCCACTGGGGCTTCCGTGTGGCAGGGGTGCGCCGCGCGGCCGCGGCCGCGGCCGGATCGAGCGTGGTGGTCGGCGCGGCGATCGTCGCGCTGGCGGCTGCGACGATTCTCCACCCCTTCCCGCCGCAGCCGAACGCCGAAGCGCCCGCGGCTGTCCGATATTGGGAACTCCCCACCGGGTCGCGGATCGCCTATGTCCATGTGCCGGCCGCCGATCTCCCATCCCGGAAGCCGCCGGTGATCTTCCTCCACGGCGGGCCGGGAACCCCGGGAGAAGGAATACCGATCGGCGGGGCCGAACTCGCGGCCCGCGGATACGACGTCTACGCGTACGACCAAGTGGGCGGCGGCCGGTCGACGCGACTCGGTGACGTCACCGAATACACCGTGCGGCGTCAGGTCGACGACCTCGAAGCGATCCGGCGCCGGCTCGGCGCCGACCAGCTCATCCTCATCGGACGATCCTGGGGCGGATCGCTGACGGCGCAGTACATCGCGGCTCACCCTGACCATGTCGCGAAGGCGGTCTTCGTCGCGCCCGGCGCGATCTGGCCGGAGGCCTTCCCCGACGGCGTCGGCGAGCCGTGGAATGCGATGAGTCCAGCCCAGCAGGCCCGCTACGACGAACTGATGAGCAACCCGCGCATCCTCGCCCTGTCCTTGCTGATGGGCGTGAACCCCCAGGCCGCGCACGCGTTGGTCCCCGACGCCGAGGCCGACTCGTGGATGCATGAGGTCGCGCTCACCGGGCGCGACGGGGCGTCGTGCTCACGCGAGGTCACCACGCCGCCACACGACAACCTGCAGGGCTTCTACGTGAATCAGCGAACCACAGCCGATTTCGCCACCATCCCCGATCCCCGGCCCGCCTTGCGGAACGCACGCGTTCCCGCGCTGGTCATGGCCGCGCAGTGTGACTTCCTCCGCTGGCCCGTCTCCCGTGAATACCGTGACATCCTCCCCCTCTCGACCCTCGTCGATGTTCAGGGTGCGGGCCACGCGGTCTCGACCGATCAGCCCGAACTGTTCACCCGACTGCTCGAGACCTTTCTCGACGATCAGCCGCTGCCGCTGCCCGCCTACACCTCGATGGACCCGCCGCCCGGACGCTGGACCCGCTGAATCTCAAGCCCTCGACGCCGATTGGTCGAAGGTGAAGACACCGGCGGGGTCGTAGTGTTTCGCGATCCCGCGCAGCCGGGACGCATTGTCGCCGTAATAGGCGGTCGCCCAGTTGGATAGGCCGGGATCGATGTAATTGACGAAGGCCGTATTGCCGGTCAACGCACCGAGACCATCCCGCACGTCGTTCACCGCCGTCCGCGCCTCCGGGGTGGTCGCACCTACGTAAATCTGTGCCGTCGCCAACGCGCCGCGATAGGGAAATGCCGTGTCCTTCGAACCGATTCGCGCCGGTGCGCCGGACATGCTGTCGAGCAAGACATCCATTCCGCTGCGCCCGGTCAGCAATGCGGTCAATCGGCTCGGGTCCGCCAGTGGTTTCGTCAGCACTCGCGAGGATGCCGTGAACGACTCCCGCCCGAGCGCTCCCCCGCCATTCCAGTCCGGCCGGCACTGCTCGACCGAGTAATTCGCGCAGCCGCCGAAATACATCATCGCCGAGAGGTAATCCTTGGACAGCGAATACCGGTTGGACGGTTGCGTCCTCGTGGCCGCGACCAGTTTGTCGAGCAGGGCATTCATAGTGCTCTCCGGCCCGACATAACATCCGTTGATCCGGCACGTCGGCGGGCTCCCGGCGGAAATGCCGAGGGTGGACCAGAATTCGTCGGGCGCGGAGGCCGTGAACGTCTGCCAGGCTCCGAGGACCTCCGTCAGCGATCCGGCCGGGAACCGGACCTGGAAGACCGCCAGTTGCGGCGCCGCGACGGTCTTGAAGGTAAAGGAGGTGACGATGCCGAAGTTGCCACCGCCGCCACCGCGCAGCGCCCAGAACAGGTCGGGTTCGGAGGTCGCCGAGGCCGTGCGGACGGTTCCGTCGGCGGTGACCACCTGCGCCGAAATCAGGTTGTCGCAGGTCAATCCGTACTTGCCGGTCAAGACGCCGAGGCCGCCGCCCAGGGTCAGACCCGCGATGCCCACCGTCGGGCACGAGCCCGCGGGCAGGCAGCGACCGGCCTTCGCCAGCGCCGAATACACGTCCATCAGCCGGGCGCCCGCACCGATGACCGCGGTGCCGTCCGGCTTCACCTCCACACCGCTCATGGATCCCAGGTCGACGACCAGGCCATTGTCAGGCGTCGAGTACCCGCCATAGCTGTGGCCACCGCTGCGTGCGGCCACCGGGATCCTCGCGCTCGCCGCGGCGTTCACACACGCCTGCACATCGGATGCGTTGGTCACCTGAGCGACCGCCGCCGGACGTCGACTGTCGAACACCGGATTGAAGGCCAATTTGGCTGTCCCGTAACCGGAATCGGAAGGCAGGTTCAGCGTCCCGGTCAGACGCTGGCGGAGCCCTTCCCAGTCCACCTGCCCAGCAGGTGTTTCCGCACGCGGCAGACCGTCCGGCCCGCAGCCGGTCACCGAACTCAATCCGGCCAGCCCGACGCCGAGCGCGGTCGCCCGCAACAGGTTTCGACGATCGATCGCCATGACGGCGCACCTCCCCCGAGGTCACGCCCGATTGCCCGGGCGCGATAACGAACCACTCAACGGTTCGTTATCGCGCCCCGAGACCGATGCGTTTACGCCAGCATGCCGTCGGCGAGCCGTGCCCAATCGGAGAGAACCTGTTTGCGTCGCAGTCGATCTCGACCGACCATCTCGTCCAGGGTCGCACCGCGCACCAAATTGATGGTGAGCCAGAACGCGGCTTCCAGTCGCTCCCGCGGGACGTCCACGAAGCGGCCGCAGGCGTCGAGCAGTTCGGCGGTCAGGTCGTGCTGCACACGCAGCATGTTGCGGCGCAGTTCCTTGTCATTGGCGATGCCGACATACAGCTCCACCGCCGCCTTGCCCAGTTTGCCCGCGAAGGGTGCGGTCACCAGCTCGACGAGCACCTCCCCCGGCGACGACGCCCCCGGCAGCGTCCGCTCCCGCCGCCGCAGCGCCTCGCCCTGGCGCTGCGTCAGGTGCTCGATGGTCTGGGCGAACAATTCCTGCCGAGTGTGGAAGTGGTGCAGCTGCGCGCCCCGGGTCACCCCGGCCCGCGCGGTGATATCCGCGATGGAGGCGCTCGCGTACCCGACCTCGGCCAGGCTGTCGATGGCGGCGTCGAGCAGCAGGGCTCGGGTGCGGAGGCTCTTCTCCTGGTGCTTGTTCGGGGGTAGACCGGATACCACCTGGTCAGTCTAGCCGCCTTACGAAATTGCGTGCTGCCTTGCACGCAATTGGGTGTCAGTCGTACTGTAACCTCATGCCCGTCGATCGTTTGCTGCCCACGTCCGAAGCCCGCGACCTCATCGAGCTCACCCGCGATATCGCGGACAAGGTGCTCGAGCCGATCGCGGCCGAGTACGAGAAGCAGGAGCGCTATCCGGACGAGGCGTTCCGGGCGCTCGGCGCGGCGGGGCTGCTGAGCCTGCCGTATCCGGAGGAGTTCGGCGGGGGCGGCCAGCCCTACGAGGTGTACCTCCAGGTGCTCGAAGAACTGGGCGCACGGTGGGCGGCGGTCGCGGTGGCGGTCAGTGTGCACAGCCTGTCGTGCCACCCGCTGTTCGCCTACGGCACCGACGAGCAGAAGCAGCGCTGGCTGCCGGACATGCTGTCGGGCAATCTCATCGGCGCGTACAGCCTCTCCGAGTCGCATGCCGGTTCCGATGCCGCGGCGCTGCGCTGCCGGGCCGTCGAGGCCGAGGGCGGCTACCGGATCACCGGCACCAAGGCGTGGATCACCAACGGCGGCAAGGCCGATTACTACACCCTGTTCGCCCGCACCGGCGAGGGCTCGCGCGGCATCTCCTGCTTCCTCGTGCCCGCCGGCACCGAGGGCCTGACCTTCGGCAAGCCCGAGGAGAAGATGGGGCTGCGCGCGGTCCCCACCACCAGCGCCGCCTACGACGACGCGTTCGTGCCCACCGAGCGCCTCCTCGGCGCACCGGGCCAGGGTCTCCCGATCGCGTTCAGTGCCTTGGACTCCGGCCGCCTGGGCATCGCCGCCGTCGCCACCGGCATCGCGCAGCGCGCCCTCGACGACGCCGTCGCCTACGCCAAGCAGCGCGAAGCGTTCGGCCGCGCCATCATCGACCACCAGGGCCTGGGCTTCGTCCTCGCCGACATGGCCGCCGCCGTCGACTCCGCCCGCGCCACCTATCTCGACGCCGCCCGCCGCCGCGACGCCGGACTCCCCTACTCCCGCCAGGCCAGCGTCGCCAAACTCGTCGCCACCGACGCCGCCATGAAGGTCACCACCGACGCCGTCCAGGTCCTCGGCGGCTACGGCTACACCCAGGACTTCCCCGTCGAGCGCTACATGCGCGAAGCCAAGATCACCCAGATCTTCGAGGGCACCAACCAGATCCAGCGGCTGGTTATCGCGCGGTCGCTGGCCGGCGACTGAGCGGCGGCCGAACGGCGGGGTTCAGCCGTCCCGCGTGGGCACGCGGGACGGCGGTGGAATACGGTCAGCAGCTGCCGAATTGGCACCACAACGGCGACTGCTGGTAGCTACCGCGGTTCTGGCCCCCAGTAGAGCGCAGTGTGCGCGGATTCGTGACCGTGGCACAGGATCCGGGGCCGCCGGTCACAGCCCACGGAAGATCGATGCTCGGTCCGGCCTCAGTCGGATCCCGGCGCCGGGCGAAAAGAAGGGCCTCACCGGGGCGAATGCCGCGGTGAGGCCCTCGTTTTCACTGCTACGCCGTGGTCTCGCGCCGGGGCAGCTTCCAGCCCGGACGCGGGAAGTGGCAGGTGTAGCCGTTCGGGTAGCGGACCAGGTAGTCCTGGTGCTCCGGCTCGGCGTCCCAGAACGCGCTCGCCGGGGTCACCTCGGTGACCACCTTGCCCGGCCACAGGCCCGAGGCGTCCACATCGGCGATGGTGTCCTCGGCGACCCGCTTCTGCTCGTCATCCAGGTAGAAGATGGCGGAGCGGTAGCTCGAGCCGATGTCGTTGCCCTGCCGATCCTTGGTGCTCGGATCGTGGATCTGGAAGAAGAACTCCAGCAGCGCACGGTAATCGGTCTGGGCCGGGTCGTAGACGATCTCCACGGCCTCCGCGTGCCCGGGATGATTGCGATACGTGGGGTTGTCGTTGCGGCCGCCGGTGTATCCGACCCGGGTGTCGATGACACCGGGCTGACGCCGGATCAGATCCTGCATGCCCCAGAAACAGCCACCGGCCAGAATCGCCTTGCGTGTGTCGCTCACGCTTCCTCCTTCGTGAACAGCGTCTTGTACTGTCCATAGCCTTCGGATTCCAGATCGTCGAGATGCACGAACCGCAGCGACGCCGAGTTGATGCAGTAGCGCAGCCCGCCCGCGTCGCGCGGGCCATCGGGGAACACATGGCCCAGATGGCTGTCACCGTGCACCGACCGCACCTCGGTGCGCACCATGAAATGGCTGACGTCGCGCTTCTCGGCCACATTCGTCGCGTCGATCGGCTTGGTGAAACTCGGCCACCCCGATCCACTCTCGAACTTGTCCGTCGACGCGAACAACGGCTCCCCGGACACCACGTCCACGTAGATACCGGGCTCGTGATTGTCCCAGTACTCGCCGGTGAACGCCCGCTCGGTGCCGTTCTCCTGGGTGACGTGATACTGCTCGGGCGACAGCGCCGCCACCGCCGCCGGATTCCGGTTGTACTCCCGTGCCACATGACCTCCTTGGTAGGCCCCAGCTACAACCCACCCTGCCCGACGGAAAGTCCGTTCGCGAGCCCGCGTCATACTTCTGTCACCTTTACCCGCCGGGCATACTCACGATCGTGAGCGCAGCCAGGAACGACGCCGACGACGATCAGGTGCCCGCGTGGGCGCGGCGTACGGCCGGGGAATCGCGCTGGGCGGCCACCGCTGCCGTCGTCGGGATCCTGCTGGTGCAGTACCTCCTGCCGCCCGAATACTCGGCCGGGCCCAACTGGGTCGTGCCGATCGTCGGGTTCGCGCTGCTGCTCATCCTGGTGATCGCCAACCCGGTACGGCTCGACCGCGAGGACGAACGACTGCGGCGATTCAGCCTGCTGTTGATGGGGCTGCTCGGCTTCGGCATGGTGTGGTCGGTATCCCACCTGGTGAAATCGCTGATCAACGGTACCGCCGCGAACAACGCCGCCGGACTGCTCGGCTCGGGCGCCGCGGTCTGGCTGTCCAACGTGCTGGTGTTCGCGCTCTGGTACTGGGATTTCGACCGGGGCGGTCCCGCGGCGCGAGCCCACGCCCGCAAGCCGTATCCGGATTTCCTGTGGGTCCAGATGCAGAATCCGGAACTCGCCGATCCCGAGTGGGAGCCGCAATTTCCGGATTATCTGTATCTGTCGTTCACCAACGCGACCGCCTTCAGCCCCACCGACGTGATGCCCATGACCCGCTGGGCCAAGCTTCTCATGATGGTGCAGTCCGCGGTCTCCCTCGTCACCGTGAGCCTGGTCGTCGCCCGCGCGGTGAACGTCCTGCACTGACAGGCGAATCGTTCAGCGGTTGAAGAACATGTCGGCCACCAGCATAACCACCGCGATCGCGACGAACGCGGCGGCGAACATGATGGACTGGCCGATGGTGCCGACGATGCCGGCGGCCAGGAACAGGGTCAGCACGGGTGCCCAGACGAACATGTCCGGCGGCCCGAAGGTGCGCTGCGGCTTGCGGGCGGCGGTGCCGCCCGAGGCGGGCTGACGGCGTTGCGGAGTTCCGCGTCCGGGTGTAGTCACCTGGGCGAGACTACAATTCGGCGGCCGCCGGTGCCACCGCGGGCCTGCGGGGCGGCAGGGCGCAGCAGCCGACCACGCACGGCGCGCCGTCGACGGTGCAGCCCAGGCCGGTGATGTCGCTCAGACGCGCCGGGGCGGCGGCGGTCAGGTACTCCTGTACCAGATCGGCGACCATGCGCGCGAAACGCGGGTCAGGGCCGGGGGTGGCGGCGCGGGCGAAGGCCATACCCAGTTCGGTGGCCCGCTCTTTCGCCTCGTTGTCCAGGTCCCAGACGACCTCGAGGTGGTCGGAGACGAAACCCACCGGGCACACCACGACGGAGTCCACACCCTGGTCGGCGAGCGCGTCGAGATGATCGACGATGTCGGGGTCCAGCCACGGCACCTGCGGCGGGCCCGAGCGCGACTGCCACACCAGATCGTAGGCGTCGAATCCGGTTGCCGCCGCGCACAATCGGGCCGCCTCGGCGACCTGACGGCTGTAGAGACGCTGTTCGTCGGGCGGACCGGAGGCGATATCGGCGGAGACCGGCACGGAATGCGCGGTGAAGACCAGGCGGGCCGAATCCCGCTTGTCCTGCGGCAATTCCGCGACCGCCGCACGAATCGCGTCCGCGAACGCCTCCACGAACAACGGATGATCGAAATATTGGCGCAACTTCACCAATTCGGGGGCATCGGCGACCGCGGCGCGGGCACGCGTGATGTCCTCCTGGTATTGCAGGCAGCCCGAATACCCTCCCCACGCGGACGTCGGGAACACCAGCGCCGATCGAACACCGTCGGCACGCATGCCCTCGACGGTCGCCTCGACCAGGGGATGCCAGTTGCGATTGCCGAAATACACCGGCAGATCGATACCGCGCGAGCCGAATTCGGCCTCGATCGCCTTGATGATGTCGAGGTTCAGCGCATTGATCGGGGACACCCCGCCGAAGTGCAGATAATGCTGCGCGACCTCGGCCAGGCGTTCCGGCGGCACGCCCCGGCCCCGAGTGACGTTCTCCAGGAACGGCATCACGTCCTCGGGGCGCTCGGGACCGCCGAAGGACAGCAGTAGCAGGGCGTCCACTTCACGAGCCGCGGGCTCCGCCTGCACTGCTCTCCTCCTCAGAAAATCGAACCGCTGACGATCAGTTGGAGCCGAAACCGGCTTCCGGGAACCAGGTGTTGTGGCTGGCGCCGCCATCGACGTAGATAATCGAACCGGTGGTGCCCGGCAGCCAATCCGACAGCAGGGCCACGACGGACTTGGCGACCACCGACGGGTCGTCGACGTTCCAGCCGATCGGCGACGCGCCGTCCCAGTACTCGTTGAGCATGTTCAGCTGCTTGGCGTCGTCGGTGGCGGTGCCCGCGATGGCCTTGGCCGCGAGGGTCTTGATCGGACCGGCCGCGATCAGGTTGGAGCGAACCTTCTTGGCGGTGCCGACTTCCCGCGCCACGTAGCGGTTCACCGACTCCAGCGCCGCCTTGGCGACACCCATCCAGTTGTAGTACGGCATCGCGGTGCGCGGATCGAAGTCCATGCCCACGATCGAGCCGCCCTCGTTCATGGCGGGGAGCACGGCGCGCGCCAGCGAGGCGTACGACCACGCCGAGATCTCGAACGCCTTGGCCGCGTCCGGGCCGGGGGCGTCGAGGAAGTTCACCGCGTCCGGGCCCATCAGGGTCTTGGGCGCGAAGGCGATCGAGTGCAGCACGCCGTCGATGCCCTCCGGAGCCAGCTCACGCAGCTTCTCCGGCAGCTCGGCCAGGTTCTCCTCGCTGGTGACGTCCAGACCGATGGCCGGGGGCACCTCCTGCGGCAGGCGCTTGGCGATGCGGTCGATGAGGCGCAGCCGCTCCGGGATGCCGGTGATGATCACCTTCGCGCCCTGCTCCTGCGCGACCGCGGCCGCGTGGAAGGCGATGGAGGAGTCGGTGATGATGCCGGTGATGAGTACGGTCTTGCCTGCGAGCAATCCAGCCATGGGGTGGTGGGTTCTCCTCGTTAGAAATGCTGGGGGTGAGGGTTCGGGTCGGGCCTGAGCGGAAGGCTCAGTGGCCCATGCCCATTCCGCCGTCGACGGGGATGATCGCGCCGGAGACGTAGCGAGAATCCTCGGAGGCCAGGAAGCTGACGACCGCGGCGACGTCCTCGGCCTGGCCGAGACGCTGCAGCGGAATGAACTTCTTGGCGGTCTCCTTCAGGTCCTCGGGCAGCTCGGCGGTCATATCGGTCTCGATGAAGCCGGGAGCGACCACATTGGCGGTGATGTTGCGCGAACCCAGCTCGCGGGTCACCGAGCGGGCCAGGCCGATGACACCGGCCTTGGAGGAGGCGTAGTTGATCTGACCGGGGCCACCGCCCAGACCGACCACCGAGCCCAGGAAGATCATGCGGCCCCAGCGGGCGCGCAGCATGGCCCGGTTGGCGCGCTTGGCACAACGGAAGGCGCCGGTCAGGTTGGCGTCGATGACCCGGGTGAACTGCTCCTCGGTCATACGCATCAGCAGGGTGTCATCGGTGATGCCTGCGTTCGCGACCAGCACCTCGACCGGACCCTGGTGCGCCTCCACCTCGGAGAACGCCCGATCGACCGATTCGCTATCGGTCACATCGCATTTCACGCCGAAGAGACCCTCGGGAACGCCGGACCCGCGGTGGGTGACGGCGACCTTGTGTCCGTCGGCGAGCAGGCGCTGGGCGACCGCGAGCCCGATGCCGCGATTACCGCCGGTCACCAGGACCGACCGGGATGTGATGTTCGACATAGACGCAAACCTATCTGTTCGTGTTCGGGACTCGGCGCGCGGTACCGATTTACGGCAGACGCTGACGATAGAGCAACGCGGCCACCAACCCGGCGGCAGTCACCACCAAACCCAGCAGCAACCACGGGCGGCTGGCGTCGGCGACGGTCGTCTCGAAGCCGATCTGCTCTTCCAAGTGCGCGTAGACGTTCTTGAGTTCTTCCAGCGTGGAGGCGGTGAAGAACTCGCCGCCGGACAGTTTCGCGATCTCGCGCAGCGAATCGTCGTCCACCGGGACACGGACCCGCTGGGAGCCCTTGCCGTCCTGGTCGGGGATCTCCACGGTGCCCCACGTGGTGCCGAACGAAATCGTCGACACCGGAATGCCTTTCTCCTTCGCCAGACGCGCGGCGGTGAAGCCGTGGCGGGGATTCTCGACATCCTTGTCGTCCGGGACGGTCTGCTTACCGTCGGACATGAGCACCACCTGGGCCGGCGGCGGCTTCTCCGCACCCGGCAGCACCGAGGCCAGAGTGTCGATGGACTGCAACGCGGTCAGGATGCCCTCACCGGTCGCGGTGCGCTCGGCCAGCTTCATGGTGTCGATGGCGGCCTTGACCGCCTCCCGATTCGTGGTCGGCGACACCTGCACCGACGCGGTACCCGCGAAGGTGACCAGACCCAGGTTGATGCCCGGGGTCAGATTGTCCGCGAATTCCTTGGCGGCCTTCTTGGCCACCTGGATCCGGCTGGGCGGCACGTCGGTGGCCTCCATCGACAGCGACACGTCGATCACCAGGATCACCGTGGCGCGGTTGCGGGGCACCTTCTTCGCCGCGGTCGGACCGGCCGCGGCGAAGGTGAGGAACATGAGGCCGACCAGGGTCACCGCGACGGGAATGTGCCGCCACGGCTTGGGCTGGCGGGGCGCCACCTTCTCCAGCATCTCCATATTGGAGAAGCGCAGCATCTGTTTGCGACGCCGCTGCTGCATCAGGATGTAGATCAGCGCCGCCAGCGCGATCACGGCCAGGAAGGCCAGCCAATACTGGTAGGCGAAATGCGAAAGGCTGAAGGTCAGCTCGCCGATAGTCACTGGCGCGGCACCCGTCCGGCGTTCGGGGCGCCAAAGGTGTGGCGCCGGGTGGACACGAATCGAACCACGTCCGCGATCCAGTCGCCGTCGGTGCGCAGGGTCATCACCGGCGCACCACAACTGCGCAACGCCTGCTCGACCTGATCCCGATGGCCTTGCGCGGCGCGCGCGAAATCGGCGCGGAGCGTGGGGGTCACACTGAATTCCCGGGTCCGTCCGGTCTCCGGGTCGTGCAGGACCACATCGCCCAGATCCGGAAGCTCCAGATCGCGCGGGTCCAGCACCTCGACACCGAGCAGGTCGTGGCGGCCGGAGATGGCGCGCAGCGACCGCTGCCAGTCGATATCGCCCAGGAAGTCGGAAATGACCACGGCCAGACCGCGTTTGCGCTGCGGTCTGCGCAGCGCCTCGATCGCGTCGCGCAGGTCACCGCGGACACCGTCCGGGGCGTGCGGGGTGGTTGCGATCTTGCGCAGCAACGACTGCTCGTGCACCCGGCCACTGCGGGCCGGAATGCGGATCAGCTCATTGCCATTGGTCACCACCGCACCGATCCGGTTGCCACCGCCGCTGGTCAGATGCGTGACCGCGGCCGCCGCGGCGACCACCAGATCCCGCTTCTCGCACAGCGCGGTACCGAAATCGAGGCTGGCCGACAGGTCGACCACCAGCCAGGTCTCCAGCTCACGGTCAGCGATCATCTGCCGCACGTGCGGGTGGGTGGTGCGGGCGGTGACCGACCAATCCATCTGCCGCACATCGTCGCCCGGCTGATACATGCGGGCATCGCCGGGCTCGGAGCCGGGACCCGGGATCAGGCCCAGGTGGTCACCGTGCAGGACGCCGTCGAGGCGCCGGCGCACGGTGAGTTCGAGCGTCCGCAGCGCCGCCGACAACCGCGGGTCGGTGAGCTGACCCTGCCGGAACGAGGGCGGGGCGTGCGGGGAGTCGCTGGGAGTTGAGATCGTCACGGGCGCAGTCGATTCCGTGGCCACCTACTTCGGCTGCGGCTGACCGGGGACGCCGGGCATCTGACCGTTCGGAGGCTGCGGGATGCCCTGCTGCGGCGGCTGCGGAATGCCCTGCGCGGGCACACCCGGCTGCTGCGGAATGCCGGGCTGCGGCACGGCGGCGGGCATCGGGGCGGGCGCGCCGGCCGGGGCGTTGGCCTGGGCGGCGACCTGCGGCAGGCCGACGGTCTGCAGCACGCGCTTGATCACGTCGTCCGGGCTGACCTCGTCGGCCAGCGCGTCGTAGGACAGCACCAGGCGGTGACGCAGCACGTCCGGAATCACCTCGACCACGTCCTGCGGCACCACGTAGTCGCGGCCGCGGATCAGGGCCACCGCGCGGGCGGCGGCGATGATGCCCAGCGAGGCTCGCGGGGACGCGCCGTAGGAGATCCAGCCGGCGACATCCTGCATACCGAAGTCGGCGGGCTTGCGGGTCGCGGCGATCACCCGGACGACATAGTCGACCAAGGCGTGGTGCACGAAGGTGTTGGCGGCGACGTTCTGCAGCCGCACCAGCTCGGCCGGGTCGAGGACCCGCTTGGGCTCCGGCGGGGTGACACCCATCCGGTAGATGATCTCGCGCTCCTCCTCGACCGAGGGGTAGTCGACGACGACCTTGAACAGGAAGCGGTCGCGCTGCGCCTCGGGCAGCGGGTACACGCCCTCGGACTCGATCGGGTTCTGAGTCGCCATGACCAGGAACGGATTCGGCATCGGGTAGGTCTTGCCGCCGATGGACACGTGCCGCTCGGCCATCACCTCGAGCAGCGCGGACTGCACCTTGGCGGGCGCGCGGTTGATCTCGTCGGCGAGCACGAAGTTGGCGACCACCGGGCCCAGCTCGGTGTCGAACTCCTCGCGGCCCTGCCGGTAGATGCGGGTACCGACGAGGTCGGTGGGCACCAGGTCCGGGGTGAACTGCACGCGCGAGAAGCTGCCGCCCACCACGGTCGCGAAGGTCTCCACGGCCAGGGTCTTGGCGATACCCGGCACACCTTCGAGCAGCACGTGCCCCTTGGCGAGAACACCGACCAACAGCCGCTCGACCAGCCGATCCTGACCGACGATCACACGTTTGACTTCGTAGATCGCCTTTTCCAGGGTCTGGACATCGCGCTCGAGGGTGCTCGGAGCCGAAGGTGCGTCCTTCACCGTGCTTACCCCGCTCACACCGTCAGTCGAAGTCACCAACATCCCCGCTTTCGCCTTGGTCCTGTGCGTTCCGCCCCAACTATTCCAGGTATCTCGCGCGATTGCCGCACCCGCCCGCGATCGGGGCGCGAATTTCGGCCGCGAAATCCGGGATTCGGCTATTTCCTGGCCGTGGTCGAGCGCTCCAGCACCAGCTCCACGGCCTCGGCGACCGCCGTGTGACCGGCCGTCAGTTCCAGGATCACCCGGTTCAGCGCCGGGCGGTGCAGGGCCACGTCGATGAAGGCGGCCACGTCGTCGCGGCGCACATCGCCGTATTCGATCGCGAGTCCGGCTGCGACCAGGCCGGTTCCGGGCTCGTCGCGCAGCGTGCCGGGGCGGACGATCAGCCAGTCCAGATCGGTGCCGACCAGATAGGCGTCGGCGGTCTTCTTCACCCGCATGTAGTGCTCGAAACCGGGGCTGGTCTCGTGGTCGCGGCCCGCGTCGGGAAATACCGAGACCAGGATGAAGCGGGCCACTCCGGCGAAGCGGGCGGCGTCGGCGGCCTTCTCCAGGCCGCGGCCGTCGATGAGGCTGGTCTGGTCCACGCCGGTGCCGTGTGCGCCCGCGGAGAAGACGATGGCGTCGTGGCCGTGGAACTTGGCGGCCAGCTCGTCGACCGAATCGGCGATCAGGTCGCCGTGCAGCGGGGTCGCGCCGGTCGCGGCGATGATCTCGGCCTGCGCGGGGCCGCGGTGCATGCCGGTGACCTCGTCACCGCGAGCGGTGAGCAGGGTCGCCAGGCGGCGGCCGATACCGCCGGCCGCGCCGATCTGGAACACCTTCACGATGACTCCTCTCGTAGGCGGTACCGGTCCAGCTTCCCACCCCCGCCGCGGTGATGGCACGCAGGCATTTCCGGCCGGTGTCGAGAAAGTTTCCGGACCCTGGATCGCTGGGACGGAAGTGCGCCTATTCTTGCGAATGTCTCTGCCGCCGACCGTTTCTCCGCCGGTAGCGTTATCCGTATCGGTCGACGGTGTCCGGTGATACGGGATGTGGTGTGCAGTGTGGGATTTCGAAGTTTCGCCCGGGCAGTCCATCGGCGAAACAGTGTTGCAGGAACTGCGGGAGCGGGCCGCCGCGGAGGGAGTCGCGCTACGGGTGGGGGTGGTCGTCGAGCACAACGACTCGGTACTGATGCTCGAGCACGAGGAGCACGTCGAAGGGCGCAGTCCGCTGCACCTACCGGGCACCGTGGTGCGCCCGGGCGAGTCGCTGGCCAGCGCTGTGGTACGGGCCGTGCGCGAGGAGACCGGTCTGGCGGTCACGGATATCGTGCGCCACCTCGGCAGCTTCGACTACCTGTCCAGCGCCGGGAAACCGGTGCGCCGGGAGCATTTCGCCGCGGTGGTGGCCAGCGCCGGACCGGTGCGGGTGACCAACTACGCCGAATACCGGTGGGTGCCGCTGACCGGGGACCTGCCGGTCACCTCGTCGATCCGGCGCATCCTCACGACCTACCAGGAGTAGCCGGGTCCGCGCCGCGCCCGAGATAGGACAGGGCCTGCGCGGCAACATGATCACGCAGGCGTGCCACCGCGGGAGTCGGGCGGTGGCTGCCCGAGACCAGGCCGATGCTGCGGTCCCGCGCACCGGCCAGGCTCACGCGTGACAGGCCCGGGTGGGCGACCTCCGGGGCGGGCAACACCGCGATGCCGAGATTCTGGGCGACCAAGGCGCGCAGAGTCTCGAACTCGGTGATCTCGAAGCCGACACGCGGGGTGAATCCGGCCTGGGCGCACCAGGAGTCGACCAGGCGACGCAGGTGGTAGGTCGGCGGGTTCGCGATGAACGGCTCGTCGGCCAGTTCGGCGAGCTCGACCTCGGCGCGGGTTGCCAGCGGGTGGGCGTCGGCTACGTACAGATGCAGGCGCTGGTGGCCCAGGATGATCGCGGGCAGGTCGTCGGGGGCCGGGATGGTGACGGCCAGATCCAGGCGGCCGTCGCGGACCATGTCGGTCAGGGCGCTGCCGTGAGCCTGCACGAGGTGCAGACGGATACGGGGTGCGCCCGCGTGGAAGTCGGCCAGGAGTGACGGGATGCTGACCGGGCCGAGGGTGAACGGGAAACCGAAGCGGACCAGGCCGCTGTCGGGGTCGGCGTCGCTGCGGACCACGTCGACGGCATCGGTGAGGGCCTGAACCAGGCCGCGGGTGCGTTCGTGGAGTTCCTGGCCGGCGGCGGTGAGGGCGATACGGCGACCGACCGGTTGGAAGAGTTTCACGCCGACCGCCTGCTCGACCGCCTTCAATCGGCGGCTCACCGACGACTGCGGCACGCCCAGCCGCTGCGCCGCCCGGGTGACGTGCCCCTCCCCCGCGGCCGCATCGAACGCCGCGAGCAATGGGATCAGGGCCTCCACCTGGGACGTCGGCAATTCATCCATATTCGGATCATAACCTCGTGGAATGAACATTGGACGGATGGATGTGCACGGCGTGACGATGACGGAGTACCCGCCGATCAAGAGGTCACGCAGATGGACGATCACGCCACACCCACCGAAACCCCGACGGACACAGAGATTCTCGACGTCGTACTGATCGGCGGCGGCATCATGTCGGCCACCCTCGGCGCGATGATCGCGGCGCTGCAACCGGATTGGTCGATGGCCTTGCTGGAGCGGCTCGACCGGGTCGCGGCCGAGAGCTCGGATCCGTGGAACAACGCGGGCACCGGGCACTCGGGCCTGTGCGAACTCAACTACATGCCCGATCCGGGCGATGCGGGCAAGGCGGCCGAGATCGCGTCGATGTTCGCACTGTCGCGGCAGTTCTGGGCAGGACTGGCCGAGCGGGGCGCGCTGGCCGACACCGGATTCGTCACAGCGACACCGCATATGGATGTGGTGTTCGGCGAGCGGGATGTCGACTACCTGCGCCGGCGATTCGAGACCCTGCGTGCGCTGCCCGCGTTCGCGGCCATGGAGTACAGCGAGGATCCCGCCGTCATCGCGAACTGGGCTCCCCTGCTCATGGCGGGCCGGAAACCGGGGCAACCGGTGGCCGCCACCCGGTTCGAGGCGGGCACCGACGTCGATTTCGGAGCGCTGACCGGGTCGCTCGTGCGGGCCATGACCGACGCGGGCGCGCGGGTGCGCACCGGTCACGAGGTGAAGGGGCTGCGGCGCGACGCTGACGGGATCTGGACGGTGACGGGTCG
Source organism: Nocardia sp. NPDC005746 (assembly GCF_040630785.1). Lineage (NCBI taxonomy): Bacteria > Bacillati > Actinomycetota > Actinomycetes > Mycobacteriales > Nocardiaceae > Nocardia > Nocardia sp. NPDC005746. The sequence continues at coordinate 498,878 of NZ_JBEXYE010000002.1, forward strand.
GGATCGGAACGGTAAGCGGCGCTTCACCGTCCGTGCCCGTTTCGTGTTCGTGGGAGCGGGCGGCTACGCGCTGAAGCTGCTCCAGCGGGCCCGCATCCCCGAGGTGCGCGGCTACGGCGTCTTTCCGGTCGGCGCACAGTTCCTGCGGACCGACAACCCCGAGGTCGTGGCCCGGCACGAGGCGAAGGTCTACAGCCAGGCGCTGCTGGGCGCTCCCCCGATGTCGGTGCCGCACTTGGACAAGCGGAACGTCGGAGGCGAGTCCTCGCTACTGTTCGGCCCGTACGCGACGTTCAGTACGCGGCTGCTCAGGCACGGCAGGCTGATCGACCTGTTCGCCACGCTGCGGCTGACGAACATCGTGGTGCTGGTGGCGGCGGGACTGCAGAATCTGCCGCTGGTCCGCTATCTGATCGGCGAGTTGCTCGCGACCCGGCGGCGCAAGTTCGCTCAGCTGCAGCGCTTCTACCCGGAGGCCGATCCGGCCGACTGGTATCTCGTCCAGGCCGGACAGCGCGCGCAACTGGTGAAGCCCGACCTCGACCGGGTGGGTGTGCTGACCATGGGCACCGAACTGGTCACCGGCGCCGACGGCACGATCGCGGGCTTGCTGGGCGCGTCCCCCGGCGCGTCGACCGCGCCCGCGATCATGATCGAACTCCTGGAACGGTGCTTCCCGCAGCAGCGTTCGGGCTGGGAGGCGGGTCTGCGGCAGCTGGTGCCGGGCTACGCCGAGGGCTCGAACTCCCACAGCACGGGCCCCGACGCCGCGGCGGGGACCGGGAAATAGACGTGATGATCGGCCGGATCGACCACGACGACGTGCGCGCCGTCGGCCAGGTGCTCGGCTCCCATGGGCGCCGGGTGCCCGGTGCGGGTGTCGAACGCGCTCACCCAGCCGCTCTCGGCGGCCACGTAGATGCGCTGCGCGCCGGGATCGTAGGCGAGTACGTCGGGGGTCCGGCCGACGCTGTTCCGGTCGGTGACAGCGTGTTTCGCCAGATCGACCGTGGCCAGCGCGGCATTGTCCTCGCAGCCGACGTACATCCGCTGCCGGGCCGCGTCCAGCGCCTGACCGTGCGGTCCCGAGCAGCCGGGCGTCGGAATCCGGTCGATGACCGACAGCGCGCCGGGGTCGATGACCGCCAGATCGCCTCGGCCCTGCACCGCCACGATCATGCGGTCAGGTCCCGGGTCGTAGACGACATTGCCGACCTCGCCGCCCAGAGTGACCGTGCCGCGGCCATTTCCGGTGTCGGCGTCGACGACCGACTCGCTGCCCGCGCGCTCATTGGTGGTCCAGACCGCGTCGCGCACCGGATCGTAGGCCAACCCGTCCGGATACGTGCCGGTCGGCGCGGTGAACAGCACCGACCCGCTGTCCTCGTCCAGGGCGACGAGCTGATCACGCCCGGTCACGGTCGCGTACACCCGGTGTTTCTCCGGAACGACCAGCACACCGTGGACATCCGGAGTATCGGCGATCGTGCGCACCACGCGGTGCGCGCGGACGTCGACCTCGACGATCTCACCGGCTCCCATGTGTGCCAGGAACAGCAGTCCACGACCGGAATCCAAGGTCGCGTAATCGAATCGGGCGGAGCCGCCCGGCAGGGCCACCTGGGCGACCTTCCGCAGCGGCAGCGGGCCGCCGGTGGTGGCCGGGCCGGATGAGCAGCCCGCGACCAGTGCGATCGCGGTCAGCGCCCATCCGGTCCGTCTCGGCCACATCCGGCTCACCTCACGCGGGTCAGCAGACGCCGCGGAACAGGTCGGCGGCCGCGTCGGCGGCGGGCTCGATCAGCCGGGGATCGTCGTAGAAGTCGATCTGGCCGACCGAGTCCAGCCACAGCTCCGATTTCGGGGATGCCACCCCAGCGTAGAACTTGTGCGCCCACGGCGGGACCAGGGCGTTCTCCGAGTGCACCAGCAGGAACGGCACCGACAGCCGGGCCGCCGCCTCCTGGGCGTCGAAACCCGCGGTGTGCTCGAAGGATTCGACTGCGAAACCGTTCGTGTAGTTGGGGACCACGCCGCGCGGGGTGCCGTAGTACTCGAACGCCTCGGTCAGGGGCATGGCCACGTCGCCGTTGTCGGCGGCCACCGCCGGGATGGACTCGATCTCGCCGGTGGCGAGACGACGCTCCCGAGCCAGGCGGCCGCGCTCGACCACCGCCGGATCGGCCGGGTTGGCGGCCGCGTCGGCATACACGCCCGCGACACCGGCGAACGCCCGCAAGCGCGGGTCGTCGGCGACCGCGCGGGCCATGTAGCCGCCACCGGCGCAGACGCCCAGCGCGACAACGGTCTTGCCGGTGAAACGCTCGTCCGCTTCCAGCGCCGAGACGGCGGCGCTGATGTCGGCGGCCTTGCCCAGCGGGTCCTCCAATTGCCGCGCCTCCCCGGCGCTCTCGCCGAAGGTCCGGTGATCGAAGGCCAGGGCGGCGAACCCGCGGCGCGCCAACGCTTCGGCGTAGACGCCCGCCGCCTGCTCCTTGACGGAGGTCAGCGGGCCGGTCGTGACCACCACGCCGGTGGGCTCGCCCTCCGGCACATACAGCGTGCCGACCAGTCGGTCTCCGGCACGGGTGAAAGTGAACGGAACTGTGCTGACAGTCATCTGGTGCTCTCGTCCTCGAAGTCGTCGCATTACGGTGAAACAAGACGGTAGGCGCGGACCCCCGCCACCGATAGAAGGCACTTCGAAGTGCCCTTCCGAACGGAGGCGCGATGGACCTGGTGATCCCCGACGTACTCGAGGAATCCTGCACCACCCGCCAGGCCCTCGAACGCCTGGCCGCCAAATGGCGCATCCTGCTGATCTACGCGTTGCTCGACGGCGCCCAACGCCCGGCCGCGCTGCGCCGCCGCCTGCCCGGCATCACCCAGAAGGTGCTCACCGAAACCTTGCGCGGCATGGAATCCGACGGGCTCGTCGAACGCCACGTCTTCAAGGAGACCGCCCCGCAGCACATCGAGTACTCCCTCACCGAACTCGGCAAGTCGCTGCAGACCCCGCTCGCCGCCATCTGCGCCTGGGCCGCCGACCACCCGTGACCGAACGGTCGGCGGACCACACGACTCCGGCCCTCACCCCTCCCGAGGGCCCGAGCGTTCGGCGATCCCGGCCAATCTGGCCAGATCGGACTGCAGCGCCGACCGGCGGTCATGATGGGCCGGGGTCGCGACCCACACGATGCGGTCGAACCACATCGGCATGGACAGCACCCGGTAGGTCTGCACGATGCGCGTGCCGCCCTCGGAAGGTTCGAGGGTGTAGCGCCATTCGGTGTTGTCACCGCAGACGCCGCCGTGGGTGACCCAGCCCAGTTCGCGCGGGGCGTCGAGCACGGTGATGGTGCAGGCGCGGCTCCAGCGCATGACACCGGATCGGCTGTTCCCGACGAATCGGGCGCCCGGGGCCGCCGCGGCCGCGCCGTCGAGCCAGCGCGCGGAACGGCACTCGTGACTCCACTCGCCGACGCGGGTGACGTCGGCGAGAATCTCCCAGATCTGTTGCGGTGACGCGGAAGTCGCGAATTCCTGACGGCCGACGAGTGTGGTCTTCAAGGAACTGAACTCGCTGGTGCGCCACCGCTGGAACGCGCCGTGCCGGTACCGGTGGATCATCAGGTGGAGAATGATCCAGCGCGGCACCGCCGGGACCAGTTCGGTGATGGCGGTCCGATCCCGGCCTTGCAGGCCGTCGAGGATGAACAGGCCCTGATCCGATAAATCGATGGGCCCCAACGGTTTCACGTTGTATTCGAGATCCCAGTGCCGCCACTCGGCGTCGGTGAGGGTCTGCGAGACGATCGGCATCATCTCCGCCTCCTCGCGCGCGAGATGCGGAAGCAGGACGCCGGTCAGCCCATCGAGAGCGTCGACCACGTCCGGGCGATGCTCGGCCGAGTCACGGTAGGTCCGGGCGGCGGCGCCGAGGTCGTCCATGGCGGGCGCGATGCTCCGATGATCGGCGTTCATGGTGTCGAGCAGGGTCCACGCGCTCGAATTGCGCGCGCGGACCAGCGGATACAGGTGCTCGTCCTCGGATTCGTGATGATGGTGCAGGAAGTCCATCATCCAGAGCAGATGGCCGGCCAGCGCCCGGCGTTGTTCGTCGAAGGGATAGGGCCATTCGGTGAGCGCGCGGCGGGCGCGTTCGAAGTCGCGCCGCAGGGCCGAATGAACGATTCGCATGACTCGGGTATCCGCGGGTCCGGCCAGGCCGGTGTCGGCGGTCATGGCATTGCTACTCCTCGTGAAGGTCGAGCAGCCGCACGATCGCGCCGGCCGCCCACTGTTGATACTGCGCATGACTCCACCCGCTGACCGTGGTGAGGAGCCGGTAGATCTCATTGCTGAACACCGACTGGACCGCATCGGCTTCCAGCTCGGTCAACGGCCGTCCGGCCGCCGCGGACACCAGCGCGGTGCGCGAGATGCGTTCCTGTGCACGGCTTCCGGCGTCCAGCTCGGCGAGATCGGCGTTGCCCTGAGCCGCGCTGTCGAGGACCCGGCGCAGTTCGGCGGTGCGCCGGTAGATCCCGGCGCTGACCTCCGCCAGCGCGGCGACCCGGGCCGCGAGGGGACCTTCTCCCACGCCGAACCACGGGCGATCGTCGAGCGCGATCTGCGCGGCGTCGCCGACCACCGCGATGTCGAGGACGGTCTTCAGCAGGGCGGTCTTGTTCCCGACGCTCGCGTACACGGTCTCCACGGAGCATCCCGCTTCGCGGGCGACATCGCGCATGGAGGCGCCCTCCCAGCCCCGCTCGACGAACAGCCGCGTGGCGACCTCGACGACCCGCCGGCGGGTCCGCGCCGCCGTCTCCTGACGGAGCGGCGACTCGTAGCGACGGGGCTTGGCGGGTGGCACAGAAAAAGTATGGAACGACCACGTATTCAACACAAGACTGTTCCAGCGATTTACCGCGGAGGCCTCGATTGACAGGTTGCGCCATATTCGCCAGCGACTCTCTCGTTGAGGGTTCGAGGGCTTGCGAGAGGCCAGCTTTCGATCTGATCTCGGCTCACACCACTGTAATTTTCACGATGAAACTGCGTTAATATCGCAGGTCAAACCCCATAAATCAACGTTCACCCATGCGGATCTCGCGCTGTGAGGCACAACCTTTTCCAACATTTTGATCAATAAACCGACTGGTTGCGGCGGCGGGGCGCAGAATCGTCATGGACAGTCGCTTTTCAAGTTAGGGACGTTCGACATGGTCTCAGTCGACACGGCGATCGAAGGCATACTGGACGGTTTTCCAGGAGGTTGGAGGGTGATTCGGGGGTCGGGGTGGATGCGATGTAGCGAACGAAGGCCGGGGATCGAGCGCCGAGGTCGGCGCATACGAACCGGTTGGTACTCGCTGTAATGATCTCAGTGGCGGACCCGACGTACACAGCGATGCGGGTGTCGGAGTCACACCTTGCCGCCATATTCCATGGTCCCCGGACCGGGCACGCGTGAGCGTATCGACAGCCGGCCCTCGGGCGTTTTGAGTTCCTGACATGAACGTTGTTTGCTGGAGGTCGAAATGCGCCAACTGCACGATGGCATCGAAGGCAATCCTGACCAGCCAGAATCGTTGCCAAGCGGCACATTTCATTCATCACACGAGGTCTTTCCGCTGACATCCGCGCAGCGGGGAATCTGGTTCGCCCAGCATCTCGCGGTCTCCACACCCATATCCGTCGCCCAATACGTCGAGATCGTTGGCGAATTGGACGCCGAACTCCTGGCCGAAGCCTGCCGAACGGCCGGTCGGGAGTTCGGATCGGGACATACTCGCCTGGTCGAGATCGACGGCGAGCCATTCCAGTACGTCGACCCCGACAACGGCGCCTCGGTACGGGTCGAGGACTTGCGACAGGATGCCGATCCGGTGGCGACGGCGCATCGCAAAATGACCGAGGACTATTCCGCCCCCCTGGATCTATTGCGCGACCCCCTGGTCACCGCCATTGTCTTCCAGGTCGGCGACGAGCATTACTTCTGGTACCAGCGCGCGCACCACATCGCGCTCGACGGATTCGCCGCTGTGACCATGCTGCACCGCATGACCGAGCTGTACAACGCGTGGCTCGAGTCCGAGGAGCCCCCGGCGTGCGTGGCCCAGGACCTGCGGCTGGTCGCCGAACAAGATCTGGCGTACCGCGATTCGACGCGGATGGAGAACGATCGCGACCACTGGATGGAGCATCTGGCGGGCGCACCGGCGGGCGCCAGTCTGGCGGCCCATGTCAACAAGCCCACCATCCATCCGGCGCTCGTCAGCACCGAACTCGCCGAAGACACCGCACACTTGCTCGATTCCGTCGCGCTCGACCACGACAAGAGCGTGACCCCGATCATCGTCGCCGCATTCGCGGCCTTTCTGGCGAGAATGACCGGCAGCGACGAAGTCCTCCTGAGCCTGCCCGTATCGGGCCGGCATTCCGCGGTATTGCGACGTTCGGGCGGCATGGTAGCCAATGTGGTCCCGTTACGCATTCGGGTCGCGGATCGCACCGTCGGCGAACTGATCGCGGCGGTGAAAAGCGAATTGACGAGCGCGCTGCGGCGGCAGCGGTATCGCCAGGAGGACATATTCCACGATATGGGCATCGCGCGCGACGAGGCCGCCTCATTCGGCCCCGCCGTGAATCTCATGATGGTGGAGAACGAAGTCGTGCTGGGCGAGACGACGGGCCGTTTGCACGTGCTCACCTCGGGCCCCACCTCCGACCTTTTCGTCAACATCTACCCGGGCGCGGGCAAAGAGAGCACGCATATCGACTTCCAGGGGAATCCGAATTCCTACAGCCATGACGAACTCGCCGGTCACCATCGGCGATTCCAAATGTTCCTGCACGAATTCCTGGCGGGCGGATCCGACGGCCGGATCGGCGGTCTGCCGCTGCTCGACGTCCAGGAACGCGATGAGCTGCTGCCCGTACGCGGGCCCAGCGCCGTCGACACCCGCCTGCTGCCCGACATGCTGGCCGAGAGCGCCCGCCGGAACGCCGCCGCCTGCGCGATCACCTCCAATGGCCGGAGCATGACCTACGCAGAACTGGACTCCGAGTCCTCGCGGCTGGCCCGGCAGCTGATCGCGCTGGGTTGTGGCCCGGACACGGCGGTGGCGATCATGCTGCGCCGGTCGACCGACTCGGTGGTGGCGACCTGGGCGGTCGCCAAGAGCGGCGCGGCCTTCGTCCAGATGGCCCCCGACTACCCGGCCAAGCGAATCGAACACATGGTCGCCGACAGCGGTGCGACCGTGGCGATCACGGTGAACGCGCTACGCGAGACCCTCCCGGCGGACCTGCGTCAAGTAGTGCTCGACGACCCCTCGACCCTGGCTCTGTCCGACGCCGCGGACGGGCCGATCTCCGACCTCGACCGCAGCCATCCGCTGCGGCCGTCCAATGTCGCGTACATGACCTACACCTCGGGTTCCACCGGAACCCCGAAGGGCGTGCAGGTCACGCACACCGGTCTGGCGAATCTGGTCGCCGATCGCGCGGCCACCTTCGGCATCGACACGACTTCCCGTGTGTCGTACGCCCTCTCCCCCAGTTTCGACGCCTCCCTCGAACAGTTCCTGACCTGCTTCGCGTCCGGGTCCACGCTGGTGGTCGTGCCGCCCGAGGTGGTCGGCGGAGACTCGCTGACCCAGCTGCTGGCCGACGAGCACGTGACCCACCTGACGCTGACGCCGACCATGCTGGCGACGGTGGATCCGGAGCTGCCGACCGATGTGCGAGTGGTCGTGGTGGGCGGCGATGTCTGCCCGCCGCATCTGGTCGAGCGCTGGACGCTGTCGGCGGCCATGTTCAACGAGTACGGGCCCACCGAATCGACCGTCACCGCCGCGGGAGCGATGCTCGAGCCCGGGCAGGTGCACACGATCGGCGGCCCGATCCGCGGCGTCGAGGCCATGGTCCTGGACCGTGCGTTGCAGCCCGTGCCGCGTGGCACCGTCGGCGAGTTGTATCTGGCCGGACCGGGATTGGCCCGCGGCTACAGCCACCGATTCGTCGAGACCGCCGCCCGTTTCGTCGCCGACCCGTACGGCGGCACCGGTGCGCGCATGTACCGCACCGGCGATATCGCGCGCTGGACCGGCGAGAACGGCGATACCGCGCTCGAACTGATGGGCCGCAGCGATTTCCAGGTCAAGATCCGCGGCTATCGGATCGAACCGGGCGAGGTCGACGCCGCGCTCACCACCCACGAGGACGTGGATCTGTGCGTCACCGTGCCCGCGCAGAACAATGTCGGCACCACCGTGCTGGCGTCGTATGTCGTGCCGGTCGAGGGCCGCGGTATCGATCCGGTCGAGATCCTCCGCTTCGCCCGCGAAACCCTGCCGCCGCACCTGGTTCCGGCAATCGTGCTGCCCCTGGACGGCCTGCCGATGAACGCCTTCGGCAAGGTGGATCGCGGCGCCTTGCCGAAGCCCGAGTTCGGGACCGCACCCGCCGGGCGGGCCCCGGCGACCGAGCGGGAGAAGACCATCGCCGGGCTATTCGAGGAGGTGCTCGCGGTGCCCCGGGTCGGGGCCGACGACAGCTTCTTCGTCCTGGGCGGCGACAGCATCCTGTCGATCCGCCTCGTGGCGCGCGCCAAGGCCGAGGGGCTGGGCTTCTCGACCCAGGACGTCTTCGTGCACAAGACGGTCGCCGGGCTGGCGGCCGTGGCCACCGACGTCGGCGATGCGCCCGGGCTGGCCGAGCTGCCGGGTGGCGGCGTCGGGCCGATGCCGTTGTCGCCGATCATGCACGCCATGCTCGATCGCGGTCATTACGACCGGTTCGCGCAGGCCGCGCTCGTGGAACTCCCGGACGGCGTCGATCGAGCGGGTCTGGTGCGCGCACTGGGTTCGGTGATGGACCGCCACGACATGCTGCGCGCGGTCTTGCGCGACGTCGGAGCGGAGAGCTACGTCGAGGTCCTCGAGCGGGACGCGGTCGACCCGGATTCCTCGCTGCACGAGGTGCGCCTCGGCCGACGCGACGCCGACGAGATCGACCGTCATCTCCAGGACGCCGCAGATCGATTGGACCCCGGCAACGGCGTACTCGTTCAGGCCGTGTGGCTGCGGGACGACCACGATTCCGGACCCGACCTGCTCTGGCTGGTGATCCACCATCTCGCCGTGGACGCGGTGTCGTGGCGCACCGTGCTCACCGATCTCGCACAGGCCTGGACGCAGGACGGTGAGCCGCAATGGGGTCCGGCCACCACCTCGGTGCGGCGGTGGCTCCACGGTTTGGCCGAGGGCGCGCAGAGTAGGCGCGCGACCGAACTCGAGCACTGGAAAGACGTTCTCGCGCACGAGGATCGACTACTCGGCTCGCGTCGCCTGGACCCGGACGTCGACACCGGCGCCACCGCGGGCCGGATCCACGAACGGATTCCGGCGGCGGTGACCGAGGCGGTCCTCACCACCATCCCGGACCGATTCCATTGCGGCGCCAACGATCCGCTGGTCGCGGCCCTGGTGCTGGCCCTGGCGGAGTGGCGGCGCCGGCGCGGCGTGACCTCGGCCGGGGAGTCGATCCTATTGGAAGGCCACGGCCGCGAGGAGCAGGCCGTGCCGGGCGCGGATCTGGGCGCCACCGTCGGCTGGTTCACCACCCGATTCCCGATCCGCATCGAGTGGGACGACCTCGACCTCGACGACGCCCTGGCCGGCGGCCCGAGCGCGGGACGGGCGATCAAGCTGGTCAAGGAGCAGCTGCGCGCGGTGCCGGACAACGGCATCGGCTTCCCGGTGCTGCGGCATCTCGATCCCGTGGGCCGCGCCGAGCTCACGCCCCTGACCAAACCGCAGATCAGCTTCAACTACCTCGGGCGCGTGGGCTCGGGTGAGCGGTCCGGGCCGTGGGCCCCGACCACCGAGTTCACCGCGCTCACCGGCACCAGCGATCCGGCCATGGCGCTGGCCGCTCTGCTCGATGTCAATGCCATCGCCGAAGCGGGCACAGACGGGCTGGAGCTCGCTGTGACATGGGAATTCGCGTCGCAGGCGCTGGCGGCCGAGGACGTCGAGGAACTCGCCGGACTGTGGACCCGCGCCCTGGAGGCGCTGGCCGATCACGTCCGGTCCGCGACCGGATACAGCTACACGCCCTCCGACTTCCCGCTCGCCACCGTCGCCCAGGACCAGATCGACCGGTGGCTGCGCGACTACCCGTCGATGACCGAGGTGTGGCCGCTGACCGCCCTGCAGTCCGGGCTGCTGTTCCACACCGTCTACGACCGGGGCGGCGAGGACGGCTATATCGTGCAGGCCGCGCTGACGTTCGACGGCCAGGTGGACGGCGAGCGGATGCGGCGGGCCGCCCAGGTGCTGCTGGATCGGCACGACAGCTTGCGGACCGCGTTCGTCGAAACCGAAGCCGGGCCGCGTCAGATCGTGTTGCGCGACACCACGGTCGAGTGGGCCACGTCGGATGTCAGCCTGGTCGACCAGCAGGACGAAGCGCTGCGGGACATCGCGCGTCTCGCCGCCGCGCCCTTCGATCCGGCGCGGCCGCCGCTGGTGCGTTTCCACCTCGTGCGCACCGGTGTCGAGCAGTTCCGGCTGCTGGTGACCAATCACCATCTGGTGCTGGACGGCTGGTCGATGCCGCTGCTCATCCACGAGTTGCTGACGCTGTACATCTCCGACGGCGACACCGCCGGCCTCGCGCCCGCGCGGTCGTTCCGCGAATACCTGCGCTGGCTGAAGGAGCAGGACAGCGACGCCACGGCGGCCGCGTGGCGGGACATGCTCGCCGGGATCGACCGGCCGACGCGGATCACGAACGGCCCGGAGCGGACGGTCACCGCCGACGCGGGCGAGGTCGGCCTGAACCTCGATACCGCCACCTCCGCCGCGATTCTCGACCTCGGCCGCTCACACGGCGTCACTCCCAATACCGCCCTGCACGTGGCCTGGGCGCTGCTGGTGTCCATGCTGGCCGGGCGGCCGGACGTGGTGTTCGGCAATACGGTCTCGAACCGTCCGCCGCGGATTCCGGATGTCGAGCGCATGGTCGGGCTGATGGTGAACACGCTGCCCGTGCGGATCCGGCTCGAGCCCGGCGAGACCGTCGGAGATCTGCTGGTGCGGGTGCAGTCCGAGCAGGCCGCGATGCTGGATCACCAGCACATCGGCTTGGCGGAATTGCAGCGGGTATCCGGGATCACCGACATGTTCGACACCGCGACGGTGCTCGAGTCCTACCCCTTCGATCGGGAGCTGCTGGCCCACGACCTCTCGGCCGCCGGTTTGCGGCTGGTCGAGATCGACGCGCACGACGCGACGCCGTTCCCGTTGAGCCTGCAGGTGACCCCACCGCGCCCGCGTGGCGACGGCGGAGCGGACACCGGAACCTATTCGGTGACACTGAAATTCGCCACCGACCGCTTCGACGACAACGCTGCCCACCAGCTGCTCGGCCGCTTCGAGCTGCTGCTCACGCAGCTCGTCGACGATCCGGCCGCCACGGTCGCGTCGATCTCGTCCTGCTGGGATTCCGAACGCGCCAAACTGCTCTCGGTCAGCGGCGGCGAGCCCGCCCCCGAACGGGTGCTCCGCGACATCCTGTCCGCGACCGCTCGCCGACACCCCGACGCCGCGGCCATCCGGTACGGGGACACCACGTGGACCTATCGCGAGCTGGACGAGCGCGCCGACGCGTTCGCCCGCCGGCTGATCGCCCACGGCGCACGGCCCGAGTCGACCGTGGCTCTGGTCCTGCCCCGCTCGGCCGAACTCATCGTCGCGATCTGGGCCATCGCCAAGACCGGCGCCGCATTCCTGCCCCTGGATCCCGGCAATCCGGCCGCGCGGATCGGCGAGCTGCTGTCCAGCTCGCACACCAGACTGGGCGTCACGACAAGTACTGTCGCACAGCAGATCCCGGCGGCCGTCGACTGGCTGACGCTGGACGCTTCGACGTCCGACACCGATGAGCTGCTCCCACACCCGCCCGAGGCAGACCTGTCGGCCGACCACGCGGCGTACGTGATCTACACGTCCGGCTCGACCGGCACGCCGAAGGCGGTCCACCTCAGCCACCGGGGTCTGGCCGATCTGGTCGCGGCGCAGGCCGACGCGTTCCGGCCCACCCCGGAATCACTGGTGTTGCAGGTCGCCTCGCCCGGATTCGACGCCTGCGTCTCGGAGATGCTGCTGGCGCACAGTAGCGGGGCGTGCCTCGTGGTCGCGCCGCCCGAGGTGTACGCGGGCATCGACCTGGAGGAACTGCTTCGGTCGCAGCGGGTTTCGCACGCGATCATCACCCCGTCGGTGCTGAACACCATGGACCCGTCCCACCTGCCGGCGTTGACCACCCTGGCCGTGGTCGGTGAGGCGGTCGGTCCCGACACCGTGAACCGGTGGGCCCCCGGCCGGCGGCTCATGAACCACTACGGTCCGACCGAATGCACCATCTGGGCAACGGGATCCGACGATCTCGCCGCCGGTGATCCCGTCACGATCGGCGGCCCTGTCATCGGCGCGTCCGCGCTGGTGCTGGACCCGTGGCTGCGACCGGTGCCGGTCGGCGTCGCGGGTGAGCTGTACGTCGGCGGCCCGGGCCTGGCCCGCGGTTACCTCGACCGCCCGGAGGTGTCGGCGGCGCGGTTCGTCGCCGATCCGCGATCCACCCGCGGCGAACGGCTCTACCGCACCGGCGATTCCGTGCGATGGGTGCGCGCGAACGGCCGTCTCGCACTGGAGTACCTGGGCCGCATCGATCAGCAGGTCAAGATTCACGGCCTGCGCATCGAGCCCGGTGAGATCGACGCCCACATCGCGCGCCACCCCGCCGTGTCCAGCGTCGCCACGGTGACCGTCGACGGGCCCACCGGCGAACCGTTGCTGGTGTCCTATGTCGTGGCCGCACCCGGCGAATCGGTCGACGTGACCGCCATCGAGGGCGCTCTCGCGGGCAGCCTGCCGCGCTACATGAACCCCGCCGCGATCGTGCGGCTCGAGGAGATGCCGCGCACGCCCACGGGCAAGGTCGACCGAAGAGCCTTGCAGAAGCGCGCCTTCGAGGTGGGCGCGAGCGGCGGGCGAGCACCGTCGACCCCCGCCGAGCAGGTGATGGCGCGGCTCTTCGCCGAGGTGCTGCACCTGGAGTCGGTGTCCGCCGACAGCAACTTCTTCGCCCTCGGCGGCGACAGCATCGTGTCCATGCGGCTGGTGGCGCTGGCGCGGAACGCGGGGTTGACGCTCACTCCGCGAGATGTCTTCGAAGGCAAGACCGTTGCCGCGCTGGCCGCGATGGCCGACGGCGGGGCGACCCCGGCGACCGTCGAGGAGCCCCCGCAGCCCGCCACCGCGCATCACGCGTATCGCGCGGTGGGCACCCAACTCGTCAAGCTCACCCGCCAGGACATCGATCAGCTCGAGCGGAAGTACCCCCGGCTCTCCGATGTCTGGCCGTTGTCGCCCATGCAGTCCGGCATGCACTTCCACACGATGTTCGACCCGGACGTGGACGACGGCTACACCGTCCAGACCATGATCGGCTTCTCCGGCGACGTCGACGCCGAGCGGCTGCGGAGGGCCGCGCAGGCGCTGGTGGACCGGCACGACATCCTGCGGGCCGCGTTCGCGGACACCGCCGCCGGACCGTGCCAGGTCGTGGTCGATCACGCCGAGATCCCGTTCCGGGTGGTCGATCCGGCCGCTGACGGCGACGCGGACGGCCCGGCCGACCCCGCGGCGATCGCCGCGGCGGACGCGGCCGAGAGCTTCGATCTGGCCGCCCCGCCGTTGCTGCGCCTGACCCTGATCCGGCTCGGCGCGCGGTCCTACCGGCTGCTCGTCACCAATCACCATGTGATCCTGGACGGCTGGTCGATGCCGCTGCTCATGGCCGAACTACTCGACTACTACGGCTCGCCCGAGCACATCGACGCCGCCGGACCGGCCCCCACCTATCGCGACTACCTGACCTGGCTGGGCCGGCAGGACAGCGCCGAGTCCAAAGCGGCCTGGGCGCGGGAATTCTCGGATGTCGACGCCCCCACCCGGGTGTCCCGTGACGCCGACGCGGGCCCGACGTCCTCCGGCGAGGTCGGAGCCGAGCTGACCGAGGACCGCTTCGGCGCGCTGCGCCGGGTGGCCGCGGACGCGGCCGTCACCCTCAATACCGCCGTCAACGCGGCGTGGGCTCTGAATCTGCGCGTGCTGACCGGTGAGACCGACGTGATCTTCGGCGCCTCGGTCGCGGGCCGGCCCCCGGAATTGCCGAGGGTCGACCAGACGCTCGGCATGTTCCTGAACACGATTCCGGTGCGTGTCCCGCTCGATCCGGCCATGACGGTGCACGAGTTGCTGATCGATATGCAGTCGCGGCAGGCCCGCATGCTCGAGCACCACCACATCGGCCTGCCCGAGATCCACCGCAGCGCGGGCTTGTCGGAGCTGTTCGACACCGCCATCACCTACCAGTCGTTCCCCGTCGACCGCTCGGCTCTGCAACACCTCGTCGATTCGGCGGGCCTGCGGGTCACCGACCTCGACGGCGTGGACGCGGCGCCGTACCCGTTGAGCATGGTCGTGGAACCGATGCAGTCCGAGCACGGTGAGGCGAACGGCCTGAAGATCATCCTCCGATTCCACGAACGGGTCTTCGACCACGACTCCGCGCGGCGCATCCTCGACCGCTTCATCGACCTGCTGGGCCGGATCGGGGCGCATGCCGGCACCCGGCTGGGCGAACTGCCCCTGGACCGGGAACCGCTGCCCGCGTGGCCGGAATCGGCTGCCGAGGTGGCGATCCCGGAGACCCTGGATCGCATCCTCGCGGCCTCGGTGATCGCCGATCCGGATACGGTCGCGGTCCGCTGCGGCGCGGATTCGCTGACCTACCGGCAGCTCGACGACCGATCCACCCGGCTGGCTCGAATCCTGCTGCGGCGCGGGGCCCGACGCGGCCAGGTGGTCGCCTCGGTGCTGCCCCGCTCGCTGGCGGCCACGGTCACCCTGTGGGCGGTGGCGAAGACGGGTGCGGCGATCCTGCCGATCGATCCGACGCTGCCCGCCGAACGGATCGAATTCCTGCTGTCGGACTCGGGCACCGTGCTCGGGCTGACCGACGGATCCGTCCGCAAGCGCCCGCCGGACGGCGTCGACTGGCTGCTGCTGGACGGGGCGCAGGCGTTGCACGCCCTGGACTCGGTGTCGGGCGCGCCGATCACCGATGCCGAACGCGGCGCGCCGATCCGGCGCGAGCAGATCGCGTACGTCAGCTACACCTCCGGCTCGACCGGAACCCCCAAGGGCGTGCTGGTGAGCCATCGCGGCCTGGCCGACATCGTCACGGCGCAGCGGCGGCGGTTCGGGGTGGACCCGATGTCGGTGGTGCTGCAGGTCGCCTCGCCCAGCTTCGACGCCTCGGTGTTCGAGCTGCTCATGGCGCACGGGTCGGGCGGCCGCCTGGTCGTCTCCCCCGGCGAGATCTACGCCGGGCCCGACCTCGCGGAACTGATCGCGCGCGAACGGGTTTCGCACGCCGTGGTGACACCCTCGGCGCTGGCGACGGTCCCGACCGCAGGCCTGGACGGGCTGCGGCTGCTGGCGACCGCCGGTGAACCCCTCGGACCCGAACTGGTCGAACGGTGGGCTCCCGGGCGCACCATGGTCAATCTGTACGGGCCCAGCGAGACCACCATCTGGGCGACGGCCACCGACGCGCTGACGCCGGGTGCGGCCATCACGATCGGCCGACCGGTCGGTCCCGTCGCGGCCGTAGTCCTGGACACCTGGTTGCGGCCGGTGCCGCACGGTGTCGCGGGTGAGCTGTACCTGTTCGGCGCGGGCCTGGCCGAAGGCTACGTCGCCAGGACCGGCTTGACCGCGACGCGCTTCGTGGCCTGCCCGTTCGGCGAGCCCGGCCGCCCGATGTACCGCACCGGGGACGTGGTGCGCCGCACCGCCCTCGGCGAGTTCGAGTTCCTGGGCCGCAACGACTTCCAGGTGAAGGTGCACGGCACCCGCATCGAACTCGGCGAAATCGACGCCGCGCTGGGCGCGTGGCCCGAGGTCGCGTACGCGGTCACCGTGCCACGCCACGATCCCGGTCGGCCGGTCCGGCTGGTGTCCTATGTCGTGCCCGCGGCCGGGGTCCAGCTGTCGGGTGCGGAATTGCGTGCGGCACTGGCCGAGTCGCTGCCCCGGATCATGGTGCCGTCCGCGGTGATCGTGCTCGACGAGGTGCCGCTGACCGCCAACGGCAAACTCGATCGCGAACGACTACCCGAACCCGTCGCCGTCACCCGCGAATTCCGGGCCCCGACACCGGGTGCGGAAGAACTGGTGGCACGGATCTACGAGCGGGTCCTCGATGTGGCCGGTGTCGGCGCGGACGACGACTTCTTCGAACTGGGCGGCGATTCGCTCAGCGCCTCGCTGGTCGCGGGACGGCTGGGCGCGGCCCTGCAGGTGCAGGTGCCGGTGCGGTCCATCTTCGAAGCGCCGACGGTCGCCGAATTGGCCGCCCGCACCTGGACATTCAGTGACTCGGACCGGCTGCCGCTGCTGCCCGGGACCCATCCCGACCCGGTGCCGCTGTCGCTGGCCCAGCAGCGGATGTGGTTCCTCAACCGCTTCGAGCCCGAGTCCCCGGCCTACAACATCCCGGTCATGCTGCGGTTGTCGGGATCGCTGGACACCGACGCCCTCGCGGCCGCGCTCGCCGACGTGGTCGGCCGCCACGAGGTGCTGCGGACGGTCTATCCCGAATTCTCGGGTGAGCCGCGGCAGGTCGTGCTCGACGAGCCCGCGACCGCGGTCGAGCCGAAGCGCGTACCCGAGGAAGCCGTCGCCGAGGTGGTCGGCGAATTCGTGCGGCGCGGATTCGACGTCACCGCGGACGTTCCGATGCGGGTGGGTCTGTTCGAACTCGCCGAACACGACGATGGCACCGGCGAATTCCTGCTGGTGCTGGTGGTCCATCACATCGCCGGTGACGGCCAGTCGATGGGACCGCTGGCCCACGACGTGATGACGGCCTACGCCGCGCGAACGGCGGGGCACGCGCCCGAATGGAAGCCGCTCACCGTGCAGTACGCCGATTTCGCGTGGTGGCAGCGGGAGATGCTCGGCGCCGCGGACGATCCGGCCTCCCTGATGTCCGCCCAGCTGGAGTACTGGCGCACCACCCTCGACGGCGCGCCGGACCGGTTGGACCTGCCCGCCGACCGCCCGCGCCCCGCCGTCGCCTCCCTGGCGGGCGGCCGGGTGCCGGTGCAGATCGACGCGGACCTGCACCGGCAACTGGTCACCCTCGCGCGGTCGCGTGGAGCATCGCTGTTCATGGTGATGCACGCCGCGCTGGCAACGGTTCTGGGACGGCTCGGCGGCACCGACGACGTCGTGATCGGCACCCCCGTCGCCGGGCGCGGCGAACCCGGCCTGGAACAACTGGTCGGCATGTTCGTGAACACGCTGGCCCTGCGCACCCGGGTCGACACCACCGAGCGGTTCGCCGAACTCCTGATGCGCGCCCGCGACACCGACCTGCTGGCCTTCGAGCACGCCGACGTGCCGTTCGAGCGGGTCGTGGAGGAGCTGAACCCGGAGCGATCCGCGGCCCGGCATCCGCTGTTCCAGGTGGCCCTCGCGTTCGAGAACCTGGCGGCGGTCGAGGTGGCGCTGCCCGGCGTCCGCATCGCCCGCGCCGAGGTCGATACCGGGGCGACCCAGTTCGACCTGCAACTCGTACTCTCCGAAGCGCCCCCCGAGGCCGGTGTCGCACAGGGCATCTCGGGCATGCTGACCTTCGCCCGGGACCTGTTCGACGAGTCGACCGCGGCGGCGATCGTGCGCCGGTTGGTACGGGTGCTCGAAGCCGTCGCCGCCGATCCGGCCATGGTGGTCGGCGATATCGACTGGCTCGACGCCGACGAGCGCGCGGCGCTCACCACCCGGGCCGGAGCGCGCACCGGCACCAGGCCGGAGCCGTCCGGACTGCTGCCGGAGGTGTTCGACACCGCCGTCCGGAACAACCCGCACGGCATCGCCGTGGTCGCCGGCGACACCGCGTTGACGTACACGCAACTCGATGAACGCTCGAACCGGTTGGCGCGGTTGCTGATCGGCCGTGGCGCCGGACCGGAGACCCCCGTGCTGGTGGCGGCCGCGCGCTCGCTGGAGACCGTGGTCGCGTGGTGGGCCGTGGTGAAGTCGGGCGCGGCTTTCGTCCCGGTGGACGCCGGATACCCGGAGAGCCGGATCGCGCAGATGGTGTCGGATTCGGCTGCGACGCTGGGTGTCACGGTGTCCGCCGTCTCCGGCCGGCTGCCCGAGTCGGTGGACTGGATCGTGCTCGACGACGCCGCTGTCGCCGAGCGCCTCGACGGGTTGGCGAGCGGGCCGGTCGGCGATCCCGACCGGCTCCACCCGATGCGCGCCGAGAACGTGGCGTACGTGGTCTTCACCTCCGGGTCGACCGGAACGCCGAAGGGCGTGGCAGTCACCCACACCGGCGTCGCCGACTTCCTCGCCTCGTTCCGCGCCGACTTCGACCTCGGGCCGACCTCCCGGGTGCTTCGTTTCGCATCGCCGTCGTTCGACGCCGCCCTGCTGGAGACCCTGATGGCGGTCAGCGGCGCCGGTGCGCTGATCATCGCGCCGACCGGCATCTACGGTGGCGCCGAGATGACGGAATTCCTGCGCGAGGAGCGCGTCACCCACGCGTTCATGACCCCCGCCGCGCTGGCATCGGTGGATCCGGCCGGGCTCGACGACCTGCGGGTGGTCATGTCCGGTGGTGACGAGGTGTCGGCGGAGCTGGTGAACCGCTGGGCCGGAACCGATCTCGCGGGCACCCGGATGTTCCGGGAGCTGTACGGTCCGACCGAGGCCACGATGGTGACCACGGCCACCGGACCCCTGTGGCCCGGCGACCGGCCGACGATCGGCGTTCCGTTGCAGGCCGTGCGGGCGCTGGTCCTCGATGCCCGGCTACGGCCGGTGCCCGTCGGGGTGGCCGGTGAACTGTATCTGGCGGGCCCGTCCCTGGCGCGCGCCTATCTGGACAAGCCCGCCGCCAGCGGGTCCCGCTTCGTGGCGCACCCGTTCGGGGAACCCGGCAGCCGCATGTACCGCACCGGAGACGTGGTGCGGTGGAACACCGAGGGCAATCTGGAATTCCTGGGACGCAACGACTTCCAGGTCAAGATCCGCGGCTACCGGGTCGAGATGGGCGAGATCGACGCGGTCCTCGACGCGCGGCCGGATGTCGCCTACGCGATCACCACACCGTGGCGCATCGACACCGGGGCCACCCAGCTGGTGACCTACGCGGTCCCCGAGGCCGGGGCGAGCCTGTCGAGCGAGGAGCTGCGGGCGGCGCTGGCCGAGGCGCTGCCGTCGTACCTGGTCCCCGCCGCGGTGATGACCCTCGACACCATCCCGCTCTCGCCCAACGGCAAGCTCGACCGCTCGGCGCTGCCCGCTCCCGTGGTGCAGGCCAAGCGATTCCGGGCCCCGGCCTCCACCGCGGAGGAGATCGTCGCGGGCATCTTCGCCGACGTCCTCGGTATCGACACCCCCATCGGCGCCGACGACGACTTCTTCGAACTGGGCGGCAACAGCCTGGTCGCCACCCGTGTCGCCGCCCGCATCGGCGCCGCGCTCGACGAGACCGTCCCGGTGTCGACCATCTTCGAAGCGCCGACGGTGGCACGGCTCGCCGCGCGCGCCGAATCGCGGGCCAACACCGGCCGGATCGGCTTGACCGCACAGCAGCGTCCGCAGCGGATTCCGCTGTCCTACGCCCAGCAGCGCATGTGGTTCCTGAACCGGCTCGAGCCCGACTCGGCCGCCTACAGCATCCCGATCGTGTTGCGGCTCACCGGAGAACTGAACCTCGACGCGCTGCGCGCGGCCGTCACCGAGGTGGTCGACCGGCACGAGGTGCTGCGGACCGTCTACCCGTACGCCGAGGGCGAACCATCGCAGGTGGTGCTGCCCACGGCACAGGCCGTGACGCCGATCACGCCGACCCCGGTCACGGAATCGGAACTGGCCGACGCGATGTCGGCGTTCGTCGCGACGACCTTCGACGTCACGGTCGACGCGCCCGTGCGGGTCCGGCTGTTCGAACTCGGGCAGCACGAATGGGTCCTCGCCGTGGTCGCGCACCACATCTCCTGCGACGGCTCCTCACTGGGCCCGCTCGCCCGGGACACCATGACCGCCTATGCCGCCCACCTGACCGGGGAGACCCCGAAGCTGCCCGAACTGCCGGTGCAGTACGCGGACTACGCGATCTGGGAACGCGCGGTGCTGGGCACCGAGGACGATCCCGACTCGCTGATCCGGGCCCAGATCGACTACTGGACCCTCGAATTGGCGGAACTCCCGCCGCTGCTGGAACTCCCGACCGACCGGCCGCGGCCGCCCGTGCAGACCTACGCGGGCGCGACCGTACCGATCAGCATCGACGCCGACCTGCACACCGGACTGCAACAGGTCGCGCGGGAACACAATACGACGCTGTTCATGGTGGTCCACGCCGCGCTGGCCGCCACCCTGGCCCGGCTCGCGGATATGGACGACATCGCGATCGGCACCCCGTACGCGGGACGCGGCGAACCCGAACTCGACGACCTGGTCGGCATGTTCGTCAACACCCTGGTGTTGCGGACCCGGCTGGCACCGGAGATGACCCTCACCCAGCTGCTCGAGCATGTGCGCGGCACCGACCTCGCCGCCTTCGGGCACGCCGACGTGCCGTTCGAGCGGCTGGTGCAGGAGCTGAATCCGATGCGGTCGCACGCGCATCACCCGCTGTTCCAGGTGATGCTGGCGTTCCAGAACGTCGACAAGGCCGAATTCGAACTGCCGGGCCTGTCGGTCTCGGGCGTCACACCCGACGCCGACACCGCGCTGTTCGATCTGCTGGTGTCCGTACAGGATTCCTACGACGCCACCGGTGAACCGGCCGGCATCACCGGCGCGGTCACCTACGCGAGCGACCTGTTCGACGCGGCCACGGCGAACACCATCGCCGACCGGCTGCTGCGGCTGCTCGGCGCCCTGGCGACCGACGCGACCCAGCAGGTGTACGACGTGGATCTGCTCGGAGCCGAGGAACGCGACACCGTGCTGCGGCACTGGAATTCGACCGACCGCGACCTCCCCACCGACGAGACACTCGCCTCGCTGTTCACCGACTCGGTGCGGGCCTACCCGGACCGGACCGCGATCGTGACCGCCGACGAGTCGCTGACCTACGCGGAATTCGCGACCCGCGTCAACCGGCTGGCGCGCTGGCTGATCGCACGTGGTGTAGGCCCGGAATCCCTGGTGGCGCTGCGGATGCGGCGGTCTCTGGACCAGGTGACCGCCATGTACGCGGTGCACGCCGCGGGCGCGGGCTACGTACCGGTCGATCCGGACCTGCCGGACGATCGCGTCGAGTACATGCTGTCGATCGCGGCGCCCGCGCTGGAACTGTCGACCCTCGACGGCCTGGACCTGTCCGGATTCGACGACGGTCCGGTGACCGACGCCGACCGGATCGTGCCGCTGCGACCGCACAACCTCGCCTACGTCCTGTTCACCTCCGGGTCGACCGGTCGGCCGAAGGGCGTGGCGGTGACCCATGGTTCGGTGGTGCACCAGGTGCGGTGGCTCGGCGGCACCTACGCGTGGTCACCCGACGACGTGGTGCTGCACAAGTCCCCCGCCACCTTCGACATGTCGGTGTGGGAACTGTTCGCGACCCTGGCCATGGGGGCGCGCATGGTGATCGCGCGCGCCGACGGGCACTCGGACCCGCTCTATCTCGCGGAAACCATTGCCGCCCAGCGGGTCACCATCACCGCGCTGGTGCCGTCGATGCTGGCGGTGTTCGCCGACGCGGTGCCCGCCGGATCCCTGGCATCGGTGCGGACGCTGCTGGTCGGTGGTGAGGCGTTCGGTCCCGATGTCATCGCCGAGGCGCGGCGCACCATGCCCGGGGTCGAACTGCACAACCTGTACGGGCCGACCGAATTCACCGTGTGCGCGACCTCGCATCCGGTCACCGACACCGACAGCGGGAACATGCCGATCGGCGCACCCGCCTGGAACACCCGGGCCTACGTGCTCGACAACCGGTTGCACCCGGTGCCGCCGGGCGTCGCGGGCGAGCTGTACCTCGCGGGCGTCCAGCTCTCGCGCGGGTACCAGTCGCGGCCCGGCCTCACCGCGGAACGGTTCGTGCCCGACCCGTTCGGTGACGGCGGACGCCTCTACCGCACCGGCGACCTGGTGCGCTGGAACAGCGACGGCGAACTGGAATACCTGGGCCGCACCGACTTCCAGGTGAAGCTGCGCGGCCTGCGGATCGAACTCGGGGAGATCGAGGCGGTGCTCGCCGAGCACCCGAGCGTCGCCCGCGCGATCGCGCTGGTGCACAACACGGGCGCGGCCGAACACCTCGTCGGATACGTGGTGCCCGCCGCGGGCGCGACCATCGACACCGCCGCGATCCTGGCGCACGCGGCGGGCGCGCTGACCGACTACATGGTGCCCACCACCGTGATGGCCCTGGACAGCATGCCGCTCACCGTGTCCGGCAAGCTGGACCGGAAGCTGCTCCCCGAACCGGTGCTCCCGGTCGGCGAGTTCCGCGAACCCTCGTCGTGGCTCGAGGAAGAGGTCGCACGAGCCTTCGGCGCGGTGCTCGGGGTGGACCGGGTCGGCGCGGACGACGACTTCTACGCCCTCGGCGGCAACTCGCTGAAGTCGGTGCAGGTGGTCACCCACCTGCGCAAGGAGATCGACTACGAGGTGCCGATCCGGTGGATGCTGTCCGATCCCTGCCCGGCAGACCTGGCCAAGCGGATCGAATCCGGCATGCGCTCGGGCAGCACGGTCGACGGCACCGCCCTCGGCTTCGACGTTCTGCTGCCCATCCGGACCGGCGGCGACCAGCCTCCGCTGTTCTGCATCCACCCGGCCCTGGGCCTGTCGTGGTGCTACCACTCCTTCGACCGGTACCTCGCCGGCGATCGGCCGATCTACGGCATCCAGGCCCCGCAGATCACCGGCGAGGACCCGGGACCGACCACGATCGTGGAGATGGCGCAACGCTACTTCGCGGAGATCCGCGCCGTGCAACCCCACGGCCCGTACCATCTGCTCGGCTGGTCGCTGGGCGGCGCGATCGCTCACCAGATCGCCGTCGAAATGCGTTCCGCCGGTGAGGAAGTCGCGCTGCTGGCGCTACTGGACGCCGAGGCGAGCGGGGTCGACGAATCCACGCTGCGCACCGTCACCGCGGGTGAGCTGATCAGCAACCTGGGTCCGGTCATGGGCGTCGACTACGTGAGCCCCGAGGCGACCGCTCAGGAGGCCGCCGACCTGATCGAACAGCACCTCGGGGCCGGACTCGGCATCGATGCCGCCATGATCGAGCGCCTCACCGACGCCTACAACCTGGCGATCCGGGCGGCCGCCGCCCACCGCCCCGAGGTCCTCGACACCGACATGCTCTATTTCACCGCGACACGGGATCGACGCTCCGACGCCGAGGGCCACAACGGCTGGACACCGGTTGTGCGCGGCCGCATTTCGGCCTTCGACATCGACACCGCCCACCTGGCGATGACCGACCCGGACTCGGTCGCCCAGATCGCCCGGATCCTCAACACCCGGCTGGAGGGCTGAATCCGCTCGACGAATGCCTGTTCAGGCCCGTTGCGACGCGGGCGACGCCTTCTCCCGCTTCACGCGCTGCCCGTGGATCACCGACAACGCGTGCTTGCGGGCGAGGGGCCCGAGGGCGTCGTCCAGTTCCCCGAACAGCGTGCCTGCCGCCTCCCCGTTCCATGCCGGGGGCAGCACCGACAGCGGCAGCCCCGGGTCGCGGTAGGGCAGCCGCCGCCATTCGGTGAGCATCGGGACATACAGTGCGAATGCCTCCTGCGTGGTCATGCCGCCGGAGGTCACCTGGTACAGCACAGGCCGATACCGCTGCAGGAAGTCCGCGTACAACTGGGTGAGTTCGGCCAGATCCCACCACTCGCGCACCTTCGACCGCATGTCGCCGAATCCGAGATGAGTGCCCGCGAACATGTCCACGTATCCCGACAGGCCGCGCCGCTCGAGCGTCTGGCGCGTTTCACGGGCGAGCGTCCCGGGTCCGATCCAGACCCCCGGCGCGGCGGTGCCGAAGCCGAGCCGGGTCAGGCTCGAACGCAGCGCGTGGCGCTGCTCGCGTTCGGACTCCGGCACCGAGAAGACCACCAGGATCCAGCCGTCTTCTTCGGATGCCCTGGCGCGCTGGAAGATTCGCACATCGCCTTCGGCGAGAACCTCGAGCGTCGACTCGGACAGCGAATATCCGGCCGCACCGGCGTTTCGCTCGCTGACCAGCACACCGCGCCGCTTGAGCCGGGAAATCGAGGAGCGCACCGCCTGGGCGTCGAGACCCACGTCCCCCATCAGCGCGATCACCGACGCGGTGGACAGCCAGTTGCCTTCGGCGCGGGCGCACAGACCGAAGATGGTGATGATCACCTGGGCGAGGCGGGCGTCACGGCCGCGACCGTTCCCGAGTGCCGCCTCCGACTCTGTCGTCATATCTGCACCATACGGTCCCCGGTTCACTGCGCGCGAATCATTCCTTCCTGCAGAACCGTGGCGACGTGCCGGCCTTCCCGGTCGTAGAACCGGCCGTAGCCCAGCCCGCGGCCATCATCGGCGGCGACCGCCTCCTGGACGTACAGCAGCCAGTCCCCTACTGGAGCGGGACGGTGGAACCACATGGCGTGATCGAGACTGGCCGTGGTCAGGCCCGGACGCGCCCACGGCAGATCCAGCACCCGCAGCACGGGTTCGAGAATGGTGTAGTCGCAGACGTAGGCGAGCGCCGCGACATCACGCTGCGCGTCGGTGAGCCCGGTCACCGGCCGCAGCGGATCGAACGGTTTCACCCACACCGCCTGATGGGGCGCGCGCTCTCCGTCGACGGTCAGATAGACCGGGCCGGGTACATGCCGCATGTCGAAGCTGCGCCCCGCCGACCAGTACTCCTTGGATTCGGCGGTCATGGTTCCGCCACTGCGCGCGGCCAGATAATCGGCTGAGCTGGGCAGGTTTTCGGGGCCGCGGACGTCCGCGGTGAGCTCGGCGGCGAAGGCGCCGCCCGGCTCGCCCGCGGCGAAGTTCGCCAGGCACACGTACACGGGCTTGCCGTTCTGGTAGCCGCGGACCTGGCGGGTGCTGTAGCCGCGGCCGTCGCGCAGCAGTTCCACCTCGTAGCGCACCACCGCGCCGATGTCGGCGGGCCGCAGGAAGTAGCTGTGCATCGAGTGCAGCGTCTTGCCGTCGCCCACCGAGCGCATCGCCGCGGCGGCGGCCTGGGCGACCACATCGCCGCCGTACGCCTTCGGCCAGGGGCAGGGCTGCGTGGTGGCGTCGAACGCCACGTCGAAGTGCTGCGGCTCGGCCGGGTTCAGCGTGACGGCCGCGGTGAAGATCGCGGATGTGGGCAGGGTGCGGGTGGGCATCGATTCTTCCCATCGAGCGGGCCGGTGGCCACCGGCGGAGGATTCCAACAATTATCGCGCTAACTTTTCGTTCGTCACAGTAACTCTATATTCTTGTTCGCGCTGGTGCTCCATCTGGCCATCAGTTCGTTGGACGGCAGGCTCTTGTCGAGCAACTTGCGGGCCTGCGCGACGCCCGAGACCGGCAACCCGGCTGGATCCAGCAGTCCGATCTGCACCAGGACGCTCGCTTGGTCCCAATAGATGTGCTCGTTGTCGAGTTTGTCGTCGCGGAAGGTGACGATGGCGACCAGCGGCACCTCCACGTAGCGGCCCGTGGGCGCGATGCCCGGCAGCATCCAGTCGATCTCCCGGTCGTGGGTGAAGCAGAACAGCTGCTCTTCCACGATGCGGTCGGCCCCGATGGTGCGCGAGATCGGAATCGACTTGGTGTCAGCGGGATTCGCGTGCACGAAGTGATGGGCGTAGAACCGCGACAGATCCCGCTGCCCGACACCGCCGGTGAGGGTGGGGATGTGATTGACGTACGGCTCGGCGACCATGGTGGCCATGGTCGCGGGAACGTCTCGGGCCTCGAACTCGTAGTAGATGTGGCCATCCCACAACGCCGACAGGTCGTAGCGTGGACCGATCGACTGCCGGATCACCTCCAGCGTGCGGGAGTACGCCATCGCGGTGCTCAACGGTTCGTAGGTGTCTCGCCCGAAGGTCGCGAACGCGTGGTCCACGCCGGCGTAGTCGTGGACGCGGACGCGATCGTTGTCCGCGAAGGCCGCGCGAATCGCGGCGCGGGCCGGTTCCGGGCAGTAGGGGTCGAGTTCGGCGAGATGGAAGGTCATCGGGACCGCCAGTTCGCCCGCCGCGTCGAGGTGTTCGTGCACGCCGACGCCGTAATAGCTGACCGCGCAGTCGATGGGCAGTCGCAACGCCGCCAGATAGGCGAGCAGTCCACCGAGGCAGTAGCCGAGCGCGCCGACGCCGCCGGCGTGCTCGTCCCGCGACCGCAGCGCCGCCACGGTGTCGCCGATGTCCTCGACCGCGCGGTCGAGGTCGAGTTCATCGCGCAATCGCAGCCCGCGGGCGAAACCCGCCTCGTCGTATCCGAGTTCGACGCGGTGTTCCGACCGCCAGAACAGGTCGGGCACCAGCACGACATAGCCCTCGGCGGCGTAACGGTCGGCCATCTCGCGCATGTAGTCGTTGATCCCGAAGATCTCTTGCAGCAGTACCAGTCCGGGACCCGAGCCCCGTTCCGGCACGGCCAGGTAAGCGGCGAAGCGCTCGCCGGACTTCTTGATGACGTCGATGTACTCGCCCATAGGGTTGGTTCCTTCGTAGCGGCGCCCGGTCGGCGGGCGCCCGTTCACACGAAATCGGGATGGTCGGCGGCTACGCGGTAACCGCCGGAATGAAAGACCAGCGGCTGGCCCGCACTGGTGTCGAAATGCTCCACCTCACCGATGAAGATGACGTGGTCGCCCGCCTCCACGCGCTGCACGGTCCGGCACTGGAAGCGCGCGATGCTGTTGTCCAGCAGCGGGACTCCCGCGATGCCGTCGTGGTGGGCCACTCCCGCGAACTTGTCGGGTGCGGGGGTGGCGAACTGCCGCGACAGCTCGTGCTGATCCGCGGCGAGCACATTGACCGCGAAATGCGTGGCCGCGACCAGATCCGGCAGGCTCGGCGCCTTCTTGGCCGGGCACCAGGCGACCAGCGGCGGATCCAGCGAGACCGAGGTGAACGAGTTGGCGGTCACCCCGAGCTTGCGGCCGTCGGGAGCACGCGAGGTCACCACCGTCACACCGGTCGCGTACTGGCCGAAGGCGTTGCGCAGCGCGCGCGGATCGACCCCGCGGGTGTCGGCGAGCACCGCCGCGAGCATGCGCTCGGCGTCGGTGCGGTCGAACCACCAGTCGTGCAGGGTGCTGGGGTCGTCGAAGCCGGTAGCGAACAACCCCGCCACCGCCGGCTCGTCAGCCCCGGCCCGAACCAGGTCCAGGACGTGTTCGGGGGTCTCGGTGAGCATGCGGTTGGTCCATGCCACCGACCACCGGCCCCAACTGCGCCAGAACGATTCGAACACCTCGTGCATCCAGTCGGTGTCGAAGGCCCGCGTGCCGCGCTGCAGGATCGCGTCGAGGTAGATGCCTGCGGCGTGCACGGCATTGTTGGCGCCCTGCGCGGTCAGCGGGTCGTTGAGCACGACCGCGTCGGCCAGTCCCAGCACCGGATGTCCCGCGGCGGTGAACGCCACCGGCCGGCGCACCGTGGGTGTCAGGCGGCCACGCAGCACGCCGCCGTCGTCGGTGAGCTCGACCTCGCTCGCCCGGGCCGCGACCTTCGGGAACGCGTCGCCGAGCACCTCGAGGCAGCGGGTCAGATGATCCTGCGGGTTCTGGACGTCGTCGAAGCGGTCCATGGGACCACCGGGGACAGCCTCGAGGACCAGGATCGAGCACGGGCCCGAGGTGGTCAGCGCGGGCAGCGTGATCACCTCCCCCACGCCCGGCATCACCGACACGGTGAGATCGGCGCCGCTGTCGTCGGGCAACAGGCCACGGACGTAGGCCACGGCCAGCGCACGGCGTGGCCGATCGTGCGGCGAGCGCGCGCGGTCGCGCACGAACATCCGGCCCAGGTCACCCGCCCCGGTCGCCACGATGGTCAGATCGTGCTGGGCGGCAAGGGAATCCAGACGTTCCGGGGTCACGTCCTCGACCTGGAAATCACCGCCTTCGGTACGGAATGCCTCGATCAGGGCGGCGCACGCCACCCGCTGGTCGATCGAACGCGCCGGGCTCTGGAGCGCCGACACGACCGTGCCGACTCCATCAACGCTCAGCGCCAGCCGGTCGATGGCGGGCGCGTCACTGTCGTCGGCGTCGACGATCCGGTTCATGACGCGCAGCGCGGAGCCGAACAGGCATTGGCTCGACAGCACCGGTCCGGTGCGGACCTGCTCGGAGGTACGGTCCCCGATCAGTGTCACCGTGACGCCGTGACGCCGAAGTCCCAGCGCCAGCAACGCTCCGGCCTGGCCCGCGCCGATGATGGCAACGCGGCGGGGTGGGCGGGTGTTCATGCCACCGGGGTGAGGTCGCCGAGATACGCACGCGCACCCTCGGGGTCCATGAACCAGTGGAAGAAGTCGCGAGGATCGTCGAATCCGTTGGCGAAGCGGCGGGCGATCCGGGTCTGCTCACCGGCCGCGCCGAGCAGCGCCATCGCGTGTTCAGGCGGGGGCATCAGCATGCCGTTGGTCCAGTTCACCACGTATTGGGCGTAGTCCCAATACCTTTCGAAGGTGTCGTGCATGAACTGTCGATCGAAGGGCCGATCGCCGTGCTCGAGGATGCTCGACAGGTAGGACGACGCGCATTTGGCGGCGTTGTTGGAACCCTGTCCGGTGATGGGGTCGTTCAGCACGACCACGTCGGCCATGCCGAGCACGGGCGCACCCGAGGGCAGCACGCCGACGGGACGGCGCACGGTGGGCGGAAACCGGCCCGCGAGCACGCCCAGATCGTCGGTGAGGGCAAGATCGCGGCACCGTTCGGCTTCCCACGGCAGGTAGGTGTCGACGATCTTCTTCGCGATCTCGAGGTGCTGCCCGGGATCGGTGACACCGCCGAAGCAATCCATCGGGCCGCCGGGCACGCCCTCCATGACCATGATCTCGCAGGGGCCGGAGGTGGTCAGGGCAGGGAACACGAAGTACTCGCCGATGCCCGGAATCAGATTGAACGACACCGCCGAATACGGTTCGCGCGGCGTCATGCCGGTCACGTAGGTCAGTGCCAGGGCGCGCTGCGGACGGTCGAATGCCGAACGGTCCGAGTCGCGTTCGAACATCTTCGCGATGTCACCCTTGCCCGCGGCGACCAGGACCAGATCGGACTCGCGCGCGTAGTCCTCGAGGTCGTCGAGGCCGGCGTCGTGGATGTCGAGACGTCCGCCCCGGTCGGTGAATTCGCGCATCCAGCGCGGCATCTTCACTCGCTGGTCGACCGACTGCGCGGGCAGGTCCAGGCGGGCGGCCCAGGAGATGGCCTGGCCGCCGTTGCCGTCGGGCACGGTGAAGCCGATGCCCTCGACATCCGGGCACTCCGCGGTCCAGAAGTCCAGTCCGAGTGCGCGTTCGCGAGCGAGCGCGCCGCCGAACATGCACTGGCTGGAGCTGACGCGGCCCGTGAGAATCTCGTCCGCTGTGCGGTTGGAGACGATCCGGACGTCGTAGCCCGCGTCCAGCAGTCCGATGCCGAGCTGCAGACCGGATTGCCCAGCCCCGATGATGGTTATGGTACGCATTGTGTTCCTTCGGTTTTCGATGTCGGGTCAGGACGCCGGGACGGGCGCGAGGCGCGGGATGGCGCTCTCGGCGCGCTCGGGACCCAGCGCGGAGTAGCCGCCATCCACCGCCCACTCCGCGCCGGTGACGAACGAGGCGGCGTCCGAGACCAGGAAGGCGATGACGCGGCCCACCTCGGCCGGATCGCCGACCCTGGCGAGCAGGTGGAAGGGCGCGGCGACGGAATCGGTGTGCGCGCGGTCGCCGCCTGAAAGTTCGTCCATGATCTTGGACCAGGTCCAGCCCGGGCTCACCGCGTTGACCCGGATCCCGTCGGCCGCGTAGTCCATGGCCATGCTGCGGGTGAGCTGCGCGATGGCGGCCTTGCTGGCCGGATAGGTCCACCGCCCCGTCTGCGCGACCTTGGCCGAGATCGAACTCAGGTTGACGATCGTGCCGCGCGTGCGGGCCAGTTCGGGGCGGGCGGCGCCGGCGAACAGCGCGGCGCCGACGAGGTTGACATCGAGCGTGCGCAGCCAGGTCGCGCGGTCGGTGTCGGCCCCGTCGTCGCCGTACGAGCACGCCAGATTGACCAGGATGTCGAGTGCGCCGAAGCGTTCGACCGCGCCCGCGACGCACTGTTCGATGGACTCGTCACTGGTGATGTCGGTGCGGACGAACACGGCCCGGTCGAAGCGATCGGCTACCGCCGTACCGCCGTCCTCGTCGATGTCCGCGACGACGACCTGCGCCCCGGCCGCGATCAGTTCACCGACCACGCTCGCCCCGAACAGGGTCGCGCCACCTGTGACGATGGCGGTCTTCCCCGCCAGCGAGATGGGGGGATTTGGCATCTTGCCCTCCGATTACACTCGGTGCTGTGACCCGAGTCACGGTAGGGAGCAGCCGGTCGCGCAGCTATCCCGCAAACGCGGAACCTGTCCGCCCACCGCGTATTCGACCGATTTCCGAGACGCGCGGCGGCAGCATGGAACAAACTCATAATGCGCATTCATGACGATAGTTGTGAATGCGATATGAGAATGCGAAGTACCTGGAGGCCGGATGACCGTTGACGAGCGCCCGCTCGCCGCACACTGCCTGGCCGCGTCCGGCGACCCCGATCTCGTGCGCGCCGCCGTCGGCGAGGCGTTCTGCGATCACCGGCTGTCGCCACTGAGCGGCGGCACCGGCCTCGACGCCCACTTCCACGGCCTGCGCTGGAGCGGTTCGGGCGTGTACTACCTGGAGTACGGCGCCGACGTCCGCATCGACCCGCGCGACATCGACGACTTCTATCTCATCCAGGTGCCGCTCGTCGGCCGCGCCACGATCACCGTCGGCGCCGAGAGTTTCACCTCCACCCCCGAGGTCGCCTCGGTGCTGGAACCCGGGCCCCGGGTCTCCATGTCGTGGGAGGGCGCGAACCGGCAGCTGCTACTGCGCCTGGATCGCTGCGCCGTACAGGACACGCTGCGCAAGAAGCTCGGCCGAGAGCCGGTCGCGCCCTTGGCATTCCAACCGCGTATGGATCTCACGACGCCCGCCGGGCGCACCTGGCGCGGGATCCTCGAGCTCCTGGCCGAGGCCGTCGGCGGGTCCGCGGCGCCGGACTCGATTCCGGTCCGCGAATTCGAGGGTCTGCTGGTCAGCCAGTTGCTGCTCGGCCAGCCGAACAACTATCGCGATGAGCTCGAGGGCCACCCAGGGCCCGTGGTGGCCCGGCCCATCGCCCGGGCCGCGGAGCTGATCGACGCGCACGCCCACGAACCGTTGACCATCGACGACATCGCCGACGCGGTCGGCGTGGGCACTCGGACGCTGCAGGACGGCTTCCGCCGCTACTACGACACCACCCCGATGGCATACCTGCGCGATGTCCGGCTGCGCCGGGTGCGAACCGATCTGTTGCAGGCCGATCCGGCCACCGCGACGGTCACCGATATCGCGATCCGATGGGGATTCCTGCACGCGGGCCGGTTCTCGGTGCTGTATCGCAGCCGCTACGGCGAATCACCCTCACAGACGCTTCGCCTGGAGCACGATCGCGCGGCCCGCGCCTAGGCACACGCGTTCTCGCCGAACGCTCCCTTCGGACGGAACGAGAACGTCACCACGACAAGGATCCCCCGCCCGATGTCCGGACGGGGGGATCGTGCGATCCACTCAGTGTTGCGAGACCGGCTGCCAGCGCCGCCCGACATCGGCGGAGCCTTCGGCCGCGCGGATCAACTGCAGACGCGGCGGCGGTCCGTCGGTGCGGCCACTGGGCGGCTTCCGGTTGCCCGCCCGGAAGGGCGCGGGCCATTCGGCCCCCGCACCGCGGTAGCCCTGATCCACCGCGGCGTGCAGGGTCCACTGCGGATCCCACAGGTGCGCACGTCCGATGGCGACCAGGTCGGCTCGCCCGGCCAACAGCACCGAGTTCACGTCGTCGTAGGACGAGATGGCCCCGACGGCCACCACGGCGACCCCGTAGGGCACCCCGATCTCCTGCCGGATCCGGTCGGCGAACGGTGTCTGGTAGCTGCGCCCGAACGCGGGCTTCTCGTGCTTGACCACCTGGCCCGACGATACGTGCAGCACGTCCGCGCCGTGTTCGGCGAAGGCGCGCGCGATCTCGACCGCGTCGTCGACGGTGGTGCCGCCCTCGGCCCAGTCGGTGGCCGAAATACGCACCGACAGCGGCAGATCCGCGGGCCACTCCTTCCGGACCGCGTCGAGGACACGCAGCGGGAACCGCAGCCGGTTGGCGAGGGACCCACCGAATTCGTCCGTGCGGCGATTCGCCAGCGGTGACAGGAACGACGACAGCAGATACCCATGGGCGCAGTGCAATTCGAGCAGGTCGAACCCGGCGCGGGCGGCCGCGTGCGCGGATTCGGCGAACTGCGCGGTGATCTCGTCCATCTCCGCGAGCGTGATCTCACGTGGCGCGCGACTGTCCGGACCGTACGGCAGCGCGGAAGGGCCGACGACGTCCCAACCGCCGGTCGCCAGCGGATCGTCGATGCCCTCCCACATCACCTTCGTGGACCCCTTGCGACCCGAATGGCCCAGCTGCACACCGATCTTCGCGTTGGACCTGGTGTGCACGAAGTCCGTGACGCGCGCCCAGGCCAGCTCCTGTTCCGGTGTGTACAGGCCCGCGCATCCGGGCGTGATGCGCCCTTGTGGGGAGACGCAGACCATCTCGGTCATCACCAGGCCGGCGCCGCCGAGCGCCTTGCCGCCCAGGTGGACCAGGTGGAAATCGTTCGGCACCCCGTCCACGGCGGAGTACATGTCCATCGGCGAGACCAGGATTCGGTTGGGCAGCTCGATGCCGCGCAGCCGCAGCGGGTAGAACATGGGCGGGCGGGCCTCACCGACCCCGTCCCGCGCCGATTCGTCCTGGCTCGACAAGTACCACCCGTCGATCCGGTCGACGAATCCGTTGTCGCGCAGCCGCAGGTTGTCGTAGGTGATGCGGCGACTGCGGGTGAGCAGGTTGAACGCGAACTGGTCGGGCGCCTGCTCAGCGTACTGCCCGATAGATTCGAACCATTCCAGGCTGGCCTGCGCCGCTCGCTGGATGGACTCCACGACGGGCTTGCGCTCGATCTCGTAGGCGGCGAGTCCGGTGGCGACGGAGTCGTTCTCGTGCAGGCAGGCGGCCAGTGCGAGCGCGTCCTCCATGGCGAGTTTGGTGCCCGAGCCGATGGAGAAATGCGCGGTGTGGGCGGCGTCGCCGATCAGGACGATATTGCCGTGCCGCCAGGTCCGGTTACGGACGGTGGTGAAGTCGATCCACCGGGAATTGTTGGCCTGCAGCCCGTGACCGTCGAGCTCGTCCGCGAAGATCTCCGACAACAGCGCGATGGACTTCTCGTCGTTCTCGCCGGGCTGGAATTCACGGTCGGCGAAGGCGTCGAAACCGGCATCGCGCCAGACCGACTCGTGCATCTCGACGATGAAGGTGCTCTGCTCGGCACTGAACGGATAGCCGTGCACCTGCATCACGCCGTGGGGCGTGTGCGCGATGAAGAACTCGAACGCCTCGAACACCCGGTCGGTGCCCAGCCACATGTACTTGTTGTGGCGGCGGTCCAGGTCGGGTCCGAAGACGTCCGCGAAACGCGTGCGCACCGCCGAGTTCAAGCCGTCGGCCGCCAGTACCAGATCGTGAGTCGCCGCGAGTTCTTCGACATCGGGTGCGACCGAACGGAAGTGGATGGTGACGCCGAGGTCGGCGCAGCGCCGCTGCAGGATGCCGAGCAGTTCCTTGCGGCTCATGGCCGCGAAGCCCTGGCCGCCGGAGGTGCGGACCTCGCCCCGATAGTTGATGTCGATATCGCTCCAGCGGGCGAAGCCTTCGCTCATCGCGCGGTAGATGTGCTCGTCGGCGTGTTCGATGCCACCGAGCGTCTCGTCGGAGAAGACCACACCGAAGCCGAAGGTGTCGTCGGGAGCATTGCGCTCCCAGATGGTGATGTCGTGGGTCGGGTCGAGTTGTTTCATCAGGGCGGAGAAGTACAGCCCTGCGGGCCCACCGCCGATCACTGCGATACGCATGGAAGCCTCACATTAACTGGGTCGAAGTCGGTTCGGAATCGATTGGCACGCCGGCGCGCAACGCGGCGGCGAGGGAAGCGGGCCACGGCCGGGAGCCGCCGGTGGCGTCGGGTGCGTGCACGGCGGTGAGCGAGCCGCGGGCGGCGATGGCGGGCGGTTCCGCCGTGTGCGTACGGGTCTCGGCCGGAATCCGGCGGATGACGAAGTCGTAGCGGACCGAGGAACGGCCGACGGCGGCGACGGTCAAATCGATGGCCGCGGTGTCACCGAACCACAGACGCTCCAGGTAGTCCACCTCGTACCGGACCCGCGGAATGCCGCCGAACAGCCCACGCAGCCCCAAGGATTCGAGCAGCGCCGCTTCGGCCGCCTCGACCCACCGCACCACCGTGCCGTGGTGGTAGTGGCCCGCCGCGTCGGTGTCCTGCCAGTCGACGACGCGGTGCACGACGATGCCGGTCATCGCACGGCCCACCGTTCCCGCAGGCGATAGCGCAGCAGCTTGCCGCTGGGATTGCGGGGCAGCTCGTCGGCGAATTCGACACTGCGGGGGTATTTGTACGGCGCCGCGGTGTTCTTCGCGAAGAGCTGCAGTTCGCGAATCTTCGCGTCGTCTCCGGGGACTCCGGGGCGCAGCACCACCACCGCGTGCACGATCATGCCGCGGTCCTCGTCCGGTATCCCGATCACCGCACTCTCCACGACGTCGGGGTGCTGATCGAGGACCGCCTCGACCTCGGGGGCTCCGATGTTGTAGCCGGCGGAGACGATCATGTCGTCGTTGCGCGCGTGGTACCAGAAGTAGCCGTCGGCATCGCGGGTGTAGGTGTCGCCGGTCAGGTTCCAGCCATTGCGGACGAACTCCCGCTGGCGGCTGTCGGCCAGATAGCGGCAGCCGGTCGGGCCGCGCACGGCGAGCCGGCCGGGGGTGCCGTCGGGCACCGGATGACCATCATCGTCCTGGATCTCGGCGTGGAATCCGGGGACGACGCGCCCGGTGGAACCAGGCCGGATCTCGTCGGCGGCGGCGATGAACACGTGCAGCATCTCGGTGCCGCCGATGCCGTTGATGATCGCGAGCCCGGTCCGGTCCCGGAACCGCTCGAAGACGTCCAGGGGCAGATGCTCACCCGCCGACACACAGCGCCGTAGCGATCGAAGGCGGTCGGTGTCGTCGCGTTTGAGCAGCGCCTTGTAGGCGGTCGGTGCGGTGAAGAGCACCGTGACCGAGTACTTCTCGATCGCCGCCACCAGCGCGTCGGGCTCGGGCTTTTCCAACAGAGCCACCGACGCGCCCACCGCGATCGGGAAGATCACCAGCCCACCGAGGCCGAAGGTGAAGGCCACCGGCGGCGTTCCGGCGAAGACGTCGTCACGGTGCGGGCGCACGACCCGCGCGGAGAAGGTGTCGGCGATGGCCAGCACGTCGCGGTGGAAGTGCATGGTCGCCTTGGGGATTCCTGTCGTGCCCGAGGTTGGGGCGAGCAGGACGACGTCGTCAGCGGCGGTCTGTACGTCGGCGTAGCCCACGGGTTTCGTTGCGGCCCTATGGATCAGGTCGTCCGCGCCCGGACCACCGAACGCGCAGATCGGCAGTCCGGGATCTGCCGCGGCCAGTTCGCCCAGCAGCCGGTGGTCGCACAGCGCCAGCGCGGGACGGGTCAGCTCGATCAGTTTGGCCAGTTCGGGTGCGCGCAGCAGCGGCATGGTGGTCACCACCACGCCACCGGCCTTGACCACACCGAACCAGCAGGCGACCAGCCATGCGGTATTGGGTGCGCGCAGCAGGACGCGGTTGCCGGGGACCAGGCCGTAGTCGTCGGCCAGCAGGTGCGCGATCTGATTCGCGCGGTCGAGAAGGTCTCCGTAGGTCCAGGTTTCGGTGTCGGCGTGCAGGCACGCCCGGTCTCGGCCGTGGGTGGTGACCGCCGCGTCGAGCAGGGCGGTCGCGCAATTGAGCCGGTCCGAGTCCCGTGGGCCGCTCGGATCGAGGATCAGGTCGGGCCACTCGGCGGCGGGCGGGAGGCGGTCCCGGCAGAAGGTGTCGTCGTGTGCGGAGGGTGTGAGCATCGGACTCGGCCCCTTTCGAACTGCTGAGCCGAGCTCAGGACCGGTCGGAACCCAGGGCGGCCACCGCTTGGATCTCCACCAGCGCCTCGGGCTGCCAGAGCGCGGTGACGCCGACACCGGCCATGGCCGGGTACGCCTCCCCCACCAGCTCCCGCCAGATGCGGCCGATCTCCCTGCCGACGGCCTGATAGCCGGGGATGTCGAGCAGGTAGATGGTCACCGAGAGCAGATCCTGCGGCGTGCCGCCGGCGGCCTCGAGCGCGGTGAGCACGTTGGTCAGCGCCTGCCGGAACTGGGCGAGGATGCCGCCCTCGACGATCGTGCCGTCCAGCGTCAGGGCGGTCTGCCCGGCCAGGTGAACGATGTCGCCGCAGCGGGTGGCGTGGGAGAAGCCGGACGGTTTCACCAGTTCGGGCGGATTGATGTGGTCGACGAACATTTCGCCTCTTTCTCGCTGAGACCCACCGGGCGGCGAGCCGATTCGATTGGGGGTGGCTCGCACCACAATATGGTGTTACGGTTACTACCGTCAATAGAACGCTACATAGCCCAACGCCGGCGAGCGTTCGCACCAGCCGCGGACAATCCCGGCCGAATCCCTGGAGTCTCCAGCGATGCGTTTGCGCACAGTTCTCAGCGACGACGGCGGCAGCCGCGCCGATATCCGACTGGACGGGCAGTGGTACGCGACCTCTGCCGCCGACGTCGGCGCCCTGCTCCGCGAGCCGGTTCCCCCGAGCCGACTGCCCCTGTCCACCCGGCCCGCAGCGCCGGGCCGCGCGGCTCCCGTCGTGCTCGCGCCGTCGAAGATCGTCTGCTGCGGCCACAACTACCGCGCCCACATCGCCGAGCTCGGCCACCGGGAACCCGAATTCCCCACGCTCTTCGCGAAATTCGCCGACACCCTCACTGCCTGGGACGCCGATATCGCGGTGCCCGGCACGGCCGAGGAGATGCTCGTCGACTGGGAGGCCGAGCTGGCGATCGTCGTCGGAGCCACGCTGCGTCACGCCGACCCCGAGACCGCGCTCGCGGCCGTCGCGGGATACACCGTCGCGAACGACTTCTCGGTCCGCTCCTGGCAACGGCGGACGCCACAGTGGTTGCAGGGCAAGGCCTTCGACGCCACCACGCCCCTGGGGCCGGAGCTGGTGACGCCCGACGAAGCCGATCCCCGTGACGGCCTGCGCATCACCTGCCGGGTCAACGGCGTCGAGGAGCAGACCGGGCGCACCGACGATCTGGTCTTCGACCCGGCGACGCTGCTGTCCTACATCTCGGCCTTCACCGTGCTGCGCCCGGGCGACGTGGTGCTGACCGGCACCCCCGGCGGCGTCGGCATCGCGGCGGATCCGCCGCGCTATCTGCGGCCCGGCGATGTCGTCGAGACCGAGATCGAGGGAATCGGCCTGCTCCGCAACCGAATCACCTTTTCCCCCACCGAAATCGTGCCCGCGACGCGGGACGGAAAGGAATCACGATGACCAGCGAAATCACCACCGGGACCGCCCCGATCCTCACCCGGGCCGGCGAAGAGTTCACCGGAACGGCGCAATCCGGTGGCGCGGTCCGGGTCTCGGGCGTCAGTCCGCAACACACCCCGGCTACCAAGATCTGGTACGGCAAGGTGACCAACGAGCCCGGCTATCGCTCGCTGCCGCACCACCACGGCGAGGCCGAGACGGGCGGTTACGTGCTCAGCGGCACCGCCCGCATCTACTACGGCGAGAACTACCAGGAATACGTCGAGATGTACGCGGGCGACTTCGTGTTCGTGCCGCCGTTCATGCCGCACGTCGAGGTCAATATGAGCACCACCGAGCAGCTGGTCTGGCTGACCTGCCGCACCCCGGACAATATCGTCGTCAACCTGCCCGACGTCGACGATTCCATCCTGGCGGGCTACCGCCGGGCGTGACCTGCGGGCCCGCGCCGCGGTACCGGCCCGGGCCGCACAGCGCCACAGCCGATCCCGCGCGAAGCACGGAATCCGGATAGCGTCCGCGCGGACCGTATAGCCCCGCGGGCGCACCGCTCCTACCGTGCGAGCTATGACCGCCATCACAACCGATGCCGACGCGATAGTCATCGGCTCCGGGATCAACGGCCTGGTGGCCGCGGCCGAATTGGCTCGCGCCGGCTGGTCGGTGCTGCTCCTCGAAGGCAACAGCGAGATCGGCGGTTTCATCGCCACCGAGGAACGCACACTGCCCGGCTATCGGCACGACACCTACTCGTCGTGGCATCCGATGTTCGTGTCCGGGCCCGCCTACGCCGAACTCGGCGCGGACCTGCACAAGCACGGACTCGAGTACCGCAACAGCGACGGGTGGGTGACCGCCAGCGTCGCCGACGACGGCCGGGTCTCGATCGCGCACCGCGATCCGGAACGCACCGCCGCGCTGTTCACACATGACGGAGACGGCGACGCCTATCTGGCGATGCTGAACCAGCTCGCCGCCAGCGCGGCTCCGATCGGCGGACTGATGAACGCCGAACTGCGCTCGCCCGCCGCACTCGGCCCGCTGGCCGGACTGCTACGCGGCAACGGGCGTCGCGGTGCCGAGGCCTGGTTGCGCACGGCTGCCAGCAGCGGTCGCGGCTACCTGCGCCGTGAATTCCACGGCCCCGAGGTCGATCACTTGTTCACGCCGTGGCTCCTGCACGCCGGATTGTCCCCGGACCATGCCTCCGGCGGGGTGATGATCCCGTTGTTCGCGGCCACTCTGCACGGCGCTGGACTGCCTGTCGTGGCAGGCGGCTCGGGCGGGCTGCTCACCGCCTTCGAATCGCTGCTCGGATCACTCGGTGTGCAGGTGAGCACGTCGACGCCGGTCGAGCGCATTCTCGTGGAGCATGGCCGCGCGACCGGCGTGGTGAGCCGTGGTCGCACACTGCGTGCGCGTCGCGCCGTGCTCGCCTCGGTGACCCCGACCGCGTTGTACGGCAACCTCCTACCGCCCGGCGCGGTGCCCGCTCCCCTCTGCGCCGAGGCCGCGGTGTTCCGTTACGGCCGCGCGGAAATGCAGATCCACGTGGCACTATCGGCGCCGCTGGACTGGCACGACGCCCGTTTGCCGGACACTCCGCTGATCCATCTGTCCGACGGTTCCGGCAGCACCGGAATCGCCTGCGCCGAAGCCGAAGCCGGGCTGCTCCCCCGCCGTCCGACCGTCGTGGTCGGCCAGCAGTACGTGCTCGATCCGACCCGGGTGCCCGAGAGCGCGGCGGCGTTGTGGCTACAACTACAAGAACTCCCGTTCGCCCCGCGCGGAGACGCTGCCGGGGAACTCGACACCACCGACGGGTGGACCCCGTCGCTCGCCCGCGGATTCGCCGATCGGGTGCTCGCGCGGATCGCCGCCCACGCCCCCGACCTACACCGGAAGGTGCTCGCGGTCGACGTGATCACGCCCGCCGATCTGGCCGCCCACAATCCGAATGCTGTCGGCGGAGATCCGTACGGGGGCTCGTGCGAGGTGGACCAGAGCTATCTGTGGCGTCCGCTGCCCTCGGCTGGACGCCACGCCACCCCCGTGCGAGGCCTGTGGCAGATCGGCGCTTCCACGCATCCGGGGCCCGGATTGGGCGGCGGCTCAGGACATCTGGTCGCGCACGCGCTCACCCGGCCGCGGGGGCTGTTCGGCGCTCGTGGCCGGCGATAGCGCGCGCTGGACAACCGCCGCGTCCTGCGGATAGCCGCGCACTGTCGGCCGAATCACACTCATCCCATCAGTCTTTCACTCTCAGGAGTCGCGATGTCCCTGCTCAACGCCGTTGTCGAGGCGACCCGCTCCGGTGCTGTCGACATCATCGATCTGACCACGCCGCTGCAGGAGTCCACGCCGATCCTCGAGCTGCCGCCTCCACTGGCCAACACCATCCCGTTCCGGCTCGAGGAGATCAGCCGCTACGACGATCGTGGTCCCGCGTGGTACTGGAACAACATTCACACCGGCGAGCACACCGGCACCCACCTGGACGCGCCCGTGCACTGGGTCAGCGGTCGCGACCGGCACGACGTCTCGCAGGCTCCGCTGCGCACGCTGGTCGCACCCGCCGCGGTCATCGACATGACCGCCGAGGCCGCCGCAGATCCGGACTTTCTGTTGGAAATCGACCACATTCGACGCTGGGAGGCCGAGCACGGCCCGCTGCCCGCGAGTGGCTGGCTGCTGTACCGGACCGGGTGGGAAGCGCGCGGCGAGGACGCCGTCGCATTCGCGAACGGCGGCCACACACCCGGCGTGTCCGTCGAATGCGCCACGTGGCTGGCCGAGGAGTCCACCCTGACCG
Organism: Nocardia sp. NPDC005746; assembly: GCF_040630785.1. Classification (NCBI taxonomy): domain Bacteria; kingdom Bacillati; phylum Actinomycetota; class Actinomycetes; order Mycobacteriales; family Nocardiaceae; genus Nocardia; species Nocardia sp. NPDC005746. The sequence goes on from NZ_JBEXYE010000002.1 coordinate 539,596, forward strand.
GATTCGGGGTGGAGACCGTCGGCACCGACGCCGGCGCGGCGGCGGGCTTCGAGACCGCCTTCCCCTGCCACAGCATGCTGCTGGGCGCGGGCAAATGGGGTCTGACCAGCCTGCGCAATCTCGGCCGGCTGCCCGCGGTCGGCGCCCTGTTGATCGTCTGCCCGCTGCCGATCGTCGGCGGTTCCGGCAGCCCCGCGCGGGTGCTGGCGCTGGTCGAGCGCGGCGAATAGGAGGAGAAGCCAATGGCGGAACGATCATTCGCGAACGAGGTCGGCAAACTCCGGCAGGGCGAAGGCACCACCCTGCACGTGGAAGGCATCCTGGCCGTGACCAAGGCGCTGCTGCAGTCCGGCGTCGCCTATGTCGGCGGCTATCAGGGCGCGCCGATCTCACATCTGATGGACGTCCTCGGCGACTCCAAGGAGGTACTCGACGAGCTGGGCGTCTATTTCGAGAACAGTGCCTCCGAGGCCACCGCGGCGGCGATGCTGGCCGCCTCGGTGCACTACCCGCTGCGTGGCGCGGTGACATGGAAGTCGACCGTGGGCACCAACGTTGCTGCCGACGCCCTGGCCAATCTGGCCAGTGGCGGCGTCACCGGCGGAGCACTAGTCATTCTGGGCGAGGATTACGGCGAGGGCTCCAGCATCATGCAGGAGCGCTCGCACGCGTTCGCGATGAAATCGCAGATGTGGCTGCTGGATCCGCGGCCCGACATCCCCGCGATCGTGAACGCGGTCGAATCCGGATTCCAGCTGTCGGAGGCCAGTAACACCCCGGTGTTCCTGCTGTTGCGGCTGCGCTCGTGTCACCTGCACGGGACCTTCACGGCCTCGGACAACCGCCGCCCGCCGGTGACCGTGACCGAAGCGACCCAGCGGCCGACCCGGGACGTGAGCCGAATCGTGCTGCCGCCCGCCAGCTTCCACCATGAGCAGGAGAAGATCCAAGACCGCTGGCCCGCGGCGGTGAACTATATCCGCGAGCACCGGCTCAACGAGGTATTCGGCGAGGACCTCGCCGATGTGGGCATCATCGTCCAGGGCGGGCTGTACAACACCCTCAACCGGTCGATGGAACTGCTCGGATGCTCGGATGCCTTCGGCGACACCAAGGTTCCGCTATACGTCATGAACGTCGCCTATCCGGTGATCGACGAGGAAGTCATCGAATTCTGCGCGGGCAAGCGCGCGGTGCTGCTGGTCGAAGAGGGCCAGCCGGATTTCATCGAGCAGAACATCAACACGGTTCTGCGCCGCGCCGGGATACCGACCGCCTTGCACGGCAAGGACATGTTCACCATGGCGGGCGAGTACACCTCGTTGGTGCTCACCCGGGGCCTGCACCGGTTCCTGACCGACTATCAACCGGACGCGATCGCCTCCGAACCCGCGCTGCTGCGCCCGGCCGAGGATCCCGCGAGCCCGTTCGCCACCCGGGTCGAGCCGGAGCTGGTGCGCCCGCGCCCGCCCGGGCTGTGCACCGGCTGCCCGGAGCGGCCCATCTTCAGCGGGTTGAAGCTCGCCGAGCGGGAGACCGGGCAGCATCACGTCAGCGCCGATATCGGCTGCCATCTGTTCTCGGTCAACGCGCCGTTCGATCTCGGTGCCACGACCATGGGCTACGGCCTGGGATCGGCCGCGGCATCGGCGTTGAATTCGAAGGATTCCGATCGACGCACCATCGCGATCATGGGTGACGGCGGTTTCTGGCACAACGGCCTGACCAGCGGCGTCGGCAATGCGGTGTTCAACCGCAATGACCAGTTGCTGGTGGTTGTCGACAACGATTACGCCGCCGCCACCGGAGGACAGGACGTGCTGTCCTCCCACGCCGAGACGCCCGCGCGCTCGACCAAGCATCCGATCGAGCAAGCCGTACGCGGCATCGGAGTCGGCTGGGCCCGCACGATCGACGACACCTACGACGTAACGACCGTGCGCGACACCTTCATCGAAGGGCTCACCACTCCCGAGCAGGGACCGAAAGTCCTTGTCATGCAGAGCGAATGCCAGCTCAACCGGCAGCGGCGCGAGAAACCCCGGCGGGCACAGGCGTTGAAGGCGGGCGAGCGGGTGGTGCGGCAGCGTTTCGGGGTCGACCCCGAAACCTGCACCGGCGATCACGCCTGCATCCGCATCTCGGGCTGTCCGTCACTGACCATCGCCGACAACCCGGATCCGATGCGCACCGACCCCATCGCCACCGTGCTCGACAGCTGTGTCGGCTGCGGGGTGTGCGGCGCGAACGCGCACGCGGCGGTGCTGTGCCCGTCGTTCTATCGCACCGACGTCGTCTACAACCCCACCCGCCGCGACCGCCTGCTGTCGAGGATGCGCGTGTGGTGGATCAGCATGCTATCCCGTGGCGTCGAACGCCGCGCGGCCGGATTGGAGGCGGTGTCATGACCGGCTGGTACAACGGGCAGCGCCCGATCACCATCGCGATTCTGGCCATGGGCGGCGAGGGCGGTGGCGTGCTCGCGGACTGGATCGTCGAAGTCGCCGAGAGTGCCGACCACTACGCGCAGTCCACCTCGGTGCCCGGTGTGGCCCAACGCACCGGGGCCACCGTCTATTACGTGGAACTGTTCCCTCGCACCGCGCACGCCACCACCGGATCCGGCCGGGCGGCACCGGTTCTGAGCGTCTTCCCCACGCCCGGCGAGGTCGACATCGTCATCGCCTCCGAACTGATGGAGGCCGCTCGCGCCGTGCAGCGCGGCTTCTCGACCCCGGACCGGACCACACTGGTCGCCTCCACACACCGGGTCTACTCGATCGACGAGAAGATGGCGCTCGGCGACGGCCGCGTCGACGGCACGGCGCTGCTCGACACCGCCCGGCGCGGCGCGAAGCGACTGATCGCGACCGATTTCATGGCGGTGGCCGAGCAGCACCGCAGCGTGATCAGCGCGGCCTTGTTCGGCGCGGTCGCCGGATCCGGCCTGCTGCCCTTCACCCGGGAGCAGTGCGAAGCGCCGATCCGTGCGTTCGGCAAGGGCGTCGAGCAGTCGCTGGCGGCGTTCGCCGACGGTTTCGACGCGGCCGCGGCGACCGGCGAACCGGCGAGCCCGCCCCCCACCGCGCAGCCGGTGGAGCTGACGCTCATCCCCAAACCTCTGACCGCCGCCGAACGCAAGGAGCGAGAGGAACAGCGGCGCAACGAGATCGCGGCCACCGATCCCGGCGAGCTGGCCGGCCCACGACTTCGCGAGCTCGCGCGCACGGTCAGCGGTATGCCGCCGGCCGCGCGATCGATGATCCTGCACGGACTGGTCCGCACCGCCGTGTACCAGAACCCGGGATACGCGCGGCTCTATCTACGGCGTGTCGCCACAGTCGCCGATATCGACCCCGACCGCGACGGCGCGGCGCGGCTCACCGTGGAGGCAGCGCGGCAGCTGGCCTTGTGGATGTGCTACCAGGACACGATTCAGGTTGCACTGCAGAAGATCCGGCGCCAACGCACCGACCGCATCCGGGCCGAGGCCGGCGCCGAACCGGACCAGCTCATTCACGTCCACGAGTACCTACACCCGCAGGTCGACGAGATCACCGACACCATGCCGGTGCGCCTGGGCTCGATGCTTCACCGGTCCAGTGCCTTTCGCCGCCTCATCGGCAGGCTCACTCACCGGGGCATGATGGTCAACACCAGTTCGATCACCGGGTTCACCGCGCTATCGGTGACGGCCCGGCTGCGCCCGCTGCGCCCGCACTCTCTGCGATACGCCCGTGAGCAGCAGGCCATCGACCAATGGTTGCGCACGGCCGTGGCCGCCGCGGCCTTCGACGCCGAGTTCGCCCGCGAAATCCTGGCCTGCCAGGGCGTGCTGAAGGGCTACGGCGCCACCTACGAGCATGGCGCCGAGAGCTTCGCCGAACTCATGGGGGCGGCGCACGACCTGGCCGGCCGGGCCGACGCCGCCGGACACCTGGCCGCCTTGCGGGCGGCCGCACTCGCCGACGAATCCGGCGACACCCTCAGCGCCGAACTCGTCCGCGTCGTTCCGGAATAGGGCGCCCGCTACTCCAGCGCAGTGGACACGCCGGTCTCGTCGATCGGCGCGTCCACCGGCAGCGGCGTCGTGAGGCCCACGATCGCCCCGACCGACGCCCCCAACGCCGCGCCCAGCAAGGCTGCGGGCCCGGCGACGAGAGCCACACCGACGGCCGCCCCGACCAGCGGTCCGACCACCAAACCGGTGGGCAGGAACGGGATCCCGGCCACGAATCCGAGCCCGGCGCCGACCAGTCCGGTGGCGATCGCCAGCGGCGCGGACACGCCCGCCCCGATCCCCGCGCCGATGGCCGCGCCGACACCGGCGTCGACCACGGTGACGCCGCACCGCTGCGCATCGACCGGAATGGACGCGCACAGCGAGTCCACCGCTTGTGGATCCACACCAGGCAGCGGGTCGGCCGCATCGATGGAAGGTAGTTGGCCGTTCAATAGCCAATCCGGTGGCGCCGGTAGCGCGGCGGGCGGGGGCGCATAGTCCTCCGGCGCCGCCGAGGCGACTCCGGTGCCGAGCAGCACAGCGAACGGCAAAGCACCCGCAATCAACAGTGGCCTCGACCGGATCCACCAATCGGCTTCCAGCATTCCGCACCTCCTGAGCGAAAAACTGCTCTACATCGAGCAATTGCCTGATGCCCTAGAGATCTTAAGCGGAGCACGTGGCGAAATAAGGACGAAACTCCAATATCAATTCATGGTCGGCAAATCCACCGTCACACCCCGTATTCCACGCCCTCCCCTACCTCCCGCGAGTCGCCGGCCACCCGCCCGAAGGCCCGTGCCGACAATTAGCCGCCCCCGCCCGATCCAGCAGCGCGGGCGGCGAATTCGACTGTCCACCAGCCGATGTGGCGTCAGGTATCTGCCACTATGGATATATGTCGCAATACAGAGAAGCCGTGGAATCGGCGGACGGCACCCGCATCGTCTTTCACTCCCGAGGTGACGGCCCGGCCCTGGTTATCGTCCCCGGCGCGCTGGTCACCCTCGACCTCTATTTCCAGCTCGCAGAATTACTGGCCCCGGACTACCGGGTCCTCGTGGTCGAACGGCGAGAATACGGCGAGAGCGGAAACGGCCCCCGGCCCGCCGAATTCACCGAACAGGCCGCCGACCTGGCGGCGGTGCTCGCGACCCTGGACGACCCCGCCTTCGTCTTCGGGCATTCCGCGGGCGGCCTGGTCGCCCTGCACGCACTCCACCGGGATCAGTCGATAGTCCGACGCCTCGCGCTGTACGAGCCCCCGGTGACCCTCGCCGGTTCCCCGCTGACATCGACCCTCGAAACGATCCGCCAGCACATGGCCGCCGCGCGCCCCGCGGACGCGATCATCGAATTCTTCACCGCCATTGTCGAACCCACCCCGCCCCGCGCGGCCTTGCAGCCCCTCGCCGACGGCCTGGCCTTCCGAGCCTCCGGCCTGGTGGCCGACCTCGAATGCCTGACCGCCATGAACTCCGACATCACCCCGTGGTCCGGCATCGACGTCCCCACCCTCCTGCTCGCGGGCGAGCTCACCGACCCTTACGGCACCGCGAGCGTCGAACGTCTCCGGGCGACGCTGCCCGACGCGCGCACCATCACCCTGCCGGGGCAGTTCCACCACCCCCACGACGCCGCCGCGGTGGCCGCGGCACTGCGGGATTTCTTCGTCTGAGCAGACGTGTTGACACCGCTTACATTCGATCCTAGCCTGATGTTAACACCGCATACATTAGAGCGAGGAATCGGGAAACATGCCAACGACCTCTCAGAACACAGTCAAGGTCTCCCTCGACGGCCGCGTCGTCACCGTCCCCGAAGGCGGCCTGTACGACACGTACCGCATGCGGCCCGACCTCGACGCCATCGCTGCGGATCCACGGGTGAGCAGCGTGGACTTCTTCCGCCGGATGCCCAAGACCGAGGTCGGCTCCCGCATCGGCAAGACGTTCACCCCGAACTTCTACTACCGCATCTCGACCGCCCGGCTGGTGATGCTCGCCCGCACCCGCACCATCCGCGGCCGGCTCCCCCGCGAGCTCGCACCGCTCGAGGTCGTGCCCGGCATCGGGATCGTCTCACTGATGCTGTTCCGCTACGACGTGTGCGATATCGACTTCTACACCGAGGCGGCGGTCGGCATCGCGGTCCGCCCGGCACGGCACGGACGCCTCGGCACCGTGGACCTGCTCGCCGGACTCACCGACGATCATCTCCACTCGTACGTGCTGTCGCTCCCGGTCAGCAGCGAGATCGCCCAGGTACGCGGCCACGACGGCTACGGATTCCCCAAGTGGGTCACCGACATCGACATCGACATCCGGGCCGACCGGACCACCGCCCGGGTGGCGAACGACGACGGCGGCACCGATATCGCGCTGTCGGTGCCGACACCCACGCAGACCACCACACGCACCGGCGCACAGGTCTCGTCGCTCACCTCCTACACCCGGATCGACGGGGCGTGGCACTCGACGCTGAGCCAGACCAACACTCTGACGGCCGGAAGCTCCCTGCTGCCGCGGTATCGACCTCGAACTCGGGACCGGCCGCATGGCAGCGGACCTGCGCTCGCTCGCACCGTTCCGGACCATCCGGCTCGATATCATGACCGAAGGCCAACTCGCCCTCCACATGCCGGTCCCGACCTCGGTCCCCACCCTCGGAGCAGCGTCATGACCATCGAGTACGCCTCGCGCACCCCCGCAGCCGGTGGCGACGGCCACCGGCCCCCCGCCGCGGCGTCGACCGCCGGGCTCATCTCCCGACTGGCCACCCGGGTCACCGCAGCGCCCGGCGCGACCGCGGTCACCAAGACGATTCCGTACACGGGCGCCCCCTTGACCGATCTGCCGGTGTCGACGAGCACCGATGTCGACGCCGCGTTCGCCCGCGCGCAGGCCGCGCAGAAGCGTTGGGCAGCAACGTCTTTCCGTGACCGCAAGGCGATCATGCTGCGCTTCCACGATCTACTGCTCGATCGTCAGCACGAAGTGCTGGATCTGATGCAGGCCGAGAGCGGCAAGACTCGGCGCGACGCCTTCCTCGAAGTCGTCGACGTCGCGATCGTCGCCCGCTACTACGCGCGGCGCGCCGCGGGGCTGCTCGCCCCCACCCGCCGCCGCGGCGCGATCCCGCTGCTGACCCACACCACCGAACTGCGCCACCCCAAAGGCGTTGTCGCCGTGATCTCCCCGTGGAACTACCCGCTCAGCATGGCGGCGAGCGATGCGATCCCGGCGCTGCTGGCGGGCAACGCGGTGGTCCAGAAACCCGACACCCAGACCGCGCTCACCGCGCTGTGGGCGCTGGACCTGATGCGCGAGGCCGGTCTGCCCGACGACGTGTGGCAGATGGTGGTCGGGCGGGGCAGCGATATCGGCGACGCACTGATGGACAACGCCGACTACATCATGTTCACCGGCTCGACGGCCAGCGGCCGCCGCATCGCGCGCGACGCCGGTGAGCGGCTCATCGGAGCCTCCCTGGAACTGGGCGGCAAGAACGCCATGCTGGTCCTCGACGACGCCGATATCGATCGGGCCGCCGCCGGCGCGGTCGATGCCTGCTTCCCGTCGGCGGGTCAGCTCTGCGTCTCGATCGAGCGTCTCTACGTCGCCGAATCGATCCGAACGGAATTCGTCGCGGCCTTCGTCGCCCGCACACGCGCGCTGAGCACCGGCGCGGCATACGACTTCAGCCGCGATGTCGGGTCGCTCACGACGGTCTCCCAACTGGAGACCGTCACCGCGCACGTCGACGACGCGGTGACCAAGGGCGCAACCGTGCTGGCGGGCGGACGGGCGCGACCCGATCTGGGTCCGCTGTTCTTCGAGCCGACCATCCTCACCGATGTCACGCCCGAGATGACGCTCTGCACGCACGAGACCTTCGGCCCGGTCGTGTCGATCTACGCGTTCGACAGTCTCGACGATGCGGTCGAGCGGGCCAACGCCACTCCCTACGGTCTCAATGCCGGCGTGTGGACTCGCGATGGCGCAAAGGGCCGGGCCGTCGCGGCCCGCCTGCACGCGGGGACTGTCAACGTCAATGATGCGTTCGCCGCCGCCTGGGGCAGCATCGACGCTCCGATGGGCGGGGTGGGCGACTCCGGGCTCGGGCGCCGCCACAGGGCGGAGGGCATTCTCAAATACACCGAAGCACAAACCGTCGCCCACCAGCGCGTCATGGGATTCACCCCGCCCGCCGCCGTGCCGTACCGGGCGTGGGCGGGCATTCTCACCACGTGGCTGAGGGTGATGAAGCGCTTCGGCGTCCGGTGAATCGACCGCCCACCCGTCTCAGTCCCGGAACTCGCAGACCACTACCGGAATCTCGCGGGCGGTCCGCTTCTGATAGCTCGCATAGCCCTGGTACGCCGAGGTGATCTGCGGCCAGAGGACCGCCCGCTCCTCAGCGCCGGCGGTGTGCACGCGCACTTTTCGCCGTCGCCCGTAGATCACGACCTCGGCGTCGGGGCTGGCTTGCAGGTTGCGGTACCAGTCGGGGTTTCGGTCGTCACCGCCTTTCGAGGCGACCAGGACGATTCGGTTCGGATCGTGCATCGGGGCCGTCAGATAGCACGACCGCGGTTGCCCCGATTTCCTTCCGATCGTGTGCAATTCGACCACCGGCATTCCGAACGGATTGGCCAGCAGCTTGTTTCCGCTGACGGCGAGGACGATCCGGTGTGCGAAGTTCATCAGCTTGGCTCCGCGGTCTGCCACCGTGTTCTTGTTCATAGCGCACCCCTTGTATCGAGTTAGCGGCGCTAACATTACCAAAGGTGTGAGCAGCGTCAACATTCATTGTCGCCGGTCGGCGACCCCGACCGCGTGGGTACGTCAGTCGGCGCGAGGCGTGTTCGCGACCTGGCTCGACGCGCCGAGCACCGCGAAGACCGCGGCGCGAACACGTTCGGCGACAGCCGCGTCGGAGACCGCCTCGAACTTGCCGTCCAGGTGCAGGAACGCCAAGCCGTGGACCAGCGCCCACACCGCGGTGGCCATGGCCTCCGGATCCGACGCCGGAAACGCCTGCCGCACAATGTTCTCGACGTACTCGTGGATCGCCTCGGTGGCCGCCACCCGCTCCGGACTCGTCGGATCACACGGATCGGCGAACATCACCCGGAACAACCCCGGCCGGTCCAAGGCGAACCGCACGTACGCGATGGCGATCAGGGCCAGATCCTCGGGGGTGACCGGCGCGGGATGGACGGCGGCCAAACGGCTTGTCAGATCGCGGTATCCGACGGCGGCGACCGCGGACAGCAGGGCTTCGCGGTCCGCGAAATGGCGGTAGGGCGCCGCGGTCGACACACCGGCACGTCGGGCCACGGCACGCAAGGACAGGTCGGCGGCGCCGTTCTCCTCCAGCAGTTCGACCGCCGCGCGCAACAGCGCCGAGGGCAGGTCGCCGTGATGATACGGCTGAGTGGTCGACGACGTCACGCGATCGAATCTATCAAGCGGCGACGCCACGCCGGACCGCCCACCGGCCGATCTTCCGCTGGAAGACCGCCCTAACGCGGCCCCGCCCGCCACCGATAGCGGGGTGTGGCCGCCGACCGTCGCGCCCGGTTCGCGGCCCCACCCGGTGCTGGTTCCGGATCGCCGCCGCGTCTACGATCCACCCATCGACCGGGGGACGACGATGCGTAGGAGGGGCATTGCGCACTGATCTGACTCTGCTGCACCAGTTTGTGCTCTCCCAGCTGACCTCCATGGGACTGGACCGCACGCGGCTGATCCAGGAATCCGGTGTGCCGGAGTGGACATTGGCCGGCGGTGGCGTCCACGTTCCCAGCGAAACCTTCTGGCGACTGTGGGAGACCGGGGCGAGGATGCTCGACGATCCGGACGTGGCGTTGCGTGTCGCGAGCCGGTACCAGCTCCGGGCAACGGGGCTCTACGACTATTTGTTCACCAGCGCACCGACGTTGGGCGCCGGATTGGCGACCTGCGGTCCCTATGTCAGCGCCGTCACCACCAATCACAATTTCGACCTCGTCGACGACGATCGCGGACCGACGCTGCGCCTGGACATGGTCGACGGGGCCGACGCGACCCGTGACCACACCCAGCTGTGGGGTTTGGCCGCCGTGCTGACCCGGGCCCGCCGCGTCGTCGACGCCCCCTTGGACCCGGTGCGAGTCACCGTGCGCCGCAACGCACCTCGGCGGCTCGATGCTTACAAGGATGTATTCGGCGACGCCACAATCGAATTCGGCGCGGACACCGACGCGATGACCTTCCGCCCGTCCGACCTGGCCCTGCCGCTCACCACCGCCGACCCGGTCCTCGCCGCCGTCCTGCAACCCCTGGCGGACGCGCTCCCACCGCCCCCGCCGCTGATCTCCGCGTGGCCCGAACGGGTCGCCGTGGCGGCCGCCGCCGCCCTCGACGAGGGAGACGCGTCCTTGGAACGGGTCGCACGGCGACTCACCACCAGCCCGCGCACCCTCCAACGCCGGCTCGCCGAAGCCGGGACGACATGGCGACGTGAGCTGGACCGGGCGCGCTCGGCCCGCCTCGGCGCGGCGCAGGCGACCGGACCGCTGAGCCGCGGCAAACAGGCACAACTCCTCGGGTACGCCGACGAATCCTCCATGCGCCGGGCCGCGCTGCGCTGGGCGGTCGCCAACAGTACGCACCGCCGCCCATCCTCCACCGAATAGCTGCATGTCTGCCTGTCATCGGCGATAGGCTGAACAGCGTCGAAAGGTGAGTCGATCATGGCCCGTGTTCGCAGCCATACCGTGAAGATTGCGCGGCCGATGATCGACGACGCTACGAACCGCACCGCCCGCGACGTGAGCATGACGGTAGCGGAGGAATTGCGTGAGCTCGGCTTCGAGAACGCCGAAGAGATCGGTCGCGGCGATTTCGGTGTGGTCTACCGCTGCCGGCAAGCGGGATTGGATCGCACTGTCACGGTGAAGGTCATGACCGGGGACCTGGACGAGGAGAGCCAGGCGCGGTTCGTGTCGGAGCAGCAGGCTCTGGGCCGGCTGACCGGGCACCCCAATCTCGTCACCGTGCTGGCGGCCGGTGTCATCAGCGGCGGGCGGCCTTATCTCGCCCAGCCGTATCACCCCGTGGACTCGCTGGACGCGCGGATCCGGCAGCGGGGTCCGCTTCCGGTCGATGACGTGCTGAAGCTCGGAGCCGGAATCGCCCGGGCACTCGAAAGCGCGCACCGACTCGGCATCGTGCACGGCGATGTGCGGCCCGGCACTATTCTGTTCCCCGAATACGGTGAGCCCGCCCTGACCGACTTCGGAATCGCGCCCGTTCCCGGCGGCTCCGAGACTTCCGCCGAGGGACGCGCTCCGGCTCTCGCCGCCGATATCCACGGGCTCGGCGCCACCTTGTTCTGGGCGCTGACCGGGCATGCGGCCTCGGAGCCGCAGGCACCGGACCTGCGCGATCGCGGCTTCCCCGCCGAGGTGTGCACCGTGGTGGACGCGGCGATGCACCGGGATCCCGAACAACGGCCCTCCGCGGCGGAGCTCGGCGCGACCATCCGGCAGATACAGCAACGCGGTGCCGCGGCGCGAACCACACGACACCACCGCACTCTGCTGCCCGAGTTGACCAGCTTCATCAACAGGCGCGCCGAGTTGACCGCACTCAAGCACCAGCTCACCGTGTCGAGGCTGGTGACACTGGCCGGGATGGGCGGCGTCGGCAAGACCCGGCTGGCGCTGCGGGCGGCCTCGGCCGCTCAACGCGATTTCGCCGACGGGGTCTGGGCGATCGACCTGGCCGATGTGCGCGACCCATCGCTGGTGGCTCCCATCGTCGCGGCCGCTCTGGGTGTGCGGGCCGATTCGGTCCGGCCGGTCCACGACACGCTCGTCGAGTATCTGCGATCCCGGGAGACCCTGCTGGTCGTCGACAACTGCGAGCAGGTCGCCAAGCCGATGGCCAACCTGGCCGAGACATTGTTGTCGGCGTGCCCGGACTTGCGGATGCTGGTCACCAGCCGCGAACCGCTGGACATCGGCGGCGAAGCGGTGCAGCGACTACTGCCGTTGAGCGTCCCCGCCGCCGACCGCGAACCGACGCTGCGACAGCTACGCAAGTACGACGCCGTGACACTGTTCGCCGACCGCGCGGGCACGGTCGTGCCCGGCTTCGAGGTGACCGAGGAGAACAAGGCCGCGGTGGCCGGGATCTGCGCCCGATTGGACGGTCTGCCCCTGGCGATCGAACTCGCGGCGGCTCGAATGCGCACGATGTCGCCGGACCAGATTCTGCAACGGCTCACCGACCGGTTCGCCCTGCTCACCCGGGGCCACCGCACCGCGCCGACACGGCAGCAGGCCCTGCGGTGGTGCATCGACTGGAGCTATGAGCTGTGCACCCCGGCCGAGCAGCGGCTGTGGGCCCGTTTGTCGGTGTTCACCGGTGGTTTCGAACTCGAAGCCGTCGAGTCGGTATGCGGCGCCGAGGCCGAGGCGGCGGAGCTGCTAGACGTGCTGTCCTCACTGGTGGACAAATCGGTGGTGATCAGGGAGGAACCGGAGGGCGCGGTCCGCTTCCGGATGCTCGACACCGTCCGGGAATACGGGCAGGACAAGCTGCGGGAGGCCGGTGCGGACGAGGAATTCCGGCGCCGGCACCGCGACTGGTACCGACAGCTGGTGCTCGACGCCGAGGACGACTGGATCAGCGACCGGCAATGCGACTGGATGGCCCGGCTCGACCGCGAGCAGGGCAACATCCGTGCGGCGCTCGAATTCTGCATGTCCGACCCGACCGAGCAGTCGGCCGAAGCGGGGCTGCGCATCAGCGCCGCGTCCCTCACGTTCTGGAGCTTCCGCGGCCTGTTCGGTGAAGGCCGCCGCTGGCTCGAGCGCGCCCTGGCCCATCCGTGCGCACATTCGACGACCGACCAGGTCCGGGCGCTGCACGCCAGCATATTCATGGCCACACGGCAATGGGACCTCGAGACGGCGGCCGCCCTGCTCGAGCACGGGCGGGTGCTCGCCGAGCGCGATCCCACACCCCTGAATCAAGCCTTGATCGCCTACGCGGAGGGAGATCTGGCGCTCTATCGCGACGAGCCCCCGCGCGCGGTGTCGTGTATCAATCGAGCCATCGAGGTGCTGAGCTCCGACCCGCGCGGATGCCTGCACGTCTCCGCACTGCTGTTGCTCGGTGTGGCGTACGCGCAGCAGGGCGACGCCGCGCGCGCCGCCGAGTGCCATCAGCGGATCCTCTCCATCACCGAGGAGTGCGGCGAGTCGCTGTTCCGGTCGACCGCCCTGGGAATGACCGCGATCGCGGCCTACCGCCAGGGTGAGCGCTCCCGCGCACAGGAGCTGCTGCGGGAATCGCTGCGGCTCAACCGGCGCGTGCGCAGCCTGCTCGTCGCGGCGCTCGATCTCGAAGTGCTGGCCTGGATCGCCGCCGGCGCCGACGATCAGCGAGCTGCCGTGCTGATGGGCGCGGCGGCGAACATGATGCGGACCGCCCCCGGCGTGGCGATCTACTTCCCCCAGATGGTCGAAGCCCACCTCGAGTGCGAGCGGGTGGTGCGTGGTGCGCTCGGCACCGCGCGCTTCGACACGATATGGCGACGCGGGCGCGCGATGCGCGTCAACGCGGCGGTCGCCTACGCCCTGAACGAAGAGCGCCCCGACGATACGCCACGCGCCGGCGCGACGACTCTGACCAAACGGGAACGCCAGGTGGCGGGCCTCGTCGCCGAGGGGCTCACCAACAAGCAGATCGCGGCCCAGCTGGTGATCGCACAGCGCACCGTGGACGCGCACGTCGAGCACATTCTGGCCAAGCTCGGGTTCAACTCTCGCGCCCAGATCGCGGCGTGGATCGTGGACGCGACCCAAAAATAGGTATACCCAGTGGCCATTCCACCGTCGTGCGAGCCGTCCGGACCGACGATGCTGAAAACCGAAATCCACCAGCACCGGTCCACGGAGGTTCGGTTCCATGTCCCTACCGATTGCCCAGCACACAGCGGGTGTCAGCGACGACGAAGACATGTTCGCGATCCGGCGATGCGCGGCCTGCGACAAGCTGTTCGGGCCGATGATCGGCGCCTGTTCGGCGTGCGCGTCCGATGATCTCGAGTGGGTGCCCTCGTCGGGGTCCGGTTCGATCGTGTCGTCGCGGAGGGTGCACCGCTCGGGTGATCCGCATGGGATGTCGACGCCGTTGACCATCGCCATCGTCGAGCTCGACGAGGGCCCGTGGGTTTATACCTCTCTCGAAGGTGACGTTCCGCTGGTCTCCATCGGGCCGGTCCGGGTGCGCTTCCAGCAGAGTCGCCGCGAGGACGGATTTCCGGTCGTCACCGTCGCCGACCGCCCGACCCAGTTGCTTCGATGACCGCTCTGCTGCCGCTCGCCTACGGCTACGTGCGCGACGATCTGTTGAGCAACCGCGACCCGAGTTTCAGCGACAAGCTGCTGCGAGCCGCCGCGCGATCACTCGGGTACGCGCTCGGCACGGTGTTCCACGAGCCGGGACCGCAGGGCGCGACCCTGCCCCCGGTGTTCGTCGACCTCGTCCACGAATGCCGGCGGGCCCGAGCCTGCACCGTGCTGACGCTCCCCGGACACCTGTCGGGCACGTCCGTGTGCCGCAAGGTCCTGCTCGCGATCCTCGAGGCTCGAGCCGAGGCCGCGGTACAGGAGATCCGCCCATGAGCCTCGTCTCCGCGCCGCTGACGCCGGTGGCGATGCTGTTCATCCTCGGGTATCGGATCCTTCAGATCGCCGAAGCGACCTACTACCGGTGGGGTACCCGACGCCGCTGCTCATCCGCCGGTGCCGCGCGGGTGTAAGCCGGCGGCTCGGTAGACATCGTCGATCAGTTCCATGGTGACGACGGAGTCCTCGGGCGGTGTGAGATTGGTGTCGGCGCCTGATACCGCGCTCGCGAAGGCGCGCAGCTGGCGGACGTAGGTGGGTTCACCCGGGATCCGCTCGCGGCGGGTGACACCGTCGACGGTGACCGTCACTCGGTGGAAGGCCTGCGGCAGTACGTGATTGAGGACCTTCATGGTTCCGCGCTCACCCTCGACCCGCAGCCCGATCCGCAACAGCGAACGCGACCACCTCGACGCGTTGATCCGGCCCACCATACCGGACGGGAAACGGAAGTCGGCGGTCATGGCCCGATCCACGCCTGGACCACGCAGCAGGGCCCGCGCGGCCGTCACCTCCGGGCGGTCGGGATCGAACAGTCGCATGCTGTGGATCGCGTAGCAGCCCGCGTCCATGGTGGCCCCGCCCGCGAGGTCCAGCCGGTAGCGGCGAGAATACCGGGCATCACGGCACACCGCTCGGCGGGCGGACGATACGCCCGGTCAGAACCCGAGACCGGCGTGGATTCGATCGAGCAGTTCGCCGGTCCGGAACGGCTTGGGCAGATACCCTGACGCGCCCGCGCTGATCGCGAGGCCCACGAGGTCGGGATCGGTTTCGGTGGTCACGATCAGGATCGGCACCGACGAGGTCGCCCGCAGCCGCAGGCAGAACTCGGGTCCGGAAAGGTCCGGCAACATCAGATCAGTCAGCACCAGATCCGGCTTCCAGCCGGCGACGGCGGTGAGCGCCTGTGCGGCCGTCGACGTGTGCACGGCGTCGAACCCGGCCGCGGCCAGGACCAGCAGAGTCATCTCGGCGGTCGCGGGATGTTGCTCGACGATCAGCACCCGGGCCGCCGGCCGCATCTCATCCCGCACATCGATCGGCGGACGGCTGGCTCGCGTTGTGGAGAGTTGATGGAGGTTCATGGACCTATCCCTTGCTGACCGGAATCCCCTACCGGGTGTGACCCGCCCCACTGTCCGGACGGAACTCGACGCTAAGCCGAACAGCAACTTTTCAGCAATAGCTGCGTGCTCTAGACCGTCCGATTCATCACGATCGTCACGTTCCCGTGATCTGGCGGACGCGAGCCGGTCGCCACCGTGACCATATCGCGATCAAACAGCCACTTGGAGTTCATCGACGCGGCGTGAAGAACGACGCCCGGGAGCCGACCGGGGACATCCACTGGTTCGACGACGCCTGCCGAAGCGCACTCTGGAACATGCGAGCAACACCGCTGCTACAGGAAACGAGGAACAGGCCATGACAACCACAGGGGTTCCCGCACTGAAGCTCGAGGCGGTCGTCATCCCGGTCGCCGACGTGGACCGGTCGAAGAAGTTCTACGACGGTGTGGGCTGGCGTCTCGACGCCGACTTCGAATTCGACAACGGCTTCCGGGTCGTGCAGTTCACGCCCCCGGGCTCGCCGACGTCGATCCAATTCGGCACCAGCATCACCACCGCGAAGGCGGGCTCGGCGGAAGGCATCTACCTGGTGGTGTCCGATGTCCAGCAGGCACGCGACGCGCTCGCGGCCCAGGGCGCCGACATCAGCGAGGTCTTCCACCCCGGCGCGCCCGGAGCCCAGTTCCAGCCCCTGTCGGGCGACGGACGCGTGGCGGGAGCCGCCGACGAGCGCGCGAGCTACGGATCGTTCGCGACCTTCCGGGACCCCGACGGCAACACCTTCCTGCTGCAAGAGGTCACCGCCCGGATCCCGGGCCGCGTCGAAACCACCGAGACGTCCTACGCCACCACGAGCGACCTGGTCGACGCGCTCGTGCGCGCGGCGACCGCCCACGGCGAGCACGAGGCCCGCAACGGCGGGCGGTACGACACCGAGTGGCCCACGTGGTACGCGGCCTACATGGTCGCCGAAGCCCACGGCGATCAGCTACCCGAGTAAAGGAGAACAGACCCATGACCACCATCCATATGCACGCGAACGCACATGTGACGCCCGAACAGTTCGTCGCGGCCCTCACCGACTTCGGCCCGGACCGTTCGGAACTGTTCGGCAACAGCGCCGGGTCGTACCTCGCGGTGCACGCTCAGGATGCTCATCACGCGGACGTCACCGAAGGATCCACCGGAATCTGGGAGCGGCTCGAATACGACTGGACCAACCCGGACCACGTCGTATTGACCACCACCGATTCCAACGCGTGGGGTCACCACTCCGGGCACACCTACGATCTGACCCCGCGCCCCGACGGCACCACCGATATCGACTACGTCGTGGTACGCGAGGGCAAGAATGCGCGCGGCTGGTTCCTCGGCGCGGTGCTCGCCACCGTCGGCAGGGGCGTGCTGACCAAGGCGTTCAAGAACTCCGTGACCGCGATCGAGGCTCGAACCGGGACCAGCACGTAGATGAGGCCCGATCTCGACGAATTCCTCTCGGGCACAGCCGAATAGCAGCACTGTGACGCGACGGCGGTGGCCTGGCGAGCGGAATGGCCGCACAGACCACCGCTCGTCGTGGTCCGACGGAGGAAGATCCTCGGCAAGCCCGGGATCAGCTCTCGACGTGAATTACGTACCGTCACCATGAATTGCGCACCGTGACCAGATAGAGAGCAAACAGCCATGTGGATTTCATCGCGGTTCCGGAACGGCACTCGACCACGACGCGCGACCATGAAGTATGGCAGCGAATGATGAAGATCAGCAGATCAAGGAACTCGTTCGTCGACTCACCACCAAGTTTCCGGCCGTCGGCGCCGGGACGGTCGCCGATATCGTCCACGACGCCCACCGCAGCTTCGACGGACGTCCCGTCCGCGACTTCATCCCGCTGCTCGTCGAGCGGATGGCCGCCCGCAGGTTGACCACCGCCGCACAGTGATCGATGCCGTCGACGGTGTCGGGCCGATCGATGGCGCAGGCGATCCCGCGGGCGATACCCTCGGGCCGCAGGCCGATACGAACGCCGGCCTGCTTGATCGCCACGCGCACATCGGGTTTCGTGGCCGCCCCGGCGGACCGGTCGCGTCGGCCCTCAGCCCGCCGGCTGCGTCTGCCGGATGCCTCGCCAGCCGAGTGGAAGTTGGACGCGCTCCGCGCGGATATCGCTGATGAGGTGGGCGTAGCCGTCGCGAACTTCGCCGAGGTGTACCCAGGCCGAGTGTCGAAGGTCTTCGCAGTCACTGTGCAGCACCGTCCACCACGCTTCGGCGTAGGTCTTGGCCACGTGACTGATCACCTCGCCGAAGGTGTGGGTGTGGCGACGGGCGCAACGGCTGTGGCGTACCGCGGACGCGGCCCAAGAATTGATCTTGTCGATGACCTTCGCGATATCGGCACACAGAGCCGCCTCGGTGGCCTCCGGCGCGTTCCGCCGCGGATTCAGCACCGCGGCGATCAACGCGGCGTGCAGATCGCCGAGTTCTCTCGCCCACGTGACCAGTGGGAACGGTTCGGCGAGCCGCCCGGCGATCGCGGCCAAGAGTTGCTCCGGCGACAACAGCGATTCGGAATCCGTCGCCGGATCCTCGTATGCCGCTACGCCCGCATTCATGCGCGCCCGCCCGTGAGGCTATCGAACGAGCCGGTCATGCGATGCATTCGAGGGCTCGTCGCTCATCGACGGTTTCGGTGAGATAAGCGTGCTGATACATGGGCGGTAGGTCAACTTTTCGAGATGAATGGTTGATGATAGAGAACGCGCCGCTGCGACTCGGGGCATTATGCTAATACTGACTGCGCACTCAGTCAACGACAGTTCGCGCGGTCGATCGGTTCTCAGGGGCGTCGGAGAATACGGACGAAGAGGGGCGGGATCGATGAATGGACGTGCGGCGGGACCCGGCAAGTCGGGCGCGATTCTCGATACCTTCACGCGCCATGTCGCTGAAAAAGGCTACGACGGAACGAGTTTCAGCGATGTAGCCCGCGAGCTCGGTATCTCCCAGGGCTTGATCGTGCATCACTACGGCACCAAGGCGCGGCTTCTGGAAGCGCTGCATGTTTCCTATATGCGGCGCCGTGTCGACGAGGCGGAACGAATCGTGTCGACCTTCTCGACACCCCCCGAGCAGCTGGCCGGATTGTTGCACGCGGCCATGCTGTATCAGATACACGACCGGAACCGGACCGTCGCATTCCAGCGCGAGGTCGCCCGGTTCGGCCAGGAAGAAGAGGACTCCGAGGGGCGCAAGCTGCGCAGGTATTACATCGGAATCCTGCGCGGCGTGCTCGAGGCGGGCATCGCGTCCGGCGACTTCCAGCCCGTCGACACCAGCATCCGGAGCTTGCTCATCTTCGGCGCCGCGCAATGGGCATGGACGTGGTTCGAGCCGGGCGGGCGCAATTCCGCCGAACAGGTCGGTGCCGAACTGGTGGATCTCACCCTGGGATCGCTATTGCAGAACAGGGCGTCGCTACCGCGTCTGCGTGATCCCGACGGCGATCTCGTCGCAACGGTGATCAGGATTATCACCGCATAAGAGAGAGCGGCCGCACTCAGCGCTGGGGACGGGGAGGCGGCGATGCCACCCCGCGTCCCTCTGCACCGCACCGCGAAGGGCGAGCGCGAATCGGCACGCCGACCATCAGGCGGTTGCGCGGATCTCAGGACGCCTCTTGTAGCCTCAGCCTTCGTCCGAGACATCTGACCTTCGAGTTCGGCTGTCTTACGGCATATGACATCTGGCGGGCGGGAGTGGTTCTGATTTCGCGGCGATCCTGGACAGCCCGGTCGGCGGCCATCACCGGGGATGCCGACGATAGTCTGACCATGTGCCCCGGTTGCGAGCGACAGATGCCTGACGACGGCCCACACGGAAGCCGGGGCGAAGTCGGCATCGAATCCACCTCGGAAGATACTGCGGCACAACGGATCACGCAGTTCCGCAGCGACGACTTCCGGTCGGGAGCGGGAAATCTGCCCTTGGAGCTGACCAGCTTCGTCGGCCGCAGGACACCACAGTCCGAAGTCAAGAACCTGCTGGCCGGCTCGCGCCTGGTGACGCTGACCGGGATCGGGGGCGTAGGCAAGTCACGCCTCGCCTTGCGGGTCGCGCACAGCATGCGGAGGAATTTCGCGAATGGGGCATGGCTGATCGAGTTGGGCGACCTGCGTGACGGTGAGTCGCTGCCGGACGTCGTGGCCGCCGCCTTCGGCCTGTCCGACCACGGCGGCGGGTCGGCGCCCGACGCGCTGATCCAGTTACTGGCCACTCAGGACCTGCTGCTGATCGTGGACAATTGCGAACACCTGGTCGAAGCCGTCGCGGGGCTGGTCGAATCGATCCTGCGAGCCTGCCCGGACGTTCGGATTCTCGCCACCAGTCGGGAGACCCTCGATATCGAGGGCGAGGCGGCATATCCGCTGTCGCCGTTGGATGTACCAGATCCGGCCACCAACCCGTCCTTGCGGACCGTCACCCGCAATGACGCGATCGCCCTCTTCGCGGAGCGAGCAGCCGCGGCGGTGCCCGGGTTCGAGGTGAACGACGACAACAGGCTGTCCATCGCCCGGGTCTGCGCACAGCTGGACGGCCTGCCGCTGGCGATCGAACTGGCCGCGGCGCGCATCAGGACGATGTCCGTGGAACAGATACTGAATCGGCTGGACGACCGGTTCGCCTTCCTGACCCGGGGCAATCGTAGTGCGCCCAGACGGCAGCAGACGATGCACACCTGCATGGACTGGAGCTATGACCTGTGCACACCGGACGAGCGGAGGCTATGGCGTCGGCTCTCGGTGTTCACCGGCGGGTTCGAACTCGACGCGGCCCTGCACGTGTGTTCCGCCGGCGCGGCCGAGCCGGATTTGCACGACACGCTGTCGGGCCTGATGGAGAAATCGCTCCTCATCCGCAAGGAGGAATCCGGCTCGGTGCGGTTCCACATGCTCGAGACGGTCCGTGAATTCGGCGCGCAGAAGGCCGACGAGTCCGGGGAGTCCGAGCTGCTGCGTCTGCGGCATCGGGAATGGTGTGAGCAATTGGTGCACGACTGGAGCGCCAACTGGATCGGGCCGCGCCAGATGTACTGGGTCGAACGGCTGGAGCGGGAGCAGGCGAACCTGGTGAACGCACTGGAGTTCAGCCTCACCGAGTCCGAGGACAGTGGCCTGCGGATGGTGACCGACCTGTATGTGTTCTGGATGTTGCGGGGCCGGATCGGCGAGGGTCGCCGGTGGCACGAGCGGATTCTCGCGCGCCCGTCCTCGGGCCCGTCGACGGAACGGGCCGCAGCGCTTTTCGCCGCCAGCTTGATGGCGGCCCTACAAGGTGACCTGCGGACCGCCACCGACCAGGTCGAGGAACTAGCGAAGCTGGCCGAACAGACCGACGACCCGACGGTTCCCGCGCTGCTCGCGCACACACGGGCGAACTACGCGCTCACCGGGGGCGGGGGTGATCCGCACCGGTTGGTCGCCGATCTGGAGCATGCGCTGCACACCTACGAGAGCTGCGGTGCGGTCGCCCGGCAGTTGGATGCTCGGGTCTCGCTCGGTTGGTGCTATTCACTGCTGGGCGAGACCTCACGAGCCCTCGGCGTTCTGGAGGAGGCACTCCGCCTCACCGAAGCCGCGGGCGAGACGATCTACCGATCCTATGTGCTGTGGACGGCGGGATTCGCGGCCTGGCGCGGCGGTGAGACCGAGCGGGCCAGACGCTCGCTCGCGGAGGCGATTCGGTTGGCCCACAAGGTTGCTGATCCGCTCGTCGTCACGGGCTGCCTGGCGGCGCTGGCCTGGATCGCCGCCGAGGAGCTCGAGGCCCGTCGTGCGGCTGTCCTGCTGGGCGCGGCGGACGCCCTGGGGCGACTCGCCGGCAGCCCCACCATTCTGCTGATGCCCTTCCGTCACGAATGCGAGCAGAGCGGCCGCCGGACTCTCGGTGACAACGGGTTCGATGCCGCCCTCCAGCACGGCGCGTCGATGAGTCTCGAGAGCGCGGTCGCTTTCGCACTCGGGGAGCCTTCCCCGGGCGCCTCCCCAGCCGATCGTTCGCCGGACACTCTCACCGCGCGGGAACGCCAGATCGCCGACCTCGTCGCCGAAGGACTGACCAGCAAGGCGATCGCCGATCGCCTGGTCGTCTCGCCGCGCACCGTGCAGGGGCATATCCAGCACATACTCACCAAACTGGGCTTCACTTCGCGCGCGCAGATCGCCGTCTGGGCCTCGGCCCAGCCCGCGGACACGGCCGAGTAGGGGCTCTCCGCGCCGGGAGCGGGCAATTGACAGACAGCGATTGATAATCCGCAAAGAGAATTGATTTCTCGAATACCCGGACAGGAAGTAGGGTTTCGAAATCAGCCGGTCAATTTCGGCTTCGCGCACACCATCGGGCGGCGATCGATTCTTCCACGCCGCCGTGAACGGATTGAATTCGGCCACCCGCCACTGTCAGTCCTCCGCCAGCAAAAGATTCGAAACCGGAAGCGGGCCGATGAGTGCGCCGAGTCGAATTCTCCACCTTCGCCTGGAATTGGGGCCACTGGTCCTGGACTATCGGGGCCATGCCGATCAAATCGGCGAAGTGGCCTTCGAGCTGAGTGCCGCCGGCGCGGTCGCGGTCACGGTCGACGAGCTCGTGACCCCCGAGATGCCTTGTCTCCCTTGCTCCCGGCTGTGGGGCGACTAGCCGGACCGGGAGGAGGGAGGTCGGCACCGCTGGCATTCCCGCCCCTTCACGGGAATTCACCAGCGATGCCGACATCTGCCTCACTGCGCTCGGTGAGGCGGTGCGAGCCTGGAGGTGGAAGCGGGCTCGCACGTCTGGAAGTCCGCCGAGAACGGCGGCCGCATATTGGTTTTCTCGAACCGCCGCAAATGAGGGGGACTCGATTCCCCTCGCCGCGACGCATGAATCATGCTAGTGCAACCGCGCTGCGAAGAGAAACCGCTGTCAATGGATTGTCCACAAGACCAGCTTGTCAATTCGGTCGCAACGATGTCCGGCTCATCCGTGGCGATTCCGGCGCTCGTGAGCGGCATCATCCCGCAGCTTCGAACCCGGGCCCACGGCCACCGTGCTTGCCGGGTAGGCCCCCGTCCGAACAGAAACAGGTATGCCCCCACGTAATTCCACCGTCGCGGGATCCGTCGCCGACGACCATGCTCGAA
The DNA here is from genome assembly GCF_040630785.1 of Nocardia sp. NPDC005746. Classification (NCBI taxonomy): domain Bacteria; kingdom Bacillati; phylum Actinomycetota; class Actinomycetes; order Mycobacteriales; family Nocardiaceae; genus Nocardia; species Nocardia sp. NPDC005746. The sequence goes on from NZ_JBEXYE010000002.1 coordinate 562,536, forward strand.
CGAGTCCACCAGCACCGTTCCGCAGAGGTTTCCATGATCCCATCGAAAGCCCGGCTCCCGCAGGATGGCACCGACGACAGCGCCTGCGCCACCGTAGACACATTGATGATCCGGCGTTGCACGGCATGCGACAAGATCTTCGCCCCGCTGACCACGGCCTGTTCCGTCTGCGCGGCCGATGATCTCGAGTCGGTGCCGGCGTCGGGCGCCGGTTCGATCGTGTCGTGGCGGATGATGTACCGCGCGAGCGGTCCGAGCGGCGAGACGGCTCCCTTGGCGACCGCCATCGTGGAACTCGATGAGGGCCCATGGATCCACACCGCCATCGAAGGAGACCTTCCACTGATCTCCAACGCATCGACGCGTGTGCACTTCCAGCCGAGTCCCCGGCCGGACAGGTTGCCGGTCTTCACCGTCGATGTCGATCCCCGGCATCCGGCGTTCTGGAGCGTCTCCCCCGCCCGCGTTTCCGGCTGATCGCGCGCCATGCGATCCGAGCATCCGCCGCACACCCGCCACGACGAGCCTGCGGTCGGGCCGCGCTTGATGGACGTTCATTCCCGCCAGTTGCGGAATTTCATCGTCGTCGCGGAGGAATTGAACTTCACCCGGGCCTCACAGCGCCTCGGGGTGACTCAGCAGGGGCTCAGCACCCAGATCAAGCAGCTCGAGCAGCATGTGGCCGTCGCATTGTTCGCCCGGAGCACACGTCATGTCGAGCTCACCGCGGCCGGAGCGGCGTTTCTCCAGCATGCGCGGGACGCGCTGCACCGCTTGGACTTCGGCGTCGAGCAGGCGCGGGCGGTGCACCGCGGCGAACACAACCGCCTGGTGCTCGGCTGCATCGAGGGAGCGGCGCTGACGCTCACCGCACCGATCCTGGCCGCGTTCCGGCAACGCCACCCGAACATCACCCTCGAGTCGAACTACTTCACCTACGAGACGCCCTCGGCCGGATTGGCGGACCGACAGGTGGATGTGGCGATCGTGCGGCGGCCGTTCGAGGATGACGGGCTGCGATTCGAACCCCTGTTCCGCCAGCCGCTGATGGCGATGCTGCCGGCGAACCATCGCTTGGCGAACCGTGCCGAAATCGCGGTGGCGGAACTGCTGGACGAACCCATCCTGTCCTCCGCCGCCACCGACTCGGTGTGGAATGCCTACTGGCAGTTGAACTCCTATCGCGGTGGACGACCCGCACGCGTGGCCGCGCGCACGAAGACGCTCCTGGAGGAGCTGCACCATGTGGCGACCGGGGCGGCCATCGCGATCACCGTGCCGTGCGCGGCGTGGATCAAGTTTCCCGGCGTGCGGCTGGTACCGGTGACCGGCGCGGCCCCGAACGAGGTTGCCGTGAGCTGGCGCGCCGGCAACGACAACCGCCTCGTGCGGTCCTTCGTCGATGTCGCGCGCCGCGTCCGCGACACGAATCCGGACATGCTCGCCCGGCTGCAGACACCCCGTTGCCGCAACCGGGCATCGCAACCGGCGGTGTAGCTGGACTCAGAGCTTGTAGCCGATGGCGCGCAGCAGTCGGTGCCGATCAGCCCGGTCGGTCTCGGTTTCGATCCCGAGCGGCGGCGCACCGTCGACGACGCCGATGATGCCGCGCCCGAGCGAGGTTTCGGCGATGAGGACCTCGACGGGGTTGGCGGTGGCGCAGAAGACGGTGCAGAGCTCGGGGACGTGGCGGATCGCGTTGAGCACGTTGACGGGGTAGCCGTCGCGCAGGAAGACGATGAAGGAGTGGCCGGCGGCGAGGGCTGTCGCGTTCTTGGTGGCGAGGTCGACCAGGCTGTCGTCGTTCCCCGACCAGCGGATCAGGCGGGGGCCGGAGGCTTCGCAGAAGGCCAGCCCGAAGCGGAGTTGCGGACCGGTGCCGACAAGGGCTTCGTGGAGGTCCTCGACGGTCTTGATGAAGTGGGACTGCCCGATGATGACATTGAGCTCATCGGGGTTGTCGATGGGCACCGCTGTCAGTTCCATGGAGCTATCGTCCCTCGTCACGCCGCCGGGGAACAAGCTCCGGGAGCTATCGGCGCGGCGGGCCCGAGGCCGCGCACGTGCGCGTGCACGACATCCACACCGTCATCGCGTAGACGGGTAACCATGTGCCCGCCCTCATCGATCGACGGGATGCTCAGCCCGGCCCCGGAAACTGTGGGCTCCGGCCCGCCGACGCGAAGCCCGTCCACGACGTAATGTTCGAAATCACGTACAGCGGAACGGATCACGTCATGGGCACACCACCGCCACCCGGCGATGACGACTACTGGAAGCCGCAGGCGCCCGGCGCGATTCCCCCGCCGCCACCTGAATACCTCCAGGGCAGTGGCGAATACATCCCGCACTTCGACTATCCCGAGCAGCCGGTGCGGCCTGCGCCACCGGCACCGCGCTACCAGCCCTATGCCCACATTCCCGCGAGCCCGCCACCGGAGGGCAAGGGGCTGGCGATCACGGCCCTGACCTTCGCTGTGCTGTCACTCGGGATGCCGTGCCTATTCGGCTGGGCCGGAATCTTCCTCGGTCTCACGGCCGCGAAGAAGGGACATCCGCTCGGCAAGGTGGCGATCTGGACGTCCATCATCTGCATGTTCATCGGATTCGTGCTGGCCGCCCTGGTGAAAAAGTACTGGCTGTAGCGACGGCACTTCCGGCGCTCCTGTGATGTGGCGGACGTCGGGATCACACCTGTTGCGAGTGGACATGATTCGTCGTGGGTCCGGCGTCCTACACACGACGCACAGGTGGTGGCCAGGACGGCTTCGGGTACGCGGTGTTCGGCGAGGTCGTCGACGGCGAGGCTGTCGTGGACGCCATCGAGGGTATGCAGACCGGCAACAAGTGCCCTGGCATAATCGAGGTGCCACGGCGAAAGGGTGGTTGTCAATTCCTGTTCTAAGGGATGTCCCGTAAGTCGTTGAGCGGCAACGGGTATCGTCCCACGGTGGTGATCTCGGTGACAGATCCGGTGGTGGTGGAGTTGTTCTCTGGGCTGCGGCCACGCACGTTCGCTCGCCTGATCACCGGGTTGCGGCGCGAGGGCGCCGACCGGCCGTTACGGGGCCGACCGTGGGGGTTGTATTTCGAAGACCGGGTGTTGCTGGTGGCCACCTACTGGCGGACGAACCTGACGATGCGTCAACTCGCGGCGGTGTTCGGGGTCTCGAAGTCGGCCGCGGCCCGGGTGATCGACGACCTCGGACCGGCGTTGGCGCTGCGGCCTCGGGCCCGGTTCCCGCGTGGCGCGGTGCTGATCGTGGACGGAACCCTGGTCCCGACCCAGGATCACAAGGTCGCCGCCCAGAGTAAGAACTACCGGTACTCGACCAACCATCAGGTCGTGATCGATGCCGACACCGAACTCGTCGTCGCGCTCGGAAAACCGTTGCCGGGCAACCGCAACGACTGCCGCGTTTGGTGTAGGTGGTCACCACCAGCTTCTTCGGACTCGACGAAACCGCGGGCGCGACAACCGCGCTCGATCCGGGCCAGGTCCGGGTGAGTATGCAAGCGGTGGGCCTGAACTTCCGGGATGTGCTCATGGCGTTGGGCACCTACCCGGATCCGCTCGGCCGCATCGGCGGCGAGGGCGCGGGCATCGTGCTGGAAGTCGGGGCCGACATCACCGAATTCGCCGTCGGTGATCGCGTTTCGGTTTCACCCCCGGTATGGGTTCGGCTGTCGTGGTGGACCGGCGACTGCTCGCACCGATGCCACGGGGCTGGTAGTTCGCACAGGCCGCCGCCGTTCCGATCGTGTACGCGACCGCCTACTACGGTCTGGTCGACCTCGCTGAGGCCCGGTCCGGTGAGACGCTGCTGCTGCACGCGGCGACCGGCGGCGTCGGCATGGCGGCGGTGCAACTCGCCCGGCACCCGGGGCTGCGCGTCCTGGCCACGGCGAGCAAACCCAAGTGGAACGTACTGCGCGACATGGGTTTCGACGATCCGGATATCGCCGATTCCCGAACCCTCGATTTCGAACGGAGATTCCTGGAGCGCACCGGCGGCGCGGGCGTGGACATCGTGCTCGATTCGCTGGCAGGCGACTTCGTGGACGCCTCCCTGCGCCTGCTCCCCCGAGGCGGCCGATTCGTCGAGATGGGGATGATCGACCGTCGCGACCCGGTCGAGGTCGGCGCGACGCACCCCGGCGTCCGCTACGCCAGTTTCATGCTGATGGAGGCGGGACCCGAGCGGCTGCGGGAGATTCTGGCAGCCCTCGTGGCACTGTTCGACCGCGGCGAGCTGACGCCGTATCCGATCACCGCATGGGATCTGCGGCGCGCCCCTGACGCCTTCCGCCACCTCAGCCAGGCTAGGGGTGTCGGCAAGAACGTGCTGACCGTCCCGACACCGCCGCGCACCGACGGAACCGTGCTGATCACCGGCGGCACCGGCGGTTTGGGGGTGGTGGCAGCACGCCACCTCATCACCGACCACGGTGCGCGCAGGCTCAGTGCTCGCGAGCCGACGCGGCATGGAGACGCCCGGTGCGGCGGAAGCGGTCGCCGAACTCACCGCACTCGGCGCGCACGTGGACGTCGTCGCGTGCGACGCGGCCGATCGGGCGGCGCTCGACCGGCTGCTCGCCACGATCCCCGCACGGCACCCGCTGACCATGGTCGTCCACGCGGCAGGTGTGCTGGCCGACGGCCTGCTCGCCACCATGACCAACGAGCAGATCGCACGGGTCCTGCGTCCCAAGGTCGACGCCGCGTGGAATCTGCACGAAGCCACCGCGGGTGTGGACCTCTCGGCCTTCGTGCTCTACTCCTCGATCGCGGGGGGTGCTCGGCACGGCGGGGCAGGCCAACTACGCCGCCGCCAACACCTTCCTCGACGCACTGGCGCACCAGCGGCACGCCGAGGGCCTCCCCGCGACCTCCATCGCCTGGGGGCTCTGGCAGCAGAGCAGCGGGATGACCGGCGATCTGACCGACGCCGATCTGGCGCGGCTGCGCCGAGAAGGCTTGCTACCGCTGGATGCCGACGAGGGCATGGACCTCTTCGACGCGGCGACGACCGCCGGTCGGCCCACCTCCGTGGCGGTCCGCATGGACCGCCACGCGCTCGGCGCGGGCGATCCGGCCGGTGTCCGCCCGATCATGCGAGCACTGTCCAGGCCGGCGGCCACCTCGGCGACAGTGCCGACGCGGCGCGGGCCGGTCACCGAACCGGCGACGGCGGAGGTCGCCGCCGATTCGGGACAGCTGGTCACTCGCCTGCTCGGTCGTTCGGCCGAGGAGCAGAAGCGCGTCCTGCTCGGCGTGATCGGCGTGCACGCCGCAGCCGTCCTAGGGCACGCCGGCGCCGACGCGATGGAGCCGGACAAGCCGTTCAACGCGATCGGGTTCGACTCGCTCGGGGTGATGGAATTCCGCAACAGGTTGAAATCGGATGGCGTGCCGGTACCCGGGCGGCGTGCGCTCTCCCGAGCAGCTGTGGCAGCTGACCGCGGACGGCGTCGACGCCATCGGCGGCTATCCGGCCGATCGAGGCTGGGACCTCGAGCGGCTGTTCGACCCGGACCCCGACGCGGCGGGCACCATCTACACGCGCGACGGTGGATTCCTCGACGACATCGGTGATTTCGATGCCGCCTTCTTCGGCATCGGCCCCCGCGAGGCGGCGGCGATGGATCCGCAGCAGCGGCTCATGCTGGAGGCCTCCTGGGAGGCCCTCGAGGACGCGGGTATCGACCCGGGTCGCTGCGGAATACTCCAGGCTCAAGGACATTGGCGGGGACGAGCGGGAACTCGTCAGCCGCGGTGCCACCGTTGACGGTCCTCTCGTATGGATGTTCTTCACACCTCGATGGTTGCGACGCCGTGTCGCGCAGGATTTCCCGGCACAGCTCGTAGTCGAAGGCGGCATAACCTGCGCGCGTGACCCGCACCCCACCGTCGCCCCGCAACTGATCGATCAGCGAATACGGGCCATCGTAGCCTTCATCCCCACTCATCAGCCGCGCGAACGGGTCCCTCATCCCACGCAGCGCGAGAAACCCCACCCGCGGCAACCCGTGCTCCGCGGCCCAGCTGATCGAGTACCTCGCACCCATCAAAACCCCTGTGCCGTAACGAAAACCGCAAGCCCCAACGTCTCGCCGATCTCAATATAGGCCGCCGGAGCCCACCCGCAACCGCTGAGCCTATTCCGACGTGTAGAACTGACGTGTCCAGAGCCGGAATCGGCTCAGCGTCGACTCGCCCGCTACGAGACGCGGATGCGGGTTGTAGCGTTTGTTCTCCCAGATCGGAATATCCTCGCTGAGCACCTTTGTCATTGCCTGCGACGCGAGTCGAGCGACTACGGGAGCGAGCACCCGGGACACGGCCCCGCCCGTACTCTCCCAGGCGAAAACCGAGTACACATGCGTCCGCCAGGGCGCGATCGGCGTTTGCATGGCCCACATATGCGCCACCACTCCCAGTCGCGGAATCGCGAACCGAATATGGGTGTAGCCCAAGCCTGCCATCACAATTGTCTGGCGGCTCTCGAAGATGCCGACGCGGCCCTGTCCGGTCGATCGGGTATGCACCCGGAATATCGGCCCGTCCGCCTCGCACGGCTCGGCCTCCGCCATGTGAACGTCATGCAGGACGGACAAATGCCGAAAGTCGGCGGCGTTCTCCGCCAACTCCTGAGCATGCGTCGGGATCTCTCTCGACCACCCGAAGATCGGTGCCACTCCGAAATCTGCGACCTCGGGCAGCTCCCAAGTCGGCGACTGCCCCTCCGGCCCCCGCCAGACGAACACCTGTCCGTGCTGCTCACGCAGTTCGTAATGATTCAACCCGACCGGAATGGTGGCCCCGTCGGGACTGTCCACACAACGCCCGTCGGGGGCGAATTCGAAGTGGTGGAACGGGCACACCAGATTCTCGCCCGCGACCGTGCCGCCCGCGCCCAGATGCGCACCCAGATGCGGGCAATACGGCCGCACCGCACGCACCAAGCCCGAACGGGTCCGATAGACCACGACATCGCCATCCATCAACCGCGACCGTCGCACTGTTCCCGGCTTCAGCTCTCGGGCGTCGGCAACCCAGAACCAGCCCATCGGATATCCCAGCGGGGCAGCGGATTCGGCGACACGCGGCAGTGGGTCGGCCAACTCTATCGGCAACTGGCTATTGTATTGCATTGGTCAGGCCTGTCTTTCAAACGATCTCGGAGCGGATGCCGCCGAGCATCTCTAGTAATTCGGTAAGCCGATCGAAGTCGGACGGCTGGGTGAAAAGCTCGACCGGAAACGGCTGGACGACGGGTGCGGGCAAGCCGGGGCCGACCACCAGCGCGGCCTGGCTGCCGAGATTGTCCATCTCTTCGACCAGTGGCTCGTAGCGCGCAGGTAATAGGTTGTGCCCCAACATGAATTCGCGGACTTCGTAGGCGGTGGTGAGGGACCTCGAGTTCACCGGGGAACAGATCGGCACCTTCGGGTCTCGAACAGTCATGGCGTTGATGAACGGACTCATGAAATCAGCGGCGTGCTGCTGCAACGGCGAATGGAATGCGCCGTGGTAGCCCGGGAACAAGAACATGTGAACACCGTCGGGAGCGGCCGCCTGTATCCCGTTCAACGACGAGCGGTAGCCGGAGACGACGAAGGAGCGCCGCTCGAGATCGACCGGCCCGGTGTCGACGGCGAGATACACGCCCGGATGATCGGGACCACAGTAGTTCTCCGGACGGTCCGCTACTGCCGTGCCGATCAGCATCATGCCCTGTTCCGGAACATCGGGGCCGGTTGGCGGCACCAGCCGACGGTGATGAAGCATGGCGTACAACTCGTGTCGCTCGATCGCGCCCGCCACGCAGATAGCGATCAACGCCCCCAGGCTCAGCCCCCCTGCCGCATCGGCCTCGACACCCTGCGCAACCAGTTCGTCGACCAGTCCGAGCGTTAATGCGGTATGTCGCAACGCATTACGACTGTGGCGATCCTCCGATGCCTCATCCTCGCCCGCGATGAGGAACTCCGACTCGGAGAGGCCGGCTACGACGGCGGCCTCCGCATACGCCTTGCGAACGGCCGGGCTGCGACGGTGGAATTCCTCCACTACAGCGGCTTCGACCGTTACCTGTCCCCCGAACAGAAATGAAACCCGCATGATCTTCCCTGGTTTGTGACGGAATGACCGCACAATTTCTCGAGCACGGCCGATTGTGGGTAATGTGACCTCGGCGCCAATCGATTCACCAGATGACGGGGAGCTCGGCTACTCCGCCGGTGAATCTGCCCTCTCGCATTCGCACATCGGCCGGATCGACTGCCAGCCGCATAGTGGGGAATCGTGAAACAAGCTGCGAATAGACGGCTTGCAGTTCGACTCGGGCCAGCGGTGCACCCACGCAATACCGGACGCCGTATCCGAATGTCAGATGCGCCGCCTCTTTCCGAGCGATGTCGATACGATCCGGATCCTGGAACACCGCCGCGTCGTGATTGGCCGCGGTGAGATCCAAAACCACCAGCTCGCCCGCGCCGATCTCGACTCCGTCGACCTTGAAATCCTCTCGGGCATAACGGGGCAGACCCACGGCATTCGGCACGCGCAGCAGTTCTTCGGTCGCGCTGGCGACCAACTCGGGTCGGTCCACCAGCGCCTGCCATTGCTCACGATCCCGCAACAGGTGCATGGCACCCATGCCGATCTGGACGACCGAGGTCTCATGTCCGGCGAACAGCATGACCATCGCGAGCAGAGCGGCTCCGGAGTCGGTGAGGTCCTCACGCTCGCACAACCGCGAGAGGACGTCGTCGGCCGGGTCGGCGCGCTTGCGAACCACCAATGTCAGGCAGTAGTTGAGCATTTCGCCTGCCGCGGTAGCCGCTTTGAGACCGTCGGTGGCGGCCGCCATGGCATCTGTCCAGCTACGCAGGTTGTCGCGCTCCCCGACCGGTACACCCAGCAGCTCGCCGATCACCAGCAGCGGCAACGGCGCCGCCACCGCCCCATAGAGATCGGCTGGAGATCCTTGCTCCGCCATGGCGTCGAAAAGCCCCGAGGCGATTTCCTCGACGCGCCCGCGAAACGCGCGCATTTTCGATGGCGCGAAATGCGGCTGCAGAATGCCGCGCATTCGCTCGTGCTCGGCGTGCTCGGTAGCAAAGTCGCCCATCGGCCCGCCGAAGAATGTCGACTCCGCAACCCGTGCTGCCGCTTCCGGTGTCGGATGGGCACGACCGAGCTTCGGATCGGAGAACAGTTTTCGCACCTGATCGTATTCCGACACCAGCCAGCCCTCATGGCCCATCGCGGTGGTGATCCGGCGGATGGCGCGGTGGTCGATCGGGCAGCCGGCAGCAGACGTTTCGAGTGTCATCCGGTCACCACTCCACCGGCAAGGCGACCAGGCCCTTGGTGACCACGTCGTCTCGCATCCTCAAGGCCGACGAGTCGACCGCGAGTCGCATCGTCGGGAACTTGGCGATCAGTTGGCCGAATACGACGGAGAGCTCTAATCGGGCCAGCGGTGCGCCGACACAGTAGTGCGGCCCGTAGCCGAACGCCAGATGCCCGCTCTCCTTTCGCGTTACGTCGAGTTCGTATGGATCGGCGAAGATCTCGGGGTCGTGATTGGCTGAATCCACGTCGAGCAGCACGAGGTCGCCCGTCGCGAATCGTTGCCCTTCGATTTCCATGTCGGTCCGGGCGTAGCGCACGAATCCGGTCGAATCTTGTACTCGCAGTAGCTCTTCTACCGCATTTGGAATGATCTGCGGATCGTCCGCCAGCTGCTGCCACTGACTACGGTTCCCGAGCAGCTTCACCAAGCCCAGGCCCAGTTCGACAACGGTCGTCTCCTGCCCCGCCAACAACAACACCATCGCCAACGTGGCGATCGAGTCGTCTGTGAGCTCGGGGTTCTCACACAGCCGGGACAGCACGTCCGGGCCCGGCTCCACGCGTTTGCGCTGAATCAATGCCAGGCAATAGACGAACCACTCGGCACCCGCCTGAGCGGACTTCTGCCCGTCACGAGTGTCGAATATCGCCGCACTCCAATGCTGGAGCTTGTCCCGATCTTCGAACGGCACACCCAGGAGCTCACAGATCACGAGCACCGGTAGGCGACTCGCGACGTGCTCGTGAAAGTCAGCCGGCGATCCGAGGGCGGCGAATTCTTCCAACACCTGCGCGGTGACCGATTCGATGCGGGGCAGCAGTTCGCGCATCGCGCTCGGCGAGAAGAGCGGATTGAGCTGCGCCCGCAGCCGTTCATGGTCCTCCCACTCGGTGTCGAAGTTGCCGATCGGACCACCGAACATCACCGACTCCGTCTTACGTGGAGCCGTCTCCGGCGTTGGATGCGCGCGACCAAGTCGCTTGTCACAGAACATCTTTCGAACGAGTGCGTAGCCGGTCACAAGCCATGCATCATCCCCGGTTTGGGTGGTTATGCGACTGACCGGACAGCCCAGCATGGTGGATTCAGTACTCATAGTTGCCACACTCTCCAAGCAGCACCACAGAATAGATTGCGACACAGGCGATTTCGTACCTGTCATCGATCTCCTATCGGCAGACAGTAGAACACGTATCAGTCCGGCGCAACCGGTACCGAGGCCCGTTACGCCCCCAGTTTCGAGGGGATGATTCGAACGAGATCGGCTGCAACACTGACTATTTCGCGCGACAGTCGGATGCTCCATGACCAGCCTCATGATGACATGACAGGTCAATTACGCTGTACCGCTCGCGTTTCCACTTTCAGCGCCTGACGACCATGGCAGGAACGAGTCGGGTTCGCGATCCACGCGTACCGGTAAGCCGTTCTCCCGCAACGCGATACCCACCATGACACCGCGAGGAGGACGACGTTCCACCCGTTGCCCCAAACTGTAACTCGTTCTACCTTGGGCGACATGGCTTTCAACGTTGCCGATCTTTTCGAACACGCCGTCGACGCGGTGCCAGAACGCACAGCTATCCATTGCGGCGATCGCCAGGTCACCTACCGGGAGCTCGATGAGCGGGCGAACCGCTTGGCGCACCACCTGGCGACCCGTGGCGTCGGCCAGGGCGACCATGTAGGGGTGTACTCGCGTAACTCGATCGAAGCGATCGAGGCGATGTATGCCGCGTTCAAACTGCGTGCGATTCCGGTGAGCGTGAACTACCGCTATGTCGCCGACGAGGTCCGGTACATCGCCGGCAACGCCGATCTGGTCGCGTTGATTCACGAACGCCGGTACTCCGACATCGTCGCCGACGTCGCGCCGCACATCGAGACGCTCGAGCATGTGATCGTCATCCAGGACGGGTCGGATCTGGACTACACGCGCTACGCGGATTTCGAGTACGAGGCCGCGCTAGCCGCCCAGTCGTCGATGCGTGACTTCGATGAACGCAGTTCCGACGACAGCTACATCCTCTATACGGGCGGCACTACCGGGTATCCGAAGGGCGTGGTGTGGCGGCACGAGGACATCTGGCGTGCGCTGGGCGGCGGCATCCAACATGCCACCGGCGAGTATATTACCGATGAGTACCACTACGCAGATCAAGCCAAAGCCACCGACTTCGTGATGATTTGGCTACCCGCGACGCCCATGATCCATGCTGCACAGTGGACCGCTTTCATGGCGTTGAACTCCGGCGGCACAGTCGTTCTGGTACCGCAGTTCGACCCGGCCGCCATCTGGCTCGCGGTCGAAAGGCACGGGGTCCATCTCCTGCAGATCGCGGGCGATGCGATGGCACGCCCGCTGCTGGACACCTATCTGGCAGGCGACCACGACGCGTCCTCACTGATCACATTGAGCAGTGGCGCGGCGCTGTTCTCCCAATCCCTCAAGCTGCGGTACCTCGACACGTTCCCGAACCTGATCATCACCGACAACATAGGTTCCTCGGAGAGCGGATTGACCGGCATCGGCCAGGTGACCAAGGGCTCCGATCACTCGGATGGGCCTCGAGTGAACTTCAGTAAGCAAGCGGTGCTGATCGACGACGACGGCAACCTCGTCGAGCCCGAGCCCGGCGCGGTGGGAAGGCTGGCCCGCGGTGGACCGGTGCCGCTCGGCTACTACAAAGATCCGGAGAAGAGCAGGGCGATGTTCGTCGAGATCGACGGGCAGCGATACGTCGTCCCCGGCGATTACGTCCGCTATGAGCAGGACGGCACGGTCACCATGCTGGGACGCGGCTCGGAATGCATCAACACCGGTGGCGAGAAGGTGTTCCCGGAGGAGGTCGAGGGTGCGCTGAAATCGCACCCGGACATCTTCGACACGGTGGTGATCGGCATTCCGGACGACCGTTTCGGCTGGTCGGTGGCGGCCGTCGTGCAGCCGCGCGAGGGTGCGACGGTCGATGTCGCGGAATTGGGCGACCACGTTCGCACCAAGATCGCGGGTTACAAGGTGCCGCGCACATTCTGGATTCTCGACCAGATCGAACGCCAGCCCAGCGGCAAGGCCAACTATCCGTGGGCGAAGAAATACGCGGCGGCGAACCCGGAGAAAGCGCGCAAGCGGTCCACCGCGCCCAGCGGCGGCCTACCGGGCGCGGCGGGGTGAACAGCCCGTGACGAGCGACTACCAGTAGACCCCCGGGATCAGCCTGGCGGCGCGGCGGGCGGCGCGCATGAGAACCAGCACCGCCTTCGACCGGGAACGCCGGGTGCGACGCGGCTTCGCAGGGGTGACCTGCGAGGTCGTTTTCGCTGTCTCCGCTTCACCTTTGGCCGCCGCGGAGTCGGGCGAGCTGCGGTACATCTTGTGCAGGGCCCGAGCCGTGAGTCCGGGGGTGAACCGCGAGCCGAACTCGCCCGCGGTGCCTGCCGGGGTGTCGATGCGTTTGGGACGTTCGACGAGAGCACGGACGACGACGGCGGCGGCCCAGGCGACAGAGCGACTGGGGTAGGTCTCGTAGTCCTTGCTGGGCGCGATCATCGGAGTTTCCACCAGCGGCATGTGGATGGTGGTGAAGGTGACTCCGTCGGACAGCATTTCCACGGCGGCGACCTCGGTGAACTTGTCCAGCGCCGCCTTGCTGGCGGCATATGCGGCGTAGCGCGGCGGAGCCACCTGCACCGCGGAGCTGGAGACGTTGACGATATGACCGAAGCCTCGCTCCCGCATCTGCGGGGTGAGGGCCAGGATCAGGCGGACCGCACCGACATAGTTGACGGCCATCGTGCGTTCGAAGTCGTGTACGCGGTCGATGGAGCGATGCAAGGATCGGCGAATGGAGCGGCCGGCGTTGTTGACGAGCATGTCGATGTGATCGTGCTCGGACAGAACGGCTTTGACGGTGCGGTCGACCGAATCACCGTCGGTGATGTCACAGGGGTAGCCGAAGCCCTCGCCACCGGCGTCGCGAATCTCCCGCACGACCTCGTCGAGTTCGGTTTCGCGCCGGGCCAGCAGAAAAACCACCGCGCCCTTCTCGGCGACCGCGAGTGCGGCAGCGCGACCGATACCGGAGGACGCGCCGGTGATCAGCACGTGCCGGCCCACGAGCGGTTTCCGAGCCTGGCGACCGAGGAAACCTGTCCCACCGGTAGCAACGTAGGGCGACATAGGCGTGTACCACTCCTTCGAATCTTGGAGAAACAGCCCATTGGGAACCGAAAGGACCTTGGTACGCTGCGCTTTTCCGCATCAGATCGACCATCTCGCGGGTCGACGCGACCGAATCCGGCGGAATCCACTGCACGCGACGCCGACTCATCCAACTGTAATCGACTGTGCGACACAGTAATTCACCAAGGCTAGCCGTCGTTGTTTCTCCTACTGAGGACAGTAGAACGTGTTTCACTGCGGCGCAAGCGCAGACATGGACGCGGGGTACACGTGGACTCACGTCACAGACAGATCACCGGTTGAAATTGGTGGAGCACGGACACATACTCGGCTCGTGGTGAAAAGCCTTGGTAGCGAGACGAACTCGGAGTGGACTGCGGACGAGATCCCCGACTTGTCCGGCAAGACAGCCATCGTCACAGGTGCGAATGCCGGCCTAGGGTTCGAAACCGCACGCATACTGGCCGCACGCGGAGCCTTCGTTGTCCTGGCGTGCCGCAATCCATCGAAGGCAGCGGACGCCGCCGAACGGATACTCGTCTCGAGTCCTTCCGCGAACCTCCAGGTGGTCGCCTTGGATCTGAGTTCGCTGGAGTCGGTTCGGGCAGCTGCTGAATCGATTAGCGCACAATGCGATCGAATCGACCTTCTCATCAATAACGCGGGCACGGCAAACATCCGGCGTGAGGTCAGCTCGGACGGCTTCGAACTGACCCTCGCCACCAACCACCTCGGCCCCTTCGCCTTCACCGGGTTGCTGCTGGACCGCGTGATAGCGACACCTGGAGCCCGCATCATCACAGTCAGCAGCCGAACTCACGCCCGGGGCGTCCTCGAATTCGACGATCTCCATTTCACTCGTCGGCCATACACCTTGACCACGGCATACGCTCAATCCAAACTCGCCGGACTGCTGTTCACCCACGAACTCCACCGGCGGCTCGCAGGCACTGACACCATCGCCGCGGCAGCACACCCTGGAACGGCGATCACGGAGTTCGTCCAGAACATGAGCCGCCCGGTGCGGGTCATCAGCACTGTTACCCAGAAGCTCGCCGCTTGGGCGACGCTACCGGGACGAGACCCCCTGGCGATAGGGGTCAACACCGCCGCACAGGGCGCGTTGACCACCTTGCGCGCAGCCGCTGACCCACAGGTGCGCGGCGGCGAGTTCTACGGTCCGCACCAGGGCGCGAAAGGCCATCCCGTTCGTGTCGAACCCGCACCCAATGCCCACGACAAGGCAGCCCAACAACGATTGTGGAGCGAATCCGAACGATTGACCGGCGTGCGATACCCGGCCGGAGCCGACAGGTCATGATCCGACGCCGCGTAGCGCGAATGCTGCGACCGTCCAGTTTTCTTGTGCTGCTTGATATTTGGTGTAGTCGAGGTGCATTCTCGGTGGTCGTGGCCGACGCTGTGGCGGCCCGTCCGGATCAGGCCGTGGCGCCTTCGGAATCCCGGCTCATCAGGACCCCGGTCACACATCAACTCACCGGGCAGGGTGAAGATGACGAGGTTGAACAATGCCGAGGTCCAGGCCGCGGGGGCGGATAGTTGGGCCAGGGCCAGCGGCGACAGCAGTAGCCCGGACAGCGCCGCGGCGGCAGTGGGGGCAGCGACATTGACACCATCGCCACCAGTGGTTTGCCGGGCGGGCCGTGATGATCGGACAGGTAGGTGCGTTCAGCGCTGCCGAGACCAGGCCGATCCCGACACTGACACCGAATCACC
Source organism: Nocardia sp. NPDC005746 (assembly GCF_040630785.1). Lineage (NCBI taxonomy): Bacteria > Bacillati > Actinomycetota > Actinomycetes > Mycobacteriales > Nocardiaceae > Nocardia > Nocardia sp. NPDC005746. The sequence continues at coordinate 577,821 of NZ_JBEXYE010000002.1, forward strand.
ATGTCACACAATGTAAGTCGGCACCGGATGCATGCGCGAGATCGGCCTGCGACACATGCCGGTCGGGGATCCCCGACCGCCTCTGCTGCCACTCGAGAACCATGGACGCGAGGCGCTGCGCACACTGCTCGACACCCATAGAAAAGGGAGAGCGGAACCAAGGAAGTCACGTGAACTGAAGTAACGAGAGAGCCGCCCGATCCGGGCGGCTCTCTCGACGTCGGCACAGTGCTTCGCGAACGCCCGGCCGGTCGGTCGAGGCCCCGGACCGCATCGGCATCACTGCGGCGATGTGGTCACGTCGAGGTGTGCGACAGTCGAATCATTGGCAGTCAGTAGTTTTCGGGCAGCCCGCGCTGGTTGGGCAGGACGTACTCGAACTCCATGAGCACCTGTCGAAGAAACCCGCGGGCCTGTCGCTGATCCGATGTCGTTGCGTCGTAAATGGTTTCGAGCACCGGTTGCAGCTGTCGACCGGAATCGACGACCAGGCGCACGAGACCTTGTTCGGCGCAGCGCGTCAGCACGGGCTCCAGGATCTTCGCAGCCTCGGCCGTCCGGTTGGCGGCTGCCAAGAGCACCCGTACAAGAGTTCGGCAGTCAACAGCACGTGAGGGCGGTTCTGTGTGGCGATTACCTCCACGAGCCGCTGCGCTTGCCGACACGCCCGCTCGGCCGCCGCCGTAGCTTCCTCTCGGAGCAGCAGCCGGATCGCCGAATCGAGGGACAGTTCAGCGATGATTGCCGTCGGAGCGTCGGCGTGCACGGAATAGGGTTCGAGTTGTTCGAGGTCACGCCGGTCGGCCTCGCTGATCGGCAAGCCCGATCGAATGCGTTCGTTGACGATTCGGGCAGCCAGACGAGGCAGCGCCAGATTCGCTGCGACCTTGGCTCCCTCATCCAATCGCTGGTTCATGGCGTCCAGGCCGCCGCGCACCGCGGCCAGGCGCGCGCCCGTGCCGTAGCCGGCCGCCAGGAACTCGACCGCCCCGCCCTCGAGGCCCAGTCCGACCGCGATCAGCTCCTCGGCCTCGATGAATTGGCCTTTCTCATAGAGCAATTCGCCGAGCAGCGCGCTGGCAATCCGGGTGGCCTGCAATTGCCCATCGGTCTGCGGGGCCTGGTTCAGGGCGGCCCGGAATTGGGCCTCGGCCGCAACGATGTCGAGCTGCTCATAGGAGGCGGTACCGGCGATGCAGTCGCAGTACGTCGGACCGAACGGTCCGCTCGCCCGGCCCCGGAACGGTTCGACCCACCGATGCCATCGGTGTACTTCGGCGAAATGAGCATGTCATGGGAGGTGAACCACTGCGCGGCCGTCAGATGCAGCTCCTCGAGAAGTCCGGGGTGCAGCCGGATCAAGCGACCACGCAGGAAGTCCGCGAACAGCGTGTGGTAGCGGAACCAGCGCAGATCGTCATCGACACTGCGCAGAAACAGATCTCGCTGCCGCGCTTGTTCCAGCATGTCCTGCGCATGGCTCACACCGGTCAACGCTTCGGCGAGATCATCGTTGACCCGCTCGGGAACCGAAGTCCGCATGACGAATTCGAGCATCTCTGGCTCGAGTGCGTCTACGACGTTCTCCATCTGGTACTCCCCGATGGCATGGTGGCGACCCGAGATCTGATCGATGTACGTGCCCGGATGGTCGCGCCCCCGCAGCGACATCGACGCCAGTTGCAGCGCGGCCGCCCATCCTTCGGTCGACTCGCATAGCCGCTCGATCTCCGCGGCCGCCAGGGTCAGCCCGCTCTTATCCGTGAGGAACGTTGCGGTTTCCTCCTCGTCGAATCGTAGTGCGGACTCGTCGATCTCGACGAGTTCGTCGCGAACCCGCATGCGCCCCAGTGGAAGTTCGGTGCGACTACGACTGGTGACGATCACCCGCAGGTGATGACAGCCGTGGTCGAGACGAACTCCATCGCGCCACGGTCCACGAAGGTGTCCCCCGGACCGTCGATGGTGCCAGTCCAACTGGTGGATCTGGCACACAGCGTTTCGTATGCTCGTTGTTAGCACGTGGGGAGGGTCGTCAGCGCTGGGCCTGATGGTCCAGCAAGGGAGGAAGGTCCCCACGAATGGACAGTCGTGAGGTTTCGGGCATGGCGCGGGACTGGTCGGCAGCCTTGGTCGATTGCGGTGGCGTGTCGACATCTGTGCCGCACGACATCCGCCGGTTGACGACAAGATGGATCGCCGAGCTGGAAGCTGCCTTGTCGGCTGAGTCGTTCGACCCGTCACCCGCATGCCGAGTCGGGGTCGAGATGGTCCGGTCGAACCTGACGGTCCCCGCCATGATGACCCAGACCGGGACGGTGCTGGCCGGTTTGCTGGAGCGGTCACGGCGGCCGGATCGAGCGCAGCGGTTCGGCGCGCTCTTGGGCGAGCTGGGCCGTGGCTACACCACCGAGCTGCTGAACGTCCACGCCCGCGGCCAGGAGGCCGCCGAGCAACGCTTTCGCGTGGTGTTCGACAACGCCGCCGTAGCCATCGCGCTCTACGACAGCTACGGCATCACGCTCGAGGCCAATCCCACGACTGCACGGATGGTCGGTATAGATCAGGAGGATCTGCCGGGGGTATCCGCTCTGGACTTGATGCACCCCGACGACCGCGACAAGCTGCGCCACGCGGTCATTGGTCTACTCAAGCGCGGACACGGCACCGCGCACTTGGACGGCCGCTTCTGTCGCCCCGACGGCAGTGTCTGCTGGGGTGCATGGACGATGACGCTGGTGCACGACGCGGGCGGACGGGATGTGCGCGTGCTCGCCGTCGGGGAGGACATCACCGAGCGGCGGGCTATGCAGCAGAAACTGTGGTGGCAGGCCCGTCACGACCCGTTGACGGGCCTGCCGAATCGTCATTGCTTGCTGGAGCAGTTGGAGGCCATTGTCGCGGCGGCCCATCCCGCCGATCACATCGGTTTGTGCTTCCTCGATCTCGACGAGTTCAAGCTGATCAACGACCACTATGGCCACCGCACGGGAGACATCGTGCTGGCCGAGGTCGGCCGCAGGCTCGACGCGACCCTGACCTCGCCAACGGTCACGCTGGCCCGCATCGGAGGAGACGAGTTCGTCGCGCTGCTCGCACCGCCCTGCGACGACGACGCGGCCCATGCGGCCGCCGAGACCATGCTCGCCGTGCTGCGAGACCCGGTTCCAGTCGGTCCCAGCGATTTGCTGTCGATGTCGGCCAGTGTCGGCGCCGTTGTCACCCCGGTTGCCGGCGCGAATGCCGAAAAGCTCTTGGACGCGGCCGATGTCGGCCTGTACCGCGCCAAGGCCGCCGGCCGCGGCACCTGGGTACTGCACCGCGCCGACAACGGCCCGCAACCAGGCAGTAGGTCATGGCCCAGCAGCGGCGCGGGCAGCCAGTATCGATAGCGAGCCCACCCTGCTCGGCCCTGCGCGCTCCCGACCCGCACGCCAGGGGTGGCAACGCCCACCGACAACTCCCGGACAACCCTCATCCGAAGGGAACAAGATCAGGAGCAGAGCCGGGGCGCGATTCGGCTTATATCGGCTGGTGACGGGGCCGACCACGACCAGATCCGATGTCAGCTCGGCTTGGGGCTCTCCGGACTATCCCCGGATCCGGCTGGGCTGGCGGAACCATCGCGAGAAGGCGCTGAGTTCGGAGAAACCGAGTTCGGTGGCGATGTCGCTGAGGCTGCTGAGTATGTGGGCGATCACGCTGCCGCCGCTGACGGCGACCTGGTCTTCGTGCCCACGCTGCCCGGCGTGGATCCGCGCGGCTGCGCCCTGTCGAGCATCATCAGCAACAAGACGTTCCTGAACGGCATCGCCGATCTGATCGCGCGGTCCGGCGATCCCGAAGGTGCGCTCGCCCGCAGTCTCCGTGCCGCGGCCGCGCTCGCCGGCCGCACCGATACCCCATGCCCACCCGGCTGGTGCTGTCGGGGCATTCCGCCGGCGGCGACGCCGTCTTTCATATCGCCTCCCAGCTGGTGAGTTCGGAGGTGCCGAACACGCCGCGGCTGACCGGGCTCGTCCAACTGGACCCGGTGCGCGGCATCGACGCCTCGGTGACCGACGACGCGCTTGCCATACTCGCCGCGACCGATCTGCCGATCGAGGTGGTCGCGACGCCTGCGTCGCTGTGCAACAACTTCGGGTCCGGCGTCGCCGACACCCGCCGGTACCTGACGGGCCGATACCTCGGAATCGAACCCACCACCGGCAGCCACGCCGACGCCCTGGACACCGGCGACGCGACCGTCGCGGCCGCGGCCGGGCTGCTGTGCGGGAGGATCACTGCGGGCAATGTCGCACTCACGCGAGAGTTCGCGACCGCGTGGATACGCGATGACCTCACCGGCGGTGCGACCCCCGAATTCCGGCCTGGCAGAGCGGATTACGACGCACTGTCAGCAGCGGGGGTGCTGCGGACCGTGACCGGAATGTGAACCCGAACAACCGATTCCGCCGCCCGGGAATCGCACAACTGACTCGGGCAGCCGGCGGCAGGCGCGAGAGACCAGCAGCGCCGCTCGAACAGCGCGCGGCGAGATCGTTCTCCCCCGTTCGCGTCTGCACTGCGGACCATTCGGGCGGCACCGCTCAGTCCGGCCGGACTGCGCCGCGGGTATCGGGCGTGGGGATCGCCTTTGGACCCGGCAGTGCGCATAATCTGCGCGGTCGCGCCATTGGCCAGCTGCCGCAGGATTGGCCAGCGTCGGTCGTGCTTCCGCGCGGGCGGCGGCCTCGCTGATGGAACCGTCGTCCACTGTGTCGGCCACACAGACAATCTCGGCAACGGCGGCTCACACGGTGCACAACGGGGCGAGCAGATCGAGGCCGCCGGTCGTCGGTGATGTCAGGTACCAGCAGCCATCCTCGCCCGCGGTCGAGATGGCAGCGCGGATCTCGCGCCACTGCGTCGCCTCCAGCGCCGTGGTCCGCGAGAGCACGAATCCCGACAATCGATTGGGATCGGTGACCAGGGCCCAGGAATAATCGTCGCCGAGCGCGGTGACGATGTAATTGGGCGGCCCATATCGCGCTTCCTGAGTCGGTACGCCCGGGAAACTGACATGGAATTGCGCGTTCGTCATCGGATCGGTGACCGTGGCGGTACCACGGATCTCGTTCTGGGCACCGGACCACGTCGTGCACGAATTGTGTACCGAGACATCGCCATACTCATCGAGCGCGTACTCCGCGCGGGTGTCCCTGGCGCAGACGACGTTGAAATACTGTGGCACCGCGGCCAACTGATACCAGGTGCCCAGGTAACGGCTCAGATCGAGTTCCGCAACCGGCGCCGGTGGTTCGGCGTGCGTGGCGGCCGTGGGACCGATACCGGTACAGGGGGTCCAGAATGCCGCGGCCACAGCGAGAGCCGACGAAAGGCTGCGCACTCGGTTCCGATTCATGATCTCTCTCCTTCAGCGGTGTAGTCGTCTGTCGATGTCGAGGGTTCGATCAGCGCACGGCTGCCGGTTTGGGCTCCCCTTCCGGACTGTGGTCGCAGTGCTGGACTGTGGGCCACCAGATTCGGTCGCCGAGAACGGCGAACAGCGCCGGGACAGCCACGGTCCGCACGACGAAGGTGTCGAGCAGGATGCCGATGCCGACCACGATGCCCAGCTGAGTGAGCGTGATCAGGGGTAGCACCCCCAGCACGCAGAACACCGCGGCCAGCACCACACCGGCACTGGTGATCACCGCGCCGGTCGACGCGACCGCGCGCACCATTCCCTCGACGGTTCCGTGCTGCTCGGCTTCCTCCCGCGCACGGACCACCAGGAAGATGGTGTAGTCCACACCCAGGGCGACCAGGAACAAGAAGCCGAACAGCGGCACGTTGGTGTCCAACGCGGGAAACCCGAAGACATGGTCGCTGACCATGCTGCCCAGGCCCAACGCCGCGAGGGCGCTGACGACGGTGACGGTCACCAGGACCAGCGCGGCTGGGAGGGCGCGCAGCAGGACGAGCAGCACCGCCAGGATGACGGCCAGTATCAGCGGAATGACCAGCGCCTGATCGTGTCGGGCCGCATTCCGGGTATCGAGCGCCTGCGCGTCCGAACCGCCCACCTGTGCTTGCGAATCGGGTATCGCGCGCAGTTCACCGCGCAGCTGCTCGATGGTCGCGAAGGCTTGTCCGGAGGCGGGAGGAGCGTCCAGCACAACCGACCACCGTGTCAGACCGGTACCGGACTCCCCGGTGACGCGTGCTCGTGACACGCCCGCGCTGTGGTCGAGGACCTGCTGCACCGTGGCGGCCGTATCGGTTGTCGCCAGCACGATTGCGGGGTCGGAGGTCCCGGACGGGAAGTGCGCGGCCAGGCTGTGCAATCCGTCCACCGATTCCGCGCGCACCCGGAATTGCTCGGTGTGGGCAAGCCCGACCTTCGTGACCAGCAGCCCGCTCGCGCACAGCAGCAGCAGCGCCAGCACGGGCACCGCGACTGCCGCCGGCCGCGCGACCACTCGCCGGGCAACGCTGTACCACGCGCCCGCCTGCGCTTCGTCGCGGCCGTCCACTCGGGGAACGAAGGGCCAGAACACCTTTCGGCCACACAGCGCCAGCGCGGGTGGGAGCGCGAACAGCACGAAAACCAATGCCACCAGCAGCCCGGCGGCCGCGAAAGCGCCGAGGCTGCGGGTGTTGGGGAGTACCGCGAGCAGCAGGGTCAGCAACGCGATGACCACCGTGGCGTTACTGGCGAGAATCGCGGGCGCGGCACGGCGCACCGCGGCGCGCAGCGCGTCCCGATGCGAGTCGTTGTGGTGCAGCTCGTCTCGGTACCGCGAGACCAGCAACAGGGCGTAATTGGTGCCCGCCCCGAAGACGAGCACACTGGTGATCCCGCTGGTGGAGCCGTCGAAAGCGAGCCCGGTCAACGGGGACAACCCCGTACCGACCGCCGTCGCCACCCGGTCTGCCAGGGCGACCACCGACAACGGAACAAGCCACAGCACCGGTGAGCGGTAGGTGGCGATCAGCAGCACCATCACCACCAGCGCGGTCACCACCAACAGCAGCACATTCGCGCCGGCGAACGATTCGGCGATGTCGGCGCCGAAGGCCGGGCCGCCGGTGACTTGGAAGACCAGCTGCGGCGGCGCGTCCCGCTGGGCCAGCGCGCGCAGACTCTTGACCCGATCCGACAACGCGAACCCGTCGAGCGCCGCCGGCACCGGCACCGACACCAGCGCCGCCTGGCGATCCGGTGAGACCACCGCGGGGTCGCGGTCACCAGTGTTGGAGCGCATGCGATCGGCCGCGGCATCGACGGCCGCGAGATCCTGCGCACCGAGTGCGCTTCCGTCCGCGCGAGTGGCGACGAGCACCACGGCGGCGGTGTCACCGCCGGGGAACTGTCCGGCCGCCGCGCCGACCCGCGCGGACTCCGCGGAAGCCGGCAACGATTTCGGACCCTGCCCGGAACTGTCGTTGCTCCCGGCCAGACCCATGATCAGGACACCCGCCGCGACCACCGCGAGCAGTACGACCCACGCCCTGCGCCCAGCGACCAGGTTCGCGTAGCGATCAACCAATCCCATAGGAAAACTATTTCAGATTCTTAAATATCAGGCAATCCCTCACGCTCCGATGGCATTAGGCTTGAACTCCAGACCACGAAGGAGAAAGCGGTGACCGACCACCTGGCCAACCCGTCCGCGCCTGGCACCGAGCGTTCCGAGCTCGAGACCGTGATCGCCCGCGACGTCCGCGCCCTCGCCGCGGTATCCGAGCAGATCGGGCACGCATTCGCCCGCTCACACGAACTGCGCCCCAACGACTTCCGCGCCCTCGTCCACGTGGCCACCGCCGAAGCCGAGGGCGCACCGCTCACCGCGGGACGGCTGGGCGGACTCACCGGCGTCTCACCCGCGGCAATCACCTACCTCGTCGAGCGCATGATCGAGTCCGGACACCTCGAGCGCGCCATCGACACCGCAGACCGCCGACGCGTCAAACTCCACTACACCGACCACGGAATGGCGGTCGCCGCGGCGTTCTTCATGCCTCTGGCGAATCGAATGCGCGAGGCGCTGTCTCCGCTATCGGACACCGAGCTCGAAACGACTCACGCTGCGATGCTCCGAATCATCACCGCGCTGCGCGAGTTCGCCACCGAGCTCGACACCAGGGCCGAACCCTCACCTCCCGAGCCGACCGCCGCCGAGTCCGACATCGAACGGGGCGACTGGAATCCCCGGCCTGCCCGACAGTAAGCCTCCGCCACCCGCAGCCCGGAGCACAAACGCAACCTGATCGCTGACGACAGCTCCCGCCGGGTGGATCGCTCAGACTCCTGTCCGCCCGGCCCCGCCACGACATCACCGGTGAAAGACCGGCACGGGAGTTCACCCACCGGGCTTGTTGGGCTAGCAGTAGCATCAGCCGAATCTCGGCCGGATGCGGGTCGTCGAGTTCGTCGGACATCTCGCGGGCTTAAAGCGTTTGCAGATCGGTGAGGGCGGGCGGCCGCCGACTCGTCCTCGAGCGCGAGGGAGAGCGGCGTGAGAGCGCGCTGATTCAGAACGCGAATTCGACTGCGGACCGCAACGAGCTCGCCAGTCCCGCGCTGGTCATTTCTAGTGCGGCTTCCTCGGTGGGCGCGGCCGCGCCGGTGATGATCACCAATCCGCGCCCGTCGATCTGTCGCTCGGCGACCAGTTGGTACCAGCAGGGTTCGCACACCAGGCCGCCGGTGTGGAGACCTCCGGATCGGGGCGATGATCTGTACGTTGCTGCGCTGGGCGTCGATCACGACGCGCCAGCTCGGCACGGGGGCAGCGTCGAAATCGAGATCGATCATCGGCCACGCCCCCCGCGCGCGGACCGCGGATTCGAGTCCGTCGCCGGAGACGAGCACGCCATCCGCGGCGATCTGGGCGACCCGGAAGCGGACGAGCAGCATCAGAACTGGTTCGCCGGCGATGATCCCCGTCAGTACATCGGCGTCGGTCGATGTTGGGGCTGTCTGTCGCTCGTGGTGATCGGCGCGGCCGGTGTGAGGATGGCGGCGATGGGCCCTTTTGGGCACAGCCTTTGGGCCCGCGGGCCGGTGACGATCGGCCGCAGTACACCGCACCCCGAAATCCATACGGTGAGATCAAGATCGGCCGCATCGAAACCACACCGCCGGGAGATGGCAATGACTGAGCAGGAATTCGACGAACCGCACCGACTGGTCTCGGCGGGCGTGGTGGTCGGCGTTGACGGTTCGCCGGGATCGGAGATCGCCGTGCGCTGGGCGGCCGCCCTGGCCGCGAGCCGTGGCCGTCGGCTCCATCTGATCCACGGCCTGGACCTGGCGCGCACCGTCGCGGTGGCGGGACCGTACGGGGTCGTGACGCCGGACGCGATCGAGGCCCTGCGGGCGAAGGGGCAGACCATGCTCCGCAGTGCCCGCGACCTTGTGCTCGCCGAATACCCGGACCTGCCGGTGGCCGGATACCTGGTCAACGATTCTGCCGCGGGAGCGCTGGCCGACCTCAGCGAGCGGGCGTATGCCGTGATCCTGGGCGCGACCGGAAACACCGGAACCCTCGGGCATCTAGGCTCGACACTGCTGGCGGTGACCGCCCACGCCGCCGGCACCGTGATCGTGGTGCGCCCGGATCCCGAGGCGGACGACGCTGTCCACAGCACCGGACCGGTAGTAGTCGGCATCGACTGCGGCCCGGTCAGCGAACCCGCCATCGCGGCCGCCTTCGCCGAGGCGTCCGAGCGCGGCGCGGACCTGGTGGCCGTGCATGTCTGGAGCGACTGGCGCGCAGGCCTGTTCGCCGGCGAGGACCTGACGCCGTCGCTCGGCGACGTCGAAGCCGTCGAGGAGTCGATGCTCGCCGAGCGCCTGGCCGGCTGGCAGGAGAAATTCCCCGACGTGAACGTGATCCGCCGCGTCTACGTAACCTCCCCGGCCGCCCAACTCCAACAGTGGTCCGAGCGAGCACAACTGGTCGTGATCGGCAACCGCGGTCGCGGCGGCTTCCTGGGCCTGCTGCTCGGCTCCACCGCGCACTCGCTGGTCCAGCACGCGCACTCCCCGGTCATGGTCGTGCACGCGCACGAATGAGCAGTCGAGGCCGAGCGGACACCACCCCGCTCGGCTTCAGCTACGGCCTGTCAACGCGACGTGGTTAAAGGCGGGTGGCAGGCAGCGCTGACCGGTCTGAGTTACGTGGACCCCACCGACATCGGCCCGGTGGTCGAGCAGGCGTTGACCAGCAAGGGCAGAACGTCAGCGCCTGAAGTCCGTATCGAGATCCACGCCTGGTCGAGGCTCACGTTCTCGATGTGCTGATCGCAGACGCTGCAGGCGCGGATCGAGGTGGCACCCCATACGTCGGGGTCGAGGTCGTCGAGGTCGATGCCCTGCGTGCACGGTCGATGCGTTATGACGGAAACGGTGGTCGCAGTGTGTGGTTTCCGTAGAGGGCGCGGGTGCTCACCGTGCTGCGCCGCAGGTTGGGGCATCGGGTGATCTCGTAGGGGAACAAATGCAGGCGGTAGGAAGTGCAGGGAGTGAACTCCTCGAGGCTGCGCATAGAGATCGGTGACGACCGGACCCGTTTTCCGACGTGCGGGGCCTCGAGGCATACGGGGTAGTGACGGCGGACAGAACCATCAGTCTCGACTGTCTCGAAACCATGGTTCAGGGACGGAACCTGCTCTCCCACGCCGCAACCGCATCGATCCCTGCATCACGTGCCGGCTTTCCGGGCAGCGGTCTCGGGTGACCGCCTAGTAGTGGTGGGGAACGGCGAGCATTTTCAGTGTCGTCACCCAGCCCGCCACCAGGACTGCGGTCGCCACGACAGCGGTTGGCAGCGAGCGTGTCAGCACGGTCAAGCCCAGGAAGAAGACCGCGCACGCTACCGCTGCCAGCGCCGTGCCGGTGTGATCCGCGCTCGTCGTATTCGAGGTCCGATTACGTGAGTTGATGATCATGACACATGAAGTACCCAGCCGGGTCCTTTATTAAACCGTGATTCGGCTCCCATCTGAGAAATTGCGGTATATCACCTGGTAGAGCGGTCAAAATCAGTACAGACGCAACCTCCAGAGGCTGTGCTGTTGTGAGTATTTCAGTATTTCGGTTTCGAATCATTTAGACGTGGGTAAAAGATATTTACGGCCCTTTGGGCGCGTCTCTTTCGATGGAATTCAATATGGCTATTGACGACACGATACGTACCGATAACACGAAACGCTCAGCGTCGAGCAGCGATTCCTACGACAACCTCGAACCCTGGTTCGACAAGCTCGCGGGCATGCAGGCGGGCACCGCGGACCGGATCCGCCTGCGTGAGGAGATCATCGCCCTGGCGATGCCGATGGGCGAGCACATCGCACGCCGCTATACCGGGCGCGGAGTGGAGTACGAGGACCTGGCCCAGGTCGCTGCTCTTGGGGTGGTGTTGGCGGTCGACCGCTTCGATCCCGGCCGCGGCGCGACGTTCATCGGGTTTGCGGTCCCCACCATCATGGGCGAGGTCAAACGGTATTTCCGTGACAGCACCTGGGCGGTGCGGGTGCCCCGCGCTGTCAAGGACACCCAGCAGCGCGTGAGTGTCGCGATCCCGCAGCTGTTCCAACGACTGGGCCGCAACCCAACCGCCCGCGAGCTCGCCGAGCATTTACGGCTCGACCCGGCCGAGATCACCCAGGCACTGATCGCCAACAACGCCTATCGCGCCGATTCTCTCGACACCTCCGAGCCCGCCGAGGATGACCAGGCCCCATCTTCGCCGATCACCTCGCTGGGTCGAACCGATCCCGGATACGGGTTGATCGAGGATTCGCTCACCGTCGGCCCGCTGCTGGCTGCGATGCCCACCCGCGACAGGGCGGTGCTGACCCTGCGTTACGGCCACAACCACACCCAAGCTCAGATCGCCCGCGAGCTCGGGGTTTCCCAGATGCACGTCTCGCGGATGCTGACACGAATCCTGTCCCAGCTACACAGCAAAGCCCTGCCACCCGTCGAGGCCGCATAATGGATGGCCTGACCACCCACGCCCTGCCGAGCCGGCGCGTCACACAGCACCGCGATACCGGCTCGCTGGTGCGGCGCGAGCCAGGTTCTTATGGGATCAACGCCGATATCAGCACCGGTCCGGCTGGCGCCTCATGCAGACAAGTTCGGGTCTTCGCCACCGGCAATGGCAGCAGAACCGACGCCGTCGACGCCCACTCGGTCGCGATCGCCGCGGTGCACGCACCCAATCTTCGCCGCGCCCACGCCGACCCCGAACTCCTCGCCCTCGGGCCGCTCACCAACCGGCGCGACGAACTCGGCCGGTTGCGCACCCAAACGGTCAACCGTGCCCACCCGCTGATGCTGGACCTGCCGCCCGGCGGCGCCAAACATTCTTGTCCGCCATGCAGGCGCGCGCACTGCTGACACAAGTCACCGCCACCGCTGCACATCATGGCCATCGTCCAACTACGCCATCCCACCGCGGGCGCGTCTACTACGACCACAAACGCTCAACCGGCAAGACCTCGAAGGAAGCACTCGCGCACTGAGACGACGGTTGTCCAGCCTGTCTACGTCCGGATGCGCACCCACCAACGCCGCCGCGAATTAACAAGCCCGGGAAGGCAATCGGGAACACTACCGACTCCAGCGCGACTGCTTCCAACCCACACACCGGCCCCCACATCCCAGACCCATCTCCAAGGCTAACCCCGCGACCACATCGACGTCTTGACCTAAAGGTGCGCCATGAGCGGATGCTCATAGGAATCCGAGCTCACCCGTACTCGTGGCCGCGCGGACCTGCACGGTCAACGGCTCCACGGGGATCGAACCGCTACGGCTCTCGACCCTCGCGGTAAGAAGGTGCTGCCCAGCAGTTTTCGGGATCCACGACACCTTCGCCTGACCCCACCCGTTCGGGTCGCCACCCACCGTGCCGGTGCCGATGGTGGCCCCAGCGTCGAAGAAGGTGACCACCATCGCCGGAGCCCGCAAGTCGCGCACGGCCGACAGCGCCGACCCACGCCTCCAGCCGGCGGTCGCGGAGGCTACGGCAGGACCCACGCGTAACTTCACGGGGATCGGCACGCCGGGCAGCATCAGGATGACGCTGTACAAGGGGGTTGTCGGGATGGCGGTGGTCGTATTTCTCGATCCGTGTCCCAAGTGTCGCCTCGAACCAAGCGATGCTCGCTGACGGGTCGGAAAACGGGAACTTCAGGTGGTGCACGCCGGTCAGCCGTGGAGACATGATGATCGAACCTTCCAGAACGTCCGCACGGCACCCGTTGTGACGTGATCGGAGCGACGTTGACGACTAATTAGTTAGGTGCCATATTAATTTTATGACAACGGATCCGGAAGCCCTGGAAGTTCCCACTCTTGGGCAGGCGCGGTCGCAGATCCGGCGCTACGGCTTGGAATCGGAAGTCGATCCGCAGGCGGTGCTCGTCGCGGTGCGACTGCTGGCCGCCGGAGCGAAGCTCGGTCAGGCGGCAGAGACGCACTTCGCGCGGTTCGGGCTGTCCACCGGACGTTATCGACTGCTCGCCGACCTTGAGGACGCGGGCGGGGAGAAGTCGCCTTCGCAGCTGGCAGTCGGCCTCGGAGTAACGCGCGCAACGGTAACCGGGCTGATCGACGGCCTGGAACAGCAGGGGCTGGTGTGCCGGCGCGCTTCGGCCGAAGATGGTCGCGCCGTGATGGTGGTACTCACCGCGCGCGGCGCGCAGAAGCTGCGCGATATGGCGCCCGAGCATTTCGGCCGTTTGCAGTCGATGGTCAGCACGTTGACCCGCAGGGAGCGCACGGTCTTCCTCGACTTGCTCGAACGCATCAGTCAGGGCGTGGGCGCGCTCACTGCGGACTGACTGGACAACGTCAACCATCGATTTCTCTCCATGGCCATATAGTTAGGGAGCTAATTAGATGAATCTAGCGACCGCCAGTGCGCGATTCGTAGTGTGGCGAGAGGCCGTGTTTGCCTATGTCGCCCCGGCAGTCTGCGCAGGCGCGGGCGGAGTGGTCACCGGGCAGGCGGATCTGCTGTGCGCCGCGATGACCTCGATCGCAGGCACATCCGCGCTTGTCGCCTTCCTACTCGGAATGTGGTTGCGGCAGGGCGGGATCCGGGCTATTCGGCTGGGTCGTGCGGCGTCTGTCGCGCTCGCGGCTGGATTCGGGCTCGGCGCGACCGCGCTGGCCGCGCTAACTGCCCAACTCCTCACCGCTACGACGTTTTTCGCCGATCGCATTCGCATCGACTTTCCGATCGCCGCCGCACTGGCCGCCACGATCATCACCTGGCGCTGGTGCTCGATCCAACGAAAGGCACATGGATGATCGCCATAATGGGAGCCACCGGCGCGACCGGCAATGCGCTCCTTACGCGTCTGCTCGAGCTCGGGATGCCGTGCCGGGCATTGAGCCGATATCCAGAACGGCTGCGCGCCATGCCGTATTCGCCTACCGATGTCGAGATCCGGTATGCCGACGCGGCGGACCCGGCCACGCTGCGGGCCGCGTTCGAAGGTGCCACACAACTCTTCCTCGCCATGACCAACGGCCCGGCGCAGGTCGAACTCGAAACTTGCGCAATCGATACCGCCGCCGAATGCGGTATCGAGCACGTGGTCAAACTCTCGGTGCCGACGGCCGCTCCGGACTCACCGGTGGCCATCGCGCGGTGGCATTACGCAATCGAGGAGGTGCTGCGAGCCTCCGGCATCACGCACACTGTGTTGCGCCCTTACGCGTTCACGCAGAAGTTGCTCTTGCTCGGTCCGGATGTGGCGACGAAGGGCGCCGTCGTCGGGACCATGGGCGAGGCCGCGTGCAACTACATCGACTGCCGCGATATCGCCGATGTCGCGGCTGCCGCGCATACACGAACCGAAATAGCAGGGGGCACATACACTCTCACCGGCGCAAAAGCCTACAGCTACCCAGAGTTGACGGCCTTGTTGAGCGCCATGCTCCACACTCCGATCCGCTATATCGATCTACCACCTGCCGACTTTCGCGAGCACCTCATCGAACAATCCGGCCTGCCGGGCTGGCTGGCCAACCACATCATGGAAATCCAGCGGCTGGCCATCACTCATCCAGAACGCCCGACCGACACCGTCGCCCGCATCCTCGGAAAGCCTCCTCGCACATTGGAATCCTTCCTGATGGAAAACCTTGAAGCGTTCCGGGACCGGGTGTAGGGCTGCCGTTAACGATCGTGTCACCCGGTACACGAACGCTCCCGAAACCCGGTTGAGGGAGGTTGGCGCGGCGTAGTTTTCGCGCGTGATGAGGGAGCTCGACCAGGATGAGCTGATCGACCGGTGGGCGCTGATCGGCAAGGAGCCGGAGCTGGTTGCCATCGAGCGGGGCGCGGCGAAGATCGGGCTTGCGCTGATGCTGCGGTTCTACACCGAGAAGGGCCGGTTCCCACGCGGGCGGTCGGAGATCCACGACGACGCGATCGAGTACATGGCCCGGCAGATCGGAGTCGACCGGACCGAGATATCTGACTGCCGCTGTCGGGACGCGGTCGCTGTCGTTCTTCACGAACGAACACCACGGCAAAGAGCCATGGGAGATCGACCGGCAGGTGATGGTCGCGGTGTTCGAGTGGCGCAAGCGGGCGCCGCTGGGCAACGACCACGAAGATCAGGACGGTGATCTGACGTATCTGCGTGAGGCCCGGGCCCGCCCGAACTGACGGGCAGGGAAATGGAGGTTCGCCCTCGTCCCGGGGCCGAATCCGGGCTGAGCGATCGTGGTCGAAAGCTCATAGCGACGGTCGCTCGCGGAAGGTCCAGCTCAGGGTCTCTGCAGGTTCGCTGTCTCGGAAATTCGGCACAATCGGTCATGTCAGTTGCGATGACGAATCGGGCCCGTCGAGCTAGTCTGACCGGCGTGTTTCGCACCTTCTGGCACGCGGAAGCGATCCGTAAAGATCGGATTGCCTCCAGTTCGCAGGATCGGGAAGTCCCGTGCTCACGATGGGGCACGCACAACGATCAGTGGTTTCTCGGGCGGAGGCGGAATGGATCAGGTATTCGGCGAGGTACCCGCGGGGCTGATCACCGCAGAAGTGCGGCAGCTGATCGGGGAGATCCTCACCCGCTACGGTTCGGTCGACGCGTTTTGTGCGCGGCTGCACCGGCTGCTCGATGACCCCACCGACCAGATCCCGGCCCTCGCAGCGCAGACACCGCCACGCGGTCGGCACCGGCTGCGAGCACTCTGACACCCGCCATCCAGGCGCGCGGTCCTGACCGCAGGCGCCCGCTATCACCACAATGAGCCGCCGGGTGATCCCAGCGGCGGTTACGGCGGGGCCGGTTACGCCGGGGTGGGTTATGACGCGGGTGGCGCAGCAGGGGAAGCGGCTGGCCCGATAGCCCCGGGTGGGGTGGCAACGGTGGCGGCTTCCCAGCCGACGGCGGTGGTTTGGCCGACGGGACCGGGTCCGGACCGGATGAGAACCGGCTGCGCCCCGTTGAGAACTCCATTTCTGCCGGGCGCAGCCCGTCTGTCGCTAGTAGCCGACGGTGAAGTCGTGGCCCCACAGGCTGACCGCGGTGGATTCCCGCGCGATCCACGAGTGGTCGTCGACTTCGAGTCCCTCACAGCCGAATTC